>NZ_AP019740.1:2400000-3038795 GCF_006757745.1 Acinetobacter radioresistens DSM 6976 = NBRC 102413 = CIP 103788 | reverse complement strand
GTGAATCCCCTATCTTCATGTTTTAAATTTAAATTGAACTACAGCACCCCTTGCGAGGGGTGGCCATTCTAACCAAGTTATCCACATCTGTCATGGGTCATTTCTAAAGTTTTGGCCAAAAAAGAAACTTTCTGTTTTAAATTTGAATTTAAACCACATGTGGATAAAGTTTTCCATAACCTGTGGATAAAATATATCACAAAGTTATCCACAATTCATATAAATTATAAAAACATAGTTATCCACAATATAATCATCTGATATTAGAATATAAAAGTATCATTTCCACAGAAAAAAGCCGCTCTAATAATAATAAATTTAAATTTTAAAATTTGAATTTAATAATAACGATGCAATCTGGTGTGGATAACTTAACTTACAATGAATTTAAATTCAAAACCAGCAGCCTAACTCAGAAATACAAAATATTGTTTATAAAACTGTGGATATTTTTAGTTTTTAAATAAATGTATTTTAAAATAAATGGTTTATATTGTGTATAAGTTTTAAATTTTATCTCTCTCATTTTTATATTTGTATATTTCTCTATTCTTGGAATTACAATCAAAATTGAACAAAAGACGGGTTTTCATTGACAGCGTAAAGATTGCACAATACAATCGCGAACCTTTATAGAAAGATCATTTTGGAGTTTCGACATGAAACGTACATTCCAACCATCTGAATTAAAGCGTAAGCGCGTTCATGGTTTCCGTGCTCGTATGGCTACTAAAGCTGGTCGTCAAGTATTAGCTCGCCGTCGTGCCAAAGGTCGTCACAGCTTAACTGTTTAATTTCAGTTTAAGTTTAAACGACTTGGGTGTCATGACACTTTATAGCTTCAGCACAGCTGTACGTATCCGCTGTGCTGCAGATTACAAAAGTGTGTTTGATGGTGCGCTTTTTAAAGTGCATCAACCCCACTTCTTATTTCTTGCCAGACCGACCGAATTGCATCATAGCCGTTTGGGTATTGTTGTGGCCAAGAAAAAAGTGCGTCGTGCACATGAAAGAAATCGGATAAAACGACTTGCTCGCGAAAGTTTTCGCCTGCATCAGCAACAACTGGAATTATTAGATATCGTAGTAATGCCTAAAATAGGTATAGAAGATATTTCTAATGCCGAGTTGCACCAGCAACTACAGATAGCTTGGCAAAAGTTACAACGCCAGGTTAAAAAACACCGAAAAATAGCTGTTTCTTCCTCACAAAACTAGAGATACCAATGAGACGTTTATTGCATTGGTTGATACGTTTCTATCAAATTGCGATTAGTCCGCTGCTTGGACCTCGTTGTCGTTATATTCCAACTTGTTCTCAATATTCGTTAGAAGCCATTCATGCGCATGGCGCGATGCGTGGCGTGTGGTTGGCCGGTAAACGTATCTGTCGCTGTCATCCGTGGGGTGGTTCTGGCTATGATCCTGTTCCCCCAAAAGCAATTCGTTTTATTTCATTTCAGCAAATAGATTCTCAAACCTTTCACGTTACTGTACCCTTTCGTGATCGTTTTTTGAATCAAAATCACTCTAACCACTTGGGGTAATAGATATGCAACAATGGGCCAGGTTTGCAATTCTCGGGGCCATGTTTGTCGTCGCATATTTGCTCATTTTGGCGTGGCAAAAAGATTATGGTCATGCAGAGACAGCGCCGCAGCAACAGGCAGTCGTTTCGCATGAAGTATCTGCAGATTTGCCAAATAGCCAAGCGGCATCAGCTTCTTCTGATGTACCGCAAGCAAATATTGCAACGCCACAAGCAACAGATGTAACTGCACCTGTAAATCAGCAGCTGATTTCAGTACAGACTGACCTCTATCATCTTTTGATCAATCCAAAAGGTGGGGATATTGTACGAATTGAATTACTGAATCATGACAAGAATAAAGACAGCGATCAGCCGTTTGTCATGCTGGAAAGTGATGCCAAGCGTACCTATGTCGCACAATCTGGTCTGATTGGACTCAATGGTCCAGACAGTAACCGTAGCGGCCGCCCGGTATATGAGGTTGAAAAAACTTCTTATGACTTGCTTAAAGATGCTCAGACTGTCAGTAAAGATAATGGTAAAGCAGTAAAAGTACTGACTATACCAATGGTCTACAAGACTGCTGATGGTGTAGAGATCATTAAGACCTTTACCTTTAAGCAGGGCGAGTACCCGATCGTGGTCAACCATAAAGTGGTGAACCGTAGTCAGCAAAACTGGCAGGGTCAGATGTTTGGCCAGATCAAACGTGATAATTCTGAAGATCCTGGTAAGTCTGATCAAGGGATCTTTACGCTTGGTACCTTCCTGGGCGGTGCCTGGGGCACACCAGAAGAGCATTACAACAAGCTCAAGTTTGATAATTTTAATGATGAAAAGCTGAATGTTGATGCAAAGGGTGGCTGGATTGCTGTAGTACAGCATTACTTTGTGAGTGCCTGGATTCCGGGTCAGCTTAAACTGACTCAAGCCAATGGACAGCCATATGCTGCCAAGCTCGAATCACGCAAATCAGCTGATGATATGAATATCATTAGTTTTACTTCGCCAACTATCAATGTGCCAGCCGGTACGGTTGCTGAAGTAGATGCAACCTTCTACTCAGGTCCAAAGATTCAGTCCGAGCTCAAAGATCTGGCAGTAGGTTTGAACCAGACTGTAGATTATGGCTGGTTATGGCCAATTGCTAAATTATTGTTCCTGGGTCTGCAGTTCTTCCATAACATTGTCGGTAACTGGGGTTGGTCAATTATCCTGCTGACTATACTGGTTAAACTTATTCTTTGGCCACTGTCATCCAAGAGCTATCGCTCTATGGCGAAAATGCGGGTAATTGCACCAGAAATGCAGCGCATGAAAGAAGAGTTCGGTGAAGACCGTATGCGTTTCTCTCAGGAAATGATGGCGCTCTACAAGCGCGAGCAGGTTAATCCTCTCTCAGGCTGTTTACCGCTCTTGCTGCAAATGCCGATTTTCCTTGCCCTATACTGGGTATTGATGGAAAGTGTAGAACTGCGTCATGCGCCATGGTTTGGCTGGATTCAGGATTTGTCGGCGATGGATCCGTGGTTTATCTTGCCGTTAGTCATGGGTCTGACCATGTTTACTCAGCAATCACTGAATCCGCAGCCAGCTGATCCAATGCAAGCAAAAGTCTTTAAGATCATGCCGATCATTTTTACTGTATTTATGCTGTTCTTCCCAGCAGGACTAGTACTGTACTGGATTGTCAACAACAGTATCACTATCTTGCAGCAATGGTTTATTAACCGGAGCGTGAAGAAAGAACGCGAAAATGGTGTTGAAGTGATTTAATAATCCATTCAGCTCACTTGATCGATGCTGAATAAATCCGTCCAAGATGATAATCTTGGACGGATTTTCTTTTGCTGTTTTTAAAATTTTTAGGTGATCAATATGCTCAACTCCACCACAATTGCTGCGATAGCGACTCCACCTGGCCGTGGTGGTGTTGGGGTAATTCGCCTCTCAGGTCCGAAAGCCTATATGATTGCCGAACAGTTAACCCAGCGGTCTCTACCAAAAGCCCGCATGGCAGCTTTTCGGCAGTTTTATGATGCAGAGCAGCTGGTAATGGATGAGGGATTGGTGATCTGTTTTCCAAATCCCTATTCATTTACGGGAGAAGATGTTGTTGAGCTACAGGGTCATGGTGGACCGGTAATTCAAAATGCCCTGCTCTCCCGACTATTCGAGCTGGGTGCCATAGCGGCCAAGGCTGGCGAGTTTTCCATGCGTGCCTTTGAAAATGGCAAACTTGATCTGGTACAGGCCGAAGCCATTGCTGATCTGATTGATGCCACGTCACAGGCAGCTGCACGCTCTGCAGTACGTTCTTTACAAGGTGCTTTTTCTGTTAAGGTGAATTCTGTATTAGAGAAGCTTATTCATTTACGTTTACATGTAGAAGCGGCGATTGATTTTCCTGAAGAAGAAATTGATTTTCTCGCTGACGGAAAAATTCTCAAGCTGCTGGATGATGTTGCCAG
The DNA here is from genome assembly GCF_006757745.1 of Acinetobacter radioresistens DSM 6976 = NBRC 102413 = CIP 103788. Classification (NCBI taxonomy): domain Bacteria; kingdom Pseudomonadati; phylum Pseudomonadota; class Gammaproteobacteria; order Moraxellales; family Moraxellaceae; genus Acinetobacter; species Acinetobacter radioresistens. The sequence goes on along the minus strand of NZ_AP019740.1, from coordinate 3,034,793 downwards.
TTCAGTCACGCTGGTACAGCAATCTGCACGTCAGGGCCAGTTACTGCGAGAAGGCTTACAGGTGGTCATTGCCGGAAAACCAAATGCCGGTAAGTCTTCGCTCTTAAATGCATTAGCAGGTAATGACCGCGCTATTGTTACTGATATTGCTGGAACAACCCGTGATGTACTGCATGAAAAGATTAGTCTGAACGGTCTACCCATTACACTCACAGATACAGCAGGTTTACGTGAAACCGGTGATATTGTAGAACAAGAAGGGATACGTCGCGCAATTAAGGAAATTGAACAGGCTGACTTACTGTTACTGGTCTATGATTTGAGCCAAGGTGAAGATCCTCTAAAATTAGCCCAGAATTATTTTGCTGAACATCTGGAGCCTAAACGGCTTATACTAATTGGAAATAAGTGTGACCTCATTGGGGTCCAGCCAGAAGCAGGAAAATATCAGGGTTTTCGTCATATCAGTGTATCTGCAAAAATGGAAACCGGCGTCCAGACACTCATAGAAGCGATTACAGACCATGCCGGCTTCCAGCCAGAAGAAGATACCTTTATTGCCCGAACACGGCATCTGGACGCAATGAAGCGTACACAGGCATATCTGGCTGAGGCACGTGAGCAGCTTACAGATTTTCATGCAGGTGAGCTGGTAGCCGAATCATTACGGCTGGCCCAAAATGCTTTAAGTGAAATTACTGGTGAATTTAGCGCCGATGACCTGCTTGGGAAAATTTTCGGGTCTTTCTGTATCGGGAAATAGTTCAAAATCAAGTGAACTCATTATCAATAAATTGATAAGTTATTTAAGCCGGTCTTAGGACTCTCTATAGAGAATTAAAACCCTACCTTTATCAGAGTTGGCCGGCTTTTAATTTCTATTAATAATTTGCCAGAATTTTTATAAAAAGCATAAGCAATGAGCTAAATTTTAATATTAGTAACTCCAAGACTTGATAGAAAATTTTACCTGAATCAGGTTTAGATAAAATTTATGGAATTCCAAATATCTAAATAATATTTTCAGTGAAAATGATTAAAATATAATAAATTAAGCTGATTTAGGATTTGATGACTGCTCCATTCTGCTAAGCCATAAAGTTCAGGTAATTATGATGAAACTATTTTTTTAGGCCAGAGTAATAAGGCCAGACAGAGCAGCGCTATGCTCGCACAGAAACTCAGTACCCCGAATGTCAGTCCAAAATGATCAGCCAGATAGCCTACGGCAATAATTGGTACAATTGTGCCCAGATAACCGATAAAAAGATAAGTTGACATAACCGCAGCACGATTACGTTCATGAGTCATGCTGTGAATCAGACCAAATGCACCCATTAACCCTAACCCATGCCCTGCGCCGACCAGAAGGTCACTGATGAAGAATAGCGGGCTCCATTGCGAAATCATACACAAGGCCAGTAAGATCAGACTGAACATTAATGTACCCACACCCAGATTCAGGCTTTTAATGGGTGACAGTGAGCGTGCAAAAAACTGTACAACAGCAGAGGTAAGTAAAATACTGGCAATTGCACTGCCACTTACCAGCGGGCCATGCCATGGAATTAAATCTTTCACAAAAGAAGGTGACAGTGAAGCAAACAGACTGAAAGCACCAAAAGCACTAAAGGCAGTCAGACCGGCAATAAAAAACAGGGTCTTGTAATGTGACTCAGGAATTTCCAGATGTGGCGCTATAGAAAAATTTTGCCGTTCGAATTGAGGTGATTCAAGGCGGGCCAAACCTAACAGGCAAAGGAAAGCTACCACAATCACCGGCAAATAAGGACTTATAAGAGGCTGATCAGAAAACTGGGCAATCAGTCCTCCAATAAAGGGTCCAAGCCCGAAACCAATCACAGTAATCACTGAACTGAGTTGCGGTGCATAAAGTTTATGTTGATCAGGAATCGTCGTAATCAGGCCAAGCATGGCTGAGGTACTAATCAGTCCAGAAGCAATCCCGATCACAAATCGTCCTGCCATCAACCAGTAAATATCAATGGCAACTGCAGAAAGTGTCAATCCACAAATCACGATGACTAAACCGATTTGCAGTGTACGGAGAAAACCCAAACTATTACTGGTACGACCAAAGAACAGTAAAGTGGCAAGACAGCCAAACATATAGGCGACGAAAATATAAGTAATGTGACTTGGCAGTAAATGCCATAATTGCTGGTAAATCGGATAGAGCGGGCTAGCGAGCGCTGTTCCGATGGTACCAGTACATAAGGCAAGGCTTACCATAAGAAATGGATGCCAAGATTGTTGTTTCATAAATGAAAAGATCAGGTCGTAAATAGGAATGAACCTAATAGTAGTCTGAAGCCTTTGAAAAATCGAAAGTAAATAAGTAACCTGGATTAGTGCCTGTCATAAATCTGGAACCTTACTATTTAGATAACCAGGATCTATGGCCAGATCAGGTATAACGCTTAAGCAACCTGAGAAACTCGGCCAGTTCCTTTTCATTATCATCATTTTGTTTGATTACGTGTTCACGCAGATGAGATTCAATCAGCTCGTTCATCAGGCCATTTACTGCACCTTTTATAGCTGCCACCTGCTGTAATACTTCAATGCAGCTTTTATCTTCTTGCTGCAACGCAGTTTCTACAGCTTGAAGCTGCCCTTGAAGCCGCTTGACCCGATTTAAAATTTTCTTGTCCTGATGTAAATGACCCATGCATGACCTCTAAAAATAATTATACTAGGGGGGAGTATATAGAATAAACTGTTATGCAAAATTTTAACCTATCCCGACACCATAAACACCAGTTTGATCAGGGGAATCCGCTCGCCCAGAAACGAATCCTGTGGGCTACACTGTTAACCGGTTTCATGATGCTACTCGAAATAAGTGGTGGCTGGCTATTTAACTCTATGGCTTTACTGGCTGATGGCTGGCATATGAGTTCACATATGTTGGCTTTGGGACTCGCTTATCTGGCTTACCGCGCGGCGCGCCACTATGCAAATGACCAGCGTTTCAGTTTTGGAACCTGGAAAATCGAAATTCTGGCAGGCTACAGTAGCGCCATTTTATTGATTGTTGTAGCTTTATATATGGCGGTTCATTCAGTTGAACGCCTGATTTTTCCGGTTGCTATTCACTATAATGAAGCAATTCCGATTGCAGTACTCGGCCTATTGGTAAATCTGCTTTGTGCCTGGCTCTTGCATGATCATACTGACCATCACCATCACCATCACCATCACCATCATGAACATGAACATGAACATGAACATGAACATCGTAAGCATAGTCATGATTTAAATCAAAAAGCTGCTTTCTTGCATGTGGTTGCTGATGCGGTGACATCGGTTTTCGCTATTATTGCGCTTCTGGCTGGAAAATATTTCGGCTGGGCCTTTCTGGATGCCGTCTTGGGAGTTGCTGGTGCTGTATTGGTAGCGCGCTGGGCCTGGGGACTTATAAGAGATACAGGCCGAACCTTGCTGGATGCAGAAATGGATCATCCGGTAGTCGCTGAGATTCGTGAGGTTATTGTCGGTTTACCAGTACAAGTAGAAATTACTGATCTGCATGTGTGGAAAGTAGGCCGTGGAAAATTTGCCTGTATTTTGGCTTTGGAAACTCAAGATGACCTGAATGCTGATCAGGTTCGTGATGCATTAAGTATTCATGAGGAAGTGGGGCATATTTCGGTTGAAATCAATATGCCGTTGTAGATGTTCCACGTGAAACCTTCCTTAGTTAGTTAAAATATTTTGTTAAAAATATGTTTAAAAAGAGCCAAAAGATTAGAATCAGGCAGGATTAACCTAAAATGAGCCATCCACGCATGAAAAAATTATTAATGCTAGCGCTAGCTGGAATACTCAGTAGTAGCTGCTTTGCCAATGTAGAGTCAGTACAGAATAATTTAAAGCAGCATTATCCTAACCTGAAATTTGAGCAGATTCAGTCTACTGAGATGAATGGAATCTATAGTGCAGTGCTAGATGGCCAAGTAGTTTACGTGGGTGAAGAAGCCAATCATATTCTGGTTGGTTCCATGATACGTCTTAAGGATCAGCAGAATCTAACCAAAGATCTGGTGCTTAAGCAAAATAGTATTGACTGGAAACAGCTGCCTTTACAGGATGCGATTAAAACAGTGCGAGGCAGCGGCAAGCGTCAACTTGCTGTTTTTTCTGACCCAAATTGTCCATATTGCAAAAAGCTTGAGACTGAGCTTGCCAAACTTAATAATGTGACGATTTATACTTTTATTTATCCGATCAAACCACAGTCGGTAAAACCGGCTAAACAGGTATGGTGTTCGGATAGCCGTACAGTGGCTTGGCAAAACCTGTTAGTTAAAGGAATACAGCCCACTGCCAATACCAATTGCACTAATCCGATTGAGCGGAATTTGAGTCTGGGAAAATCACTGGGCTTGCAAGGTACTCCGGCAATCATTTTCTCAAACGGTTTTAAACTGATGGGGGCTTATCCGGCGGAACAGATTGAACAGGCTTGGCAGGAATTTGGCTTATAAGCTATAGCCATAAAAAAGCACCGGAAACGGTGCTTTTTTATTTTAATTTTTAAATTATTTAAGGATGATGATTTACACGTGAACGCTTGGTAATCATGTTATAAATAAACAGGATGATCAATGCACCCACGACTGATGCGATAAAGCCTGCAGCCGAGTTTTCATCATAAAGGCCGAGCATACGGCCACCATAGGTAGCCACCAGTGCACCAGCGATCCCTAATAAAGTGGTAACGATAAAGCCTGCCTTGTCATTACCTGGGTGAATTGCCCGTGCAATTAGCCCTGCAATGAAACCGACGATAATAGCAACAATAAGTGACCACATACGCGTTCTCCTTCTTATCTTTTCTGATGTGATGTCTGGAACATGTACGCTTATTATCATTGAGCACGTATCAAATTTTAAAAAGTGCCATAATGCTACTTCCTGTTGAGTTTTTGTGCCGCTAGGGCATCAATACGATAAAACTGCTAAAGAACGTATAAAAAAAGTGGCCATAGGCCACTTTTAAGTATCAGGAATTTAGAAAACTAAAGACCAATTTCCCCAATAAAAGGAATATGTCGATACTTCTGGTCATAATCCAGACCATAGCCAACAATAAATTTATCTTCTACTTCAAAGCCTAAAAATTTAACTTCAAGTTCAATTTCACGGCGTGATGGTTTGCTTACCAAGGTGCAGAGCTCAATTGAATTAGGATTACGGGTTTGCAGGATTTCTAGAACTTTACTCAGGGTATTGCCTGAGTCGATAATATCCTCGACTACCAGAACATCTTTACCCCGGATTTCCCCGTCCAGATCTTTCAGGATTTTTACATCACGACTTGAAGTAGTGCCTCCCCCATAACTGGAGACAGTCATAAAGTCCAGTTCATGTGGTTTATGAATGGCACGGCATAAATCTGCCATGAAAATGACCGAGCCACGTAACAGTCCGATCAGAACCAGTTCCCGGTCACTTTGTGCATAGTGAGCATCAATTTTTGCACCAAGCTCTTTGACTTTTGCCTGAATCTCTTCAGCAGAAATCAATACGCTCATTTCAATGGTCATGGGCAGATCCCTAAAAACGAGTAAAATGGAAAAATAAAAAAGGTGTTGACCTGCAACACCTCGAATAGGGAAATTTTAATGCAATTTTTCATTCTGTGCATCCTTTTCAGAAGCCAGAATGTGAATTATCTGTTAGTTGAGGGCCGATCAGACTTGAGCAGGACTGCACAGGCTAAAGCCAATACTCCCCATTTAAAAAGACTGCTACCAGGAACTCTAGACTGGTTCTGCTTTGCTGTAGGCCTTTTGTCCATAGATATAGGTTGCTTCAACATTACGATCATCTCCTAATGTAAACAGGGCAAACAGGCTGTCTTCTAGTCCCTTGCTATGTTCCTGACGCAGTTTCTGTAAAGTTGTTGCCTTCAGGTCGAGTACTATAAAGTCAGCTTCTTTACCTAAATCGAAATTACCCAGTTTGTCCTCTAGGTTCAATGCACGTGCGCCCCCCAGTGTAGCGTGGTAGAAAGCCTCAAGCGCAGAGAGCTTGTTGCCCTGTAACTGCTGGACTTTATATGCTTCATTGGCTGTCTGTAACAGGCTGAATGATGTACCTGCACCAATATCAGTCCCGAGGCCAACCTTTACCTGTTTTTGCCAGGTTTTAGACAATGGAAACAGCCCGCTTCCTAAAAACAGGTTCGATGTTGGGCAGAATGCGATTGCAGATTTACTCTGGTGCAGACAGTCCCATTCCTGCTCCTGCAGATGAACACAATGTGCAAATACACTGCGTTCTCCAGTCAGCCCGTAATGATGATAAACCTCCAGGTAACCCTGCTGCTCAGGGAACAATTCTTTTACCCAAGCAATTTCATCCAGATTTTCACTCAAATGGGTATGTATATAGACATCCGGAAATTCTGTTTTTAATTTCCCCGCCAGCTGCAATTGTTTCGGTGTAGAGGTAGGCGCAAAACGTGGTGTAATAGCATAGAGTGCCCGGCCCTTGCCATGCCATTTTTCAATGAGTGCCCTGCTATCTTCATAGCTGCTCTGGGCCGTGTCACAAAGTGCTTCGGGTGCATTACGGTCCATCATGACCTTACCTGCAATGAGCCGCATCTGGTACTGTGCTGCCTGCTCAAATAATGCATCTACTGATTGCGGATGCACCGTACAGAAAACCAATGCAGTGGTGGTTCCATTTCTAAGCAGTTCTTCTATAAAAAAATGGGCAATCTTGCTGGCATGTTCAGGATTTTCAAACTGCATTTCAGTTGGAAATGTATAAGTATTAAGCCAGCTCAGCAGTTGCTCGCCATATGCACCGACCATTTCACTTTGCGGATAATGTATATGGGTGTCAATAAAGCCAGGAACAATCAACTGTTCAGGATAATGTTCTACCAGAATACCGGCAGGTAATTGGGTCTGACCCTCTTGCCACGGGCCAAACCAGACTATTTTTCCCTGTTCTGTAATCAGCAGGCCATCTTCTAAATAACGGACCTGATGAGCCAGATCGGTAGGCTGGGCTACAATCTGCCGAATATCTAGAAAACGCCCGCGAATGGCTGTGGAAATGGGAAGTGAAGACATGGTTAAAACCTGCAAGTTATACTTTTTTCAACCGATTTTAACCGTAACTCTCAGCGACTGTATACCGTTATAATGCGTAAAACGGTTAAGTCAGAGCCTTAACCGTTTAAACTATCTGTGGACTATTGTGGTAGCTGCTTTTGGTTATAACGGTATGACATCCAGCCGGTAATGGTGAGCACAACTGCAATAAAGCCTAGAGAAATCCAGATTGGCATATGGAATACGTCAAGCAGAAGCATTTTTGCGCCAATAAACAGCAGGATTACACCTAAACCATAAGGAAGGTAATGCATTTTTACTGCAGCACCAGATAGAAGAAAGAACATGGCACGTAAACCGAGAATCGCCATCAGGTTTGCTGTAAGAACAATAAACGGATCACTGGTGACTGCGAAGATTGCCGGAATAGAATCTACTGCAAAAATTACATCAGAGAACTCAACCAGAATCAATACTACGAAGAGCGGCGTCAACCATAACTGGCCCTGTTTACGTACCCAGAATTTATGACCTTCGAGCTGCGGGGTAATACGAAAATGCTTACGCAGCCATTTCAGTAAGGCCATCTCTTCAATATTGGGGTCATCATCTTGCCCTTTCAGAAATTTATAGCCGGTATATACCAGGAAGGCACCGAAGATATAAAGTACCCAGGAAAACTCCTGTACCATCCATGCCCCAATAAAGATAAAAATGGTCCGCAGGATAATTGCGCCCAGAACCCCATAAAGCAGGACCTGTTTCTGCAAAGCAGGTGGAATGGCAAATGCCGAGAAAATCATTAGCCAGACGAACACATTATCAATAGCCAATGATTTTTCCAGTAGATAACCGGTAAAGTATTCCATGGTTTTCTGGTTGGCTATTTCAATTCCGCTGCTCTGTTGCAGATAAAACCAGAGACCTGCACCAAAAATCACTGAAATGGTTACCCAGGCTGCACTCCACCACGCAGCCTGCTTCATAGGAACAGGCTGATCCTGATGCTGTCTGAAACCTAAAAAATCTACCAAAAGCATGACTGCAATTATGGCAAAAAATACCAGATACAATCCCATACTGCCGATTGATTCCATCACTATCTCCTCATCCGGCATACGGGCACAAAAAAACCTTGACCTGCTGCCAGATGTGTTTATTCATCTGTGTCAACATGATCAAGGTCTTGCCTACACCAGGGTTAGAACATCCTGATGCTCAGATACCGACTTTTTGCAAAGTGTATTGACGATATCTGACACGCAACCGAACGCGATAAAAAACTATCGGCTACGCTTGGAGGAGGCTACTCCCCTTGTCAAACTAAAATTCTGTCTCAAATAGAATGCTCTATTTGAATATGTGTAGAGTTGCACATTTTTTAACAAAGTGCAATTTAAAAAAATAACTCAAATCAACGGTAATTGTTGTCTGGATGTGGCATGTTAAAACAAATTGACAAGATTCATGAAGGAGAAAAGTATGGAAGTTCAGCATTATGAAAATGACCAGCGCGGTGCCTTTATTATTCCTGAAAATGGCGAACGCTTGGGCGAGCTGACTTATGTGTGGCAGGGTGAGGACAAATTTGCTATTGATCATACCTGGGTCAGTCCGGCAGCACGTGGCCGAGGCGTGGCACGCGAACTGCTTGATGCTGCAGTTGCTTATGCACGTGAGAAACAGGTCAAGATTATTCCAGTCTGCTCTTACGTAGCTACCATGTTTCAGCGTGAGAAAAGTTTTGCTGATGTAGCTGTCTGAGTCTTGTATCTGAACAGGTACTGCTGCTACAAGCAGTACCTGAGAGACTTTAAAGGATTATACAGTCGTGACCAATGGCAGTTTTAACTGAACACGACGGCGTAACCATGCACTCGGACGATAACGTGGATCACGGCTAATTGCAGACATACGGTCCAGAATAAGCAGAATTTTATCTGCTCCCAACTTGTCACCCCATTCAATCGGGCCATAAGGATAGCCCAGACCCAGACGTACTGCAGCGTTAATATCCTCAACACTGGCCACACCCTGCTGGGCAATGTCACAGCCCAGATTAACGATCATGGCCAGTACACGCTGTGCTACGAAGCCGGTACTTTCCTGAATCATGCTAAGTGAAGTGCCATCCAGATTAAAAATGGAATGTGCTGCTGTCTTATGTTTTGAGTCAGTGATGAGGGTTGGCATAAGAGTACGATGTTTATTAAAACCGTATAGCAGGTCAATACACACTACCTGTTTCGGATTTACCTGATAGCGTAAGGCCGCAGTCGTTGCATCTTCACCATAGCTGGCAATGAGCACTAAAGCCTGTTCAGAAGGCTCTGGACCTGTTTCTAGCGTTACGCCCTGCTGTTCCAGATAATCTTTTAAAATACTCTGGTCTTTTTCAAGGTCTGCTGCAATCCAGACAGTTGGATACTGATCCAGCTTTTCTACAAAAACTGCCGGGTCTTCTCCCTGCTTTTCACCAGTCGTATAGTCATAAAAACCTTTACCGGTCTTTCTGCCCAGCTGTTTGGCTATATATCGCTGCCGGGTAATAACACTTGGACGATAACGGGCTTCTTCATAGTACTGATGATAAATTGACTCACTCACCGGATGGGAGACATCCATCCCGGTCAGGTCTACCAGTTCAAATGGACCCATTTTAAAACCGATACCATCACGGTAAATCCGGTCAAGCTCGGACACTGAAGCCACATTTTCAATCAGCATGGCATAGGCCTCACTGCCAAAGGCTCGGCCCGCATGATTAATGATAAAACCCGGGGTATCCTGTGCTTTAACCGGATGATGACCCATTTTGACAGAAAGCTGCATGAGTGCATCTACAATATCCTCACGGGTATTGAAGCCCTGAATGACTTCGACAACTTTCATCAGCGGTACAGGGTTGAAGAAATGGTAACCCACGATCTGTTCAGGACGCTTGCAGCCAGCAGCAATTGCAGTAATAGATAAAGAAGAGGTGTTAGAAGCCAGAATGGTTTGTGTACCCACCAGGCTTTCTAGCTGCTGCATGAGCTGCTGCTTGACCTCAAGATTTTCAACAATTGCTTCAACAATCAGGTCACAGTTTTTGAGCTGTTCCAATTCGGTCGCTATACTAAGATGGCTCAAATCCTGATTGGCTTTTTCCTGACTGAATTTTCCTTTACTGGCCAGCGTATTTAAAGTCTTGCCGAGTTTTTCTCTGGCTTGCTCTGCAGCCCCTGCCTTGGCATCAAACAGTATTACATCGTGGCCAGATTGGATTGCAATCTGGGCAATACCTGCGCCCATAGTACCTGTGCCAATAATTCCGATCTGCTGAATTTGAATACTCATGTTTCTATCCCTGAATTATTTACCCTGATAATTTGGTTTTCGTTTTTCAATAAAAGCCTGCATGCCTTCTTTCTGGTCTTCGGTATCAAAGAGTAACTGGAAGGATTTACGCTCTAGCGCCAGGCCCGCATGAAGAGGTACATCTTCGGCCATCAGCGCAACTTCTTTAATCTGTTCCAGCGCGACAGGAGGCAATTTAGCTATGGATTCAGCCATTTTGAGGGCAGCTGGAATCGCATTGTCTTCTTCAACTAACTGGGACACTAAGCCCATTTGTAAGGCTTCTTGAGCTGGAACCAGACAGCCAGTCAATATCATGCGCATGGCCTGGAATTTGCCTACCGCACGGAACAGACGCTGGGTACCACCTGCCCCTGGCATTACACCAACTTTTACCTCTGGTTGTCCAAATACCGCTGTCTGGCTGGCAATAATAATATCTGCATGCATGGCCAGCTCACAGCCTCCACCCAAGGCATAGCCATTGACTGCAGCAATGACCGGTTTTGGACAGCTGGCAATTGCCTGCCAGTAACGCTCACTGCGACGTTGCATCATCTGAACTGCATGAGCATTTGCCAACTCTTTTAAATCTGCGCCTGCTGCAAAGTCCTGTTCTCCGCCTGTCAATACAATGGCACGAATTTCCGGGTCATCGCTGAGTTGATTAAAGATTTGTGCCAGCTGAATCCTCACTTGGGTATTTAAGGCATTTTTTGCTTCTGGACGGTGAATTTTAACTACAGCTACATAGGATTTTAAATATTCAACCTGAACGACCTGTTCCATTTTATCTCCATTGTTTCGTTATGCGGAAATATGTTTTATTAAAAATAAGTTTATTCTATAGCCAATGCAATGCTTTTTTAATAAAAACTTAGCTTAATAGGCATTCTTGGCTTCTTTGTAGTGTTTTAGGAAAAACACTTGAGCAGTTTATGGGAATATGATTTTATATTTCGTATTATGAAATAAAATTTTGGATTCATCTGAAGCTGGTTTATTTCATTAATATCCGACTCATATAAAAACTTAATTCAAGACAAAAGCTGCTGCAGTGACGCAATAGCAGAAACCATAAAGATAAGCCTCTACAGCCCAGGAGGAAAACTAGAAAAAATATTAGGAATTTGATGAGCCTGTTCTATCACCGGTATATCTAACTATATGACATCACTTCTAATCGCTGTTTAATAACCAAAACAATAATTTGCTGTAAGCAATAAAGATAATAAGGAAAATTTAATATGGAAAAGGTTTCACCTTTAATAATAGAAGAGGTTTCAGTACCACCTGCTAAAAAGGTCTGGATGACCGCATTTATATTTTCATTTCTGGTTTTACTGGTCGATGGCGCTGATATTGCATTTTTAGCCTATAGCCTGACCAGTCTTAAAGCCGAATTCGGATTGACCTCGATTCAGGTAGGTGCCTTGGGCAGCTGGTCATTGATTGGCAGTGCAGTAGGTGGCCTGATTGGCGGCTGGGCCTGTGACCGTTTTGGCCGGGTACGTATTATTGTGATTTATCTGGTAATTTCATCTGTTCTATCCTGTGCATTAGGTTTTGCAGACTCCTATTATCAGTTTGTTATTTTAAGAACGCTGGCTGCGGTCGGACTGGGTTCATTATACATTGCCTGTAATACCTTAATGTCAGAATATGTGCCTACCAAATACCGGACTACGGTACTTGCGGCGCTAATGACCGGTTTCACTATGGGATCTCTGGTGGCCACACTGTTAGCCGGCTGGATTATTCCGGCTTATGGCTGGCGAATGCTGTACTGGATTACTATCGTTCCCATCTTTCTCTCGGTTCTGATTCATTTTATGGTACCAGAGCCGGAATCCTGGAAAAAATCCATTGCCTTAAAGCTGAAGAAAGCCGAACAGCTGGCACAAACTATAAAAACCACCAATCCATATAAAGATATATTTAAAGAGAGAAAACACCGCAAGATGTTTTTACTCTGGTCATTAAGCGCGGGTGCATTACAGTTTGGTTATTACGGTATGAGTAACTGGTTACCATCTTATCTTGAGGCCGAAGTCGGCATCAAGTTTAAAGAGATGACCATGTATATGATCGGTACATTCCTGATCATGATCTTTGCCAAGGTTGTAGCAGGGATGGTCGCCGACCGTTGGGGACGCCGTGTAGTTTTTGCTTTTGGAACCATGGGTACGGCGCTGTTTATTCCTGTTCTGGTCTACCTTAATACACCTGCCAATATTTTATGGCTGATGTTGCTGTTCGGTTTTCTGTACGGTATGCCATTTGCTATTAATGCTACTTACATGACCGAAAGTTTTCCAACATCTATTCGTGGAAAAGCGGTTGGCGGTGCATTTAATGTCGGGCGAATTGGAGCAATTTTTGCGCCTGTTACAATTGGTATTTTTGCTCAGAATGGCTCTATTGGAACCGGCCTTCTGGTAATGGGGGCTGCTTATTTTCTATGTGGCCTGATTCCGTTGTTATTTATTAAAGACCGCTTATATGATCCGCAAAAAGCTGATTAAAAAAGAATTCACAAAGCAAAAATCTACTTTTAATTAGATTTTTTATTAAAAATGCAAGACAAATTAACAGATTAAGAAGAATTTTTATAAATAAAAAACCATGATCAATAACCGATCAGATTCCATATAAGAAAAGGATCACAAGAATGAGAAAGACAGTAATCGCTACAGTAATTGGAACATTATTTAGCCCAACACTTCATGCGGCAGCATTTGACCGTACTGGCCAATCAATCTCCAGTTTTTTACAGCCGGGCAATTACTTTGAAGCCACTTTAACGGTCAGTGATACTACACTCAAGGGCCAAGAGGCTGGCACGACAAATACTGACCGTATGATTGATGATATTGCCAATACTGATTATCGACCGGCGGCTGCATTCAAATTGCAGCTTGCACCACAATTTTCATTTGGCCTGATTTATGATCAGCCTTTTGCTTCAGACAGTGAATACTCAGGAAATAACAGTTTCACTGCTACTCCGCAGGATCAGGTGGTACTGCCAGGAATTACAACTGGCAGTCTGGCTGAGGCTACAGATGGTCAGATACCTGAGGGACAAACCCTGTCACAGGTAAATACACAAAATTTGAGCTGGATCATGGGCTATCAGCCCAATAAAAACTGGAATATTTATGCAGGGCCGGTTTATCAGACTTTTAAAAGCGATATTCAACTGCGGGGGGCCACTTACAGCTTATATAACGGTTATAACTTTCAGGCCGAGGAAACAGGAGATTGGGGCTGGCTTGCCGGCTTCGCCTACCAGATTCCTGAAAAGGCTATCAGGACTTCCTTAACTTACCGCTCTGCAATCACCCACAAGATTAATGCCATCGAAGAAGCACCACTGATTGATATGCTGAGTACCCGGTCCGGACGAGATTATGTGGGCAATTATCTGCAACAGCTGGTAGCTCTTGGCCAGATTTCTCCGGAGCAGCAGGCTGCCATTAATAGTATCGTTGCCCGTTTACCTTCTGCAGGGGAGTCTGGAACCACCAAATTTGAATCACCGGCTTCGCTTAATTTTGAGTTCCAGACTGGTTTACGGCCGGGCACTCTTCTGTTTGGTAATGTGCGCTGGGTAAACTGGGATGACTTCGCATTTCAACCTTACCGCTTTGGCGCAATATCTGAAATAGTCGGTGTGCTTTCTACGCCCAGCCGGCCGGAGGGATTTAATCTGGTGCGCTATTTTCATGACCAGTGGTCAGCGAATTTAGGTATTGGACAGCGTTTTAGCTCCAAATGGAATGGTTCTGCTTCTATAGGATGGGATTCCGGTGCTGGAGAATATGTATCTACGGGCGGTCCAATAAAAGGTTATTACAATATTGGACTGGGCTTTCAATATAGCCCTGTCACGTCATATTTTATTTCTGGAGGAATGAAATATACCTGGCTTGGAGACGCCAAGGGGCAAGTCGGTGCACAGGCAGGAAGTCAATACTATGTCAGCGAATTTAAAGATAACCATTCTATCGGCTATGGATTAAAGATTGGTTATCGTTTCTAGTCAGCTAATGGCACAGCCTGTCTCATCCAATAGAACCAATAAGAAGTGCAGCTTATTTAAAGTAAATCCTAAGCCACTTGATTAGTAAAAATAAGATGACTGCTTTTCTGAGTATATTTAAAAATTTTAGCTAAAATTTAATTTCTTGATATGAAATTTTTTGTAATAGCTATTCTTATGCTTCACTGGATTTTCAAGATTTCTTAAATTATGATGGAATAAAACATAACTGAATTTCACAGTGCGAAATATTATTTACAAATAGCTTGAGCCGTACAGATAGAAATTCAGACTACAAACCCGATAAGGATATGGCCGATGCCGAATTATATTGCACCGCTACGCGACATGAAATTTGTTCTCAATGATTTTTTAAACTTTGAACAGAGCTATCAACAATATCCGGCTGCCCAAGATAACTTTAGTGCAGAGATATTAGAGCAGTACTTGGAAGCTGCAGCAGATTTTTGCCAGAACGAACTTTTACCACTTAACGGTATTGGTGACCAGCAGGGCTGCAAGCTGGAAAATGGTGTAGTAACCACGCCAGACGGTTTTAAAGATGCCTATAAAAAATATGTCGAGCTGGGTTTTACTTCACTCACTGGCGATGAGCAGTATGGCGGGCAGGGCTTCCCTACCCTATTCCGTATTGCAATTTCAGAAATCATTACTTCAACCAACTGGGCTTGGGGCATGTACCCTGGACTCTCACATGGAGCCATGCGCACTATTGAACATCATGGTTCCGAACAGCAGAAGCAGCACTACCTTACCCGGCTGATTTCGGGGGAATGGACAGGTACTATGTGCCTGACCGAATCCCATGCGGGTTCTGATCTGGGTCTGATCCGGACCAAAGCAGTGCCCAATGCGGATGGCAGTTATGCTATCAGTGGTGAAAAAATCTTTATTTCTGCTGGGGAACATGACCTGGCTGAAAATATTATTCATATTGTACTGGCACGTTTACCAGATGCTCCTGCGGGTACCAAAGGAATCTCCCTGTTTATCGTACCTAAGTTTAATTTGGATTCGGACGGGAATATTGCCGAACGTAATGGCGTGGTGTGTAGTGCACTTGAACATAAAATGGGTATTCATGGAAATGCGACTTGTGTACTGAATTTTGATCAGGCTAAAGGCTTTCTGATTGGGCCGGAAAACCGGGGCCTAAACTGCATGTTTACCTTTATGAATTCGGCACGGATCGGCACTGCAATTCAGGGACTGGCTGCTTCTGAAGCTTCTTATCAGGGCGCACTGGCATATGCCAGAGAACGCCTGGCAATGCGCTCTCTGGCTGGACCCCAGCACCCAGAACTGCCGGCTGACCCGATAATTGTGCACCCGGCAGTACGCCAAATGCTATTAACTCAAAAAGTCTTTGCAGAAGGCTCGCGTGCCCTTGCCTATTACTTATCTACTTATGTCGATATGGCCGAGTTTTCAAATGATGAAGATGAAAAGAAACAGGCAGAAAACAAACTTGCCCTTTTAACCCCAATCGCCAAAGCATTCATGACCGAAACGGGGGTAGAGTCGGCCAAGCATGGGATGCAGATTTTTGGCGGACATGGTTATATCGCTGAACATGGAATGGAACAAATTGCTCGTGATGCACGGATCGCCTGTCTTTATGAAGGAACAACCGAAATTCAGGCAATTGACCTGCTGGCACGTAAGGTAATTGGTTCTAAAGGTAACTTGCTCAAAGCCCTGACCGATGAAATTCAGGAGTTTACTGCGCAGCATCAGCAGCACGATAAGTTCTCTGCTCAGGTGCAGCAGCTTGAGCAGCTAGTCAAGGAATGGTTAGAACTGACCAGAGACGTGGTGGATAAAATGCAGCAGAGACCAGAAGAAATTGGTGCCGCAGCAGTCGATTATCTTTATTTCTCCGGATACACCGTATTTGCCTATTTGTGGGCAAAAATGGCGATTGTAGCGGAAGATAAAATTGCTCAGGGCGATACAGATCCTTACTATCCGGCCAAGGTAGCTACGGCGCAGTTTTATTATAGCCGCATTCTAAACCGTACCTTAACCCATGCGGCAATGATCCGTTCTGGAATGGATACCCTATTTGAACTTAATCCGGAACAGTTCAAGTTTGATTAATGACTTTGACTCGACAGGTGTGTAATTCACACCTGTTTTTAAAATTCAAATATAAAGATCATTTTGAAGCTGCTCGCAATGAGCAGTAACTAGCTCCATGAGAATAGCCTGATTGAAAAATAATAATTCTGAATAGAAAACTGCTTTGATCTAAAGCGCACAATAAAGGATAGAGCAATGACAGAGAATGTCTGGTCAAATGAATACAAACAATGGAATATTGCCCCAACTATTCAACTACCTGCACGACATGTGACTTTACTGGATTTCTGGGAACATAGTTTTCAGAAATTTAGCTCGCGTACTGCATTTATTTTTAAAGATAAAAAATTCTCTTTCGACGAGATTGAGCAATATAGCCGTAAATTTGCCAGCTTTTTACAACATCTTCAACTACCTCAAGGTAGCCGCATAGCAGTGATGATGCCGAATATCATTCAGTATCCGATTGTGTCACTGGCTGTCATCCGGGCCGGTTATATACTGGTCAATATCAATCCACTTTATACCGCACGTGAATTACAGCATCAGCTTCATGACGCAGGTGCCTCTGTACTGGTACTGCTCGACCAGTTTATGCCTGTCTACCAGCAGGTCAAAGATCAGCTTGCTATACAGTATGTGGTGATTACAGCTGCGCCAGATTTGCTGGTTGATCCTGCTGAAAAACCTGAAAGCCAGCAGGAAGCACAAATATTCAGTTTAAAAGATATTCTCTCTGAAACTTTACCGGAGACCTATCTTCGTCCCAAGCTTGATCAAGAGGATACTGTAGTACTGCAATATACAGGTGGAACGACTGGAGTTTCTAAAGGTGCAGAGCTGACACATCGTAATATTATTGCCAATCTGCTGCAAAATAATGCAGTATTTTGCAGTTATTTCGGTGACCGGGATGCCTATGCAGATGAAGTCACGATCTGTGCCCTTCCGCTGTATCATATTTTTGCCTTTACCGTGTGTTTATTGCACAGTACATTAAATAAAGGCTATGCCACGGTGCTGGTAGCCAATCCGCGCGATCTGTCTGATCTGGTGCATTGTTTTAAAACATATCAGCCTGCAGTTTTTCCAGCAGTAAATACCCTGTTCAATGCGCTTATTAATCATCAGGAGTTTAAAACACTCGACCATAGCCAGCTGCGCATCACTACAGGCGGCGGCATGACTGTACTCAAATCTACTGCGGATGCCTGGCAGAGAATTACCGGCTGCATGATCCGTGAAGGCTATGGTCTGTCTGAAACATCACCAGTGGCTACATTTAACCCTCCAGCATCCACTACATTCAGTGGTTCAATTGGCATTCCACTCCCGGCAACAGAAATCAAAATTCTGGATGATAGAGGCCAAGAAGTGGTACAAGGTGAAAAAGGCGAGATCGCTATACGGGGACCGCAAGTAATGAAAGGTTACTGGAATCTACCTGAAGAAACAGCAAAAGTTATGACAGTAGACGGGTTTTTCCGCAGTGGCGATATTGGCGTCATGGATGCAAAAGGCTATGTACGAATTATTGACCGTAAAAAAGATATGATTCTGGTTTCAGGTTTTAATGTCTTTCCCAATGAAATCGAGGCTGTATTATCACAGCATCCCAAAGTGCTGGAAGTTGCAGTGATTGGGGTAGCAGATGAAAAATCTGGGGAAGTACCAAAAGCTTTTATTGTCAAAAAAGAACAGTCTTTAACAGCAGAGGAAATCCAGTCTTATGCCCGAGAAAATTTAACCGGCTACAAACAGCCACGCTATATCGAATTTCTGCATGAACTGCCTAAATCAACGGTGGGCAAAATTCTGCGTAAGGCACTCAGGCAGGATGCATCACTACAGTAGAGAGTCATAAAAAAGCGGGTGTTAACCCGCTCTTTCAGTTTAGCTTTGTAATGCTGCCAACAGTTTCTGATGCAGTCCGCCAAACCCGCCATTCGACATAATCACCACAGCATCACCCTCACCTGCTTCCTGAACTATACGCTGGATAATTTCATCCAGAGAACGGCTCACCTGTGACTTATTTGGAGCAGCCTCGACTACAGGTTGCAGATCCCAGTCCAGGCCTTCTGGCTGATACCAGATTACCTCATCTGCCAGGCGGGCCGAGTGGGCCAGTCCGTCTTTATGGCTACCCATACGCATAGTATTTGAACGCGGTTCAATAACCGCCCAAAGGCGCCGTTCACCCAGACGTTTACGAGCACCATCCAGTGTCGTTTCAATTGCAGTGGGATGATGTGCAAAGTCATCATAAACTTCGATACCCCTGAGCGTACCCAGCAGCTCCATACGGCGTTTGACACCCCCAAAACTGGACAGTGCTTCACACGCCTGAACAATACTGACACCCACATGCTGTGCAGCAGCAATGGTAGCCAAAGCATTGGCAACACTATGCTGGCCTGTCATGGACCATTGAACTTCAGCAATAACCTTACCCTGCTCCAGCACCTTAAAATGGCTGCCATCTGCTTGAATTAGTTCTGCATAGAGTTCGGCTTGGGTATCGGTATCCAAACCGGTACGTATAACAGGTGTCCAGCAGCCCATTTTCAGTACTTCATCAATATGGGTTTCAGTAATAGGCGCAATAATCCGGCCAGTGCTTGGAATGGTGCGCACCAGATGATGAAACTGTTTTTGAATGGCAGCCAGATCATCAAAAATATCGGCATGGTCAAATTCGAGGTTATTCAGGATTGCTGTTTTAGGATGATAATGAACGAACTTGGAGCGTTTATCGAAGAAAGCCGAATCATATTCATCTGCCTCGACTACAAAGTACTTGCCCCCGCCCAGCCGTGCGCTCTGGCTAAATCCAAGGGGCACACCGCCAATTAGAAAACCGGGATTTAAACCGGCCTGATCCAGTACCCAAGCCAGCATGGTGGTGGTGGTGGTTTTACCATGAGTACCCGCGACACCGAGTACATGTTTACCCTGCAATACATGATCAGCCAGAAACTGTGGTCCCGAAATATAAGGCAGACCGGCATCTAGCATATATTCAACAGCATCAATTCCACGCTTCATGGCGTTGCCCACAATGACCAGATCGGGATGTGGCTGTAAATGGCTGCGATTATAGCCCTGCATTAAGGTAATGCCCGCATTCTCAAGCTGGGTAGACATTGGCGGGTAGACACTCTGGTCTGAACCGGTCACAGTATGCCCAAGATCACGTGCCAGAAGTGCCAGTGATCCCATAAATGTGCCGCAAATACCTAAAATATGCAGATGCATAACTCACCCTCTCTACTACTTTTGACACATCACTTGATCTTATCGTGTTGTTGTCGTGATCGATTAAAATTGTCAGCAACGATAGCAAGGCTATTCATGAAAAGATAGTTGTTCTTATAGTCGTTATAAGGCTTTCAGGGATTTTTTATCAGATCTGATTACTGTTGCCCCGCTATTAAATTATTACGATAAAAAATCTGGTTAAAATATTTGTCGAATTTTTCAAATAGATTAAAGTCTTTACTCTCCTGTACCGTCTTGTATAAATACCCATGAATCCAAACCTGTACCTGCCCCTGCTGTTATTGATTATTTCGAACTGCTTTATGACTCTGGCCTGGTATGGGCATTTAAAATTTTTACATGGTGTACCGTTATGGCAGGCTATTTTATTTGGCTGGCTGATTGCACTGCTTGAATACAGTTTTATGATTCCGGCAACACGTCTTTTATCCCAGTATGGATGGAGCTTGGGCCAAATGAAGATTACCCAAGAAGTAGTCACCTTACTGGTATTTGTTCCTTTCATGATTTTTCTGTTTAAGCAGCCGTTTAAGTTGGACTATTTATGGGCAGGTTTATGTCTGTTAGGCTGTGTTTATTTTATCTTTCGCAGCCAGTAAGAATTTTTTAACTATTTTAATAAAGTTTCTCGGCTGCTTCCTGAAAAATCATAAAAAACAGCCAGCAGCTATAAGGTTAAATGGTCGTGAGCGCAAAAATCAGTCTATAATAGAGGGCTACTTATTCATTTAAAGCTTGGCTCTGGTCGAGATCTCTTTTTACCTAGTCTCTGGAACATTAGCAATGAATGCGGTCGCAACTGACGCTCAACCCCTAGTCGGAATTATCATGGGCTCCCAATCGGATTGGGCTACCCTCGAACATACTGCCAATATGCTCAAGCAGCTTGGTGTCCCTTTTGAAGCTGAAGTCGTCTCTGCACACCGTACTCCAGACCGTCTGTTTGAATACGCTGAAACAGCTCGCGATCGTGGGATTCAGGTCATTATTGCAGGAGCTGGTGGAGCTGCACATTTACCTGGAATGTGTGCAGCCAAAACCGATCTACCTGTACTGGGTGTTCCGGTTAAGTCCTCAATTCTAAATGGTGTAGATTCCCTGTTGTCTATTGTACAAATGCCGGCAGGTATTGCAGTCGGTACCTTGGCCATTGGCCCTGCAGGTGCTGCCAATGCCGCTATTATGGCCGCCCAGATTCTGGGTTTGACCCGTCCCGAAATTGCAAAAAATGTAGCAGGCTTCCGTGAAGCGCAAACTGCAAAAGTTGCGGGTAATAATATTCCAGGTCAGGGTTAAGACAGGATCGATATCATGAATAAGACTATCGGTATTTTTGGTGGCGGCCAGCTCGGCCGCATGATGGCCCAAGCTGCCTTACCACTCAACATTCAATGTACGTTTTTTGAAGCCAACCATAACTGCCCTTCAGCAATATTGGGTCAGGTCTTTTCTGAGCATGACGTGCAGGGTCTGGAAAAATTTATTGAAAGTGCAGATGTATTTTCCCTCGAATTTGAAAATACGCCTCTCGCGGATGTTGATACTCTCTTGCAGAGCAAACAGCTTTATCCACCACGTCAAGCATTGGCTACTGCTCAGAACCGTCTGCTAGAGAAGGCACTGTTTGACCAGCTGGATATACCAGTAGCGCCGTATCGTGCAGTAGATTCTTTGTCGAGCCTACAGCAGGCTGTAACCGAGTTGGGTCTACCGATTGTACTGAAAACGGCAACTGGAGGTTATGATGGTAAAGGGCAATTTGTACTGCGCGAGCAAGAGCAGATTGAACAGGCTTGGGCTGAACTGGGTCCGGCCAAATCTTTAATTGCAGAAAGCTTTGTAAAATTTTCCCGTGAAGTTTCAATTATTGCGGTACGTGGACAGAATGGTGAAGTTAAGAGCTGGCCATTAGCTGAAAATCATCATCATCATGGTATTTTGTCACATTCGATTATACCTGCACCGAATAGTGAGCAGTTACAGCCGGTTGCTCAGGATTATATTACCCGGCTGCTGAATCATCTGAACTATGTAGGTGTACTGACACTTGAGTTATTTGTGACAGAAGCCGGTCTGTATGCCAATGAAATGGCGCCAAGGGTACATAACTCGGGGCATTGGTCAATTGAAGGTGCAGTCTGTTCACAGTTTGAAAACCATATACGTGCTGTTGCAGGCCTACCGCTCGGTTCTACAGAAGTGCTTCGCCCTACGGTGATGGTCAATATTATTGGGCGATATCCTGATGCCGCACAGGTACTGGCTTTAAATGGTGCGCATCTGCATATGTATAACAAGGAAGAACGGCCGGGGCGTAAACTCGGTCATATTACCTTAATGCCAGTTAATCATGCAGAGCTGACAGAGCTATGCCGTCAGCTGGCGAAAATATTGCCAGAGCCATTAGCCTTGACTCAAGATATGAACATTTAAACCTTAAACTGTTGCTAAAAAAAGCGGTCATTTTAGTGACCGCTTTTTTTATAGCTGTCATTACGGCATGATTGCGCCTCTTTTTTATTAGCTATGAATATCTTTAATTTTTTAAGTTTTATTTAATATCTGAATCGCGTCAGATTCTTCAATAGTTACTGAATTTATCAACTCAATATTCAACTGAAAAAAGTAGCTTCACATATAGAGTTTATGAAATTGGGAAATAATATTTAAATTTAGATTTATGAATTCATTTTATTGAATTTAAATTTTCTATTTTAAGTTTGAATTCAAAGTTTCATGCCGGTTGGCTTGTGGACAAACTTTAAATTTAAAATTAGAAAATAAATTTTGAATTTAAAACTAAAAAAATAAATTCAAAATTCATCTTGTTGAGCGTAACCATTCTTTAGCCAGTGCATTCGTATTGATAATTATCTATAAATTTAAAAGAGATTATTTGAATTCAAATTAATTTAAGATGGATTTTTAATTTGAATTTAAAACTATCTTTATAAATTTAAATGCTGAAGGGTTGTGGATAAAATTTTTAAATTTAAAATGAATTTAAAACAGGAAATTTTGACTTTAAATTTACGTTTCAAAACTTCCATTTTGACTTCAGAATGCTATGGTAAAAACAATAATTTAAATTCAAAGTGATAAGGATCTTATGCGCCACTTTGCTCTAATTTTTTCTACCGCTTTTTTGAGCGTGTCTCAGGTTAATGCTGAATTAATTATTAATGGTCAATCGAGTTCTACTTCGGTAACAGCAACATCTGCTATTTCAAATGCCTATAGTCCACAAAATAATTTTCAGGCATGTCTGGGCAACTTGCGTTCACAGGCTATATCTGCTGGAGTAAACGGAAGTACTTATGACCGTTATACCCAATCTTTAACACCTGATTATTCAGTAATCGACAAGCTAAATTATCAGCCAGAGTTTTCTACACCAATCTGGGATTATCTGTCGGGTCTGGTGGATGAAGAGCGAGTACAGGCAGGCCGAACAAAACTGGCACAGCATGCAGAGGTACTCAAGCGTGTTGAGGCAGCTTATGGTGTACCAGCCGAAACAGTAGTGGCAGTATGGGGGGTAGAGAGCAACTTCGGTGATATTTCAGGAAGTTATCCCTTGTTACAAGCGCTTGGAACATTAAGCTGTGAAGGCCGGCGCCAAAGTTATTTTCGTGGCGAGTTTTTTGCAGCCATGCGAATTTTACAACGTGGAGATTTACGTGAAGAGCAATTAAAAGGTTCATGGGCAGGCGCTTTTGGCCATACCCAATTTATGCCTTCGACCTATGAGGAACTGGCGGTCGATTTCGATGGAGATGGCCGGCGTGATTTAGTCTCAAGTACTATAGATGCCTTGGCTTCTACAGCAAACTTTCTAAAAAAACGCGGCTGGCAAACCGGTATGCCTTGGGGATTTGAAGTCAAACTTCCTTCAGGTTTTTCTGCACAGGGAGAAGGGCGGCGTAATAAAAAAGCTTTAAACAGCTGGGTAAATCGCGGATTAACTCGTACTGATGGTACTGCACTGGTTCAGGGAAACCTTTCAGGTTCTACACCAGCAGGTTTGATGATGCCGGCAGGTGAAAATGGACCGGCTTTTCTAGTATTTAAAAATTTTGATGCAATTTATAGTTATAACGCGGCAGAAAGTTATGGGTTGGCGATTGCCCATTTGTCTGACCGTTTACAAGGACAGGGACCTTTTTTGACGGCTTGGCCAACCGATGATGCCGGAACATCACGTGCGGAGCGGCGTGAAATTCAACAGTTTTTATTAAGAAAGGGTTATGACATCGGGGCAGTAGATGGACTGATCGGTGATAAAACCCGGCAGGCCATTCGTCAGGAACAGCAACGTTTAGGATTAAATCCAACCGGACGGGCGGGGCAGCAAATTCTGCGTGCTCTGCGTGCTGAATATATTATGCAGTAAAATCTAAAATTAAAGCAGCGAAATATTTCGCTGCTTTTCATGAATATAAAAGTCGGAAAATAATTTAAATTATTTCATCATCTTCGTCTGGTGTAATCATCGCCTCTAGCAAGTCCATAATAACGGCGGTAACATCTTGGCAAACTTCATGGTCATTTAAAATTTCAGATGCAGTGATGGTAATTTCAGTATCACTTGGCAAAAGTTTTTGTTCTTCTTCAATGAGCTGTTCAATAGGTAACAAGGTCTGCTTGATAGAGAAATGTAAAATATCATTAAATTCAATATTTTCATCTTCAAGTTCAATCGCACAATCATTTAAGTAGGGGAGCAGTACTGAATAAAGATAGGGCTTTAAGTCTGTAATATTAAATAACTCAATATCACGCGATTGCTCAATAGTGCTGATATGATCATTTGCTTCAATCAGAATATGATAGTAACTCACCTGAATATCCATCTTTGTTCCCCTCTAGCTGTCTTAACCATATCATGAAAATGATCTGTAACTAGACAGGGTAATATCCATACATAATATTGCAAGGCTTTTTACCGGAAAACCCTAAAACTATAAACAAGAAAAAACCGCGCCTGAGCGCGGTTTTTTTGAAAGTTAAAGTGAAAAATTATTTTTTATCATCTTTAACTTCAGTAAATTCAGCATCAACGACACCGTCATCAGCTTTTTGTTGCTGACCAGCATCACCACCCTGGAAAGCATTCGGATCAAAGCCTTGCGCACCACCCTGAGCACCTTGAGCGGCTTCATAAGCACGCTGGGTGATTGGCATAATGATGTTTTGTAATGCTTCAGTTTTTGCCTTAATAGCGTCAACATCATTTTCTTTAGTTGCAGCTTCAAGTTCAGAAACTGCTGTTTCAACGGCAGTTTTCTCATCAGCAGTTACTTGCTCGCCCAGATCTTTTACTGCTTTTTGTGCAGAAGAGATCAGTGCATCCGCTTCATTACGTGCTTTCGCCAGTTCTTCAAACTTGCGATCTTCTTCCGCATTCGCTTCCGCATCTTTAATCATTGCTTCAATTTCAGCATCAGACAAACCTGAGTTTGCTTTAATCTGGATCGATTGCTCTTTACCAGTACTCTTGTCTTTTGCAGAAACTTTCAGGATACCGTCAGCGTTAATGTCAAATGACACTTCAATTTGCGGTACGCCACGTGGAGCAGGTGGGATATCGCCTAACTGGAAGTTACCCAACAATTTATTTTGTTGAGCCATTTTTCGTTCACCTTGGTAAACCGAAATATCTACTGCAGGCTGGTTATCTGCCGCTGTAGAGAACACTTGTGATTTCTTCGCAGGAATCGTCGTGTTTTTCTCGATAATTGGAGTCAACACGCCGCCCATAGTTTCAATACCCAGTGTTAACGGGGTTACATCTAACAATAGTACGTCGTTCTTGTCACCAGACAATACAGCACCTTGAATCGCAGCACCAATTGCAACTGCTTCATCCGGGTTTACGTCTTTACGTGGCTCTTTACCAAAGAATTCTTGTACTTTTTGTTGTACAAGCGGCATACGAGATTGACCACCAACCAAAATGACGTCAGAGATGTCAGAAGTTGAAAGCCCAGCATCTTTAAGCGCAATACGGCAAGGCTCAATGGTACGCGCCACTAAATCAGCAACCAAACCTTCAAGTTTCGCACGTGTTACATTGATCACTAAGTGTTTAGGACCAGTTGCATCAGCGGTGATATATGGAAGATTGATTTCAGTTGCATTTGATGAAGAAAGCTCGATTTTTGCTTTTTCAGCAGCTTCTTTCAAACGTTGTAACGCAAGTGGATCATTTTTCAAGTTCACACTTTGTTCTTTCTTGAATTCTTCAACCAGAAATTCAATTAACGCGTTATCAAAGTCTTCACCACCAAGGAAAGTATCACCATTGGTTGATAACACTTCGATTTGCTGGTCGCCATCAAGGTCTGCGATTTCAATGATTGATACGTCAAAAGTACCACCACCTAAGTCATAAACTGCAACTTTACGGTCGCCTTCTTTTTTATCCATACCGAACGCAAGTGCAGCAGCAGTAGGTTCGTTAATGATACGTTTAACGTCTAGACCAGCGATTTTACCCGCATCTTTAGTTGCCTGACGCTGTGCATCGTTAAAATAAGCAGGCACAGTAATAACCGCTTCAGTTACGGTTTCACCTAAATAGTCTTCTGCAGTTTTCTTCATCTTTTTCAAGATTTCAGCAGAGATCTGTTGAGGTGCCAATTTTTTATCGTTAACTTCAACCCAAGCATCACCATTGTCTGCTTTGATGATTTTATAAGGTACAAGACCGATGTCTTTCTGTACCGCTTGATCTTCATAACGACGACCGATCAAACGCTTGATTGCGAATAATGTATTTTTCGGGTTGGTTACTGCTTGGCGTTTCGCGCTTTGACCAACCAGAATTTCGCCATCTTTATAGGCAATAATGGATGGGGTAGTGCGTGCGCCTTCCGCATTTTCGATTACTTTAACTTTATCGCCTTCAAGTACAGCAACACATGAGTTGGTTGTACCCAAGTCAATACCAATAATTTTAGCCATCTGACATATTCCTCAGTAATTTTTACAATCTTATGTTTGTTATCCGATATGAGAGTCTTTCAAAAATTTTCAAGTAAATTAGCTAAAAATTTTTAAAAACTCCCGCATTTAGAAGGCTTATTGCCCTACCATGACCATTGCAGGCCGTAACAGACGACCGGATAGGGTATAGCCTTTTTGCAAAACTGTACCTATTTCACCAGACTTGGCATTTGGATCAATACCCACCGCCTGATGCAGATCGGCATTAAAACCATTTGCCGTGTCTACAACTACCACGCCCGCTTTTTCAAGCGTAGTCAGTAACCCTTTTAATGTGAGTTCTACACCTTCCGATAAAGGAGTTTGTTCTTCACCAGTGGCTTGCAGCGCACGTTCAAGGTTATCTACTGTCTCAAGCAGGTTTTTCGCAAATTTCTCTAGAGCAAATTTTTTCGCAGTCTCAGCTTCACGCTCAAGACGCTCTTTTACTTTTTCACTCTCATAAATCGCATTCGCCGTACGAGCTTTTTCAAGTTTCAGGCTTTCTTCAAGCTTGATAATTTGTGCTTTTAAATCTTCAGCATCTGTTTCTAAATGCCCTGAACCGCTTTCAGCCTGAGTCTGTTGGTCATGTGCTTCTAATTGCTCTTCTTGAGGGTTTTGAGCCTGCTCATTTTGCTCATTCGCCATTGCTGATCTCCGTTTAAATGGGTTTTTAAACATGTACAGTCCTTATTTGGCCTCAGTACTAACTGCGTTACTTCTGAACTGCCATGATTGCTCATTCATTAATACTGTTGAAGTCGGGGCTAGATGAAAAAAATCAAGCAGAAACCCATATAAATATAAGGTTTTTTATTTCTTCTATATATAAAAGGTCATTTTTCTAAAAATTATCAGAAAATAAAATCGCTAAACCCCCTATAACAGGACGCTATAGAGGTATTTTTTCTTAAAATGGGTATAATTTTTAAATCATCTTCTTAAATTACAATGTAAAGCTTTTATAACGGTGTATAAGAGTTGTATAGCTGAATTATTATTAAAAATGAAAATTCCATCCTTTATGTAAATTAAAATCTTTATAAACTGAATAATTTAAATAATTCTCATTTGCTAATCCTAAAGATGTGCTTATTCATTTTACTCTGTAACAGTTTAATAAAAGATTTCAGAAGCTGTACCTGTCTTATTCAAAACACCAACCAATTGTATGCAGGACAATGAAAAGCTTTTGTTCATTATGATTTTCGCAAAGCAGTGTCTAGGCTTTGTGTATTTGATGTTTTTTTAAGGAAGGAAATGATGAAAAAATTAGGTTTAATTTCACTGGTGCTGGCAGGTGTTTCTTTTGCAGCTGTAGGCTGTGCGACCAATGATGGTATGACTCATCCTGAAACTGCACAAAGCCAGTCTGCTGTACAGTCTGAGACTGACACTTCATTAGTAAGTGCTCAAGCGTCTACAGATATTAGCGCACAAGGTGAAGTTGCGGCTCAAGCTGATCCTGCAGCTCAACAAATCGAAGCAGCACAGGCAGCTCCTGCTGAGCAGCCAGCAGCTATGACTGATGCTACAGCACAGTAAGAACTAATCCTCCAGGAAAGGATACAATGAAGAGAAGCCATCTCTTGATTGTTTAATTGTTGAGGAAACAATTGGAAATAGATAATAGACCTGAGATCTGTTATCTATTTTTGTCTAAACAGTCGTTATTAATAAAAATATAAAAACTCAATAAGAAAGATGAACTGTTGATTTAGAATTATAGATAAGAAAGTAATCCAGGTGTTTAGCTTAATATTTTAAGTTAACCATAGAGATATTGTTGTTAAGCTGACGGCTGACTTGTTTGGTAGAAATATCTGGCATGATATAAATAGAAAAGACAGTTAAAGTTTTAGTCTGCTCTATAATTTTGAGTTTATTTTAAAGAATAACTGCTATGTCAAACTATGCATAGGTTATAGCTAGAGTAAAAGATAAAAGAAAGCCCGGTTAAAACCAGGCTTAGTCTAGAGGAGGTAAGAAAAAGAGATTTAGTCTCTATCCCATTTCCGATATTCACGCTCGCGTTCACGCTGACGCTTTTCCCATTCCTTGTGATCTTTCTTCCATTCTTTACTATTTTCTCTACGCTGTTCATACAGCTTTTTACGCTGCTCCATACGCTTACGTTCCCATTCACGCTGATCATAACGCTGCTGGTCATAGCGTTGATCTCGGTCATACCGATGATCACGATCATAACGCCGGTCCTGATCATAACGGCCATCATATTGATAGTCATCCGGATAAACCGCACAACCACTTGCTAATACTGCTGTTGCAAGCGAAAGTCCTAATAATTTATTTAACATGCTGCTGTTCCTTTCTACTCTTGCCGTCCAGTGGCAAAAAACATCCTGAAAACCATTGCTTAATGTCAATGACAGTTTATAGAAATAAGAATAGCGTATTCAGCTTGTTGGATTTGTATACACACTAGTTGTTTTATATACCAGTATAGTCAAATGACAGTTAATCATGTAGAAAGTATGAAGAAATAAATAAGGAGAAAATGGCATGGCAGTTTCTAACTTGGCAATACAACAATTATTAAAAAAAACTCAAGGTCCCGCAGCACGTGCACTCGATAAATTGCCTGATCTTGCCAAAGAATCAATTGCCAAGGCATTGGGCTATAGCTATATCTATCCGCAGCTCGACCCTCTGGTCAAATGTTTAATGGCCATACAGCATAAGCAGGGTAAGTTTGGTTTAATTACAGATCAGCCCTTAAAAGATCGAGAAGGCTTTGAAAAACAGATTGCAGAGCTAACCGCAAAGAAAACTCCTATCAAACATGTAGAGGACATCCGGCTACCTTTACAAAGTGGCACGATTACAGCCCGGCATTATCATCCTGATCCACAGAAAAAATTACCTTTAATCATGTTTTATCATGGAGGAGGGTTTGTGATTGGTAGCTTGAATACACATGATGAAGTTTGTCGTCTGATTGCCAAATATGCCAATACTCAGGTGATCAGTATAGATTATCCACTTGCACCTGAGGTTGGTCCAAAACAGATAATTCAGTGCTGTGAGGATGCGCTCGCATGGGCCTATCAGAACCGTAAGCAGCTTAAGATTTATAAAAACCGTATTGCAGTCGCAGGGGACAGTGCCGGTGCCAATATCAGTGCAGTAGTTGCACAGCGTACAGTGAATAAGGCTTATAAACCTTCTGCGCAGTTATTAATTTACCCGGTAGTAGACTTCAAGAGCCGTCACCCTTCTTTTTATAACTATAATGAAGGATTAGTACTGACCAAAGATGACGTGGACCGCGTTACAGAGTTTTATGCTATTCGTCATCATATCGAATTGGATGACCCGATGATTTCGCCTACTTATGGTGAGTTAAAACATCTGCCGCCAACTTTTATTTTAACTGCCGGGCATGATGTTCTACACGATGAAGGAAAGATTTATAGCCATAAGCTGCGTCAGCAGGGCGTAAAGGTCCGCTATCAGGAATTTGAAGACCAGGCTCATGGTTTTGTTAATCTGACTTTGGTATCTGGAAAAGCCAAAAAATATACAATTCAAATTGCCAAGGATTTCCGTAAATTCTGGAATAAAGCAGCATAACTGCTATCAAGGTTTCTTATATTTCTAAAGCTCATTTAGATGAAGTATTTTAGGTTCCACGTGAAACAAAAAATATCAAGTGATCTGAGCTTTAGGAAATATTAAGTCAAACGCAGGTACGTATAGACCTTTTAGAAAAATTGCCTGGGAAAAGTCCGGAAACAGGCAGCCAGTATTTTTCCAGTGTGCCTGATATATTACATTTAAGGAACCTTTAAATTCAGGACGGAAACGGTAATGCCGTTGTCCATCAAACTGATCAATCTGCATCAACTGTTTAGGTAGATATTTAGAGTTGACTGGTACACTTTTAAAGTAAGGTGAAAAACCAATATGCAGAGACATTTCATGTTCAGAAGATGCAATATGGCAAAAGAGTTGATTCTGCTGTCGTCGCCATTCAAAACGTGCCAGTTCTTTAGGAATGCCCCATAACTTACGGCCGTGTATTACAGACTCTGTAGTTGAGACATAAATTTTTGGAATAGTAGAAAGTATACGTTGTGTCATTAAAGGATGATCAAGAATCAATAATTCATCATAAGGTTGTATAGGAGTATCCTGATAGCGTACCAATATGACTTGGACGAAGCGCCCTGTAGAAGAGTAGGACAAACCAAAATGGCGAAATTTTTTCAGAAACTGCGGAGTAAGCCAGTAATTTAAAATAAAGCCTTCTCCTTGCAAGTTCCAAGGCGGTAACTGTAAGTTATGCGGATCAGTATGATTTATTCTTGTCATAACACATACTCAAAATAATTACTTTTCTGCTGATTAATAAATTATGAAAGCTTAATATAGCTAAATCTAAAAGCTCTAGAAAATAGTGTGGGTAAATAAATGTTAAAACAGATAATCGTGGGTATGAGCGCAGGTTTTTTGAGTATCTCGGTATGGGCTGCCAACAGTGCCATGCAAATAAAAACATCTTTGGGTAATATCGAAATAGAATTATTTAACGATAAAGCGCCTGTGTCAGTTAAAAATTTTGAAAGCTATGTAAAGAGTAATTTCTACAATGGTACCATTTTCCATCGGGTCATTCCTGGCTTCATGATTCAGGGTGGAGGGTTTGATGCACATATGAAACAGAAACCTACAAATGCCCCTATACGTAATGAAGCAGGTAATGGTTTAAAAAATACCCGGGGTACTTTAGCAATGGCACGTACCAATGATCCAAACTCAGCTACCAGTCAATTTTTTATAAATATTGCTAATAATGACTTTTTAAATAGAAATATAATGAATGACGGATACGCAGTATTTGGCCGGGTTACTCAAGGAATGGAAATAGTCGATAAAATCGGTGCTGTACCGACAGGTAACAATGGCCCATACCAAAATGTTCCAGTTCAACCAGTTAAAATTTTAGAGATAAAAACAAAAGTAAACAAAACTGATAAATAAATACTCATTTAAGTGGGAATATTTAACTTATATTTCTATTTTAAAATTAATAAGTTATAGGGTAGCTATACTAATAAAAAGTTAAATAAAATGTATATTTTTAGAACACTTGTAAAAACAGCAGCTTAAAAGTGCTTGCCATAGCTCATTTTTGCCCTATAATGAGCTCATCCCGACGCGATTAAGACAAAGATCTTCACTAAAGGGTGAAGGTAGTGGTTCTTATTTGCGTTAATTCTGTCTCTGACGAAGAGCAGAAAGATCATTAAGAGAGTATGAAGAACAACTTGTGTGGATTTTTACTGGTTGATCGATCGAAATAATTTTCATTGATTGAATGGTAGAAATTTCTCGAAGTTTATTTGAGTAAATTTTTAGTCAGAAGATTAATGAGCCAGAATTGGTACCTTGTCTATAAATAAGGTACAAATGATTTTAACTGAAGAGTTTGATCATGGCTCAGATTGAACGCTGGCGGCAGGCTTAACACATGCAAGTCGAGCGGATGAAGGTAGCTTGCTACTGGATTCAGCGGCGGACGGGTGAGTAATGCTTAGGAATCTGCCTATTAGTGGGGGACAACGTTCCGAAAGGAGCGCTAATACCGCATACGTCCTACGGGAGAAAGCAGGGGACCTTTGGGCCTTGCGCTAATAGATGAGCCTAAGTCGGATTAGCTAGTTGGTAGGGTAAAGGCCTACCAAGGCGACGATCTGTAGCGGGTCTGAGAGGATGATCCGCCACACTGGGACTGAGACACGGCCCAGACTCCTACGGGAGGCAGCAGTGGGGAATATTGGACAATGGGGGGAACCCTGATCCAGCCATGCCGCGTGTGTGAAGAAGGCCTTTTGGTTGTAAAGCACTTTAAGCGAGGAGGAGGCTACCTAGATTAATACTTTAGGATAGTGGACGTTACTCGCAGAATAAGCACCGGCTAACTCTGTGCCAGCAGCCGCGGTAATACAGAGGGTGCGAGCGTTAATCGGATTTACTGGGCGTAAAGCGTGCGTAGGCGGCCAATTAAGTCAAATGTGAAATCCCCGAGCTTAACTTGGGAATTGCATTCGATACTGGTTGGCTAGAGTATGGGAGAGGATGGTAGAATTCCAGGTGTAGCGGTGAAATGCGTAGAGATCTGGAGGAATACCGATGGCGAAGGCAGCCATCTGGCCTAATACTGACGCTGAGGTACGAAAGCATGGGGAGCAAACAGGATTAGATACCCTGGTAGTCCATGCCGTAAACGATGTCTACTAGCCGTTGGGGCCCTTGAGGCTTTAGTGGCGCAGCTAACGCGATAAGTAGACCGCCTGGGGAGTACGGTCGCAAGACTAAAACTCAAATGAATTGACGGGGGCCCGCACAAGCGGTGGAGCATGTGGTTTAATTCGATGCAACGCGAAGAACCTTACCTGGCCTTGACATACAGAGAACTTTCCAGAGATGGATTGGTGCCTTCGGGAACTCTGATACAGGTGCTGCATGGCTGTCGTCAGCTCGTGTCGTGAGATGTTGGGTTAAGTCCCGCAACGAGCGCAACCCTTTTCCTTATTTGCCAGCACTTCGGGTGGGAACTTTAAGGATACTGCCAGTGACAAACTGGAGGAAGGCGGGGACGACGTCAAGTCATCATGGCCCTTACGGCCAGGGCTACACACGTGCTACAATGGTCGGTACAAAGGGTTGCTACACAGCGATGTGATGCTAATCTCAAAAAGCCGATCGTAGTCCGGATTGGAGTCTGCAACTCGACTCCATGAAGTCGGAATCGCTAGTAATCGCGGATCAGAATGCCGCGGTGAATACGTTCCCGGGCCTTGTACACACCGCCCGTCACACCATGGGAGTTTGTTGCACCAGAAGTAGGTAGTCTAACCGCAAGGAGGACGCTTACCACGGTGTGGCCGATGACTGGGGTGAAGTCGTAACAAGGTAGCCGTAGGGGAACCTGCGGCTGGATCACCTCCTTAACGAAAGATTGACGATTGGTAAGAATCCACAACAAGTTGTTCTTCATGACGATGTATCTGAGGGTCTGTAGCTCAGTTGGTTAGAGCACACGCTTGATAAGCGTGGGGTCACAAGTTCAAGTCTTGTCAGACCCACCACTACTGACGAAAGCAGTAATGCAGAAAAACAGATATGTTGACTTATTGATAAGCTGGGGACTTAGCTTAGTTGGTAGAGCGCCTGCTTTGCACGCAGGAGGTCAGGAGTTCGACTCTCCTAGTCTCCACCACGAATCAAACATGATTTGATTCGAAGCTAGAGATTACAGAATTTAGTAAATGGAAGGTTCAAGAATCCTGGTTTATTAACTTCTGTGATTTATCACAGTTGACTGCAATCCGACGAGGATGCAGTGAATCATTAACAGATTGGCAAATTTGAGTCTGAAATAAATTGTTCAACTCATTCAATAGACGTTACAGGGCAACCTGTTGACTAACGTAGATTGAACTGAGAACTAGCAAATTAACTGAATCAAGCGTTTTGGTATATGAATTTAGATTGAAGCTGTACAGTGCTTAAATGCACAGTGCTCTAAACTGTAATGTTGAAGTTGCTCCTTGTAGGTAACGTCGACTGTTTGGGGTTGTATAGTCAAGTAATTAAGTGCATGTGGTGGATGCCTTGGCAGTCAGAGGCGATGAAAGACGTGATAGCCTGCGAAAAGCTTCGGGGAGGCGGCAAATATCCTGTGATCCGGAGATGTCTGAATGGGGAAACCCACTTACCATAAGGTAGGTATTGCATGATGAATACATAGTCATGCAAGGCGAACGAGGGGAAGTGAAACATCTCAGTACCCTCAGGAAAAGAAATCAATTGAGATTCCCTCAGTAGCGGCGAGCGAACGGGGATCAGCCCATTAAGTTATGTGTGTTTTAGCGGAATGCTCTGGGAAGTGCAACCGTAGAGGGTGATAGTCCCGTACACGAAAGGGCACACATAATGATGACGAGTAGGGCGAGGCACGTGAAACCTTGTCTGAATATGGGGGGACCATCCTCCAAGGCTAAATACTCCTGACTGACCGATAGTGAACCAGTACCGTGAGGGAAAGGCGAAAAGAACCCCTGTGAGGGGAGTGAAATAGATCCTGAAACCGCATGCATACAAGCAGTGGGAGCACCTTCGTGGTGTGACTGCGTACCTTTTGTATAATGGGTCAGCGACTTATATTCAGTGGCGAGGTTAACCGAATAGGGGAGCCGTAGAGAAATCGAGTCTTAATAGGGCGTCTAGTCGCTGGGTATAGACCCGAAACCGGGTGATCTATCCATGAGCAGGTTGAAGGTTGGGTAACACTAACTGGAGGACCGAACCCACCGTCGTTGAAAAGCCGGGGGATGACTTGTGGATAGGGGTGAAAGGCTAATCAAACTCGGTGATAGCTGGTTCTCCCCGAAAGCTATTTAGGTAGCGCCTCGGACGAATACCATTGGGGGTAGAGCACTGTTTCGGCTAGGGGGTCATCCCGACTTACCAAACCGATGCAAACTCCGAATACCAATGAGTACTATCCGGGAGACAGACTGCGGGTGCTAACGTCCGTAGTCAAGAGGAAAACAATCCAGACCGCCAGCTAAGGCCCCAAAATCATAGTTAAGTGGGAAACGATGTGGGAAGGCATAGACAGCTAGGAGGTTGGCTTAGAAGCAGCCACCCTTTAAAGAAAGCGTAATAGCTCACTAGTCGAGTCGGCCTGCGCGGAAGATGTAACGGGGCTAAAACTATGTGCCGAAGCTGCGGATGCACATTTATGTGCGTGGTAGGGGAGCGTTCTGTAAGCCGATGAAGGTGGATTGAGAAGTCTGCTGGAGGTATCAGAAGTGCGAATGCTGACGTGAGTAACGACAAAACGGGTGAAAAACCCGTTCGCCGAAAGACCAAGGGTTCCAGTCCAACGTTAATCGGGGCTGGGTGAGTCGACCCCTAAGGCGAGGCCGAAAGGCGTAGTCGATGGGAAATTGGTTAATATTCCAATACTTCTGTGTAATGCGATGAGAGGACGGAGAAGGTTAGGTCAGCCTGGCGTTGGTTGTCCAGGTGGAAGACAGTAGGCATGCATCTTAGGCAAATCCGGGGTGCTCTATGCTGAGAGTCGATAGCAAGCCAGTTTACTGGCGAAGTGGCCGATACCATACTTCCAAGAAAAGTCTCTAAGCTTCAGTTACACAGGAATCGTACCCGAAACCGACACAGGTGGTCAGGTCGAGTAGACCAAGGCGCTTGAGAGAACTCTGCTGAAGGAACTAGGCAAAATGGTACCGTAACTTCGGGAGAAGGTACGCTGCTGATGGTGATAGGACTTGCTCCTTGAGCTGTCGGCAGCCGCAGAAACCAGGCCGCTGCAACTGTTTATTAAAAACATAGCACTCTGCAAACACGAAAGTGGACGTATAGGGTGTGATGCCTGCCCGGTGCTGGAAGGTTAATTGATGGGGTTAGCGTAAGCGAAGCTCTTGATCGAAGCCCCAGTAAACGGCGGCCGTAACTATAACGGTCCTAAGGTAGCGAAATTCCTTGTCGGGTAAGTTCCGACCTGCACGAATGGCATAATGATGGCGGCGCTGTCTCCAGCAGAGGCTCAGTGAAATCGAAATCGCTGTGAAGATGCAGTGTACCCGCGGCTAGACGGAAAGACCCCGTGAACCTTTACTGCAGCTTGACACTGAACTTTGACCTTACTTGTGTAGGATAGGTGGGAGGCTTTGAAGTAGGGACGCCAGTTCCTATGGAGCCATCCTTGAAATACCACCCTGGTAATGTTGAGGTTCTAACTCTGACCCATAATCTGGGTCGAGGACCGTGTCTGGTGGGTAGTTTGACTGGGGCGGTCTCCTCCTAAAGAGTAACGGAGGAGTACGAAGGTGCGCTCAGCGTGGTCGGAAATCACGCGTAGAGTATAAAGGCAAAAGCGCGCTTAACTGCGAGACCCACAAGTCGAGCAGGTACGAAAGTAGGTCTTAGTGATCCGGTGGTTCTGTATGGAAGGGCCATCGCTCAACGGATAAAAGGTACTCTGGGGATAACAGGCTGATACCGCCCAAGAGTTCATATCGACGGCGGTGTTTGGCACCTCGATGTCGGCTCATCTCATCCTGGGGCTGAAGCAGGTCCCAAGGGTATGGCTGTTCGCCATTTAAAGAGGTACGCGAGCTGGGTTTAGAACGTCGTGAGACAGTTCGGTCCCTATCTACCGTGGGCGCTGGAAATTTGAGAGGATCTGCTCCTAGTACGAGAGGACCAGAGTGGACGAACCTCTGGTGTACCGGTTGTGACGCCAGTCGCATCGCCGGGTAGCTATGTTCGGAAGGGATAACCGCTGAAAGCATCTAAGCGGGAAGCCTACCTCAAGATAAGATTTCCCCGTGACTTTATGTCACCTAAAGAGCCGTTCAAGACCAGGACGTTGATAGGTTGGATGTGGAAGCATAGTGATATGTGAAGCTGACCAATACTAATTGCTCGTGAGGCTTGACTATACAACACCCAAACAGTTGTATACAAAGCATCAATCGATTCATAAATATGCAATATCCCTTGATTCAGCCTAATGCTGGAACATACAATTCAGACCCAGATCTGCCCGCTGTTAATAACTCATTTGGACCAAAGTACGGCACATACTGCACCGCAGTTAAATCAGACCCGAACAAGTCCATCAACAGTTGTGCTGGCGACCATAGCAAGAGTGAACCACCTGATCCCTTCCCGAACTCAGAAGTGAAACCTCTTAGCGCTGATGGTAGTGTGGGGTTACCCATGTGAGAGTAAGTCATCGCCAGCTCATTATTCTAAAAAAGCCCCCTCATCGAGGGGGCTTTTTTATGCTTTGATTTTGAAATAGAAGGGGAATTAGCCATCGCGATGCTGGCAATGGCTGATAGCCCGGTTTAAGCGGCTTCTAGTTCTTTTAAAATTGCTTCATTAAATTCAGGCAGGTCTCCTGGATTACGTGAAGTAATTAAAATCCACCCGTGGGCCTTGCAATAGGCCACCGCTTCATCTTTCCATAATCCACCTGCATTTTTCAGGTCCAGTTCCAGGCTTTGATAACCAGTAACGGTTTTACCTTCAATTCGCCCGGCATTAATTAATGTCCAAGGTGCATGACAGATCATGGCAATGGGTTTACCGTTATCTGTAAAATGCTGAATGAGTTGTTGCACCTGTTCATTAATGCGCAGGGTGTCAGCATTTACCGTACCGCCTGGTACAATCAGAATGTCATAATCGATCGGATCGACCTTTTCAAAAGTACTATCAGGTGTGTAGGCTGGTCCAGGTTCTTTATCACCTTTCATGGTCTGTACTTCTTCATTTTTTTCGGCAGCATGAATTGCTTCAATGCCTTTACTCTTCAAAAATTCAAGCGGTTTAATCAGCTCGTCATGTTCTACACCGGCATTTGAAGTAATAATTAATGCTTTTTTTGCCATGTTTCTGAACTCCTTACTGGTTTTATATTTCTTTAGATTAGTCGAGTTTTATAGAACCCCCTATAGCAGTTCTTAAGCAGCTTTGTATAAAACAGATACAGTTTCAAATTTATTTACATTCATTTTTACGACTCATTTAAAAAGCCCTACTAAAAGCAGGGCTTTTTAAATACTGTGTTTTATTCAGCATTAAACTGTCTAATTTAAGTAATAATCATTGTCAATTTCAGTGATTCAGGCTTCCCGTACTTCTGGCTGTAATGCTACTTTGAGTAATCCATTATGTATGAAACGGAGTTTATCCAGTACTGTATCGGATAAGGTAAACGGATAAGCGTCTTCAAGCCCCATACTGCGATTAAGTGCATTTAAGCTATAGCTCAAAGCAAACCAGTTAATCAGGGTCTGTTCAAAGTCCTGTGAGCCAATAGGAGATTCTTTAAACTTCATGGCAGGGTCAGATGGACGGTTAGGCTCTAACCTTAGACCTGCATGATATGCGGTATCGAGCGTATCCATCATATGTAGGTAATGCGCCCAGGTTTCCGCCCAATCTTCCCAAGGATGTGCAGAGGCATACTGGCTAATATAGCTTTCACTCCAGTTCTCTGGTGCACCCTGTTCATAATGATGCTCTAAGGCCTTTGCGTAGTCCTGTCTTTCATCACCAAACAGCTGGCGAAATTCTTCCAGCCATTCCGGATAAGTATGGGTCAGCAGATCAAAATAATAATGGCCGCTTTCGTGACGGAAGTGGCCGAGCAGGGTGCGATAATTTTCACCCATGTTAAGCCGTGTCCGTTCACGATGCACTACATCCGCTTCTGAAGCATTTAAGGTAATCACACCATCAGCATGGCCAGTCATCACAGACTCATGCGGAAGGGGCATCAGGAAATTGAAACGCAGGCCATAACGGTCATGATCATCTGTTTTCGGACGCGGCAAGATATTCATCTGCTGGGTTAGATATAAAAATCTGCGTTTGGCCTGTTCTAATGCTCCCCAATACTGTTTATTTTCGGGAATGGATAGATCCGGAATCTTATGGGTTAACTGACACGAAGGACAATACATATTCGGGTCATCTACCGGAATCATCCAGTTGCAGACCTGGTGGTGAACGTAGTTATAACAGGGTTTATAGTCCGGCTTGGAGTCCTTGGGATCCACATGTTGCCAAAGCTGGTCATTAACTGGCTTGAAAGTACCCATTATTTTCTTTTCGACAATATAGCCTAGAGCGGCTTGGCACTTTTCGCAGTAGATATTATTAAAGAAAACTTGGTTCTGGCATTGTTGGCAATAGAAGATTTTCATTGCTTACTCAGTATGCATAGGTGATGACAACCAGTAATGAAGTTTTATTGGCTGGCCGTCTGGATGTTCTTGTTAAAAATGTGCTTCTAATCCTAGATATGGACCTTTGAACTCGAATTTCAGATCATTATCTTCATAGTCATCCAGGTCGATACTCAAACTACGGTAGCCAACTTTTGCACCTAAATCAACGAGCAGACTGTCAATTACGTTATATTTTATTTCAGCTTGTAGATCAGTTATTTTGGCATCATTAACGTTAGTATAAATACCTTCTGCCTGAGCACTTAGACCAGTAAAGGGAAGTTTGGCCTGCACCAGACCATAAAGTACCGGGTAGGTCTCATCAATGTCGAGGGTATTTAGCCCTACAGAAGAAATTTTACCATCAAGAAAACGTGCTCCCACACCGACATCAGCACTGATAATATTGTCGAGTATCTCGTAATATAAAATAGCATCAGTCTGATCTAGATCTACTTCATGTAATGGTACACCGGCAAGCTCATTTTCTGTCTGACTGTTTAAATTAACATATTTAAGTTTGGCATTCGGTATCAACGGTACAGGATGTTCAATAGAAAGCGACAGCTGAGGGCTACCTTTTTGGTCAAGGTCCTGATCATTAAGGTTCTGTTGGTTGCGGTTGAGCTGGCCATCATAGAACCAGTAATCTATACCGGCTTTTGCACCAATGATATCTGCATGGCTAAGCTGGGCTAGGCTGACCATTAATGCAATACCTGAATATTGAAAAAACTTCATAAGGTCCCTTTTATAATGATGAAAAAGCAAATTAAAAACCGGAGCAGTAAAAAGTGTTTTTTTACTATTTCTACGGGTAATAGAGCGCATCATATAGCAAACTTTATTTGATGACTTATATTTAAATGTAGAGTCAGCAAGAGAAAAATATTGGGTTATATTGGATAAAACAGAAAATTTTTAATAAGATTTTTATAATTTTTAGGACCATATAAGACTGTACTTTATAAATTATTTTTCTAAATAATTGAAATTAAAACAAGTGAAGGATGAATAGACGAAAGATTTAAAAATGTGACTGTAGAAATTACAGCAAAGTAAAACAAAAACAGGTATTGTTTCTTCATAAAAAAGCAAAACTCCAGATTCGGCTTTAAGCAGGCCTTTCTGACTTTGCAGGTTTGTGAATTAGACATACAGCTCAAAAGGCTGACCTAAGTTCAAACAAGGAAGATTTATTCAGGATACTTTTTTTGCTTGCGTTATTATCCCAAAAAAAAGCAGCATTAAAAGAAACCTAAGATTTAGGTGTTTTATGACAGATACTCGTGAAAATTGGTCCGCGCGATCAGGTTTTATTATTGCGGCCATCGGTTCAGCCGTGGGGTTGGGAAATATTTGGCGCTTTCCCTATGTTGCCTATGAAAATGGCGGTGGTGCATTTTTAATTCCCTATCTTATTGCTTTATTAACAGCAGGATTACCCCTGCTATTTCTGGACTATGCCGTCGGGCACCGAAGCAATGGCGCACCGCCTAAGGCTTATAAAAAACTGTTTAAACCTGCTGAATCACTGGGCTGGTGGCAGGTGTGTGTATGTATCATTATTGCTTTGTACTATGCAGGAGTGCTCACCTGGGCGGGTAGTTATATATTTTTCTCTATGGGACAAATATGGGGGAATGACCCGGAGGCTTTCTTCTTCAAAACCTTCCTGAGAACTTCAGAAGCCAGCAATTTTGATATGTCTTTTGTTAGCCATCTTTTTTGGCCTCTGGTGGGTGTCTGGGCGCTGGTTTTGGCTATTCTCTATGGAGGCGTAAAAAAAGGAGTTGAGCTTTCTAACCGTATCTTTATGCCTTTACTGGTAGTGCTATTCACTATTCTGGTGATTCAGGCGTTACGCTTACCAGGGGCAGCTGATGGTTTGAATGCCTTCTTTACCCCGAACTGGAAAGCCATGATGGATTATAAGGTCTGGCTGGCAGCTTATGGTCATATCTTTTTTTCTTTGTCTGTTGGCTTCGGTATTATGGTGACCTACGCCTCCTATCTAAAGCCAAAAACCAATTTAACGGGTTCGGGTCTTATTGTCGGTTTTGCCAATTCGTCATTTGAGCTTCTAGCTGGTATTGGGGTATTTGCTGCATTGGGCTTTATGGCTCACTCGGCCGGTACTAGCGTACAGGAAGTAGTAAGTGGCGGGATCGGACTGGCCTTTATTGCATTTCCTAAA
Source organism: Acinetobacter radioresistens DSM 6976 = NBRC 102413 = CIP 103788 (assembly GCF_006757745.1). Lineage (NCBI taxonomy): Bacteria > Pseudomonadati > Pseudomonadota > Gammaproteobacteria > Moraxellales > Moraxellaceae > Acinetobacter > Acinetobacter radioresistens. Next base: position 2,992,940 of record NZ_AP019740.1, on the reverse strand, counting down.
CTGATTTCAAGTCTGGGAGCCGGGGCTGATCTGTTTGGTATTCTGTTCTTTGGTTCACTGTTTGTAGCTGGTGTAACTTCAATGGTCAGTATTCTGGAAGTGCCAATTGCTGCCATGCAGGACAAGTTAAACTGGAGCCGCAAGAAAGCTGTAAGTGTGATTGGTTTCAGTACAGGTGCGGTATCTATTTTCCTGTTCTCAAGTGTCAATGCCATCAAGCTGGTCGATATTATTGACCACTTTATTAATAACCTTGGAATTGTGTCGGGTGCTTTAGTTTCAATTATTATCGTTTCCTGGTTCAAACGTGTACTGATGACTGAACTAGAAATTCACATCAACTCGATTTCTACAGTTAAACTGGGCCGTACTTGGGAACTTACACTAACTGTAGTTACTCCAGTGGTACTGCTGTCAACTTTGGCACTGACTTTAAATGCCTTACTGCAAAAAGGCTATGGTGATTACTCCTTAAGCCTTCAGGTCTGGTTTGGCTGGGGCAGTATTATTTTCTGTGCGCTAGGCGCATTGCTGTTTACTAAGCTCAGTCAGCGTTAGGAGGTGATATGAATACATCTGCAATTATTATGCTGGTCATTTCCATTGTCTTTCTATGGGGTGGTCTAATTTTATCTATTCTTCACTTGATGCGACATCCTGAAGAGATCGATATTAATGACCAACATAGACTCTAAATAAAAATACATTGCTTCAATACTGAAAGCCTATAAAAAAAGTCATTATCTCTTGTAGATAATGACTTTTTACTTTTAAGGGACAAACCATGGATAACTTCATGCAGCAAGAAGTCCTGACAGCTTTTCTGGTCACTTTATTGGCCGGACTGGCCACAGTGATTGGCGGAGCGCTGGTCCTGTTTTTTAGGCAGCCCAGCTTCCGGTTTTTATCATTCGGTCTGGCCTTTTCAGCCGGTGCGATGGTTTACGTTTCGCTTACTGAAATTCTTAATAAATCTATTGCTTCTTTCTCTGGTGCTTTTGACCCTAAAACCGGTTATGCCTTGGGAACTTTTTCATTGCTGCTGGGCATTATTCTGGTATTACTACTTGATCACTTCATTCCTAACCCGCATGAAAGTGTAGAAAAAGGTACAGAGCATGGACTGGATCAGCAGCAGCTGATGCGGACGGGACTGCTGACCCTGTTTGCTATTACTGCCCATAATCTGCCCGAAGGTCTGGCAACTTTTTTTGCCACATTGGAAAGTCCGACCTTGGGAGCACCACTTGCAGTTGCAATTGCTATTCATAATATTCCTGAAGGGGTAGCCATTGCTTTACCCGTCTATATAGCCACTCAGAATAAAAAACTTGCTTTAGGTGCAAGCTTTGTTTCCGGTCTTGCTGAACCTATAGGTGCAGCACTTGGCTATTTTATTTTGCAGCCTTTCATGAGTGATGCAATTTATGGCATTGTCTTTGGAATTATTGGTGGAGTGATGGTTTATCTGGCCTTAGACGAGCTGCTGCCCACAGCCAAACGTTATAGCCAAGGCCATGAAACCGTATATGGACTGGTATCCGGCATGGCGATTTTGGCTTCAAGTCTGGTACTGTTCAGATTTATCAGTTAAGAGTGGCTGAATAAAAAAGTGGCTTAAATTGCCACTTTCTTAATTCTACAGTAATAAAAGCCATCGCCATGTCCAGGTTCTGGCAGCAGCTGACGGCCATAGAGCTGCTCAATCCCCCAATCTGCCTGGATCTTGTCTTCTACAGCATCTTTGTGTTCAATAAAGAACTGGGTCATTTGCTGCTCATTTTCAACTTTTAAAATCGAGCAGGTGATATAAAGCAAAGTTCCCCCAACATTAAGCTGTTGCCACATATGATGCAAAATCCGTTTTTGCAGATCGACAGTCTGGGCAATGTCTGAGGGCTGACGCAACAGCCGGATGTCGGGATGCCGGCGCAGGACCCCAATAGCCGAACAGGGCGCATCTAAAATAATACAATCTACTGGCTGTTCAGGCTGCCAGCGTGTTGCATCGCCTGTTTCAATCTGAACATGACCAGCTTCAAGGTCAAGCCGTTGCAGATTCTCTGTAATTCGTTTTAAACGCTGTGGGTCCTGATCTAATGCAACCAGTAGCGCAGGTTGGTACTTTTCTAAAAGATGCGCCGTTTTCCCGCCAGGCGCTGCACAGGCATCAATAACCGTTTTGGTATTCAGATTGGGCAAAAGGCTGGTACTTAGCTGGGCATGTTCATCCTGTACTGAAAACCAGCCCTCGTCATAACCTGGTAGTTCACGGATAGGCATACTCTGGTCCAGTACAATTCCTACCTCTGATACAACGCAGGCATGGGCCTGAATCTGTATATTATGCAGTTGTTCCAGATAGGCTTCACGACTGATTTTACGCTGGTTTACTCTTAGGGTCAGTGGGGCTGATTGCTTGAGGTTCTGGCTGAGTGACTGGATCTGCTCGGGCCAGTCTTTATTTAGTCGTTTAAGCAGCCAGCTTGGCAGACCATGCGCCTGGTTCAGGGTGTGCTGAAATTGCTCGGTTTCCCGTGTGGCCCGCCTTAAAATGGCATTAACCACGCCACTGAGCGGATGAAAGCCCAGCTGTTTAGTTGCAGTGACCGTTTCCGAAATAGCAGCATGTGGCGCAATACGGGTGCAAAGTACCTGATACAATCCTAAATACAGGCAGGTTTCGACTACAGGATTATTCAGGGGCTTGGTCAGCAATGGCAGGGCCAGTGACTTGAGGGCGAACCATTGGCGTAAAGTACCTAGTAACAACTCATGGAACAAGGCTCGGTCACGGTCGGCCACCTGGTTTAGCTGCTGGTTCAGGATCAGTGACAGAGACTGGCCTTGTTGTACTGCCAGCAGACTATGCACCACTTGTGCACGTAAATTCAGGTCTGGACCGGGAGAGGGAATATAACTCATTGTAGGATTTGCCCAACCTTCAGTTTCTGGGTTTGATTAATTTGTACAGCATTCAGCGGTTTACCGCCTGGCCATTGCAGGCTGGTCAAGCAAAGTACAGTGTGCTGACCGCACTTTATATGAACCCCTTTTTTATCGACCGCAACAATCTCACCTGGCTGGGCGGCAGTATCTTGCTGGTCTGAAAGCCGTGATTCCCAGACACGCAGCGCAGTATGGTCATCTAGTTGACAAAATGCTACCGGCCACGGATTAAACGCCCGGATATTGCGGTCCAGAGCTACTGCATCCTGAGTCCAGTCAATTTCTGCTTCAGCCTTGCTCAGCTTATGGGCATACACAGCCAAGCTGTCATTCTGGACTTCACTATCAGCAAGTGCCTGTTGCAGGGTCTGCTCAGATTCGAGCACTGTACAGATGGCTTCAGCGCCTTGTACTGCGAGTTTATCATGCAGAGTTGCCGAGGTATCACTGGCCAGAATCGGACATAGCGTTTTAAGCATCATATCGCCTGTATCCAGCCCGGCAGCCATTTTCATAATAGTGACACCAGTAACCTGATCGCCTGTAGCGATAGCGCGCTGAATAGGGGCAGCACCACGCCAGCGTGGCAGCAGCGAACCGTGAATATTCAAGCAACCATATTTAGGAGTATCTAAAACAGCTTGTGGCAAAATTAGACCATAAGCCGCCACCACCATTACATCTGCATTAAGTGCGGCCAGCTGCTGCTGTGCGGCCAGCCCTTCTTCAGTACTGCTTTTAAAATGCAGAGGCTGAAAAACGGGTAGATCATGTGCAAGTGCCAGCTGTTTTACCGCTGAGGCAGTCAATTTCTGGCCGCGACCTGCCTTGCGGTCTGGCTGGGTATAAACCGCCACAATGTCATGAGGTGTTTTTAATAATGCATTTAAAGCTACTGCGGCAAATTCAGGGGTGCCGGCAAAAATGATTCTCACAAGTGCAATCCGCTATAAACTTGTTTCAAGTATAAGGCATAATCGGCTGGAGGCCTAAAAGCGATGCGTATCCGGCTGTAACCTGAACAAACTGGATGCTATATATGAACAAAAATTTATTTAAAACTATTTATTGATAATTTTATTTTATAGAAAAATAAAAAATTATTCATGCAAGTTTTCGGGATTATTCGAGAGATAAAGCCCTTTGCAGCTTTAAGAAATACAGAGGCTTCTATAGAATGATCACAATTAAAAAATACAGATGATGCGATCATAGCTACGGCCATCGCCTAAGCCACGGAGTGAGTTTTCATGAGCAAAGAAAATATACGCGAGCATTCAGCACCAGTTTATGAGGGCATCGAAAATGCGCCGGCACGTTCCATGATGCGTGCGGTGGGCTTTAATGATGATGATTTTACCCGTCCATTTATTGGTATTGCCTCGACTTGGGCAAATGTTACACCATGCAATATGCATATTGATGGTCTGGCGCGTGAAGTAGAAAGTGGCGTGAATACAGCCGGTGGTAAAGGAATCATTTTTAATACCATTACTATTTCTGACGGTATCTCAAATGGTACTGAAGGTATGAAATATTCACTGGTATCCCGCGAAATTATTGCTGACTCAATTGAAGCTGTTGTTGGCTGTCAGGCTTATGATGGCGTAATTGCAATTGGTGGCTGTGACAAGAATATGCCGGGATGCATCATGGGACTTGCCCGTCTGAACCGCCCGGGCCTGTTTATTTATGGTGGTACGATTCAACCGGGTGAAGGTCACACTGATATGATTTCGGTCTTTGAAGCAGTAGGCCAGCATGCCAAAGGTGAAATCAGTGCAATTCAGGTCAAGCAGATTGAAGAAGTGGCATTGCCTGGTCCGGGATCATGCGGTGGAATGTATACCGCAAATTCAATGGCCTCTGCCATTGAGGCGCTTGGCATGAGCTTGCCGGGTTCATCTTCGCAAGAAGCTATATCAAGTGACAAACAGCTCGATTGTGCGCGTGCTGGCGAAGCAGTAATGAACCTGTTACGTCTGGATATCAAGCCTCGCGATATCATGACCAAGGCGGCATTTGAAAACTCAATTAAAGTTCTGATTGCTCTGGGCGGTTCAACCAACGGTGTATTGCATTTGATTGCGATGGCACATACTGCCGGTGTCGAACTGACACTGGATGACTTCGTACGTATTGGCAAGGATATTCCGGTCGTTGCTGATGTACGCCCTTCAGGTAAATACCTGATGTCGGAACTGATTAAAATCGGAGGCATTCAGCCCCTGATGAAGCGGATGCTGGACCGTGGCATGCTGGATGGTTCTTGCATGACAGTAACTGGTAAGACTCTGGCTGAAAACTTGGCTGATGTAGAAGATTATCCTGAGGGTCAGCAGATTATCATGCCGTTTGATGCACCAATCAAAAAGGATTCACATCTGGTAGTGTTGAAGGGCAACTTGTCTCCTATGGGTGCCGTGGCAAAAATTACCGGTAAAGAAGGGCTTTACTTTGAAGGCCCGGCGCGGGTATTTGAAGGTGAAATTGGAGCTATGCGCGGTATTCTGGATGGCGAAGTTCAAGAAGGCGAAGTTGTGGTCATCCGTGGTGAAGGGCCAAAAGGTGGACCCGGTATGCCAGAAATGCTCAAGCCAACCTCTGCCATTATCGGTAAGGGCTTGGGCCAGACAGTTGCCCTGATTACAGATGGCCGCTTCTCGGGTGGTAGTCATGGTTTTGTAATTGGTCATGTAACTCCGGAAGCCTATGAAGGTGGACCGATTGGTCTGGTCAAAAATGGTGACCGGATTTCGATTAATGCCGAGACCCGTGAGATGACCCTGCATATTTCAGATGAAGAAATGGCAGCTCGTAAAGCCGTTTGGGTTAAACCGAAACCAAATTATACTTCGGGTGCGCTGGCCAAGTTTGCTAAACTGGCAGCAGGCGCAGACAAGGGTGCCGTTACTGATCTAAATCTGGATGTGTAATTGAACATTTTGTCCTGACTTGTTATAAACCCTTGTATTAAGACAAGGGTTTTTTATTTTTAGAGGCTACTCACATGTCACTGTTACGCCGTTGGTTTGATCCGATCCGATCGAGCTGGTTTTATCAAAAACCTTCCCGGCAGGCGGTATTGCCTACAGATCAGGGGCTGAGTATTTATCTGCGGCTGGATGATGTCTATAGTTATCTGGCTGCACAGCAGCTGACCCAGCTCGACAATATTCTCAGTGATGACATCAAGCCGCTCAAAATTATTATTTCAAGCCGGGCAGCTGAACCACCTAATAACATGACTGCCAGTGAATGGCAGGCCTATTGCGTTAATGATGCGCAGATTCTGGCAAAGCAGCACCGTTTTAGCTTTCATGAAACTCCGGAACTGCCTACTGCAGAGGCCTTGCAACAGGCCGAACTGATACTTCGTAATACACCGTTACAGGGGCGTAATTTCCTGTATCTGCTTGAGGATGTGTTTCATATGCTCTGGCAGCAGCAATATGGCAAGTTGCGCACACTGTATGCAATGGCCAAGCGCCATCAACAGCCGCATGACTATCCGGAGCGAATCTTTACAGATAATGCAATCTTGTCCAGCTACTTTGAGTTCGGTGGACGAAAATACCATGCAGTTGATGATCTGCTGCGTTTAACCCGCCGTCTCAAACAGCAAAAACTGCTGACGGGTAATCCGATTTTCCTGATCAATCATATCGAGTGGCGTGAGCATCTGCTCAGTGATGCTGAAGAGCTGTCAGATATTCAGAGTATGCATCCGGAGCTTGATCTGTATATTGCACTTGAAGACCCTATTAGCTGGCTACTGCTGGCTTATATTAAAGAAGAGTTGGCAGATTATTATAATATCCAGTTGCAGGTTTATCCGCTCAGTTACCATGGCCGTGACTGGTTTGACTGGAGTCTGGCCACCCGCCTATCAAAACGCACCGAAGTTGCTTTTACGCCATTTTGCCGCCCCACTCAGGAAGCAACTTTAAATATGGCACGATTATTTTATAGTGTGCCGGAAGAACAGCGTATTGAAACCATGTACACTCTACTCAAAGCAGTGTGGACGCAAGGCAAAGATTTGTCGTATAAACCGCATTTTATGCAACTACAGCATAGTCTGGGAATTGAGCAGCTTGGTGAACAGGATGTTGTGACATTACTGGAAAAGAATGATATGCACTGTGAAAACATGCACCAACCTAGTTTACCAGTATTGCAATTACGGATTGATGGGCAGAGCTATACCTTTAACAGCCTGTACCGGGTCTGGATGATTGAAAGTATTTTTAACAATGTATTGGAAGAAAAGTATAAAACTGAAAATGATGCAGAGCATCAGCAGAGGGATTAATCAAAGAACCTGAACCCGACTGGAATAAAAAAACAGCTGTAAGTTCCAAGCAGTAATATATCAGTTATATTTTCTTTGACCAGACTGAGCTGACAGCCTGCTGGTTCAGAACCTCCAACAATTCTTTATAGTCCTGCACTATATAGTCCGCTTTAAGACGGATTTGATCCTGTTCATGTTGGGAATGTTCATCATATATGGCCACGACCTGTATGCCAGCCGCATGTGCTGCCTCTACACCGACCAGCGAGTCTTCAATAATCAGGCATTCACTGGCTGTAATCTGAAAATGTGCCAAGGTCTTAAGGTAAACTTCAGGATCCGGTTTAATGCGCGTAACATTTTCGCGGGTAAGAATGAGGGAAAACTGGGTATTAAAATCTATCTTCTGGTAAATGTTGGGATTATTCTGCTGATAACGCTGGATATTATGAATACTGGTTGTGGTGGCGAGGGCCAGCAGAAAATTCTGCTGTTGTAATTCCTTTATGAAATGCTCGGCATACGGTTTTAAACGTATTACCTGATCAAGAAAATGCTGGGAGATGGTATAACGTAATGTTTTGATTTCCTGTTTTGATAAAGCAGAACCATAACTGTCTTTTAAAAAACCACAATATTCTAGGTATGGATCAGCATGAGTCCTGAATAGATTCAGTTGCTGGTCGCGCTGCTGTTGAATCTGTGACAGTGAGATGTTCTGGCCCCTCAAGCTTTCAATCAGGTGGGCATCAATATCATTCCAGATACCAACTGAATCGATCAATGTTCCATCCAGATCAAAACAGATTACTTTTTTGTTACTAAACATGGTACGTATTCTTTACTCAGCCCAAGCGCATGGAAGTATAACATGGGCGGCTAAAACAGTTTTCCGCTCTGTCCCTTATATCATTTGGCCTCAATCTTCTGTTGAGGCCTGCTCCATAAAACCCTGATATTGGAAGTTGCTGACTTTACTTAAAATAATCGCTCTACCCAAAGGGATGAGTTGAATGCTTGGTTATGTCATAGGTGTATTTGCAGTAGCGGGAATGATCAAGGGAACTATTGGTCTGGGCCTGCCCGCAGTTTCAATGGGATTGCTAAGTCTGGTGATCAATCCATTTCAGGCGGCTACCTTATTGATTATACCTTCCATGGTCACCAACTTTTGGCAGCTTTTTGCCGAAGGCCATGTGGTACGACTGATCCGACGTTTCTGGCCGATGCTAGTGGGAATAGTCACCGGGACAATATGGAGTATTTTTCCAACCCTGGGTGAAACAGATATGGCGTTTCATAGCGAAATTTTACTAGGGGCTATGTTGGCGCTTTACGGACTATATGGCCTGTGCGCTAAAAATATGCCGAATCTGGCACCGTATGAGAAATGGCTTTCTCCAGCAATAGGATATCTGGGCGGAGCACTGACGGTAGCAACTGGGGTAGTAGTCATCCCGGTTGTCCCTTATTTGCAGTCTTTACAGCTTAAAAAAGATGATCTGGTACAGTCCTTGGGGTTAGCTTTTACCGTTTCCACACTGTGTCTGGCTATTTTTCTGCATCAAAACCCGGTTGATAATACACCGATTGATTATACTCTATCAATGATTGCCTTGATTCCGGCACTTATTGGCATGTGGTTGGGTACTAAAATCCGTTATCAGATAAGCGAGCAGAAATTCCGGAAAGTGTTTTTTATTGGTCTGGTTTTATTCGGCAGTTATATGATGCTACACCAGTTAGGCTGGCTCTAGCCCAGACTGAGCTGACTTTTCTTTGCCAGCAAAAACTGGCTGAAATGCTGATATGGCACAGGCAGCTCGTCAAAACTACGTGCGGCCAATAAGAGTTTACGATTGGCCCAAGCACCATTCAGCTTGATCTGATGGAAGGTGTAATGAACACTTAGTCGCATGGCTGCACGTTTAGGCATAACTGCCACCCCTACGCCATTGGCAACTACCTGGGCAATGGCTGCAAAATTTGGCAGGCGTAAACGGTACTGGATAGCGCAGCCAAGAAGCTGGGCTTGGGTTTCAATTGACTGCTGTAGAGAATGATGCTGCATTAATCCGACAAAAGGCTGGGTGAGCGTATCGGCCAGAACCAATTCTTTAAAATGACTCAGTTCATGCTTTAGGGGGCAGATCAGTACCAAAGGATCATCAGAGAACTCCAGTGTCTGTAACTGATGGGCCTGAAAGAAACTGGAAATCAGGCCCAGGAGCGCCGTCCCCTTATCCAATGCATAAATAATATCGTTACTTTCTGCCTCTTTCAGATCGATTCTGACCTGAGGATTTTCAACCAGATACTGGGGTAGCAACTGTGGCAGATACTCACTTTGTGCAGATGAGTTACACCAGAGTGCGACTTCACAGCTTAAATTTCTGGAGAAAGGTAGCATACTGTGCTGTAAATGCCGCCCTTGCTGGATCATCAATGTGGCCTGCTCGGCAAAGGCTTGTCCGGCTAAGGTCAGACTAACACCAGAAGAGTGCCGGATAAACAGCTGTACGGTAAACTGCTGTTCCAGTTTTTTGATACGTTCACTGGCTGCCTGCAAGGAAATGGCTGAGCGCTCGGCACCCCGGGTCAGACTGCCACTGTCTACAATATTCAAAAAAAGCTGCAGATCAAATAAGTCAAGGCGCATGGCTGAGCTGTTCTGGGAAAGTACCTCTATCTTACTAAAACCCCCATAAAAAAAGCAGCCCGAAGGCTGCCGAAATCAACAGATCAAATCAGGTTTTATCTTTAAGGCTAAAAAACCAGTTCAATAAAATTGCTGCGAAGGTTGCAGTACCAATACCGCCCAGATTAAAGTTGCCAAAGACCAGCTCAAAATTACCGGCTCCCAGAATAATAGTCACGGCAGCAACTACCAGATTTTTGTTATTAGCAAAATCGACCTTGTTTTCAATCCAGATTTTGGCGCCGGCAATGGTAATCAGGCCAAATACTACAATTGATGCACCTGTCAGGATAGCGGTAGGAATAGTAGAGATGACTGCACCAAATTTTGGTGAAAGGCCCAGAAAAATTGCAAAGATACCGGCAATCACAAAAATAATGGTGGAGTAAACCCGGGTAATTGCCATTACCCCAATATTTTCACCATAGGTGGTCATACCGGGAGCACCAACACTGCCTGACAGTGAAGTCGCAATCCCGTCTGCAACAAATGCCTTGCCTAGATGCGGGGTCAGGTTTTCACCTGTCATCGCCCCAACTGCCTTGATATGTCCCAGGTTTTCAGCTACCAGGATCAGTGCAACAGGTGCAATAATCAGCATGGCATTCATTTCAAACCGGGGCGTGGTCATACTTGGAAGTCCGAACCAGGCTGCATTCGAGATGACTGAAAAATCAATCGGTTTACCATAGCCCAGCACATTACTAATGATAAAATAAAGCAGGTAAGACAGTAGTAGCCCAACCAGCAATAATAAACGCTGCAAAAGTCCACGGGTAAAGACTGCGATAATACCCATAGAAAGTACCGTTAGTAGCGCCATCCACATATCAAACTGATTGCCTGCTACACTCTTGACAGTCACTGGCGCAAGGTTCAGGCCAATAATCATTACCACTGCGCCTGTTACCACAGGAGGCATCAGTTTCTCGATCCAGCGGGTACCAGTCAGCATGACAATGAAACCGATGATGGCATAAAATACCCCGCAGGCCACTATACCGCCCAAAGCAACAGCCAGGTTCGGATTGACACCGCTACCAATGGCATGGCCACTTGCTGCTGCGACTACACCAATGAAAGCAAAGCTTGAACCCAGATAACTTGGTACCCGGCCGCCTGTAATTAAAAAGAATAAAATGGTGCAGATCCCGGACATCAAAATAGCTAGGTTAGGATCAAAGCCCATCAGTAAAGGTGCAAGTACCGTTGCGCCAAACATGGCAAATGCATGCTGGATACCTAAAACTACACTTTGTGCCGGAGGGAGATATTCATTGGTAGAGACGGGTCGCTGGTCAATATGACCGGCATAAGGACGCCATTTGGGAAACCAATTGGACATAAAATGAGCTCTTGAAGTTCAAACTGGCGACATCATACTCTTTCTTTTCTGGAGAATTAATCTCTCCAGTAAAATTAAATGATGATAATTACAATAGTTTTTTGGTTTTTTTACCAACCGGTAAAAAGGTTGAATACGCTAAATTTTACGAAATCAATCAATTAATTTATGATTTTTTAGAGTATTGACTTTAAAAATAATTTTTGCATGAGATAAAAATAATATGTTTTAAGCAATATTTTTTAATAGAGTCTGATCGGAATGGCAAAACGGATGAGAGCTACATATTGATCTGCCAGTAAATTAAATCTTATTTACTGGCAGAGATTTTAAGTATTTAAAACCTATTTGCTAAAGTATGGATTAGCCTGTGTTACGTAAACCTGCGGCAATACCGGCAATACTGACCATCAGGGCGTGGTCAACCGGTGTATGTTCAAGTTGCTGTTCAGCCAGATAGATCCGGCGGCGTTTCATCAATTTAGCCTGTAACAGGTGCAGGGGCAACAGATACGGTTTACGCACCCGCATTGACTGATCCAGTACTTCATTATGGCTAAGCAGCTTGGATTCACCCTTGAGTGCCAGTAAAGTCTGAACTGCATCTTGCAGACGCTGACGCAACTCTTGTCCAAGTGCTTTGAGTTCAGGGTCATCAGTCAGATGAGCCTCATAATATAGCGCTACATGGGCATCGGCCTTAGAGAGCACCATTTCCAGCATGTCTATCAGTGTCTGAAAATAAGGCCATTGCTGTAACATTTCATCCAGCAGTTCTTTTTGGCCCTGATCCAGTACCTGATTCAGCGCAGCACCTGTACCCAGCCAGGCAGGGAGCATCAGGCGGATCTGGGTCCAGGCAAATACCCATGGAATAGCACGCAGGGATTCGATACCGCCACTGACTTTACGTTTGGCCGGGCGTGAGCCTAGCGGCAGCATCTGCAGTTCCAGCTCAGGAGTTACAGTACGCAGATATTGCACAAAGTGTGGATTCTCCCGTACAGTCTGGCGATAGACCTGTACTGAAAGATCAGTCATGCGATGCATCAGTTCACGCCATTCGGCTTTAGGTTCTGGCGGTGGCAATAAAGTCGCCTCTAGCGTTGCCGCGGTATAAATTTCCAGATTTTGCAGGGCAATACCTTCCACACCAAATTTGAAGCGAATCATTTCACCCTGTTCTGTTACCCGAATAGCCCCTGATATTGAACCGGGCGGCTGGGAGAATAAAGCCTGCTGGGTCGGTGCTCCACCACGGCTAATAGAACCACCACGACCATGAAACAGAGTCAGCTGAACAGCATGTTGCCGGGCCACCGCAGTTAGCTCTTCCTGAGCACGGTATTGTGCCCAGTTGGCACACATAAAGCCGGCATCTTTTGCGGAGTCGGAATATCCGATCATTACCTCATGCTTACCCTGAATGTGCTGTCTGTACCAGTGCATATTGAACAGTGTCGCCATCGTAGCGGCTGCACCATCCAGATCCTTTAAGGTTTCGAACAGGGGCACAACACGCAATGGTCGTTGTATACCTGCTTCTTTTTGCAGTAGCAGTACGGCCAGTACATCGCTCGGGTACTCCGCCATAGATATAATATAAGCACCCAGGCTTTCAGATGGCTGTTCGGCCAAGGTCTGCATGGTCGCAAACACTTCCTGAACATCGGGATGCAGGATCAGACTTTGTGCCGGCTCATTGAAGTGTTTAGGCAGTAAAGGCCGTTTACTTTGTAATTCCTGCAACAAGAAGTTCTGGCGTGCCTGTTCTGTCCAGGTGTCAAAATTTCCCAGACCCAAGTATTCAGTAATGGCCGAGATGGCTTGGCGATGACGGCCCGACTCCTGACGGACATCCAGTTTTAAGAGTTCGATACCAAAACAGTTAACCCGACGGATAAAATCCAGCAGTCGGCCATTGGCAATTTCTGGCAGGTTACAGGCCATCAGTGAGCGATAACAGAGAAGTAAAGGCTGGAGTAATTCGTCCTTGCTATGAATAACAAGGCTGGCGTCAGCATCTTGCCCCTGTAATTTCTGTGCAAGCCAGTGACGGGTAGCGCGTAAACGTTCGCGTGTTTGACGCAGATATTCCCGGTAGGGTTCAGGGTGGGTATATCCCAACGCTTCGCTCATTTCCTCGGAGCAGTTCTGAATGGAAAGTTCCCAGCGCAAGGCTTCAATATCACGTACATACAGATCAGCAGCCTGCCAGCGTGATAGCCATAAAACTTCCTGTGTAACCTGATGGGTTACATTCGGATTCCCGTCCCGGTCGCCGCCCATCCATGAAGCAAAGCGAATAGGTGCAACTTCGAGCGGCAGAGGTCGGCCACAATGCTCGAGTACCAGCTGATCCAGTTCATGAATAAATTTAGGTACAGCATTCCACAGGGTTTGTTCGATAGTGGTAAAACCCCATTTTGCCTCATCAATCGGGGTTGGACGATGCTGGCGGATTTCATCGGTTTGCCAGGCTGAACAGATCAGCTGCTTCATTTCATCCAGTACACTCTGACGTTCATGAGGGGTCAGTTTTTGCTGGTCCAGACGCGACAGGCACTGGTTGATTCCATCATATTTCTGAATCAGGGTACGGCGACTGACTTCTGTAGGATGTGCAGTCAGTACCAGCTCGATCTTGAGTTCACAAACTTGCTGGTAGAGCGCATCAGCACTGATGTCTTTTTGTTTAAATTTCTGAAACAGGTGATCAAGCGGGTTCGGAGAAGGAGCATTTTCATCGAATTCATGCTGTCTCCGGCTGCGGACCAGATGATATTGCTCGGCAATATTGGCAAAGTTCAGAAAATGGGAAAAAGCCCGGGTCAGGGGCAGAATTTCTTCATCTTTTAATGTTGAAAATAGTTCTTCGAGCTGTTTTTCTGCTTCTTTTTGTCCGTCACGTGCACCTTTAGCCAAAGCACGAATCTGTTCAATCTGATTAAACAAATCCTGTCCCGCATGCAGTTTGAGGGTTTCACCCAGAAGATTACCGAGCAAACGGACATCTTCACGTAACGGGGCATCAATTTGTTGAATCATCACCTTTCTCCTGAGGCTGTTTTCCTTATATCTTTTTGACTATACCGCGATTATGTGACTTGCCAAGACAGAGAATTTGAATTCCTGATCTTTTGTGCAAAAAATAACAGGCAATACAGTTAAAATTTTTAAAATAGAGTAGAAGTCTGGTTCAAGGTGGAGATGAGCGAACCTGATAGCGTAATAAAAACAGCTCAATGGCCTGCTGAATCATGCAGTCACGTTCTTGCTGATCTGGAGCCGGCTGCATACCAAGTAATACATGCTGATGTCGGATACCCAATAACAGGGAAAGTAATAGCTCGGTATACATGACCGGGGCAGCTGGCTGAATAAAGCTCAACTCAATAGCCTGGCGGAAGAAATCTGTCAGGCTATTGGTCAGGCGCTGATGCGAAGCCTTAAAAAACTGTTCTACCAGAGGACTCTGCTCGGCTGCCAGCTGCAGCAGTATATATTCAAGCTTGAGCGCTTCTGGCAGGTAAATTAAATGTAATACCCGGCTACAGACCTGATACAGCTCTTTAGCAAAATGGCTTTGTGCATGCAGACTGAACTGGCGGGCCGGTATCGCTTCCTCGCAACTTTCTTCAATGGCACAGGTAAATAAAGTGGCTTTGTCCTGAAAATGATTATAGACCGTCAGCTTGGTTACACCGGCTTCAGATGCAATCTGGTTCATACTGGAGCCGTGATAGCCCTGTTTTAAAAACATACACTTGGCTGCGGCCAGGATCCGGGCTCGTTTTTCCAAATCTTTAGGACGACCTGCTGTTATTTGCACACCATTATCCAGAAACTTTAAATAAAAGAAGAATTAAAAATATTTTAATTTATGTACCGCGCGGTATATTAATTAAAAAATAAACAATTTAGTATAGCGATCATTATTCTGCCTTAAAAATAAATCTGAAATAAGAGTAATTTGCATGAGTTTAACCAAATCCGCCCTGGTGAGCCTGATTTTTATGTGTTACCTGACTTTAGGGGGGTGTAGCCGGGAAGCTCCCCAAACTGAAGAAATTCCTTATGTAATGGTCGCACAGCCCTTGACTACGCATCATGAACAGAAAAGTTATGCCGGCGAGGTTCAGGCCCGCCAGCAGACAGCACTGGCTTTTCGGGTTGGCGGGCAGGTTACTGCCCGGCTGGCGGAGGTAGGGGATCGAGTCCGGGCAGGGCAGGTCTTGGCCCGGCTGGATGTGAGTGATGCACAACTACAAAGTAATGCTGCCAGGGCCCAGCTGGAAAGTGCTCAAGCTGCTTTAAAAATAGCGGCCGATGAATTACAGCGCTTTAGACAGCTGCTGCCGATGAATGCAGTCAGCCGTTCCCAGTATGACGCGGTTGAAAACCAGTATAAATCGGCTGAGTCCGCCTATCGTCAGGCCCAGTCCAATTATCAGGTCAGTACCAACCAGACCCGCTATAACCAGCTGCAGGCTAATCGAGCGGGCGTGATTACCGAACGTAATATTGAGGTTGGGCAAGTGGTAGCAGCCGGGCAGGCAGCATATCAGCTGGCAATTGATGGCGACCGGGACGTAGTTATCGGCATACCCGAACAGACTACCAGCGCTATAAAAGTTGGTCAGACTGCCTGGGTTACCCTTTGGTCACAGCCACAAGCCAGATTAGCCGCTTATGTTCGGGAAATCTCACCTGCAGCAGATGAGTCACGTACCTTCAAGGTTAAAGTTGCGTTACGTGAAGGGCCATCTGCCATTCAGCTCGGGCAAAGCGCACGGGTATTTTTTGACTATAGTCAGCCGAATGTCCTGAGTGTGCCTTTATCCAGTGTATCTGCCCATGAAAAACAGCCTTATATTTGGGTTCTTCAGCCGGATCAACGCATACATAAAGTACCAGTTCAGCTCGGAGCCTATGGCCGGGACTCTGTGCCCGTACTTTCCGGTCTCAAAGCTGGGGACTGGGTAGTAATTGGAGGAGTACACCTGTTGCATGACAAGCAGAGAATTCATCCGGTAGACCGTGATAATCGTCCGGCGAAGCTTGCAGCAGGAGCACAACCATGAAGTTTAACCTGTCGGAATGGGCACTGCGTCATAAAGGATTAGTACTTTATTTAATGATATTGCTGGGTATTGTCGGCATTTATTCTTATTCCAAACTGGCACAAAGTGAAGACCCGCCATTTACCTTTAAGGTTATGGTGGTACAAACCTACTGGCCGGGAGCAACAGCCAGAGAAGTTTCCTTGCAGGTTACTGACCGTATTGAAAAAGAGCTGATGACCACCGGACAATATGAACGCATCATGGCTTATTCCCGGCCGGGCGAGTCAATGGTTACCTTTATTGCCAAGGACTCGCTCAAATCAGACCAGATTCCCGATGTCTGGTACAACGTGCGTAAAAAAGTCAGTGATATTCGCCATCAATTACCTCAAGGTGTACAGGGGCCATTTTTTAATGACGAGTTTGGAGATACCTTTGGCAATATCTATGTACTGACCGGAAAAGATTTTGACTACGCCATTTTAAAAGAATATGCCGACCGTTTACAGTTACAGTTACAGCGGGTCAAGGACGTCGGTAAAGTTGAGCTGATCGGACTACAGGACCAGAAAATCTGGGTTGAAATTTCTAATACCAAGGCAGCACAGCTGGGTATCCCGGTGACTGCCATCCAGCAGGCCCTGCAACAGCAAAATAGTGTTGCTAATGCCGGATTCTTTGAAACCGGAACTGATCGTATCCAGCTACGGGTGAGCGGACAGATTCAAAGTGTAGAAGAATTAAAACAGATGCCGTTACTGGTCGGCGGGCAGACCATCCAGTTATCTGATGTGGCAGAGGTTTACCGCGGCTTTAGTGAGCCGGCCCAGCCGCGGATGCGCTTTATGGGTGAAAATGGAATTGGAATAGCCGTTTCCATGCGTAAGGGTGGAGATATTCTGGCGCTGGGTAAAAATCTGGAAAATACCTTTGCTAAGTTACAGAAAACCTTGCCGCTGGGTATGCAACTGCAAAAAGTATCTGACCAGCCAGTTGCAGTGAAACGTAGTGTTAACGAGTTTATGAAAGTACTGGCCGAAGCAGTTATTATTGTTCTACTGGTCAGCTTTTTCTCTCTGGGCTTTCGCACCGGTCTGGTGGTGGCTTTTTCTATACCGCTTGTGCTGGCGATGACATTTGCCGGAATGAACCTGTTTGATGTCGGACTCCACAAGATTTCACTTGGTGCCCTGATTCTGGCTTTAGGTCTGCTGGTAGATGATGCCATTATTGCTGTCGAAATGATGGCTATTAAAATGGAGCAGGGCTACAGCCGTATAAAAGCTGCTGGTTTTGCATGGAACAGTACAGCTTTTCCAATGTTGACCGGAACACTGATTACTGCTGCCGGTTTTCTGCCAATTGCCACAGCTGCTTCAAGTACTGGTGAATATACCCGTTCTATTTTTCAGGTAGTCACAATTGCCCTGATTGTTTCCTGGTTCGCAGCAGTGCTGTTTGTTCCTTACTTAGGTGAGAAGTTTTTACCTGATTTTAATCAGTTACCGGTTCGGGCACCATGGTACCAGCGTCTATGGGCGCGGCTGCGCAAACGCCCTGAACCAGAGCCGGTCAGACCGGTACATGCATTGGATGAAGTTCATGATCCCTATCAAAGCGGTTTTTATCAACGGTTCAGAAAACTCGTCAATACCTGTGTAACTTATCGTAAGACCGTCATCATCAGTACAGTGGGATTATTTATACTGTCAATCCTCATGTTTAAACTGGTGCCACAGCAGTTCTTTCCACCATCTAACCGTGCTGAAATTCTGGTTGATTTAAAACTTGAAGAAGGTGCCTCGCTTACTGCTACTGAAAATGCTGTCAAAAAGGTCGAGAGATTCCTCTCCACACAAGAGGGTATTGATAATTTTGTAGCCTATGTCGGAACCGGTTCATCACGATTTTATCTGCCTTTGGACCAGCAGTTACCTCAAGCCAGCTTTGCCCAGTTTGTTGTACTGGCTTCTTCTCTGGATGATCGGGATGAAATCCGTCGCTCACTGGACCAGCAGATCCGTAAACTTTTACCGGAAGTTCGTACCCGGGTGTCATTACTGGAAAATGGGCCTCCGGTCGGTTATCCGATTCAGTACCGGGTTTCAGGTGAGGATTTAAGCTTGGTCCGTCAGTGGGCAGAGCGTGTAGCGCAGGTCATTGGTAAAAATCCAAATACTACCAATGTACATCTGGACTGGGGTGAGCCCAGCAAGACCATTATTTTAAATATTGATCAGGACCGCGCTCGCCAGATGGGAATTAGCAGTGCTGATCTGGCCGGATTCCTGAACAGTTCCATCAGCGGGGCGGCTATTGACCAGTACCGGGAAAAACGTGAACTGATTGAGATCCGTCTAAGAGGAGACCAGGCAGAACGGGTGGATGTCGGTTCATTGGCCAGCCTGGCCGTACCGACCAGCCAAGGGAGTACTGTTCCTTTGGCCCAGATTGCCCAGATTGATTACAGCTTTGAAGAGGGATTGATCTGGCATCGTAACCGTTTACCGACCATTACAGTCCGGGCAGACATACGCAGTCAGCAGCAACCTGCAACAGTCGTGAATGAAATGGCTGGACAGATCGAGCAGTTACGTACCGAGTTACCGCCTGGTTACCTGATTGAAGTTGGCGGGACAGTGGAAGAGTCGGCACGTGGCCAAAGTTCAGTAAATGCAGGAATGCCGCTATTTCTGGCTGTGGTCATGACTTTACTGATGTTACAGCTCAAGAGTATCTTGCGGGCATTGATAGTATTTCTGACCGCACCTCTTGGCCTGATTGGTGTAGTCATCTTTTTGTTGCTGTTTAACAAACCTTTCGGTTTTGTGGCCATGCTGGGCACGATTGCCCTGTCTGGCATGATTATGCGTAACTCTCTGATCCTGATTGACCAGATCGAGCAGGATATACAGGCCGGTCATGATCGCTGGAATGCCATTATTGATGCGACGGTTCGGCGTTTCCGTCCTATTATTCTGACGGCCTTGGCGGCGGTTCTGGCCATGATCCCCCTATCACGCAGTATTTTTTTCGGTCCGATGGCTGTAGCGATTATGGGTGGACTGATTATTGCGACGCTGTTAACACTATTTTTCTTGCCAGCTTTATATGCAGCATGGTTTAAGGTGAAAAAACCGTAAATATGCAGTAATTTTTGCTGAATATGAGGTGCGAAATATTGAAAACTTCAATATAGTAACACCTTATCTTTTACACAAAATAACACAGCAAATTTCATTGCATAAAAATAACTGATGCATGCAATGAATGAGGTCAGAGAATCCATGAGGCAAGATACACTCGCACAGCATCGCCGTTATATTGCGATCTCGTATGTTTTCATGTTTCTGGCATTATTTAGTGTCATTACCGCAGTCATTGCCTATATTCTGGCGCGCAAAGTTGCTGGTGTCGATCATGCAGAAGTCTGGCTTAATTCCCATGCCTTATGGATTATGCGAAATATAGTGCTGTTTTTGGGAATGACAGTTTTTGCAGCGCTATGGTTTATTCCGCTGATTTTCTTTTACTGGGACAGCGAACTTTGGGTTACAGCCTGTACAGTTCTAGGCGTCGTCTTTACTGCGATTGCCTGGCTGTTCCTGTTAAATGCCTGGATTAAAGGTATTTCCAAGTTCTTCAATTACAAGGCAGTTTTTTAAAGTCTTTTAAAAAAACCGGCTTTGCCCTTGTAAAACAGTACCTAATCCCCAATTTTACACGGCAGTTGTATAAATTAAAATTCCGTGAGGAGCATCGCCAGTCATGGCTAAACGTGATTATTATGAGGTTTTAGGGGTTTCCAAAACCGCAAGTGATGATGAGATTAAAAAAGCCTACCGAAAGTTGGCGATGAAATATCATCCGGACCGAAATCCTGATAACCCGGAAGCTGAAGAAAAATTTAAAGAAGCCTCAGAGGCTTATGAAGTCCTGTCTGACAGCGAAAAGCGTAGTATGTATGACCGTATGGGTCATAGCGCGTTTGAAGGCGGCTTTGGCGGCGCAGGCGGCGGCTTTGGCGGTTTTAGTGCTGAAGATATTTTTAGCCAGTTTGGTGATATCTTTGGCGGGGCTTTTGGTGGTGGTGGACGTCAGCAGCGTCAACGCCGTGGTTCCGACCTGCGTTATGTGATGGAATTGACACTTGAAGAGGCAGTACGTGGTGTCAAGAAAACTATTACTTTCAATGCGCCTGCGCCTTGTGAAGTCTGTCATGGAAAGGGTTCCAAGAATCCAAATGATGTAGAAACCTGTAAAACCTGTCACGGTGCAGGACAGGTACGGATGCAGCAGGGCTTTTTCTCTGTACAGCAGACCTGTAGCACTTGTCGTGGCCAAGGTAAAATTATTAAAAACCCATGTCATGCCTGTCATGGTTCCGGTGTTGCAGACCGTCAGCAGACTCTGGAAGTTACGATTCCTGCAGGTGTGGATAATGGTGACCGGGTACGTCTGAGTGGCAAGGGCGAAGCTATTCGTGATGGCCAGTCAGGTGACCTCTATGTTGAAGTCGTAGTGCGTGAGCATGAAATCTTCCAGCGTGATGGGGCTGATCTGTATATGGATGTGCCTGTCAGCATTGCTGATGCAGCGCTTGGCAAGGAAATCCAGATTCCTACACTTGAAGGCCGTGTAAGTCTGAAAATTCCTGAAGGTACCCAGACCGGAAAGCTGTTCCGTTTACGGGGTAAAGGCGTACGTCCGGTACGAAGCAGCATGGTAGGCGATCTGCTTTGCCGTATCGTGATTGAAACTCCGGTCAATCTGACCAGCCATCAACGTGAACTGCTAAAAGAATTGCAGGCCTCTTTTGATGGTGAAGACAGTACGTCTTCACCGAAGAAAAAGTCATTCTTTGATCGCCTGTTTGACTAAGCAGGTGCTCTGAGATAAAAGGCAGCTATTGAGGAGCTTTTCTTCATAGCTGCTTTTTCTTATTTAAAATAATCTGGAATACTTAACAAACCTGTCTGTTTAGTCACAGGTTTATTCTGGCTGTATGGCATCAATATCATTCCAGCTTACCAGTTCTTCCTGCCCAGTGGCTGAGGTAGAGGCCTGGAGTATACTCTGCTGGGTAACCTGTGCCGCAGAAGACTGTTCCTGTATTCTACTTGTCTGCTCATCGGGCATAATAGTGTCAATTTCCTCGACTGCAATACTTGTAGCTGTTTCATTCTGAACCTGTACTGTCCCAGACGGTAAAGAGGTCTGGCGCAGAGTCGTCGTGATGCGTGCTGTAGATAAATTTGCCAGTGTATCGCCCGCTTGAACTACCGGCTCAGCCCAGACTGCACCCGTACACAGTATTAAAACGATTCCCAAACCCGTAAAGTGAAAGCGCATATCTTTTCCTTATTTGATGACACCCAATGGTGCTGGCTAGTCTGCGCCTGCTTGTTTAAAGAATTGTGAAAAATACGAAATTGTCTGAACATTTTTTAATATTTTTCAGCAGTTAACTGGATAAATAAAGTCATGAATGAGCTAAAAATATTGCTTCTTCTTTGAACTGCTTGTTTTCTTAATGGTTCATTTTTATAAAGGAACTTTAAGCCATAATTTTTCCAGACAAGTTTCAGAGAGCGGGAAGAGTTTTGTTATAGTAGAGCAATTTTAAAGATGACTGCAGGGAAAATGTTATGTCAGCAACTCCACGTATTGGTGTTTTAGGTGCAGGTGGCCGTATGGGCCGGATTCTGGTTCAGGCTGTCCAGCAGGCAGGTTACCAGCTGGCAGCAGCAGTAGAGCGTCCAGAGAGCTCACTGGTAGGAGCCGATGCGGGTGAGCTGGCAGGTATTGGTACGCTGGGAGTCAAAGTATCTGGTCAGCTGGCTGACGTGCTTAATGATTGTGATGTAATCATTGATTTTACTGCACCTGCTGCCACTGAACAGCACTTGAAACTTTGCCGTGAAGCAGGGGTAGCAATGGTCATTGGAACCACTGGCATGAATGATGAACAAAAAGCCGTACTGGAAGAAAGTGCTAGCCAGACACCTGTAGTTTATGCAGCCAATTATTCAGTTGGAGTCAATGTGTCGATCAAACTGCTCGAGCTTGCAGCAAAAGTGTTTGGTGATACAGTTGATATTGAAGTGATTGAAGCACATCACCGTCATAAAGTCGATGCTCCATCGGGTACTGCGCTCATGATGGGTGAAGCGATTGCGGATACCTTGGGCCGTAATTTAAAAGAAGTGGCAGTTTATGGCCGCGAAGGCCATACTGGCCCACGTGAGCGTCAGACCATTGGCTTTGAAACTATTCGTGGTGGCGATATTGTTGGTGAGCATACTGTCATGTTTATCGGGGAAGGTGAGCGTGTCGAAGTGACCCATAAGGCAACCAACCGGATGAATTTTGCCGCCGGTGCAGTACGTGCAGCCGCATGGGTCGTTGGACGTGAAGCAGGTAAATATGATATGAAAGATGTGCTTGGATTCAATGATATCCAGATGTAGCGCTAATGGCCCTTTTCAGGAAGAAAGGGGCCTGATTACACTTATATAAAAAGTATGAAAAATAAAAATGAGAAAGAAAACTATATTCAATATTTGCTTGATGTTACTGAGTCTGTTAATTACTCAATTTACCTCGGCAGAGCAGGCCAGACTAAAAATTAATAAACAGAATATCAAAGTCTGGACTTACCAGATGTCTCGCAACCCGGCTGCATCCTATAAGGCAGAGACAGTATTTAATGTACCCTTGGAACGGGCTGTTGCGCTGATTATGGATGTTGAGCGTGCCCAACAATGGGTCCCATATATGGGGAAAATCAGTATATTAAACCGAGATGATCAAGCTGGAGAATTTTTGCTGCATGTGGTAATGGACTTACCTTTTCCGCTTAAAGATCGTGACCTTATTATTCAAAGTAAAATTACTAGAGAGCGTAATGGTACAGTGAATATCCGTAACCGGGGTATGGCAGACTCCCGTTTTAGTCAGCCTGACTATATACGTCTTCAAGACTATCAGGGGGACTGGACTTTTCAGCGTTTAGGTGCAAATAAAGTTAAAGTCACCACAATGGGATATGTAAACCCGGAAGGCAGTTTGCCCATCAGTTTTATGAACATATTTGTGGAACAGCAGCCTTACCAAATGCTTAAAATCATGCGATCCGAGCTTGAACGGCCTATGTATATCAATGCCAAACTTCCTGTAGCTATTCAATAACGTTATTTCAGCCTGCCTTACAGGCTGAAATTGATAACACTTATGATTCACAGGCTATGGAAGGCTGTTGTCCTTTCCTCTGGATGAATACCAGAAGCAGGCCTACTATGCTCAGTACTGCGCCACTGACCGACACTGCCATATAACTCCAGCCCATGCTAAGTACGGCACCACCCGCTACAGCGCCAAGCGCATTACCCAGATTAAATGCCCCGATATTAACTGAGGACGCAAGTCCTGGTGCATCATGAGCGGCTGACATTACCCGCATCTGTAAAGGGGGTACCAGAGCAAAGGTGGCTATGCCCCAGATCACCAGTCCGACTGCTGCCCCCAGTGGATTTTTTGCCAGTAACGGAAAGAGCAGCATACTGACGATCAGCAATACAAAGAAACCGATTAGGGTTTTGTCCAGAGACAGGTCAGCAAATTTTCCGCCTAAATGATTGCCGATCGAGAAACCTATACCAATCAGTACCAGCATCAAGGTAATGAATCCTGGAGATGCCTGGGTAAATTCAACCAGGCTCGGGGCAATATAGGTATACAGGGTAAACATTGCACCAGAGGCCAATACTGTGGTCAGCATTGCCAGTACGACCGGCCTGCGTGTCAATACTTTCAGCTCAGCTCTTACATCAGGCCTGCTACCTCTATGGTCTTTAGGTAAGGCTTTCCATAAAGATAGCATCGTCAGCAGACCAAGACCGGTAATTGCCAGAAAGGACATTCGCCAGCCAATATTTTGTCCAACCCAGGTTGCCAGAGGGACACCACCAATATTGGCAACAGTCAAACCCATAAACATAGCTGCTACTGCGCTGGCCTGTTTATGGACCGGAACGACACTGGCGGCTACTACAGACCCGATTCCAAAAAATGCACCGTGGTTTAAACTGGTGATAAGACGTGCACCCATCAGACTCATATAACTGGTAGAAACTGCTGTCAGCAAATTACCTATAGTGAAAATAGCCATAAGTAGAATAAGTGCCTTACGGCGGCTAAAGCTGCTAAACCATAAAGTCATCACTGGAGCGCCAAGCATTACGCCCAGCGCATAACCAGTAATCAGCATACCAGCTCTCGGAATAGAAACATCAAGATCCCCGGCAATATCAGGTAACAGTCCCATTGGCGAGAATTCGGTTGTACCAATCGCAAACGCACCGACTGCAAGGGCAAGCAGCGGAAAATTAATTTTCATCCGTACTTAATCCCACGCTGGTGCCAGCTGCTCCGGACTGATTTCCCGTCCATTACGTTCAAGTTCGGCGATTTGCTGCATTTCTTCATGGCTCAGCAGAATTTTCTGGGCTTCTAGATTACTGAGCAGGTGCTCACGCTTGGTAGAAGATGGAATTACTGAAAAGCCCTGCTGCATGGCCCATGCCAGGGCAATCTGGGCGGTACTCGCTTCATGTAAGGCTGCAATACGCATAAGAACAGGGTCTTGCAGCACCTTGCCATAAGCCAGTGTCATATAAGAGGTAACCTGTATATTCTGGCTCTGCAGATATTGTACTAATGTACGGTTTTGCAAATAAGGGCTTAGCTCGATCTGGTTGGTTACAATCTGGTCTGGTCCAACTGCTGCAATCGCCTCTTCTGTCTGGGCAATATTGAAATTGGACACACCAATATGTTCGGTGAGTCCCAGCTTTTTGGCTTGATACAGGCTCTGCACCAGTTCAGCAGCAGAGTAGCCCAGACCGGGTGCTGGCCAATGAATGAGTGTCAAGTTCACAGCATTTGTCTGTAACTTGTGCAGGCTGTCCTTCAGGCTGGCAATCATCCGTTCTGGTGCATAATTTCCAGTCCAGATCTTGGTGGTTAAGAAAAGCTCCTGTCGGGAGACCTTGCTTTGCTTTATGGCTGTACCGACTTCTGCTTCATTACCATAAATCTGGGCTGTATCAATCGCCCGGTATCCAACGTCGAGTGCCTGGCTGACTGAATCAATGACGGCTTGGCCAGACAGGCGAAAGGTACCTACACCGATTTTAGGAATAATCATCGTAACCTCGATCATATTTTTAAATAGTTAAGATTATTTTGTCGGAAGCTTTGTTGCTAAAAAAGTAGATAATCTGCAAAATATTATTGTTAATTTGTCATTAATTGGATGTGATGAAATCTACTTTTGAAGAGCTGCAGGTTTTTGTCAGTATTGTGGATAGTGGTTCGATTGTTAAGGCGTCTGAACAGCTCGGCCAGTCAACTTCTGGATTAAGCCGTATTTTGCAGCGTCTGGAGAGTAAGTTAAACGTTACGTTACTGGAACGTACTACCCGCAAGCTCTCGCTGACACAGGAAGGCCAACTGTTTCTAGAGCGTGCACGCAAGATTATCAATGAGCTGAACGATGCTGAAGAGCTGCTGCTTAAATCTGACCACGAGGTTTCCGGTAAAATCCGGATCGATTCGGCCACCCCCTTTGTGCTGCATGTAATTGCTCCACTCATGCAGAAATTTATGCAGCGCTATCCATATATTGAAATTGAACTGAACAGCCATGACCAGATTATTGACCTTTTAGAACATCGGACCGATGTGGCTATCCGTTTTGGTCAGCTGAATGATTCAAGTCTGCATGCTCGTTTACTCACTCAAAGCCGCTTATATATAGTTGCAAGCCCCGCTTATCTGGAACAGTATGGCACTCCACAAACTGCTGGGGAGCTATTGCAGCATCAGTTAATCGGGTTTAGTTCTCCCAAGCATTTGAACACTTGGCCTCTCAAACTGGGTAATGAATACTTTACCGCAACTGCACCAATTCGGGCATCTAATGGTGAGACTGTACGGCAGCTGGCCCTGTTGCATCATGGAATTACCTGCCTGTCTGAATTTCTGGTGGGTCAGGATCTGGCCCAGAACAGACTAGTTGCCTTGTTTGAAGACCAGATTGAATTACATTATCAGCCTATTCATGCGGTTTATTATCAGCAGGAACATTTACCAAAACGGGTCAGGCTACTGATCGAATATCTGGTACAGGAATTAAGCTCGGGTTTTCATTTTGAACCATTTACCTGAGAGGCTGGCACAGGCAAACGGAGCTCAAATAATGGGAGCCTGAGCTGTCTGGATGTCTGCAATAATTCGAGTCGTAAATGCTGCTGCTGTTGTGAACAGACAAACTCGATTTTAGGCTGAAGTAGACCTGTCATAATCAGCCCGTTTTCAGTAGGTTTCTTATAAAGATAATGCCACTCTGTGCTGGAAGGGAGTGCTGTAATTTTCCAGAGCTGATAGCCAGGCAGTGACTGCATTTTTAAATAACCTCCAATTAATGACTGACACAGTGCATTTTGAGAAGTATTCTGCTGATATTGTGGCTGACAAGCTGCTAGCCATAGACAAATAAATAATAAAGTACAAGTTTTCATCAAGTTTTGCTCAATTTTAATTTTTTTCAGCTTAAACCTATGCTATAGAGCATTACAGACACAAAAAAATTTAAAAAAGCAGTACAGATATGGCATTTCACTACCAACTTCTTGCCAGTCAGCTGGCCGGAAAAATTCACAGCCAAGCTTTAAAAGCCGATCAGCGGCTCAGTTCTCTTCGGGATTTTGCCCGGCAGCATGAAGTGAGCCTGAGCACTGCACAAAGCTGTTATGAATTACTGGAAGCTCAAGGCTTAATTTATGTACGGCCCAGATCTGGCTATTTTGTGAAAGGGCAGTCATTACAAAACCCGTTACCCCGTCATTTAGATTTCCAGTCCAGACCGCGTGATGTCAGTAATCTTGAACTGCAAATTGAAATACAGCAGGCTTCCATTCAGACTAATTTAGTACATCTGGGGGCTATCCAGCTATCACCACAACTGGTACCTGTAGAGGCTTTGCGCCGTTCGATTCAGCGTGCGCTCAAGCATAGCCAGCCGGAAGACTTTCTATACAGTGACCGGCAGGGCCATAAAAAGTTACGTCAGGCTTTAAGCGAACACTGGGCAGAAGATGGCCTGTATATTCAGCCAGAAGATATTTTAATTACCAGTGGCTGTATGCCTGCATTATCACTCATTATTCAGCAGCTTACTGAAGTGGGTGATAGCATTCTGGTACCAACCCCAAGTTTTAATGGCCAGTTACAGCTACTGGCCAGTCTGAAGCGTAAAATTATCGAAATACCGGCCAGTCATGCAGGCGTTGATCTGGACCGGCTGGAACAGATGATGCAAAGCGGGCAGGTAAAGGCCTGTCTGATGACTGCGAATTACCAGAATCCGCTTGGCTACTGTCTGACCAATACAGAAAAGGCACAGATTGCACAGCTGGCAGAACGCTACCGCTGTTATGTGATTGAAGATGATATTTATGCTGAATGCGGCTTTAATCTGGAACGACCATTACCTATTAAGTACTGGGATCAGGCCGGTTATGTCATCTACTGCGGTTCAGTTTCCAAGTCTTTATCATCTGCTTACCGCATTGGGTGGGTATGTATCAGCCAGCAGCTACAGTCTTTTAGAATCGGGTTATTAAATGGAAATGCCATCGTCAATACACCATTGCAGCTTGCACTGGCCGATCTGATATATAGCCGCAGTTACCGTGAACATTTAAATAGTTTACGCCCCCGTCTTATGCAGCAGGTAAGACAATATCAGGAATATATTTTAAAGGCTTTTCAAGGCGTTAAAATCGGTCTAAGTCAGCCTGAGGGTGGTTATGCCCTGTGGCTGGAATTTCCGGTACAGATTGACGGACTAGAAATGTATCATTTTGCACAGCGGCATGGTATTAACATTGTACCGGGAGAAGTATTTGGAGAAGACCGGCGCTACCGGCATTTTATCCGTTTAAATGCCGGACATGGCTTAAGTCATGAGATCTGCCAGTCAATTGATAAACTGGCAGAATGGGTAAAACAAAAACTTGATAACACAGACAGTTAGTCAAAATCTGCTTTTAAAACCACCCGGTAACGTACTTGACCTGAGTGCAGGCGTTCAATAGCTTCATTAATCTGTGACATTGGAAACAGTTCAATCTGTGGAGCAATATTTTTACGTGCTGCAAACTTGAGTAACTGACGCAAAGCCGCCGGTGAACCGGTGGGTGAGCCCGTCACTGATTTGTTCCCTCCAATAAGGGTTCCTACTGGTACCTGCATCGGTTCAAGGGTGAGTCCCAACATATGTACGGTACCATGTGGTGCCAGTGTGTGTAGATAGGATTTCCAGTCCAGACTGACATTAACGGTACTGAGCAATAAGTCAAACTTGCCGTATTGGTCTTTAAGTGCCGCAGAATCACGGCTGTTTACTACGTGATCTGCACCCATTTCAATCAGCTCGGGTGTTTTATCCAGACTGGAAGTGAAAGCAGTAATTTCGCAGCCCCATGCTTTAAGCAGCTTGATGGCCATATGGCCCAAGCCCCCAATTCCGATAACACCGACATGATGTACAGATTGAATCTGATGTTTTAATAAGGGGTCAAATACAGTAATACCGCCACAGAGCAGGGGGCCGGCACTTTGTGGATCCAGATCATCGGGAAGAGGAATCGCCCATTGCCAGTCGGCACGAACTTTTTCAGCAAAACCGCCAGCATGGTCAACAATAGTCGCTTTAGAACCACCATTACACATTACCTGATCGCCGGCAATACAGTAATCACAATGCTGACAGCTTTCTGCTGTCCAGCCGATACCCACACGTTGACCCAGTTGCAAGCCTCTGGCTTCTGAGCCTAAGCCAATAATTGTACCGATAATTTCATGACCAGCCACAACCGGATAAACCGAACTGCCCCAGTCATTATTTAGTACTGAAATATCAGAGTGACACAAGCCACAGTACTCAACCTTGACTTCAACCTGATGTGGCTGTAAATCACCGGCATCGAACTCATAGGGAACCAGTGCTGCACCTGGCTGCATGGCAGCATAGGCACGAATAGTATTCTTCTGACTCATAACAACTCCTTGGCAGAAAAGCGGATGTTTGGCTTAGACTTAAATTTACAGCTATTTTCATGATCATCAACCATACCGACTGCCTGCATAAAAGCATAACAGGTCGTCGGTCCAACAAATTTGAAACCATATTTTTTTAAAGTTTTTGAAAGTGCAAGACTGGTCTCTGTCTGGGCAGGAGCCTGACGAAAATCTGTTACATTTCGATATAAAGGTTGACCATCGACAACTTGCCATAACCAGAGGCCTACGTCACCGACTTCAGCTTTAAGTTTTTGCCAGGCAACTGCGTTGTCACGAATAGCCTTCAACTTGCCCAAGTGACGGATAAGACCTGAATCCTGCATTTTTTGCTGTAACAGCTCATCACTCAAGCTGGCAATCTTAGCAATTGGATATTGAAAAAAATGCTGCCGATAAGCCTGGCGTTTTTTTAAAACGGTAATCCAAGAGAGGCCGGCTTGCTGACCTTCCAGACACAGCATTTCAAATAGGCGTTGCTCATCATATTCAGGTTTTCCCCACTCTTGGTCATGATAGGCAATATAAAGCGGGTCATCCGAGCACCATCCGCAGCGCTGAGGGGTCATCATGGTGCTCCCTGAGTGGTTTAACTTAAGGTCATTAAATAGTAAATCTTATCCACTCACTGGTAAGATTATTCCAAAAATATAGTTCGGCAATAGCAAGATCGTCAAACTTTAACCAGAAATCTTTACCATTCTTATCATTAAAACCTGTGCTGATCATCAGCGCATCTTCAGTAATTTCCATTATCCAGCCCTGGTAACTCTGTCCGGCCAGCACAATTTTCTGCTGGTTTCCAGATTCTGCAAACTCGACCAGCCGTTGAATTAAAGCTTCTGACATATTTTTTTCCTAACGCAGATACAGATAAGGATTCACTGCACCACGACCTTTGCCTTGCAGATAAATTCCATAATGAAGATGAGGGGCTGTATGACGGGCATTACCAGTATTGCCTACGTAACCGATGAGCTGTCCCTTTTTAATATAATCACCGACTTCCAGACCTCGCTTGTGCCCATCAAGATGGGCATAATAGTGCCAGCTGCCACCTGGTCCCAAAATCCAGATGACTTTACCTCCAAGATTGTTATTGCGCAGATCTGCGATCAGCCCCTCTGTGGCACTATAAACTTTTGTACCGCGTGGAGACATAATATCAATACCTTCATGAGTGCGTCCTTTACTACGTGACACTCCCCAGGTATCACTGAGTTGTTGACGCTCCATACTCTTCACTGGAACCGGCAAACGCGGAGCAAGCTGCATACGATGAAGTTTACTTACTTGGGCAGCGGGTAGGGCAGAAGGTTTTTTCGGCGCAGAGGTACAGGCCGCTATCAAGATAAAACACAAACTTAAAAAAATATAACCGGCAAAACGTGACACACGACTTCCTTGATTAAATAAGTTTATAAAATGACAGTAACCAGTATGTCATCACTCGATAAGCTGAATCAATTTTTTCATAGCCGTTGGCAGACCACGCATTAGAGCCTGTTCAGGGCTCAGCCATTCACCACCCAGTTCAGTCTGTAGAAACTCACGTTGTTCTGGTTCCACGTGGAACAGATAGGTATCCAGCAGCCAGGTAAAATGAGTGAAGCCATGTGTAAACTGAATGGGCGCTTGTTTCTGCTTTAAACCATATTGTGCCAGCAGCTGAGAAAACTGC
Organism: Acinetobacter radioresistens DSM 6976 = NBRC 102413 = CIP 103788; assembly: GCF_006757745.1. Lineage (NCBI taxonomy): Bacteria > Pseudomonadati > Pseudomonadota > Gammaproteobacteria > Moraxellales > Moraxellaceae > Acinetobacter > Acinetobacter radioresistens. The sequence continues at coordinate 2,961,758 of NZ_AP019740.1, read as the reverse complement.
TGCTTATCTTCAATTATAGGCAGACAATACAAGCCGCCCCAGAGACCGCTAGCTGGCCGCTGCTGCCATAACCATTGGTCTTGGCTTTGCAATAATAAGATATGGCCCTGTTTCAGCGGCACAGGCTTTTTTGGTTTTTTATAAGGCAATTCAGTTTCTAATCCCTGCTGATGGGCAAGACAGTGCTGCTGCATCGGGCAGTAAAGGCATAACGGTTTTTTGGGGGTACAAATGGTAGCACCCAGATCCATGATAGCTTGCGTATAATCATGGTTACGTTCAGTCGGACATAGCTCTTCTGCCAGTTTCCAGAGTCTGCGTTCCTGTACCGGCTGGCTCAAATCTTCTTCAATTGCAAAAAAGCGTGCCAGTACCCGTTTAACATTGCCATCCATAATGACACCATACTGGCGCAATCCGAGTGACATTAATGCGCCTGCTGTCGAGCGGCCTATACCGGGCAAAGCAATCCAGCCCTCAAGACTGTCTGGAAATTTGCCTTCACAGCTAACTATTCCAGCTGCTTTATGCAGATTTCGGGCACGTGCATAATAGCCCAGCCCAGCCCAGTATAGGGCTACTTCATCCCAACTAGCCAGTCCCAAGTCATTTACAGTAGGAAACCGCTGGATAAAGCGTTCGAAATATTGCAGCACAGTCTTGACCTGGGTTTGTTGAAGCATAATTTCTGAAACCCAGACTTTATAGGGATCATCACTGACTTGCCAAGGCAGATCATGCCGGCCATGAACATCAAACCATTCAAGTAAAGCATGTGAAAAGGAAAATTCGGACATATAAATTTCAGGCAAGAATTACCTAGAGATTATAGCTGAACTACAGCGAGAATAGATTTTTTAGTTGGAAAAAGGCTGTTTCATGGCAGGTGTTTTAAACAGCTTAAAGATTAAGTATTAAAGATAAATAGCACCGTTATAGTAAACGGCAGAAATCATTAAACCCAGTAACCAGGATAAAAGATGATGCCCTAGGCATCATCTACTCATTTATTCTTCGTCCAGTATTCCCCAGCGCTCGTCCAGTCTTAAAGCCTGACCCGCATAGCGTGGAATAATATGGATATGGAGATGCTGGGAAGCTTCTCCAAAGACAGAACCATCATTAAAGCCGATATGGAAACCTTCAGGCTGATGACGAATTTTAAGTTCATTACGCGCCAGTTCCAGAAGCGACATCAGACTTTTACGTTCTTTATCAGTGACATCGAAAAATGAACTGATATGGCGCAGGGGAATAATAACAGAATGTCCCTTAGATAACGGTTTTGGCTCAGGCAAAATGGCACCAAAGTCATTTTTATCAATCACATCATATTCATCAAAGTCACAATATGGACAATTATTTTCAATCATGATTATACCCTCATCGTTTTATTTATAGGTTGAATCTATGCAGTAAGGTAATCAGCACCTTACTGCGGTTTTAATCTTTTATAGGTTAAAGGTGACGTTGTAGCAAATCATACATGGCCTTTAAGCTTTGTCGCTCTGCTTCTGCGTTATAGCCCAGATCTACTCCATTGGCCCGGGCACGTTCATCGGCTAATGGATTACTAAAACCATGTTTTGCTGCTTCAAATACAATAACATCATGCTCTACATCCGCTGCCTGCATTTCCTGCTTGAAACTGGCTACATCATCTAGAGTGACCATGCTGTCGAGTTCACCGTGCAATACCAGAACTTCAGCCTGAATTTTTCCAGGCTGTGCCGGCTCTTTTGCAGAGAGATTACCGTGAAAAGTAGCAACGGCTTTAAGTGGTGCACCTGAGCGTGCCAGATCAAGGACGACCTTGCCCCCATAGCAAAAGCCTATTGCTGCCAGTTTATCCGGATTTACTTCATTTTGTTCAGCCAAAGCCTTTAGGCCAGCTGACGCACGAGTCACTATTGTGTCCGGATCCTGAAAAGTTTGGGTCATCCATTCATTGGCTTGGCCCGCGTCGATAGTTACCTTTTTGTCACCATACATATCAATTGCAAGTGCAGCATAACCATGCTCAGCCAGCTCACGGGCACGTTGTTCAGTATATTCAGTTCTGCCCCACCATTCTGGCGCTACAATCACACCCGCTACTGGTGCATCAGATTCTGGCGCAGCAAAATAGCCAACTAAATTGGTACCATCTGCTACGTTATAATGAATTTCGCGGGTTTTGATTGTTGAAGTCATTCTGATCAATCCTTGTATAAACTTAAGAGAATGACCTGATTAAATCATAAAAAATATTTAAAATGACTGAAAAGAAAAAGAATATAAAAGAAGAAATGTGAAAATTTATGTTTTTAATAAGATGAAAAAATAAAAAAGAAGGATAAATCCTTCTTTTTTATAACACGATGAATATATATTTATACTCGGCCGCGTGAGATAAAACCAACGATTGCCAGAATAACTGCAATCACAAGCAGAATCACTGCAAAGTCTTTAGATAAGCCTGCTACGCCACCAAAACCTAACAGACTTGCAATTAGTGCAATCACCGCAAAAATAATCGCCCAACGAAACATAATTTATCTCCATAATTTTTTATTAATGTGTTTTTAGTATAGAGAGCAAAATAAAATATAAGTGTGAGCTTTGTGTTTAAAAATTATACCAGGTATTGCGTTAAGTAAATGATTTGTGAGAGATGTATTTTTTAAAAGTCAAAACACACAATGATATACTGTTCAGGTAGTAAATTTGTATGAAGTATTATGGTGAAGCCGTTGCGTCCACAGTTTTGGAAAGTCTATCCACTTGAACAACTTAGCCCGGAAGAGTGGGAAGCGCTTTGTGATGGCTGTGGTTTGTGTTGTCTGGTCAAACTTGAAGATGAAGAGACTCAAGAGGTTGCCTATACCAAAGTTGCCTGTAAATTACTGGACTGCAAGACAGCGCGGTGCAGTGATTATACCAACCGGAAACAGCAGGTTCCTGACTGTATCCAGCTGACTCCAGAAAAGCTCGCTACAATTCACTGGTTACCTCCGAGTTGTGCTTATCGCCGTCTGTCTGAAGGTAAAAATTTACCTTCATGGCACTATTTGAATACCGGCAGTCGCCAAAGTGTGATGAAAGCCAAAAAATCAGCAGCCGGCCGCTGTATTTCTGAACTGGACATTGAGGAAGACCAGATAGAAGAATATATCGTGCGCTGGGTACGTTAAATTAAAAATAAAAGAGAAGTATCTCAAGCTTCTCTTTTATTCTATCTCATCCGAGCTTGGCCTGAATCCGTTCTTTCCATGAGGTCCGGATAATAGTAAGGCTGGAGCTTAAGCCAAGTAAAATCATAATTAAGGCTACAATTAAATCTGGCCAGACCTGCTGTGTTCCAAATACGCCTACAGCAGCCAGAACTACCGCTATATTACCAATCGCATCATTACGACTGCACAGCCACACAGACTTCATATTGGCTTCGCCATCCCGAAAAGCATATAGAATCAGGGCAGTCAGGATATTAGCGATCAGTGCCAGTGTACCAATAATACCCATAGTAATTGCTTCTGGCGGTACACTATGTATATAGGACCAGACCACTTTGCCCAGAACAATGAAAGCAAAAACCAGCATCATCAGTCCTTTTAGCAGGGCAGCTGTTGCGCGCCAGTATAATCCAAGACCCAGTACGAAAATAGAAATCAGGTAATTGAAAGAATCTCCTGCAAAATCCAGTGCATCAGCCCAGAGTGAAGTGGAACCTGTATGTGCTCCACCTGTAACCTCAACAATAAACATAGTGAAATTTAAAAATAGGGCTATCCACAGCGCATTTCTGAATTTACGGCTTTTGGCCTGTGTTTCCTGACAACTACAGCAACCTGCCATTATTCAACTCCTGAAAGATCAGATAGAATAATTAAAAAGTCTGGAGTAACTCCAGAGTCAAGAGGGGAACGTATGCTGTATTCGATTGGTGAACTGGCTAGGAAAAGTAAAATTTCGGTAGACAGTATTCGCTTTTATGAAAAGAAAAATCTGCTTTCGCTGCCATTACGGGGTAATAATAACTATCGTTATTATGATGACACTGCGCTTGAACAGCTTATCTTTATCCGGCATTGCCGTGAACTGGGAATGTCACTTAAAGAAATTGGACAGCTGACTGAACTGTTGAAAAAGCCGTATCAACAGTGCAATACAGTTGATCAACTGCTAGAAGATCATTTGGGACATATTGAACAAAAACTTCAACGCCTTGAAAATTTCCGTACAAAGTTACAACAGCTGCGCCAGACCTGTCGGGCTGACCTTACTATTCAGAACTGCAAAATTATTTCTGGCCTTAAGCACCCTGAACCATAAGCTTTAACTTTCCTGAAAATTAATTAAATCAAAAGGAAATATTTGGTAAAGCAATACTTTGATTAAATCGGACAGATATATTCATTCATTTGTATGATGGAAAATATAGTCAGAATTTAAGAGAGAAGTAATGTATAACAATAAATTCCGCATAACATCTATATTATTTTTTAGCCTGTTTACCTTGTATGGCTGTAATTCAAATCAGGGACACACTAATACTCCGGAAAGCCATCAACAGGCTGACCAGACTTCAACTTCTAAGCAATTACAGATATTTAAAGTACAGCAAATTACCCAGTTTAATGAACCTTGGGCACTCGCTATCCTACCTGACCAGCGACTACTGGTCACTGAACGAAAAGGTCAGCTCAAGCTATTTGACCCGCTGACAAAACGTACAGTAAATATCACAGGTCTGCCTGAAGTAGCATACGGTGGGCAAGGCGGTCTGGGCGATATCGTATTGCATCCAAATTTTAATCAAAACCAGTGGGTTTACTATAGTTATGCGGAAAAAGGTGCTGGAGGACAGGGAGCAGCTGTCGCCAGAGCCCGGCTGGACCTGAACAGTGCAGTGCCAGCTTTAAAAAACCATGAAGTAATCTGGCGTCAGATACCAAAAGTTTCGGGGCAAGGCCATTATGGTCATCGTCTGGCTTTTGACCATGAAGGAAAACTCTGGATTGCCTCAGGTGAGCGCCAGAAGTTTACGCCGGCACAGGATATGAAATCTAATCTTGGGAAAGTACTGCATCTAAACGATGACGGTACACCGGCCAGTAATAATCCATTTGCACAGCAGAGTAGAGTAACCGCCGAGATCTGGTCATTCGGACATCGAAATCCGCTTGGGATTGCATTTGATGCTAAAAATCAGCTCTGGGTCGTAGAAATGGGACCGAAAGGTGGGGATGAGCTGAACCTGATTAGAGAGGGGAAAAACTATGGTTATCCCATCGTTTCCAATGGAGACCATTATGATGGTAAAGCGATTCCTGACCATTCAACCCGACCTGAATTTCAAAAACCCGAGCTAAGCTGGACACCTGTCATTTCTCCCTCGAGTCTGCTGATTTATCAAGGCCGGCAATTTCCCAAGTGGCAGGGGAAGGCACTGATTGGAGGGCTGTCTTCAGAGGCTTTGATTATCGTAGATCTGGAGCAAAACCCGGCGAAAGAAATTCAGCGTATTGATATGAAGGAACGTATTCGGGGATTACAGGAAGCTCAGGATGGTTCGATCTGGGTTATTGAGGATGGCAAAAATGCAAAACTTTTGAAACTAACGGCTGGCTCATGAAGCATCGGGGTATGAAGCTGATATTTAAGCCAGAATATTTGCTATTTTTGCCCCGCACTTATATACAGTACTGCTTAAAAACTGCCGTGCAGCAGCCTGAAAATACGCTACTATAAAAGCTTATACAGTAATGCAAAAAGAATATGTCAGATACTCAAATCCCTCTACCTGAACGTCTGCGTCCACGTGACCTCTCAGAAATTATCGGACAGGATCATCTGCTCGGTGAGCAGGCACCTTTACGGCAGATGATTGATCAGGGGCATTTGCCTTCTATTATTTTCTGGGGTCCACCGGGTGTGGGTAAAACTACTATTGCCTTGCTTCTGGCACAGGCTGTAGATCGACCTTTTATTAGCCTTTCAGCGCTCAATACTGGGGTTAAAGAACTACGGGAAATTATTGCTGAAAGTGGCGATCTGCTGACACCTGTAGTTTTCATTGACGAAATTCATCGCTTTAACAAGTCTCAGCAGGATGCGCTATTAAATGCGGTAGAGAAAGGTAAAATCACCTTAATCGGAGCGACAACTGAGAACCCGTCTTTTGAGGTAAATGGTGCGCTTTTGTCACGCTGCCAGGTTTATACCTTAAATATTCTTGATAGCGAATCTATTCAAACCTTGCTTGATAAAGCACTTCAAACAGATGAATTTTTAAAAGAACGGCATATCCAGATTGAAGAATATGATGCACTCATCCAGTTTGCTGCTGGAGATGCTCGCAAGGCACTCAATCTACTTGATCTGATTGCCAGTACCTTTGAACCCGGCCTTGAAAATATAATTAATAATGCCATCGTGGTTAAGGTTGCACAGCAGAATATCGCACGTTACGACAAATCCGGTGAACAGCATTATGATTTAGTATCAGCATTTATTAAGTCAATTCGGGGAAGTGATCCGGATGCAACTTTGTACTGGATGGCCCGGATGCTTAAAGGTGGAGAAGATCCGGTATTTATTGCACGCCGTATGCTGATTGCAGCATCAGAAGATATTGGCAATTCTAATCCGAATGCACTTTTACTGGCTGGAGAATGCTTCCGTTCAGTTCAGGCAGTGGGTATGCCTGAAGCACGGATTATTTTAGGTCAGACAGCAGTATATCTGGCTACCAGTGCGAAAAGTAATAGTACTTATCTGGCAATTAATAAGGCCTTGGCCTTGGCCGAGAAAACTGCCAACCTGCCTGTTCCCCTACATTTAAGAAATGCGCCTACCAAAATGATGAAAGATCAAGGTTATGGAGTGAATTATCTATATCCGCACGATTATCCGGAGCATTTTGTATTACAGGAGTACTTGCCCCCTGAGCTAAAAGGTACTCAATTGTATGAGTCGGCACGTAATAAGCGGGAAGTGGAAGGTGAGAAGCTACAACAGCGCCGCTGGCAGCAACAACAGCAACAGTAAATCAAGGGCCGTACCCGGGCCCTTGTTTTTAGGATTTAAAAAGTCTGTTAATGATATTCAGCCTATTTTTCTAGATATTATTTTGAAAAGTTGAGTCTTCCGATAAGCCTTTTTTATTTTTGGTATATTTATTTATATTTACTTAATGGGTTATATAAAAAATAAAAAATTTCATTAAATATTTTAAAGTTATTTATTCTCTTAATTTTAAGATCATAAGTTAGTAATTGGCTAGAGATAAATTTTTTAAATAGAAAATTCCAAAATTTTTAATCTTTAGGCACTCTATATAAGGAATTTAAATTATATAAAATATTTAATAGTATTTCTTTTATAGCTAAAAAACTCAATTTTTATAAGTTTACATTGAACACTAATTGTACAAATAAAAGTAACCTAGTTAAAATTTAAACTCTATAAAATGACACTAGCTCAACATAGAAAACAGCTTTTTAGCATCAAAACAACATATTAAATTTAATTAAATTCTCATAATTAATATATCAAATAGATGGCTGGAGAGTAACCTATGAGACTTAATACAATCGACTGGATTGCATATGCTTTAACAATTATTGGTGGAATTAACTGGGGCCTGGTTGGTGCATTTAATTTTGATCTAGTTGCTGCAATTTTTGGTGAAATGAGTGCTCTATCCCGAATTATTTATGTATTGGTTGGTTTGTCTGCACTTTATCTAATTTATACGGGTACTAAACTGGGTAAAACAGTGCACCATGACCCTCATGCAAAAGTTGTTCGCTAAGTAAGCCTAATATTTTAAATTTTATATAAAAATGGAGTCTTGGCTCCATTTTTATTTTTATAAAACACTATTTTTACCTTTTTCTTAATATTTAAAAGCCACTCTATAAATATTAGCTTATAGCTTTTCTATTATTTTTTATAAATTTCCTACTGCTGCTTTACAGTTAAATATTAAATTTCTATTTTAAAAATTAACTTCTTATTTTAATGGAAACTATTTAATCAATACTATTCACCCAATTATAAAACAATTAATAGAATATTCTAGCAGAGATCCTCTTTTAAAATTAGTAATAAAATTGACATAACATTAAATTATTATACCCAGCATTTCCTTATCTATTATTTAAATTATATGAATAAAATATTTAAAATCAGCATATTAGCTTTAAATTTATTTATAGTTGCCTGTAACGATGAAACCAGTAAAAATTTAGTCATACCACCTTCAAATCATACTGAGTCAAAATATTATCAAACTAAAACCCCTTATCAGCCACAACAGGATATAAAAAGTTACGAGCCAGTTCCTTCAGGCTTTCAGCCTGTCTTTACAGAGATGGTTGCACGTCATGGATCAAGAGGGTTATCAAGCCTTAAGTATGATCTGGCCTTATATCATTTATGGAAACAGGCGAAAGCAGAAAATGCCTTAACTCCTTTAGGGGAACAACTGGGTAAAGACCTAGAAACTATGATGCAAGCTAATATACTTTTAGGCTATGGGGTAGAAGGTATTCGCCAGTTTGGTTATGGTAATGAAACTGTGACAGGCATTTTGGAACATCGTGGAATTGCTGACCGCTTACTGCAGCGTTTACCAAACTTGTTTAATCAGGATGCTTCAATCTGGATACAAAGTTCTGGAGTGGACCGGGCAGTCGATAGTGCAAAATTTTTCACAGCTGAATTAATTCAGCAGCGAAGTGAGCTTAAAAATAAAATAGAACCTGACTCCTATACCAGTCTGACCAGTACTATTTCTCCTACCATTGAAGAAGGTGGAGTCGACCGCTTCAAGCTTTATTTTCACCGCTTAAATGCAGAGGAAGATTTAATTAAAGCACTTAACCCTCATCAACAGGAAATTTATGAGACGAGTCAGACCTATCAACAGTTTGAAGAAAATAATGATGACTTGAACAAGAAACTTGATGAATTATCTAACCATACTCAGGCTGAGGCAGTTGCATTAACTGTACTCGAACCCATCTTTAAGGCAGATTTTATTCGAAAGCTCGGTTTACCTGACTATATTTTCAGTAATACAGGCTCATTTACGGTCACTACTCCTGCAGGGGAGCAAGTTACAGAAAAGGGTAAGGGTAAAAATACAATCGCAAGCACGGTAGATGCTGCAGCTTATCTGTATGAGCTTTATTCGATTTCAGGTGGAATGCAAAGTGAATTACGAGGAACAGACTTTGCTAAATACATGCCTTTAAATGCTGCCAGGTTTTACGCTGAATTTAATGATGCTCATGACTTTTATGAAAAAGGACCAAGCTTTTTAGAATCAAATCAGGTAACAAGTAAAATAGCATATGGCCTAAAACAGGATTTATTTCAACAAGCTGATCAGGTTATCGAGAAAACACAACCTTATAAAGCTGTTTTACGTTTTGCCCATGCAGAAATTATTATTCCGCTTGCGACCAGTCTTGATCTGCATAGTATGATGCAACCTTTAGCCCTGCATCAGACTTATAGTTATGCTACCAGCACATGGCGGGGCGAAACAGTTTCACCTATGGCCGCCAACATACAGTGGGATATTTATCAAAATCCTCAAGGTCATACGCTAGTAAAAATGCTTTATAACGAAAAAGAAACTTTATTTAAACCAGCTTGCAATTATGCACGTTACCAACCCACAAGTTTTTATTATGATTATCAAAAATTAAAACAGTGTTATCAGGGCCGTTAAATTGCTGGGTAAAAAATTATACTTATCTGAATAATAAATCCATGATTGAAGTGTCCAAACATAATACTATTAAAATAAAAAACCGGACTCTATGTCCGGTTTTTTGATTTACTGCTATTTTCAGATGTCGGACAGATCAATACCTAAACGTGCAGCTACTTCTTCATAGGCCTCAACAACACCTCCTAATCCCTGACGGAAACGGTCTTTGTCGAGTTTTTTCTTGGTATCCTTATCCCATAGACGGCAGCCATCTGGAGAGAACTCGTCACCAAGTACTATACGGTCATGAAACACACCAAATTCAAGCTTGAAATCTACCAGAAGCATATTGCCCTGAGCAAACAGGTCTTTTAGAACTTCATTTACTTTATAGGTAAGAACCTTCATCTGTTCCAGCTGCTCCGCAGTAGCCCAGCCCAAGGCAATTGCCTGAGACTCGTTTACCATTGGATCACCTAAACCATCATCTTTAAAGAACAGTTCAAAAGTAGGTGGATTAAGTTCCTTACCTTCTTCGATACCTAGACGACGACATAATGAACCTGCAGCATAATTACGGATCACACATTCTACCGGAATCATTTTCAGTTTCTTGACCAGAACTTCTGTAGGTGAAAGCAGCTTCTCGAAATGAGTTTCGATCCCGGCAGCAGCAAGTTTTTCCATGATAAAGGCGTTAAAACGGTTATTCACCTTGCCCTTACGATCTAGTTGTTCGATTTTTTCGCCATTGAACGCAGAGGCATCATCACGAAAGACTAAAATCAGATGGTCGGCAGAATCTGTTTCATATACAGATTTCGCTTTACCCGTATAAAGCAAGGTTTGTTTTAACATGGAGGAACCTTTTTACAAAAAAAATGCCTAGTACGACTAGGCTGGCCAATTTTGGTAAATCTGAGCTAACAGCTCTGCAGCCTGCTGTGGATCTGCAAAACTATTATCGGCATTAAACACAGCAAGTGTATGACTTGCACCTACGGAGGTTAGTCTTAAAACATATGTCCGGTTATCAGCTTTAATAGTGGCTTCATGACCATTTTTACTCTGGCCAACCACGCTATAGTTAAGGCTGCTCAGCGTGGCAAGAGTATATTGCCAGATCGTTGCCGAGTTACCCTCAATTTTAAGTAACGGATTGCGGTTACCATCCATCACTACTTGAGGACGCCCAGTTTCAGTCACATTCTGAGCTGTAGCAGACTGATTTGTACCTTGCTGAGCTGATTCTGGACGAGGCAGGGCAAAACGGTTGCCCCGCTTATTTTCAAGTTTAGGCGCATTATCAATGGCGAGCTGTTCAACTGTAGGTGCCGGATACAGCGGCGTAGCTGGTCGTACCAGAGAACCTTCAGGATATTTAAGTGGTTCTAGTGTGGTTGTATTTTTATAGTCAAGAGAACCATTATTGATGCTCATGGAACTGCAACCAGCCAGACTTAAGGCTGAAAGGGTCAGGGCTAAACCAATACGTAACTGCATAATCTTTGTGCTCTTATTCAAGTATACCCGCTGCTTTGAGGGCATCACGCAGTGGGGTGCGATACTGTTCTGCAAGTGGGGTCAGCGGCAAGCGAATACCAGTGCCAATCAGACCCATTTCATGAAGAGCCCATTTCACAGGAATTGGATTCGATTCACAAAATAGAATGTTATGTAAATTTGATACTTTATTGTTAAGTTCAAGAGCTAAAGTCTTATCTCCCTTGATTGCAGCTGCACAGATTTCGCTCATGATCTTAGGTGCAATATTGGCAGTTACAGAAATATTCCCCTGAGCCCCGCCATGAATCAGCTCGCATGCTGTAGCATCATCACCCGAATATACTGAAATCTTGTTTTTCAGCCCTTCGATCAGTTTGCAGCCCCGCATAATATCGCCGGTAGCATCTTTAATACCAACAATCTGTGGAAGATCAGCCAGACGGATTACAGTTTCATTCTGCATGTCTACACCAGTACGACCTGGTACATTATACAAAATCTGTGGTAAATCGACAGCTTCAGCAATCGCTTTATAATGTTGATAAAGACCTTCTTGTGTCGGTTTATTATAATAAGGAGTCACCAGCAGGGCAGCATCTGCACCCAGTTCCTTGGCTTCTTTAGTCAGTTCGATGGCTTCGCGTGTTGAGTTCGCACCAGTGCCGGCAATAATAGGAATACGTTTGTTGGCCACACGAATGATTTCTTTGATCACCTGTGTATGTTCAGCCATACTTAAAGTCGATGCTTCACCTGTTGTGCCAACAGCAACAATGCTGTTAGTGCCTTGTTCTATGTGCCACTCAACCAGCTTCTCAAGACCCTTCCAATCTACGCTACCATCTTCAAACATTGGGGTGACAATGGCGACAATTGAGCCTTGAATGGTCTGTGCTTGCTGAGTCATTTTAAAAAAATATCCTTGTTGTCCATCCGGATAGTTTAAGAATTAAGTGTCTGGATGGTTGCAGTATTTTGAGTGTAAGCAAAATATGAACAGGCGTAGCCCATTGCATAATGCTTATGCAAATTATGACTGAACATCTGGTGAAGAACAATATACTTTCGCCAAAGCGGTGAAAAACTTTGATGAAACATATTCAGGCGACCAAAAAATTTTAATTTCCAGTCTGATAATGAATTGAACCAAGTTATTTTAATTTAAAAAACCTGTAGTTCAGGACAGTGAAATGACCAGGTAAATCATCAAATATTAAAATTAATAGTCTGAAGAGCCATAAAAATAAAATTCACCTGATTAAGAGCTAATTGTGATGAGCTTATAGAGGAATATAATAAAAAAATTTTAAAACCTGATGTGCTAAAATTACTCAAAAAATAATAAGTTATTAGTTTTAGCTATCAGAAAATTAGTAGAAGTTAGGCTAAAAAATATAGTATTTACAGCTCTATTGTTGAGTTTTTTAGTCAGTATTATTTCCCAGTTATTGTTTTTATCACTATCTCAGTATTTTTATATTAGAAGAAAAGTCCAGTAATTAATAAAAAAACAGAAATTTCTAGAACTTATGGATAGTTATATTAAATGTTGGCCTTCTGGATGATGTGAGGCTAAGTCATCACCTCTACTTTAAGGATACGCTAGATGGGTGGATCAAATAAAAAGCATTCCATTATTACGGTGGTTATCTGTTTTTTAATTGCTGTCATTGAAGGGCTAGATATTCAGGCTGCGGGAATTGCAGCTGCCGGTATCCGTGAACATTTTGGGCTAGATAGCTCACAGTTAGGCATATTTTTTAGTGCTGGTATTCTGGGGCTGTTACCGGGCGCATTAATCGGGGGACGTTATGCAGACCGGATTGGCCGTAAAAAAGTTCTGATCTGGTCAGTTGCAACCTTTGCGGTATTTACTTTGTGCACGGTATGGGTCAACAGTTTCTATAGCCTGCTAGTGGTACGGTTGCTGGCAGGTGCAGGGCTAGGCGCGGCTATGCCGAATCTGATTACTCTGGCTTCAGAAGCCGTGAGCCCTGCCCAGCGTGGCCGTGCTGTAGGTTTAATGTACTGCGGTATGCCGGTCGGCGCTGCCGCACTATCCTATATCGCCAGTCTGGAGTTTGGGGCTGACTGGAAAAATATTTTCTACCTGGGTGGATTGCTACCGATTATTGTTATTCCGATCATGGTTAAATTTTTGCCAGAATCACATGAATTTTTGCAATCCCGACAATTACAACCCCGAATCGAAACACCAAGTTCATTTAAACCACTGTTCAACCAAGAAAATTTATTACGGACTTTGCTGGTATGGGGCAGTTATTTTTTGACCCTGATGGTGGTGTATATCATGTTAAGCTGGTTACCGTCCCTGTTTATGGAACTCGGTTTCTCGCGTAAAGAAGGCAGCACTGCACAGTTCTTCTTCATGGTCGCAGCTACCGTTGGTACAATTATTCTGGGTATTTTGACAGATCGCTGGAAAAAGGCCTATGTCATACTCCTCATGTATGGCGGTATTGCTGCCGGGCTGTTTAGTTTAAGTGCAGCGGGTTCCTTGCAGCAGATGTACTGGGCAGCTGCTTTAACTGGTGCTTTTGTCATTGGTTGCCAAGGGGTACTGTATGCGTTTGGCAGTATTGTTTATCCGACTAATATCCGGGCTAGTGGAGTAGGTATGGCATCTGCTGTAGGACGGGTTGGAGCTATGCTTGGGCCAGCAATTGCAGGTCAGTTGCTATCTGCCGGTTTTGGTGCTGTTGGAGTCATTTCTGCAGCTATTCCCTGTATTATTATTTCAGCAATACTCATGTTGTTGTTAGTACGTCGCTTGCCTGCACAGACCTGAATCTGATCACTTAAAAGCCTGCATCTGTCGGGCTTTTTTATTGGTGTGACGAGAAAACCACAGAAATTTAATTTGTCTGGTTAAACTGTACTGAAACCACGCTACACTATTTTGATTTTTAGATACAGCTTAGAGGAGCTACCGCATGCTTCCGCAAAACAGTGCTTTGATTATTGTCGATGTGCAAAATGGTTTTTGTCCCGGTGGCAATCTGGCAGTCAATGGGGCGGACCAGATTATTCCGCTAATTAACCGGCTGGCTCAAAAGTTTAAAAATATTATTCTGACTCAGGACTGGCATCCGGAAAATCATGTTTCATTTGCAAAAAACCATATAAATAAAAAGCCTTATGACAGTATTGAGCTAGCTTACGGGACACAAGTACTGTGGCCGGCACATTGTGTTCAAGGCACTGACGATGCTGAATTACATCCCTTGCTTAATGTTCCAGCTGCACAGCTAGTAATCCGAAAAGGATTTCATCCTGACATTGACAGCTACTCAGCTTTTCTGGAAGCAGACCAGGAAACTGTAACCGGTCTGGCAGGTTATTTAAAAGAACGCCGAATTGATACAGTATATATTGCAGGGATTGCTACAGACTTCTGTGTGGCCTGGACAGCAATGGATGTACGTCAATTCGGTTTTAATACTTTTGTAATTGAAGATGCCACCAAGGCAATTGATCTTGAGGGTTCACTTGAACAAGCTTGGCAGCAGATGCTGGATAGGGGCGTACAGCGTATCCAATCAGATGATTTATTTAAAGTCACAGTTCAAGATGAGTGATGTGCTCAAAGAATATGGCAGAATGGGTGTTTAAACCCGCTTACCTCAACAGAAAAAGAATATTTTTATAGTAAAACTTTAAAGTTTGATTTTCTCTGTCAATACATGGATGAATTTTATGGCTGCCTTGTTACGCTTGACCCAGTTTATTCAGAAAACTTTTGCATTATGGGTTGTCCTGTTTGCAGGGATTGCGTTATTAGTGCCTGAGGCTTTTGTCTGGCTCAAGGCCTATATTACCTGGATGCTGGGTATTATTATGTTTGGCATGGGCATGACCATGACACCAAATGATTTTAAAAGCGTATTACAAAGCCCAAGAGCAGTAATCATTGGAGTAGCTGCCCAGTTCGTAGTCATGCCGGGCCTGGCGTTTATTTTATGTAAATTATTCCAGTTACCGCCTGAAATTGCCATTGGTGTCATTCTAGTCGGATGTTGCCCGGGAGGTACAGCTTCTAATGTAATTACTTATATGGCCAAGGGCAATACGGCGCTATCAGTAGCCTGTACCTCGGTATCTACCTTATTAGCACCTATTTTTACACCAGCAATTTTTTATGTATTGGCCAGCCAGTGGATTGAAATTAATGCTGCTTCTATGCTGGTTTCTATTTTGCAGGTGGTGCTATTTCCAATACTGCTAGGGCTTATTGTCCGTAGCTTACTTAAGCAAAAGGTAGAACAGTATATTCAGGTCATGCCTCTGGTTTCAGTGGTTGCTATTGTGGCCATTGTGGCTGCGATCATTGGTGGCAGCAAGGCTTCTATACTGGAATCCGGGTTAATGATTCTAGGAGTAGTCATGCTGCATAATACCTTGGGATATTTGTTGGGATTCTGGGCCAGTTGCCTGTTTAAGTTACCTTATGCAGACAGTAAAGCGGTGGCAATCGAGGTTGGCATGCAGAATTCAGGACTGGGTGTTGCACTTGCCGCCGTACATTTTGCTGCTTCACCAGTTACAGCAGTACCAAGTGCTATCTTTAGCCTCTGGCATAATATTTCCGGCCCGGCATTGGCAACTTACTGGGCCAGCCGAACTCGGCAGGAAGTAGCCCCACAGCGGCATGAGGAATAAATCTGGTTGTATCTAAACTGTGAACCCAGCTTTTCTCAGAGATGATCATTTAAAGAGCTAGAGTGGTAGTGTTCAATAAGAGTGCGCAATATTAAGCTCAATATAAGATAGATTGGTGACCAGACCGGTTTAAGCACTACATGCCCTTTAGCCGGTATAATATAAAATTTACCTGGCTTTAAACCACCAGATAAAACAGGTACAACTTATAGTCTTCACCCGGCCATACCATGTAGCGAGCGATAATATTGGAAAATAGACGTTACGCATAATCTTGAAAATTCATGAGTATTGAAGCTGTCAGTGGTACAAATATAACTGATCACCCAGAGACTAACTTTTCTAATCGGCTTATAGGATGGATATACTAGACATCTATACTAATCAGGAATAATCCTGCAGTTAAATGTCGGTGCTGCCAGCTCTGGATTGTTTGTTTAAGACTTTCTCCAGGATCTGGTAGATTTTCTTATGATTGGACTGTGCCACATTAAATCTTAGGAACTGGTTAGCGGTTGGTGATGAGCTGAATGCTCCACCTGGTGCGAGAATTACGCCATGTTTGAGCGAATCTTTAGAAATTTTATCTGCTTGATAGCCCGCAGGTAACTGGCACCAGAGAAACATACCTGCTTTAGGTAACAACCAAGGGTGAATATCCAGTTTTTTTAAGTTTCCTGCAGTTTTACTCATAGCCTCTGCCAGATGTAGGCGCAGCCAGTCTAGATGCTTGCGGTAGGCTGAATCTGTCAAGGCATGATAAATAATTTCAGTATTTAAATGATTGCTGTTAAAACAGGTAGCGATCTTAAGATCGATCAGGCGTTCAACCCATTCTGGTTTGGCAGCAATATAACCGCAGCGAATAGATGCTGACAAGGTTTTAGAAAAACTGCCAATCTGTATTACCTGATGAAAGCCATTTAATGCTGCATAACGAGGTGCCGGAATTAATTCAAGATCAGCAAAGATATCATCTTCTATAATAATCAGTTGAGCTGCCTCGGCCAGTTTGAGTATCTGGTATGCAGTAGAAATCGAGAGGCTGGCCCCAGTCGGGTTATGTATACCGGCATTAGTAATATAAAGTCGCGGCCGTTTAGCCAGTGCAGCTTGAAATGCTGCTATATCTGGACCCTGAGCTGTAAAAGGAACTGCTATGGTTTCGACTTTATGCACCTTGAGTAACGCGTGAAAATTAAAATAGCAAGGGTCATCAATCAGGACAACATCACCTGGATTTAAAAAGAGCCGACAGATCAGGTCGATTGACTGTGTACCGCTATCAGATAAAATTATCTGCTCAGGTAGACTGTATACCCCTGTCATCTCCATACGTCTGGCAATCAGATGGCGTAAGGGTGCATAACCGGCAGGTGTAGAATAGCTGACCAGACCATCAGGTTCAGTTCGTGAGGTTTTTCTCAGTGCTTTTCGTAAAGCAGCTTCTGGTATCCAGTTTGCCGGCATCCAGCCACATCCTGGTTTAAGAGAATCTGGCTTTGCTTCAAGAGATTGCCGTGAGATCCAGAGCGGATCTATTTCCCGGGTCAAACAAGGTTCAACCGTATTTAAAGGATAAGCCCTGACCGACGAGCAAACAAAATAGCCCGCTCCGGCACGTGCTTCTATAAGTTCTTCCGTGACCAGCCGTTCATAAGCCTCTACAACGGTAGAGACCGAAAAATTAAATTCCTGGGCCATTGCCCGTACTGAAGGTAAGCGTGCCCCTGAGACCAGATGGCGGTTTGCCACTTTTTCACGCACACTTTGCATGACTATTTCTATTTTTGTTTTCTTTACATTATTTTCCATAACAGTGCCAATTTCTAGAGCAATACAGTATGTTTAAATTGTATGGGGCTGTATCTGTTAGTACAACTATAAGATGTCTTATAACACATCAACCGTTATAGGAAGATAGAGTATTTATAAGTCATCTAGAGGCTGGTTAAATGGGCTGATTGGCGTAATTATTTTTTCAGGCTCCCTGCCTGCAACCCGAGTCGCTGTAGCAGGTTTTACCCCAGAGTTTTTAACTGTTGCCCGTGCAGCAATTGCCGGATTGCTGGCCTTATTGGTCTTAAAAATATTGAAAGAGAAATGGCCTAAACGTACTTATGTGAGCTCTCTGGTAATTGTATCTTTAGGCGTTGTTATAGGCTTCCCTTTATGTACTGCACTTGCGTTGCAATACATTAGTGCATCATATTCAATTGTCTTTATTGCTCTGCTGCCCCTATCTACAGCTATTTTTGGGGTAATACGTGGTGAACAGTGGCCCCAGCCTTTATTTTGGCTATTTGCACTTCTGGGGAGCAGTGGTGTCATGAGTTTTATGCTGCTTAAAGTACAGGGTGAAAATAGCATGTCTGGAAACCTTTGGATGCTAGCTGCCATTACGGTTTGTGGACTGGGTTATGCTGAAGGAGGAAAACTGTCGAGACAGCTTGGCGGGTGGCAAGTAATTTCTTGGGCTTTGGTAATTTCTTTACCGCTTATGCTCATGCTGAGTTATGTCTATCTACCACAAAGTTTTAGCCAGATTACTATTTCTGAGCTACTGGCGCTGTTATATGTCGCTTTCTTTAGTATGTTTCTCGGTTTTATTTTCTGGTATCAAGGCTTGGCACAAGGTGGGGTACTGGCAGTAGGACAATTACAACTGCTACAACCGTTTTTAGGTTTAGGCTTGTCTGCTTGGTTATTGAATGAAACCGTAAGCCCGATAATGTGGGGGATTTCACTCATGGTTGTCATTTGCGTAGCAGGAGCTAAAAAATTTTCGGTATATCCATCGTCTACTAATTCTATAAACAATGTAAAACAATCTTAATTATGAAGATGATCATTTCTTTTAAATAATAAAAAAGAGAGTGATAAACTCTCTTTTTTATTATCAGATATTAAATTATTCAACAGTAACGGACTTGGCTAAATTACGCGGCTGGTCCACATCAGTACCACGTAGCACTGCAACATGGTAAGACAATAACTGCACTGGAACACTATATACAATAGGTGCCAAGCAGGCAGTTACAGTAGGAATGCTGACCACATGCTGACGCTCTTTTTCCTGTATACCACTGTTCTCATCTGCAAAAACAAATAATTCTCCACCACGTGCCTGTACTTCTTCCATATTCGATTTTAATTTATCGAGCATGTCATCTTGTGGCGCAAGAATAACTACTGGCATATCGTTATCTACCAATGCCAGTGGGCCGTGTTTTAATTCTCCCGCTGCGTAGCCTTCAGCATGGATATAGGAAATTTCTTTCAATTTAAGCGCGCCTTCTAGCGCGATTGGATAATGAATTCCCCGGCCTAAAAACAGACAATGCTGTTTTTCTACAAACAACTCAGAGAGACGTAAAATCTCACTGTCATGTTGCAAGGTATCCAGTATTACTTTTGGACAGTGCCATAACTCTGCCGTAATCTCAGCAATCTGCTGAGCACTAATACTTTGCTTGACCTGACCGACTTTTAATATTAACAGCATTAATGCCGCCAGCTGGGTAGTGAAGGCCTTGGTTGAGGCGACACCAATTTCTGGCCCTGCCAAAGTCAGCAGATAATGATCTGTTTCACGTACCATTGATGAAGTTGCAACATTACAAATCGTCATGGTGGTAATAGGGATATTTTTCTCGGCAGCCCGTTTTTTGGTATCACGCAGGGCAGCAAGTGTGTCGGCAGTTTCACCAGACTGAGAAATACAGATATATAGGGTATTTGCTATAATTACCGGCGAACGATAACGGAATTCGCTGGCGATTTCGACTTGGCAGGATAGCCCGATAATCTGTTCAAACCAGTATTTGGCAATCATACCGGCATGATAGCTGGTGCCACAGGCAATAATCTGTACCTGCTGGATATTCTTGAAATCATTTTCAGCACTTTCCAGAAAATCTTCACGCAGGTGGTCACTATTTAGAGCCTGAGATATTGTCTGCTGAATCGCTTCCGGCTGCTCATAAATTTCTTTGAGCATATAGTGCTTATATTCACCTTTAGATGCATTGCTTACTGTAGCGTCTAGCTCTTTTACCGGACGGTCAATACGCTGGCCATGAGCATAAACTTCAATACTGTTACGGGTGAGGCGTGCAATATCACCTTCTTCCAGATAGATAAAACGGTTGGTGATCGGAAGCAATGCCAGCTGGTCAGAGCTAATAAAGTTCTCGCCAATACCTACTCCAATCACAAGAGGTGAGCCTTCACGTACTGTAATTAACTCATCCGGATGATCAGTATGGATAATTCCCAGTGCATAGGCACCTTTTAACTGTGGAACCACCTGATTAACTGCTTCTAGCAGATTTGAGGTTGATTTAAGGGCATCATTAACCAGATGCGCCACTACTTCGGTATCGGTCTGTGAGGTGAAGACATAGCCGAGAGCTTCCAGGTCATCTTTGAGTTCCTGGTAATTCTCAATAATACCGTTATGAACAACTGCAACATTACCAGAGATATGCGGGTGAGCATTATCTTCAGTCGGTTTACCATGAGTGGCCCAGCGCGTATGAGCAATACCGACCGAACCGCTAATCTGGCTGTCACGAACTGCTTCTTCCAGCATGGCTACTTTACCGACACGGCGTTCGCGTACAATCTGGCCATTATGCAGCAGGGCAACACCGGCTGAGTCATAACCCCGGTATTCAAGGCGTTTTAGGCCTTCAATTAAAATATTAATAATATTACGTTCAGCAACGCCACCAACAATACCGCACATAGTTTATTCCTCTATTTTTTAATTTTTTGTGGACGCTGATAGTTTTCTTTGGAGAGCTGTTTGGCACGTTCAAAAGCCAGAGAATAATCTTCAACATCACGGGTAATGACTGAGCCTGCACCAACTGTTGCGCCATTACCTATTCTGACCGGGGCAACCAGTGAGCTATTTGAACCGACAAAGGCCTCATTACCAATAATGGTCTTGTGCTTGTTGGCACCATCATAATTACAGGTAATTGTGCCTGCACCAATATTGGAATTTTCGCCGACTTCAGCGTCCCCTAAATAAGTAAAATGATTGGCTTTCGAGCCTGTACCGATAGAGGTATTTTTCACTTCAACAAAATTACCAATATGTACATCATTGCCAAGTTTTGCGCCCGGACGAAGGCGGGCAAATGGCCCAATCTGGGTATTTTCACCCACTACCGCGTTTTCAAATACGCTATATGGCTGGACTTTGGTTCCAGCCGCAATTTTAGTATTTTTGAGAACACAGCCTGCGCCAATCTCGACAAAATCACCGAGTTCACAGTCGCCCTCAATAATGACATTAATATCAATTCGCACATCTTGGCCGGCTTTTAATGTTCCACGTAAATCAAAGCGTGAAGGATCAATCAAATGCACCCCTTGCTGCATAAGATCTTTCGCCTGCTGCTGCTGAAAATCGCGTTCCAGTGCAGAAAGTTGCAGGCGGTCATTTATTCCTTCAACTTCAAATGCCAGTTCTGGTTGAATTGATGCAATCTCCAGACCGTCTGCCACGGCCATCGCTACAATGTCAGTCAGGTAATATTCACCCTGTACATTGTCATTGGAAAGCTGCGGCAGCCACTGATGCAGCTTGGCATTACTAACACAATAAATACCGGTATTGATTTCATTAATCAGACGCTGCTCATCCGACGCATCTTTGTGCTCGACAATTGCCTGAATTTTGCCACTTTCACGTACAATTCGGCCATAACCTGCTGGATTGTCTACAGTTAAAGTAATCATGCCAATACCGGTTTCTCTGGATGCCTCCAGCAGCTGTTCTAATGTCTGCTGGCGCACTAACGGCACATCACCATATAGAATCAGGGAAATACCTTCTTTAGGTAATACTGGCAGCGTCATTTGAACCGCATGTCCGGTTCCGAGCTGTTCTGCCTGTTCTACCCATTGAATTTTTTCTTCAACAAATGCATCTTGAACCAGTTGGCCACCATGGCCATAAATCGTAATAATATTTTCAGCTTGTAGTTTTTTTGCGGTCTCAATCACATGACCAAGCAATGGACGCCCTGCCAGAGGTTGTAAGACTTTAGGTAAATGGGAACGCATTCGGGTTCCTTTACCTGCCGCAAGAATAATAACGCTTGTAGACATGAGTAATCCTAAAAAATAGGGTTAAATCCTGGAAAAATATAAATAAATTAATATACAGAGTGCAGCCCAGATACCCGCGATAATATCATCAAGCATAATACCAAAGCCACCATGTACCCGGCGGTCAACTACCCGGATTGGCCAAGGCTTCCAGACATCGAACAAACGGAACAGGGCAAAACCGATAAGAACCCACAGCCAATTCATCTGACCTAGATACACCAGTGGTAAAAATGAAATAGACTGTCCAGCAAATTCATCCCAGACAATGCGGCCATCGTCATGTACACCCATGAGTTCAGCAGTACGCCCGCACAGATAAATACCTAGCAGTGACATCAGTACAATGATCAAGACACTGTTAAAAAAACCTAGTGCCAGCCAAGCGGGTATAAACAGCAAGGCAAAAGCAGAACCAAACGTACCCGGAGCCTTAGGTGCTAGACCTGAACCGAAACCTACGCCACAAAATACAATACAGCGCTGTGTCCAGGTCATCTGTTTAAATTTGATGGAAGGTTTATGCAAAATGTTGATATCCGTGAAACTGAAACGGATGGTCTATGCCATCTTTTTCAAAAGTTAAGCCGAGCCGCTCAGTAATATGCCCGATTTTGCTAATTTTTACATGACTTTGTTGTTGTAAAAGTTTTTCATAAGCTGTCGGACTCAGCGTAAAGCAAAGCTCATAGTCATCGCCACCAGCTAAGGCATACTGGAACTTTTCATTTAAAGAGAGCTGCTGTAGTACAGGATCAAGTGGCAGACACTCGAGTTCGATCTGTGCGCCTACATGCGATGCCTGTAAAATATGACCTAAATCCTGTGCCAGTCCGTCTGAAATATCGATCATGGCTGAGGCCATGCCTTTAAGCTGCTGGCCAAGTTCACAGCGTGGTGTTGGATAATCTAGCCGTTTTTGCAGAGGATGTCCGGGATGTTGCAGACCATAAGCTGCATCTCCAACCTGCCCACTTACACAGATATAATCACCTGCCTGGGCTCCGCTACGTGTAATGGCCTGTCCGGCTTCAACCCAGCCCAATGCAGTAATACTGATAGTTAGATGTGGACCCTGAGTGGTATCACCACCAATCAGGCTGACACCAAACTGCTGGCAGCAGTCAAATAGGCCTTGGCTAAAGGCCTGCAACCACTTGTGATCTACCTGTGGCAAAGTTAATGCCAGTAAAATACTGTGTGGTTTGGCACCCATGGCAGCAATATCAGAAAGATTTACCGCGACACTTTTCCAGCCAATGGCATGGGCAGAGGTCGAGAGCGGGAAATGACGGCCGGCCACGAGTGTATCAGCACAAATGACCAGTTGCTGGCCAGGAGGAGGGGAGACCAGAGCCGAGTCATCTCCAATACCTAAATCAACCTGACTATGATGATCACGGTTAAAGTAGGTCTGAATTAAGGAAAACTCGGCCATCGTCAACAGCTTTTATTCAGTTTGCTGTTTTTCTGCCGCACGCAGACTTTGTGCCAGACGGTCAAGTACACCATTAATGTATTTATGACTATCTGCACCACCAAAATGCTTGGCTAGTTCGATCGCTTCATCCAGTACGACCCGGTAAGGAATTTCAAGATGATCCCGTAGCTCGTAAGCGCCCAGACGTAACGTAGCCAGTTCTACACCATCAAGTGCACCAAGCTCACGGTCAAGTACCGGAACCAATAAGGTATCGAGTGCTTCATGCTGGGCAACAACTTGCGTAAGCAGCTCATGATAATAGCCAAGGTCGACCTTATGCATGGCATTTTCAGCACGGGTACGAGCTTCAATTTCATGCACTGGATTATGGCTCATTTGCCATTCATATATACCTTGTACAGCAAAACGGCGTGCTTTGCGTTTTGCTGCATAAGTTGCTTGAAGAGTTTGCGACATCTTTTAGATTGCCTTTAACAAGTTAACCATTTCAATAGCAGTCAGGGCAGCTTCGCTACCTTTATTACCTGCTTTTGTACCAGAGCGTTCAATCGCCTGTTCAATACTGTCCGTAGTTAATACACCGTTGATCACTGGCAAGCCAGTATCTAGTCCAACTACGCCCAAGCCCTTGGCACATTCACCGGCTACAAAGTCAAAATGTGGTGTACTGCCGCGAATCACTGCGCCTAGCGCAATAATCGCATCAAATTTGTTTGTTGCAGCTAGTTTTTTTGCAACTACTGGCAGTTCCCAAGCACCCGGTGCGTGAACAACAGTAATATTCTCTTCAGATACACCATGACGTTTCAGTGTATCAATCGCACCTTCTAACAGATGTTCTACAACAAAGCTGTTAAAACGGCCGACCAGAATCGCGTAACGGCCTTCGCTCGCGAGATGTAATAAACCTTCAATACGGCGAATCGCCATAGCAACCTCGATTATTTAACTAAAGTTTGATCTGCGGTGATATATTCCACCACTTCCAGATTAAAGCCGGACAGGGCATTAAAGCGTAATGGCGAGCTAAGTAGCTGCATTTTCTCTACCCCCAGATCCCGTAAAATTTGTGCCCCTACCCCAATAGTCTGATACTGCTGCGATAACGCTGCGTTCGATTTTATCGGTTTAGGCTTGTTCAGGCTTTCAAGCGCAGGGCCCAAGTCCTGCAAGTGACGCTGTCCGATCCAGACCAGTACACCACGTTCGCTATCAGCAATGGTTTTTAAGGCACGGTCCAGATTCCAGGCCGGCTCGCCTTCCTGCTTGTTAAGTTTCAGCAGATCACGAGCTGGATTAAAACCATGCACACGAACCGTAGTGACCCCTTCTTTAGGCTCACCTTTTACTAGCGCCAGATGAATATCCGGGTTACCGATTTCACGATAACGATACAGGTCAAAAGTTCCATATTCAGTGTCGATACTTTGCTGGTCAATACGTTCGATAGTCTGTTCATTGGTCATGCGGTAATGAATCAGGTCTGCAATTGTACCGATTTTCAGCCCATGTTTTTCAGCAAAAATTTCCAGATCCGGACGGCGTGCCATTGTACCGTCTTCTTTAATAATTTCACAAATGACTGAAGCTGGTTCCAGTCCTGCCAGTCTTGACAGGTCACAGCCTGCTTCTGTGTGTCCGGCGCGGTGCAAAACACCTCCCGGTTGAGCCATTAATGGAAAAATATGCCCTGGCTGGACAATATCACTTGGTTTGGCATGGGCAGCTACGGCAGTACGAATCGTATGAGCTCGTTCAGCTGCTGAAATACCGGTTGTGATACCCTCTGCCGCTTCAATGGACAGCGTAAAGTTTGTTCCGTGCTGGGCACCGTTAGAATCCACCATCAGTGGCAGATCTAACTGCTTGCAGCGTTCGCGGCTTAAAGTCAGACAAACCAGACCACGCGCATGCGTAATCATAAAATTAATATCTTCAGGGCGTACGTGCGTGGCGGCCATCACTAAATCGCCTTCATTTTCACGATCTTCATCATCCATCAGGATGACCATTTTTCCTGCACGGATATCTGCAACGAGCTCTTCTACAGTATTGAGCGGCATCTATCTAGACCCTCTTTTTTTGTCTTGCTGACAATAAATTGCATTGATAAGCCATAGTCTAACGTGTTTTAACTATATTTGCCTATGCTTATAGTATGGATGTTCCGGTTCTCTGTTATACACACCCTAATAGCCCTTTGAAAAGAGTGAAGATTTTAAAACAGAGCTGAATATGCTTAATCTTTGCTCACCTGGAAGATTTTGGGCCAGTGTGCCAAGGGTTTTAGACTGAAATAAAAAAACCTGACCTATATACAGATCAGGTTTGTGTTTTCAGAGAAACTAGACTTGTTCTGAACGTACTTTTTTACCCATCAGGATTTCAGTACGGATTTGCTGTGCAAGTTCAGCAGACTCAATATTTAAACCATTGAGCATAAATGCATTTCGGGTAAGGACATTACTCGGATTTGGCATTGGCATCAGCTGGTAATTCTGGCTGATGTCTTTAAGCTGTTCATTATTGAGATATAAAGCAGTTTCCTTGGCGTTGAGCTGCTGGGCCAGACGTTCAGCAGCTTGCTGGGCGTTGAGCTGCATTGCCTCAACCGCGGTTGCAACCGCACTCCGTGTTTGCAGGGCAAAGCGTTTGTCTTCACGGTAACGTTTATACAGTACATCTGAGAGTAACTGGAATACCGTACCTACCATAAGCAGGCACTCAACTGCCGGTTTGGAGTCAGCAGAGACAGAAACGACTGCACCATTCTGGTTAAATTCCTGTCGAATTTCCAGATTGCTACTGCGTAGATGATACTGCTGTGCACACAGCTCAATACTTTTATTCAAAAAAATCTGACAAAGCTTAAAGTAAGGCACAGAAACGGACTGGTTTACGCTACTAAGCAACTGTTTTGGATCATAGAACTGAATGTTTAAAGCCACTCGCTGATCATTATCTGAGGTTGTTTCGGCAGTTCTGGCTTTAGGTAATGGCTGGGCTTTAGCCTGCTGCTGGACTTGGGCCACCATCAGGGCAGAATTATGTTTCTCTAGTTCAAGGGCCTGGGTCAACTGCTGAATTTCATGTTTCAGGCGTGACTCATTATTGATCCGTGCCAGATATTCGCTACGGCTTGGACGCGCAACTGCCCGGTAAGCCAGCCATAACAGCATATGTATAAACAGTGATGCCAGAATTGCCAGCCATTGGGTCCGTAAAATTTCACCAATACTGGGTTTAATCAGACTGACTTCAATACTGCCCACTTTCTTTTCATTCTGCAGCGCATCACGCACAAATACTTCACCCTGACGGGTTTTAGCCATACCACTTGATGCTAAAAGCTGGTTATTGGCATCCAGAATGCGAATAGATGCCACACTCGGATTGGTCGCATAACGGTTGGCGACCAATGCCAGCGAAACCGGGTTGGGGGGGTCCAGCTCTGCCAGAGAGTCGCTGACCAGTTGACTGGTCATCAGCTGGCCTTGGCTGGCCCGATTCTCATTGAGTTGATGGGTTGTTGCAAGAACCAGTAAAAAGGTATGCAATGCAAAACTTATTATCAGCAGGCTAGCAAATAGCCCTTGTCTAGGCGCATTCAACGTAAACTTCCAAGGCAATTATATTTGATTTCGATTATGATTCTTACAATAGTTGTAGCTCAGACCCGAGTCAATTCATGCGAGAAATCATTCTTATATCATTTTTAGGACCTGATCAACCCAACCAGTTTACGCGATTAATGCAGGTATTGTCCGTACATTCCTTGCAAATTCTGGATGTGGGGCAGGCCGTTATTCACAATCAGCTCACCTTAGGTATTGTAGTCGCGTCAAACGACCAGACTGCAACAGCTCTGGCAATGAAAGAGATTTTGATTTTAGCACATGATATTGGTTTAACTGTGCGCTTTAAACCAATCTCAAGCACAGAATACGAACAATGGGTGAATGAAGGTGGCCGAACCCGTTATATTGTCACGGCTTTAGCACCTGAACTGTCAGCTTCGCATTTACAAGCTGTTACGAATATTGTCTCAGGGCAAGGCTTTAATATCGAAACAGTCACCCGTCTATCGGGACGGCCTCATCTGAATCATGAACAGGTAGAACCTAAGCGTAGTTGCATACAGTTTGGCTTGAGCGGACAAATGCTTGATGCCGCAGCTATGCGAGCTGCCTGTCTGAGGCTCTCAACTGAGCTTAATGTTGATGTTGCTGTACAAGAAGATAATGCTTATCGGCGTAACCGACGCCTGGTCTGTTTTGATATGGATTCCACCCTGATTGAACAGGAAGTCATTGATGAATTGGCAATAGAAGCTGGTGTTGGTGCACAGGTTGCTGAAATTACCGAGCGTGCCATGCAGGGTGAACTCGATTTCCAGCAGAGTTTCCGTGCACGGGTTGCTCTGCTTAAAGGGCTAGATGCCGAAGTTCTACCAAAAATTGCTGAGCGACTGACAGTGACAGAGGGTGCAGAACGTCTGATTTCAACGTTAAAAGCTTTGGGTTATAAAACTGCTATTCTTTCGGGTGGTTTTCAGTATTTCGCAGAATATTTACAGGCCAAACTCGGGATTGACGAAGTACATGCCAATATACTTGATGTAGAAAATGGCCGTGTCACTGGTGAAGTGAAAGGACATAT
The DNA here is from genome assembly GCF_006757745.1 of Acinetobacter radioresistens DSM 6976 = NBRC 102413 = CIP 103788. NCBI lineage: Bacteria > Pseudomonadati > Pseudomonadota > Gammaproteobacteria > Moraxellales > Moraxellaceae > Acinetobacter > Acinetobacter radioresistens. The sequence goes on along the minus strand of NZ_AP019740.1, from coordinate 2,933,634 downwards.
AGTCGACGGTGCCCGCAAAGCCTTCTTACTGCGTGAACTGGCAGAAAAAATGGGTATTTCCCTGGAACAGGCAATTGCTGTTGGAGATGGTGCTAATGACTTGCCTATGCTTTCAATCGCGGGCTTAGGGGTGGCTTTTCGTGCCAAACCTCTAGTACGGCAAAATGCTAATCAGGCAATTTCGAGTGTAGGCCTAGATGGTGTTCTTTATTTACTGGGTGTACACGATAAGGACTTGAATCGTGCCTGATGCGTAAATACAGTTACAACTTGTGCGACTCAGGAGTCGCACTTTTTGTTGGTAAACTTCTGATAAACAGATAGTTAATAAAAAATAATCTTGGTTTGTATATGTGTAGATTAAACTAAAAAAATTATTTTTTGCTCAAAAAAGCAACATATTTTTTTGTAATGACGCGCCAAGATTGATACAGCTTGGGATAAGACATTTCTATATTTTTTTTTAATGTAATGACAAAAGAATGTTGCGACAAGGTATGTCGTGTAATCGGAATTCAGGGCTTTTTTTCTATAGAAAACTCTTCATAATGCCAACAAGTACAAAACAGGCTAAGCAGAATAATCAATTTTGCAGGGCATTTGGGGAATAACATGATGGTCTAAGAAAGGGCCTAACGACATCATTAATGACGGAGATTGGTATGTGGACAGCGAATTATGCAACCATCATGGGATTTGGTTTAATTGTTGCTGCACTTGTTGCTGTTTTCTTTTCGCCTTACCGTCGTTGGCTGAGTTTTATGCTTGCCGGTATGGTATTCTGGGGTCTACTGGAAATGGTACGTTTTGGTATTCAATCAGTTTTTATTATTCCACTCACTTACAGTTATTTATGTGCACTCAGCCTGGCCATGCTGGCGATTACCATGCTCTTGCTGCGTGAAGACCACCGTGCACAAAAAGCCTTGGCTAAACGCCAGTACATTGAGCATACTCCAGTTTATGAAGACGACCAGCAACAGTGTTCAAGTCGCTAAAAATAAGCTGACTTAACAAAAAAGGTGTACCTGTCCGTACACCTTTTTTTACGTTTGATAATTTTTAATATACAAAGACTTTATTTAAAAATAAGCTTTTATGCTACGATCATAAGATTATTTTTTATAAGAATATAATAGGCGCGCATGTCATGAAACTCTCTTCAATTCCTGTTGTTCACTTGCCTCTGGTTGACCTGAGTACTGATCCTCTCGATTTACTCCTGATGGGATTAGCTCTACGTATGAAGCAATTGGCCCGTACCAGTCCAAAGTTTATTGAACTGACCCATGATCGCCAGTTCCGTATCCAGATTGGGACAGAACAGGGGATGGCACGTCAGTTTGTCATTAATCATGGGCAAGTAGAAACTGTATCTGGTTCTGCTGAAAAAGCTGACTTTATTTTACAGTTTGCAGATAGTGAGCAGGGGGTGAAGACGCTGCTTAAAGGTGATCCAACTGCTTTTATGACAGGGATGCAAAATGGCAGTATTAAAATGGAAGGTGATTTTGGTTTACTGGTCTGGTTTAACCAGGTAGCAAAACTGCTTCCACCTAAACTGCCAAAGCCGGTTAAAGAAAAAATTAAAATGGCTCGCCAGTTTTTAAAGGAAAAAACGGGTAAATAGTAAAACCCAGCCCTCTTAAAATAGAGGGCTTCTTTATATTTTTTTAAAAATTACTCTATTTCAAGATTGAAGGTAACCGGGCCATCATTTACCAGATGGACTTTCATATCTGCTGCAAAAATACCGGTTTGTACATTCTCAAATTGAGACTTCGTGTAGGCAACCAGGTCTTCATAAAGTACTTTAGCTTCACTCGGTGGCATCGCTGGTCCAAAGTCCGGACGTAACCCTTTTTGGGTTTGAGCCATCAGGGTAAACTGGGAAACCAGTAAAATACCACCCCCTACCTGACTGACATTCCAACCCATTTTTCCCTGCTCATCATCAAAAAACCGATATTTTAAAATTTTATCGATTAATTTCTTACCCGTATCCAGCGTGTCTTCTTTCCCTAATCCTAAAAATACCAGAATCCCATGACCAATTTCACCGGTAGTTTTGCCTTCCACTATGACTTTGGCCTCAAGTACACGCTGTAATAATGCCCGCATCTCACTCTCTTTTTTGCTTATTTAAAGACTGGGTTAATAGTGTATCAGAACTCGATTTCTAAACTTGAATATATATTTTATTCATATTATACAACATCTTATTTTTAAATATTTGAATAATCGATTATATTTATTTTTATTATCATTTTTAACTATTTGAAAGACTCTAGTAAAGTGCCGCTGCAGAAAATTAAAGAGATGATGTTATGTTTAAGCGTTCATTACTGGCCGCCATGCTGGGTGTTACCATGTCAGCAAGTTACGCAGCGCCTTTGACCAAAGACAATGGAGCACCTGTAGGGGATAACCAGAATTCAATCACTGCCGGCGAGAATGGCTCAACTTTGCTTCAGGATGTACAGCTGATTCAAAAATTGCAGCGTTTTGGTCGTGAGCGTATTCCTGAGCGTGTAGTACACGCACGTGGTACAGGAGCATATGGCGAGTTTATTGCGACAAAAGACTTATCGGACTTAACGGTTGCATCACTATTTAAAGCAGGAATCAAAACACCGGTTTTCTTGCGTTTCTCTACCGTAATCCATCCTAAAGGTTCACCAGAGACATTACGTGATCCGCACGGTTTTGGCCTGAAGTTTTACACTCAGGAGGGCAACTGGGACCTGGTCGGCAACAACCTGCCTGTATTTTTTATTCGCGATGCTATTAAATTTCCCGACTTTATTCATGCCATGAAGCCAAGCCCGGTGACAAATGTTCAGGATCCAAACCGTGTGTTTGACTTCCTGCAAAGTCAGCCTTGGGCTGTAAATATGCTGACCTACGTGTATTCTAACCTCGGTACTCCAGTCAGCTACCGTAACCTGGATGGCTTCGGTGTGCATGCTTTCAAACTGTACAATGCTAAAGGCGAGTATAAGTATGTGAAATTCAATTTCCGTACTCAACAGGGGCTTAAAGGCATGAACATGGAACAGACTCGTGAGATGCAAGGTAAGGACTTTAATCATCTGACCAATGACCTGTACAACAATATTTATGCCGGAAACTATCCAAAATGGGATTTATATATTCAGGTACTTGACCCGAAAGATCTGAACAAATTCGACTTTAATCCACTGGATGCTACTAAAATCTGGCCCACTCACCTGATTCCAGAAGTTAAAGTAGGTACTTTGACGCTAAACCGTATGCCGAAGAATTTCTTTAATGAAACTGAACAGTCGGCATTTGCACCAGGTAATCTGGTTCCAGGCATTGAGCCTTCTGAGGACCGTCTGCTACAGGGCCGTATCTTCTCTTATTCAGATACCCAGATGTACCGTTTAGGTGCAAACCATCAGCAGATTCCAGTAAACCGTCCTCTGGTCAAAGTCAATAACAATAACCAGGAAGGCTTCATGAATGTATCTGAACGTGATTCAGATGTGAACTATGAACCAAGCCGCAAGGAACCTAAACCTTCAACCACACATGCCAAAGCAGTCATGACACCACTTGAAGGAAGTGTATTACAGCAGGCAATCAAGAAAGAGCAATCATTCAAACAGGCCGGTGAACTCTATCGCTCCTATTCAGCGGTTGAAAAAAATGACCTGATCCGTAACTTGGCAGCTGATTTGGGTGCAGTAAAAGATACCGAAACCAAACACATCATGCTGTCCTACTTTTATAAGGCAGATGCAGAGTATGGTACACGGCTGACCCAGGCGGTAAAAGGTAACCTGGCTACTGTTAAGGCAAAAGCAGAGCAACTGCAAGACTAAGTCCGGTCAGTCCTTCAGTGAGGTAAGGTGAGTTAACTTAATCACCTTTACCTCATACGGTGCACTAGTTTTAAAGTGGAGTGATTACAGCAATATGTTAGAGATATTTTATTATTTTGAAGACTAAGGGGAATCCTGATGAGTTTTTTAAAAAGCACTTTCCTGATTTCACTATTTTGCCTGAGCAGTACCGTCGTGATGGCCGAAGTAGCTGAGTCTCCTGTGCAAGACAGTAAGCTGCCAGCCCAGCAGGAACTGGTTGATCTTTTCTTCGCTGCTGCAAAAACAGGAAATAAAGAAGTAATTGATGAATTCCTAAAATATGGATTTCCGGTCGATAGCAGAAATCATGCAGGTTTTACTCCCTTGATGATGGCAACTTACTATGGCCAGCAAAATATTGTCAGCACATTATTGGCATCCGGGGCTGACCGCTGTGCCAGAGACAATAAAGGTAATACAGCCTTGATGGGTGCTATTTTTAAAATGGAATGGGCAATTGCCAGACAGCTGCGTAAGGTCGACTGTGATATGAATACACAGCAGACCGGACAAAAAACTGTAGCAGAATTTGCTAAAGTGATTGGACAGGAACAGGCTCTTAAAGAGCTATCGAACGAATAATATATACTGGCTAAGTTTTTAAAATATAGATAAAAATTTAGCGGACTGTTTGCAAGTAGATTCTGAACAGTATAAGACCATAGTCTTGCTTTACGTATCTACATGAAAAACTTGGCTTATAGCTCATCAAAATATGTTTTAATTAAAAGATTAAAGCAAAAATTTTCTGCATATGTCTGCAATTATTCACTCCCTTCTTGATACTGACTTATATAAATTCACCATGCTACAGGTGGTATTACATAAGTTTCCGCAAACTGACAGTGTCTATCATTTTCGTTGCCGGAATCTGGAAGATACTGTATATCCTTTGTCAGATATCCTGGATGAGCTCAATCAGCAACTAGATTATTTATGCCAGCTCACATTTAAAGAAGATGAGTTACAGTACCTGCGCAATCTGCGTTTTATCAAGAGTGATTTTGTCGACTATCTGGAACTGTTTCAGCTCAAGCGTCGTTTTATTAAAGCCAGTATAGATGCAGAAGGCCGACTGGATGTCTGGATTGAAGGCCCAATGGTTCAGGCCATGATGTTTGAAATCTTTGTACTGGCACTGGTTAACGAACTATATTTTCGCCGTATTCGCAGTGAAGAAGTATTGGCTGAAGGTGAACGACGTTTGCAGGCCAAGCTGGAACTGATCAAGAGTTATGAGCGTGGACAGCAGCCAAATGATCCTCCTTTTCTGGTGTCAGACTTTGGTACACGCCGTCGCTACAGTTTTGAATGGCAAAAGCATGTAATTGAAGAGTTCCATAAGGCCAGTCCAAGTGTTTTCCGTGGTACCAGTAATGTCTTATTAGCAAAAGAGCTGGGTATTACTCCTATCGGTACAATGGCACATGAATTCTTGCAGGCTTTTCAGGCACTGGATGTACGGCTGCGCAATTTTCAGAAAGCTGCACTGGAAACCTGGGTACAGGAGTATCGTGGTGATCTGGGCATTGCCTTAACTGATGTTGTGGGTATGGATGCCTTCCTGCGTGATTTTGACCTGTATTTTGCCAAACTGTTTGATGGTCTGCGGCATGATAGTGGCGACCCTTATGAATGGGGTGACAAAGCCTATAAGCATTACCGCAAGCTAAAAATTGACAGCCGGACTAAAATGCTGACCTTTAGCGATGGCCTCAATCTGGAAAAAGCATGGAAACTTCATCAGTACTTTAAAGACCGCTTTCAGGTCAGTTTCGGTATTGGAACCAATTTGACTAATGATATGGGCCAAACACCCTTAAATATTGTCTTAAAACTGGTGGAATGCAATGGACAATCGGTTGCCAAAATTTCAGACAGTCCGGGTAAAACCATGACCGATAACGATACCTTCCTGGCCTATTTACGACAGGTTTTTGAGATTCAGGAACCTGAAATTTAAGCTGGTTTATATAGCAGTTATTTTATAAAGGCCCTATAAAAAACCGCAATGGCTTTAAATTAGACTATGCTAAAATTGGCTTTAGATAAAAAATAACCTGAAATAAGTGTAATGATGACACCTGATTTTAACTTTGGTTTACTGATCGAAGCCGAGGAACTTTTGCCACAGCTGGGTCATCCGAAACTGCGTATTGTCGACTTGAGCCGAGAATCGGTTTATCAGCAACTGCATATTCCGCACGCTTTACATTTAAAACCTAAATTATTAGTGCGTCATGAAGAGCAAGCCTCTGGCCTGCTCCCAGATGAGCTGGGCCTGCAGGCACTAATTGAATATTTACAAATTTCTCCAGAACATCATGTAGTTGCTTACGATGATGAAGGCGGGGCATGGGCAGGACGCTTGCTCTGGAACCTGCATTGCTTGGGTTTTGAACAGACCAGTCTGCTAAATGGTGGTATTCATGGCTGGCTGGCTGCCGGTTTACCTACTTCATCTGAACAGGTGGTTATTAAAGCCGCTGATACACTGGTACAGGTTGACCTTGGCCAAATTGAGAAATATCGGGTAAAATATGATCTGCTTCGTCAAATGATTAAAGAAGATAGCACCCAGCTATGGGATTGCCGAACCTTTGATGAGTATACAGGCCTGCGTCTTGCCGCCCGTCGTGGTGGACATATTCCAGGTGCTCGCCATTTTGAATGGAGTACTGCCCTTGACCGACAAAATCATCTAAAATTGCATCCGCTAGAACGCACCCGACAAAATCTGCAGAATGCAGGTTTTCAGCTGGACCAGCCTGTCGTGGTGTATTGTCAATCGCATCATCGCTCTGGGCTGGCTTATATACTGGGCCGACTTCTCGACTGGGAAATACAGGCTTATGATGGTGCATGGAGTGAATGGGGCAATCGCCTCGACAGCCCTATTATTACCGGAGAGTTGCCGTTTTGAGCCTCACATCACGTCTGAAAAAAAATATCTTTATTCGGGCCCAGCGCCTGGTTCCCCAGCATCAGCTAAGCCGGGTAGTCGGTAAAATTGCTGCCAGTGAGAACCCGCTGGTACGTGCGGCGGTCATTCAGACCTTTAAAACCCGCTATGGCGTAGATATGTCAATTGCCGAGCAGGTTAATGCTTTAAAATATAAATCTTTTAACGAGTTTTTTACCCGTGCCCTACGCGAAGGTGTGCGTATGGTAGATGCTGATCCTAAGAGTATCGTTTCACCAGCCGATGGCGCTATCTCACAGCTGGGTACGATCCATGACGGTGATATTTTTCAGGCGAAAGGACAAAGTTTTTCTGTCGAGAAACTCATCGGTGATCCACAACTGGCAGAGCCATTTAAACATGGCCAGTTTGCTACGGTCTATCTTTCTCCGCGGGATTATCATCGTGTCCATATGCCAATAACGGGTACACTAACTGAAACCCTGTATATTCCAGGTGAGCTGTTTTCAGTTAACCGGATTACTGCCGAGAATATTCCTGGCCTGTTTGCACGTAATGAGCGTATGGTCTGTCTGTTCGATACCGAACTGGGACGCATGGCGGTAGTCATGGTAGGTGCCATGATTGTGGCTGGAATTGAAACAGTGGTTACTGGAAAAGTAAAACCGTCCGGTCGTCTTGAGCTGAACCAGCATAACGTGGTACTGGAAAAGGGTGCCGAACTGGGACGTTTTTACTTGGGCTCAACTGCTGTAATTTTATTTGAACAGGATAAAATGGCTTGGGATGCGGAATTTAAGGCTAATTCTGTGGTGACTATGGGACAGAAACTGGGTCAGGCTCTTTAGAAGACCAATAATAAAAAATGCGCCTTGAGGCGCATTTTTTATAGTTCTAGTTTAAATGATATAGGCGTTCTTTAGGGAAGACAGCTTTGAAGGTCGAGCCTTCATTTTCCTTGGATTCAATTTCCAGATAGGCATTATGCTGCATGAGTACATGCTTGACGATCGCAAGGCCTAATCCGGTACCGCCGGTTTGCCGGCTGCGGGCACTATCCACCCGGTAGAAACGTTCAGTCAGTCTTGGTAGGTGCCGTGGGTCAATTCCGATGCCTGTATCCTGTACGGTAAAATAGCCATGTTCAGCATCATCATGCCAGCCGATAGTAATTGTACCGCCCTTGGGCGTATATTTAATGGCATTGGTAATCAGGTTGCTAAAGGCACTAGCCAGTTCCATATCTGAACCGATCAGGTCACAATGGCTGTCTATGTCCAGATTAAGCGTATGGCCATAATCGACATTATAGGCCTGAGCATCATCAAAAAGCTGGTTCATTAGACCGGGCATTTCCACAATCTGGTTCTTGGCAATTTTCTTGTTATTTTCAAGACGTGATAACAGCAACAAGTCATTAACCAGAGAATTCATGCGCTTGGTTTGTGCCTGCATCTGGTCAAATGCCCGTTTCCAGCGTGGATTCAAATCTTCCTGATCGGTAAAAGTCTCAATGTAGCCACTTAATACAGTGAGCGGGGTGCGTAATTCATGCGAAATATTGTCGACAAAATCTTTACGCATCTGTTCCAGGTTTTGCATGCGAGTAACATCATAAGCCACCAGCAAATGACTTTCGCCACCAAAACGGGTTAGCTTGATTTGCACATAGTGGTCTTCATGCACGGGCGACTTCATCTTGATGCCATCTGGCGCCTGATCAATATTTTGAAAATATTCAATAAAAATAGGCTGGCGTAGTATCGTGAGCAGATTACGACCACGATCTAGGGGCTGTATACCAAGCAGTTTTTCAGTAGCCGGATTAAACCATTCTATCTGGTTCAGATCATCAATCAGCATTACTGCTTCAGACAGTGCGACTAATGAAGATTGCGCCCGGTCAATCAGTCCGACCATTTCTGCCTGCACGATGCGTTCCTGACGCTGGGCCCGGTATACATTAAACAGGAGTGCTCCCCAGATACCGTTTAAATTAGGTGGAGCATCATAAGGCCGGTTAGAAATCCATTCATTTACTAAATATAAGGACCGTAGTTGAAAAGCAAAAAACACGACAAAGCCAATGAAAATACAGCTCCAGAAATAGCCGATCCCGAAACCGATCAGACTGGCAACGAGCAGTAGAAAGACCAGCAGCCGTAAGTCCTGTTTAGCAAAAGTCCACAAACTGCTGTATCGGAATTTTTTGTAGTCCCGGGCCAGCTCAGGAACCGGATATGGTTCATACATAAAGTCAGTTTAACCTAGAGCGACATCAGCACGGGTCGAGAAGCGGTAACCGGTTCCACGTACAGTCTGTACAAAGCGGTCGGCACCATAAGGCTCAAGCACCTTGCGTAAACGTCGGATATGTACATCAATGGTACGATCTTCAATATATACATTTCCGCCCCAGACCTGGTCAAGTAACTGGGCACGGGTATAAGCACGCTCTGGATGAGTCATGAAGAACGCCAGTAAGCGATACTCGGTTGGCCCCATTTCCAGAATGGAATCACCAAAGCTGACACGTTGACTGACCGGATCTAATAGCAGGCCATTTGCATCAATTGTTTTCTCACCGCTCAAGGCATTGGCACGGCGCAGTACAGCTTTAATTCGGGAAACCAGTTCACGAGTTGAGAATGGCTTGGTCATGTAATCATCTGCACCGGCATCAAGGCCTTGTACTTTATGGTCCTCTTCGCCACGGGCAGTGAGCATAATTACCGGAATTTCAGAAAGATTTTCATCGCGCTTCAGACGGCGACACAGATCAACACCACTGATGCCGCCTGGCATCATCCAGTCCAGAAGAATCAGGGCCGGGCGCTGATCAACAATCATCTGATGAGCCTGCTTGGCATCTTCAGCTTGCAGACATTGAAAACCTGCCATGTCCAGAGAGGTATGAATCATTTCACGGATCGGTAATTCATCATCTACAATTAAAATATAATCATCTTTCACAGCGCAATACCCTATTCGTTATTAACGGTGAACCGTTTTTATTTATGACAGGCTTATTACAAAGATAAATTATGACAGTATCATTGCAAAAATGGAGACAAACTCTATTTTAGCAATTATTTGTGACAAATATTACATTCAAATAGCAGCTCTGCGAAAGTATGGTATTAATAATTCAGAAATTATCACAATATTAAATTAAGAAAGATAAGCGATCAGCTCACAATTTAAAGAAAGACTATTTCTCAAATTTTTCTAATAATGCCATAAATACCACTTGGGCTGCTGCCAGTATATCTTCAAGACTCTGTTTAAAACCGCCCATAACCCAGCGAATTGCCAGCTGTGTGACATAACCGTTCAGGCCAGTCGCAATCAGTGAAACCTCATGCTGGCTACGGCTTAGATGCGGCATCATTAACATCACAAAAGCCTGAATCATTCGATCAAAACGCAGCATGGTTTCCTGAATGGTAGCCTGGTTATGCAATTCCTGAACCAGCATGGCATCCACATAAATGATACGTGCAACCCGTGGATCATCTTTTAACATGTTGAGTAAAGCCCGTAAGCCGGCTTCAATCATTTTATCAGGATTAGGCGAAGCCTGCATAATAGCCTGCATTACCCTTTGCTGTAGCTCTTCAATCAGCTGGAGAAAAATAGTCTGGAACAGCTGTTCACTTTTCTTAAAAGATTCATAAAAATAACGTTCAGTCAGTCCGGCTTCACGGCAAATATCTTTAACCGTAACTGAAAAAAAACCTTGAGTACCGTAAGCCTCAATTCCGGCTTCAATCAGCTTGGTGCGACGTGCAAGTTTACGTTCTGACAGAGATAATCCCTTGAACTGACGTTCCCTCGAACTGGCAACTGTATCTGCCTGTGGCTCCTGAGCATATTCTGACTGACTCATCTTTACCTATTATCTATAGAATTCTATGGCAGCCATTTTAACAAGTTTTTTAAACGAAGGTGCTGTCAGATACTGCCGTTTATTTTTCATGCATTTTTAACTTTAAAGAAATATTGACAATATGAATTGTCAAAATTATATTGAAAAGGAAATTTGCTATCTATCTGCCACTGCAGAGAGAAAAATAAAGGAACATGCATGAAGAATTTTAAAAATAAAGTTGCTGCCATTACAGGTGCAGGCTCAGGGATTGGCCAACAGCTGGCGGTTTTGCTGGCTAAACAGGGCTGCCATTTGTCTTTAAGTGATGTTAATGCGCAAGGCCTGCAAAAGACTGTCGAACTGTTAAAAGACAGTAATGTACGAATCACGACCCAGATAGTGGATGTGGCAGATCGTGAAGCAGTAAAAGCATGGGCTGAAGAAACTGTCAGAAATCATGGGTCGGTAAATCTGATTTTTAATAATGCCGGCGTTGCTTTAGCTTCAACAGTCGAAGGTGCCAATTATGATGAGCTGGAATGGATTGTCGGAATTAATTTCTGGGGCGTAGTATATGGCACTAAAGAATTTCTGCCTTATCTGAAAAAGAGTGGTGATGGGCATATTGTCAATATTTCCAGTTTATTTGGTCTGACAGCTCAGCCTACTCAGTCTGCCTATAATGCGACCAAATTTGCAGTGCGTGGTTTTACTGAATCATTACGTCAGGAACTGGACCTGCAAAAATGTGGGGTAAGTGCCTTATGTGTGCATCCAGGCGGTATTCGTACCAATATTGCCAATGCTGCTAAAGTCAATCAAAGTCTTAAATCACTAGGCATGCATCCCGAAAAATCAGTCAGTTCATTCAACAAACTGCTCCGTATTCCACCAGAAGAGGCTGCTCGCCAAATTCTGGATGCAGTACTGAAAGACAAGCGCCGTCTATTGATTGGTAATGATGCAAAATTTCTGGATGCCTTGCAGCGCGTTATGCCGGCCAAATACCAATATATTACTGGTCTGCTGACTGGCATGAATAAAAAACCACGTAACCAGATCGTATAACTGTTTATTAATATACTAAATAAAAAAAGCCCAGATCCTATTATCGGTTCTGGGCTTTTTAATACCTAAAAGAAGAGGGTATTATTTTAAATTAATACCTCTACAGTTTTTTTCTTCCATACAAACTGGTAATACAAACCTTGTAAAATACAGAGACTTACAAAAGCAAGTGCATAGGCATACCAGATTCCTTTAAGGCCCCAGATTTGACTAAACCAGTAAGCGCATGGCAGTTCAATCGCTAAAATAGCAAAGATATTGATGAGCATCGGTACAGTTACGGTGCCACTGGCACGCATGATGGAGGCGAAAATGGCACTGGCTCCAAAAAACAGAATAGACCACAGTACAATAAACAGTAACTGCTGACCCAGCTCGACTACTTCCGGATCGGTAATAAAAAGTGCCATCAGATACTTCGAGAAAAGATAGCCTAATATTACCAGAATGCCAGTGATGACAAAATTCATGCCGAGCGCAGTACGGCTCACCCGTGACAGTAAATCGTTTCTACCCGCCCCAATCGCTTGGGCTGCAAAAATTGAAGCTGCGATACCTATAGAGAGTGCTGGGAACTGGATATAGTTTAAAACCTGGTTAACTGCACCATAAGCTGCTGTAGCATGGGCACCAAAACGGTTAACCAGCCCCACAATGACCAGGCCAGCTACAGAGGTGGTTACCATCTGGATGCCAGTAGGAATACCTAGCCTTAAAATAATTTTACTTAATTTTGGCTGATGACGGATATAACTGAACAGCTCCCGGTCTGGACGTAAAGGATGATGTTTTTTATTCAGATAAACTGCAAGAAAGCCCAGCACCGCAAGATAGCCCACAATAGTCGCAATAGCCGGTGCAATAATCCCCATTTTAGGTAAGCCGAAATAACTGGCGATCAGGATAGGAGTGATCATTAAGCCGATCAGGCTGGTCATACCCAATGCAATCAGTGGCGTTACACTGTCACCGACACCCCGTAAAATAGATGTATAAATAATATAAATAAATAGCAGGGGACTACCAGCTAGCATCCAGCGGACATAAGGAAGTGATAAATGCATCACAGCCGGGTCTGTACCCAGTGCAAGCAAAATATGCTCGGCAAATATAACCCCCAGTAACGCCACAATAATCCCGCCGATTAATGTCATAAATAAGGTAGAACCAACTACGCAGCGTACCTTCTGAATATTCTGAGCACCCCAAGCCTGGCCAACCAGTACGGTGGCTCCTGCTGAAAGCCCAATTACAAATGCCATCAGGCAGAATAAAATTGGAAAAAACACGGAAACGGCAGCAATTGCCTCGACGCCCATCATCTGCCCGACAAAGATCGTATTAATTGTCCCGGACAGATTTTGCAGAATATTGGTTGCAATTAACGGTAAAAGAAAAACTAAAAAAGTTTTCCAGAGTTTCTGCTGCTGTATAGTAGTTTGATGTGGTGCCATAACAGTGCGTCGCACTCTCCCTGTTTTTAGTATTATCTTTAAAATAACCTTAACATAGGGCTGACCTGAAAAACGCTATGAATTAAGTAACTTCCTGCCAAATATAGTGGTATCTGTTTAGCAGCCGCGTAAAATTTCGCAGGCTTTATGCAATGTAGATTCCTGTTTAGCAAAGCAGAACCGGATCAAACGTAGTTCAGAGGGCGGTTTTTCATAAAAGGCAGAAACAGGAATAGCCACAATACCATGCTGTTCAGCCAAAAATTTACACATTTCCATATCATTCAGTTCTGGGCAGATCTGGCTGTAGTCCAGATTCTGAAAATAAGTGCCTTGAGGAACTTCATACTGGAAGCGTGAACCTTTTAATCCTTCAATAAACAGGTCTCGCTTGGCCTGATAAAAACTGCCGAGCTGCTCAATATGTTCCGGATGCTGTTGCATATAGCTGGCCAAGGCTACCTGGCAGGGAGTATTCGCACAGAAATTTACAAACTGATAAACCTGACGAAACAGGCGCATGAGATGCGGTGAAGCCGCACAATAACCTGTTTTCCAACCTGTCACATGAAAGGTTTTACCAAATGAACCAATCACAAAACTGCGCTCGGCCAGCTCAGGAAAACTGAGGGCACTCAAATGCGGACGGCCATCAAATACCAGATGCTCATACACCTCATCGCTGAGAATCACGATATTGGTGTCTTGCACCAGTTTAATCAACTGTTGCCAGTCTTCACGTGTCCAAACAGTAGCACTCGGATTATGTGGAGTATTGACGACTATCATTCGTGTTTTAGAGTTGACCTGTTGTTTTAAATGCTCCCAGTCAACCTTGAACTCTGGCGCTTGCAGGGCTATACGCTTACAGCTTCCTCCCATCATCTGTACACTGGGTACATAGCTGTCATAACTCGGATCAAAAATAATTACTTCATCACCCGGACGAATCATTGCTTGAATAGCGCAAAAAATAGCAATTGTAGCGCCTGGTGTAATGGTAAGCTGAGCCCGTGGATCAATATTGATCTGGTCCCGTTTATAAAACTGGGCAGCCAGCTGTTCACGAAGGGTCAGTAAGCCATCACCGGGAGCATATTGATGATGGCCGTCACGACTGGCTTTACATAATACCTCGACCAGATCGGGTGGTGCTGGAAAATCTGGAAAACCCTGAGACAAGTTTAGTGCATTCAGGCGCTGTGCCATTTCTGTCATCACACTGAATATGGTCACGTTCTGTGTGGCAAATTTAGACTCTACTTTAAACATATCGTAAACCTCGTTTTAAATTTAACTCAAGCTTAAAAAGCAAAGTCCACCAGCGCGCGAATAATGCCGAGAGTCAGTCCGATAAAAGCGCCTACGACTACGCCGTTGACACGGATCATGTGCAGGTCGCCACCCACTTCGTTCTCAATTTTGTCAATCATTTCCCGCGAATCCCATTCATGAATCCGCTCACTAATAAAATGAATCACCCGGTCACTGTACTGGTCACTAAAGCTAACAGCCAAACTACTCATCCGCTGATTCAGCAAGTGACGGACTTCTCTATTCTGCATCAGGTTCTCACCCACCTGCTGAATGGCAACTCTTAAATTCAGAGCAATTCCTGAATCCGGTTTTTCTAAATCGTCCTTGACAGCATTACACAATATAGCCACCGCGCCACTAATAAAGTTAAGTACTTGCGGACTGTCGAGCAGGGCATCCTTGGCACTGTTCAGACGTTGACTCGACAGACTATTTTCATCTGTCAGTTCCAGCATAAGCTGGCTTGCATATTGTTCAATGCTCTGTCGCCACGGATGCTCGGGATCAGCCAGCATGGACTCGACCCGGCCAAGCATCGAATCAACAGTCCGCTGCTGTACATCAATACCAATCCAGCTGGCGCCTCTTGCCAGTTTCCAGACACCGAGTTCCTTAAACAGCTTACGGGTCAGCTCACGTGTCTCTTCCGGATGTGACTTCATCCAGTCCTGAGCCAGATCCAGCCCACGCTGCAATACATCCTGGTGAAAATCATTTTCCAGTACAGCACGCAACATTTCACTGGCTAAAGTGTTGATCTGGGTATTACGTACCCACTGCACACTATTATTCTGGATAAAACGGCCAATTTGCTCCTGCCCGACAAATTCAAAAATTTTGGGTACAGTCTGCTGAATAATCTGTACCACTTGCAGATTGTTATCTGGCTGAGCCAGCCACCGTCCGGCTGCCATGGCCAGATCAGTATCTTGCAGACTGCGTTCTACCACTGATGGAGACAGGAAGTTTTCCTGTACAAAGCGGCCCATAGATACGGCAATCCGATCCTTGTTGCGTGGAATGATTTCCGTATGGTCTTTTAAAAATGCCGGAATAGGAATACGACCAAAAGGATTCCGGAACAGAACTGTAATCGCATACCAGTCAGCAAGCCCGCCCACTACTCCAGCTTCAGCAGCAAGCATCAGGATCTGGATTAGCCAGGCATACTCTGGCACGAGCTTGGCCATGGCAATGAGTATGAGCCAGGCTATAACCGCCACAACCAGAGCGATTGTGGCATAACGTTTACTACGGTTCAGACTCGGAGAAGTCACAGGTTCAGCCATAAAATTTTATTTGTCCTTAATTTTTGTTTTTATCATTTGGTTGTGTCCTGGGCTGGTGCAGTCTGGGGTTGTAGGAGCTGACCAGTTGGACTGACTCCATATTTCTGTCCAATAGATGACAGAATAAGGCGTGCATCAAAGGCCTCCTGAGGCACATTTTTCTGCTCCTTGTAACATTCAATAGTATAGGAAACCTGAACCGGGTCAATATTTACCACTTGCGGCATATCATAAAACGGATCTGGCCAGAAGCCGGGATAGCGCCGGTAATAAGCAGAAGGATAATAGGACCGGCTTGGATAGACGACTGCCTGACGGGGTGGCTGCTGGGTACGGTTGCTCGGATCATCCAGTACTTTAAAATAGCGAAAACCGTTTTGTACTGTGGTCTGTGCCGCTTTAACCAGGGTAATTTCTTCTGCAGTCCCATAACTGATATTGTCACGAGCTTGGTAACTGATACGATAGGTCTGCGCATTTAAAGCATAACTTGAGAATTGTCCCAACTGGTCAAATGTCAAAGGCTTGTGCGGGGTAGTAGCACAACCGCCAAGCAGCAGAGCTGTACCGAGAGCAAAACCTATAGATAAATTTTTCATCATACACCTCCTATCAGGAAGGACAGCACAATGGCTGGGGAGTGCAGGAAGGTTAAAAGCTGCTTCCTGGCTGATCTAGGAATTCCAGTTCTTCCGGAGTTGATTCACGGCCCAGAATTTTGTTGCGATGCGGATAACGCCCGAAACGTTCAATAATTTTCTTGTGACGTTTTTCATAATCCAGATTAACCGGATTACCCAGACGCTGAAAGAGCTTTAATGCAAATTCATGCATCATTTTTGATTCACTGTGCATGAATGGCATGTATAAAAAAGAACGTTGTTCAGGATTGAGCTGGGCATCCAGATTCAGGCTGATCGCTTCCTGGGCCAGAGCCAGAGCTAACCCGTCCTGTGCAAAAGCCAGCGGCTGGTCACGATAAAGGTTGCGGGAGAACTGATCCAGAACAATAATCTCGGCAAGGCGTCCATCGGCTGTTTTGCGCCATGACCAGAGCTCTGCCTGAACTGCTTGTGCATGAACTTTGCTAAAGTTCTGCCGTATTTTCTGATCAAAAGTATCACTTTTTGAAAACCATAGTGACTGGTGCTCAGGATTAAACCAGAAATCGAGGATCTCCTGATAATTCATAAGTTTTAATACCTATCAAGATTTATTTTTCAATAAAATCACAAATTTTCCGTGTCTTATACAGCAAGATTGTGATAAATATTTGCCGGGATAAACGCAGTATAATTGCCGGAAAATCAGTTGACTGTCACAGTAGAGCGGGTAAATCGCGTTATACTGCATGACTTAGATGATTTGAATTAATAGTTTTTAAAAGTGAGCCATGTATGAGTCAACCCGAATCAATCTCTCAAGTTTTGATACCAACATGGGTAGATTCTTCGCTCTTCAAAGGCATGTTGCGCGGGGTGGAACGGGAAGGCCTGCGCATGCAAAGTAATGGGTTTATCTCTCAAGGTCCGCATCCACACAGCCTGGGGGCGGCGCTCACTCATCCGCATATTACCACTGACTACTCTGAAGCCTTGATGGAATTCATTACGGCCCCCCAACCTGATATTCAGACCATGCTGGCTGAACTGACAGATATTCATGCACTGGTTTACCAGCATCTTGAACATCAGGAAAAACTCTGGCCACTTTCAATGCCATGTATGCTGGACCGTGAAGAAGACAGTATTCAGCTGGCACAATATGGCTCGTCTAATATTGGCCGGTTTAAAACCCTATACCGCCGTGGCTTAGGGGTGCGTTATGGCCGGCGTATGCAGACTATTGCAGGTGTTCATTATAATCTTTCATTTCCCGATGAGCTCTTTGAACAGTTACAGCAGCATGAGCAAGATAAAGCCTTAACACAGCTGAGTTTGCAAGATTATCGCAGCCATCGTTATTTTGGCCTAATCCGTAATTTCATCCGCCTGACGCCACTGGTAATGTATCTGGTGGGCGCTAGTCCGTCAGTATGTCAATGCTTCTTAACAGGTCGCGAACATCACTTGCTGCCACTGGTCAAAGGAACTTTATATCTTCCATATGCTACCGCATTACGCATGGGGCGTTTTGGCTACCAGAATTCGGCACAAAAACAACTAGGTATTCACTATAACAACCTGTCCGGCTACCTGGATGGTCTACAAAAAGCTGTGAAAACCCCTTATGCCAAGTTTAGCCGTCTGGGACTAAAAGACGCAGATGGTGAACCGCTCCAGATTAATGATCATGTACTCCAGATTGAAAATGAATATTACAGTCTGGTCCGGCCAAAACAGGTACCAAGAGATGGAGAAACACCATCTGAGGCTTTAGCAAACCGTGGTGTCGGTTATGTGGAACTGCGGGCCGTCGATATTAATCCTTATAATCCGATTGGTATTGACGAAAATACTGCAGGTTTCCTTGAAGTGCTGGCTTTATATTGTCTGCTTAAAGACAGTCCAGACCTGCTGCCAGAAGAACAGGACCAGATTGAAAATAATCAGGCTGAAGTGGTTAACCGGGGCCGCGCTCCCAACAGTCACATCACTGAACGTGGCCAGGAACAATCTTTGGAACAATGGGCTCAGGCACATGTTGTAGCCATGCAGCCTCTGGCGGTATTGCTGGATGAGGGCTATCACACCCAGCTGTATAGCCATGCCCTGCAACTGATGCAACAGCGTATTCAACAGGTTGATGAGACCTTATCAGCCCATGTAATTGCCGATACGATAAAATGGGGTGGAACCTGGAATCTGGGTAGCCACCTTGCACAAGAACATGCCAATTTTTATGAACAGCATGCACTTACACCAGAGAAGCAGGAATACTTTACAAAACTTGCACAGACATCGCTAGAGCAGCAACAGCAGCTTGAAGCCGATACCCGTATCAGTTTTGAAGATTATCTTGCCCATTATCAATAGTGAAAATAACAAGAGGTTGATCCATGCAATGGGGTAGTTATCGCTTCGTAAATGGTTTATTGCTGATTGCCAGTATTGTAGGGATGGCATTTGCACTTTATCTGGAACATGTCAAAGGCCTGGAACCTTGCCCTTTATGTGTCTTCCAGCGAATTGGCCTGATTGCGATGGGCTTGGTTGCCTTGGTGGCAGTAATTCATAATCCGGTATCGAATATAGTCAAACGTCTTTACGCTTTTTTGGCGACCTTAGCCATGATCTGGTCTGTAGGTGTTGCTGCGCGACACGTCTGGTTGCAGCATTTACCACCAGATCAAGTGCCAAGCTGTGGGCCGGGACTGGACTATCTGGTAGATGCCCTGCCATTGAAAACCGTTTTTCAGCAGGTTCTGACCGGTTCGGGCGAGTGTGCCATGGTAGACTGGACATTTTTAGGTCAGTCGCTGCCGTTCTGGTCACTGGTATTTTTCTGTATCTTGTTAATGCTATGCTTATGGCAGCTGGTACGTAATTATCCTTATAGCAAAGCAGTCAAGAAAAAATATTAATCTGGATCTACCTGATAAGATATCGAAAGGTCAGCTTGAGATATATCAAGCTGGCTTTTCAAATTCAGATAATTAAATAATTTATGAGCCATAAATTATTTAAGAGTAGTAGTGGATATTTTATATTTTTAATGTTTTATGTCTCAGCAATATCTTCAAGTTTTATATTTTTTGTGTGCAGAATGTAGTGATCTAAACGTGTATTTTCAAGCAGAGGATCAGGATAGAACCACTGTACAATCTGCTGAGCAACCTGAGTATGATACTGGATCTCAAAATGGTTCAAACCGAAAAATACTGCCTTGTGGTGTTCAGGTACCTTGAGCTGGAAACGTGGATTGGGATGTTCTCCCAAGGCACTTTTAATACTCACCAGATAGTCACCAATAATCTTTAAAGCGCGGCTGTTAATATGTTCTGCTTCAACTGTACCAGCTACAAAAAAGGCCTGAATATGTGAAGGCAGGGGCGCAGGTTTACGGCTGTCATCCATTGTTCCAATACGCGCATCTAAATATTCCCAGTCGTCATCACGAACACTGCCATGGCGCAAGTCAATAATTCCATTACTACGAATATTTACCAGGTTACCAATCATATTAATCAGGGGGAAACGTCCGAGCTTTTCCTGCAAGGTAAAACCAAAACGCTCTAGAACCGCGCCATGATGCGGCGACCCCAGACAAACCAGATTCCCTACTTTACTCAACCAGCCCTGCATATTTTGCTTGCCATAAAATAAGGCACTACGAGACACTAATCCTCCCATACTATGACCAATCAGGTCAATCTGGCTAATATCAGGGTTACGCTGGATCAGGTCATTCAGTAAATTGGCAAAACTGCGCCCATTGGCAGAAATTCGCCGTCCCGTATTATAGTTTAAATAAAGCATAGTACCGGGATGCGGTTGTGTCAGCAGATGCGCACCAATACCTGTAAAATTTGAATTGGTCCAGGTCAGGTGGTTCATGCAGAGTCCATGTACAAAAATAACCACTTTACCTTTAAGCCGGCCCTGCTGTACCCGACCATGGTGTTCATACAGAACCATAGGAAGTGCGAGCGGATTTTGCTGTGCTAAAAGATAATCACCTAATACACCGTTCAATATACCAATTAGAGAATGTAATTGCGGTGTCAGGTCTTTGCGATGCAGGCCGGGAAAGTGCTCAATAACTTGACGTAAACCGGGCGCAAGAAAATAATGGCCATAGCGTTGCAGGGCCCGGTAAGAAAACTGGTAAATCTTTTCTACACGGGGCAGGGCCTGAAAATATCTGGACTGCTGTTCACTCATGCCTAATGTGTTTAATAATAATTCACGGTGAATCATCTGCACCAGTTCATGTATACCGCTTAAACTGGTGGATGCCAGCTGTGCCAGTCCCTCTAAGAGATCTGCCTGACTGGGTGGCGTGCGGTCCCATCTACAATAGGTTTCATGCAGTGGCGTCAAACTTGGCATATTTATAGTCCTGATAGCCTGTTGGTTACATGTAGCCGGCTCTTTATTTTTTAAATATTTAAGAGTATAAAAACTACGCATCCCTGATGAGCTAAACATACTGTGAATAGAGAGATGAGCTGCATTTTTTTGTCCAACAATCTGCTTTTTCCTGTAATAATCAATTTTTAGGAAGACACTCGGGTCTAAAATTTCGGACACATTCAGAGATAATAAATATTTTAATGAATATCATTTATTTACATGGCTTTAAAAGTAATTCGAACTCTATTAAAGGGCGGCTGCTTAAACAGTACTGTGCAGAGCATTTACCAGACATCAAGATCCATCTGCCTGACTTGAATATGCCGCCTGTCGAGGCATTAAAACAAATGTCTGAGCTGATTGAGGCTTTAGAACATGTGGCTTTGGTAGGAAGCAGTCTGGGGGGCTTTTATGCGACACAACTGGTCGCTAAGCATAATATTCCAGCTGTACTGATTAATCCGGCTATGCGACCATGGTTACTCTTTCGAAAACTATTTGCTGTAGAATCCGTTCCCTATCCAGTGACCGAACACTGGACGCTTGATAATGCCCAGTTACAGCAGCTTGAACAGCTTGCAATTCCTTTTGCCCGGCATGCCGAAAAAGTTTTGGTATTACTGCAACAAGGTGATGAAGTTTTGGATTATCGAGAGGCCCAGCGTTATTATAGTGCGCCTGCACATTCATCATTAATTATGACTGAAGCGCATGGCAGCCATGGGATGGACAATTTTGCAGAAAAACTTCCCATGGTGCTTGAATTTTTATCGTATTCCATAAAATAAAGGAAATTGTACAACGTGTCTCAATATACGGCTCAATCACTTGAAGTTCTCTCTGGTCTGGATCCGGTCCGTCGCCGTCCAGGGATGTATACCGATACCACACGTCCTAACCATCTGGCACAGGAAGTGATTGATAATGCTGTAGACGAAGCACTGGCAGGACATGCTAACCAGATTGCGGTTAAGGTCTATAAGGATGGTTCATTGTCGGTTGAGGACAATGGGCGTGGAATGCCGGTTGATATTCATCCGGAATACGGTCAGAGTGGTATTGAAATTATTCTGACCAAACTGCATGCCGGAGGTAAGTTTAGTACCGATAACTACCAGTTTTCGGGTGGTCTGCATGGTGTAGGTATTTCTGTAGTGAATGCTCTTTCAACCCGGGTAGAGGTTGAAGTACAACGGCAGGGCAATCTTTACAAAATGGCTTTTGAACATGGAGAGCCGGTTGCACCCTTAGAAGTTCTAGAAGGTAAAGCACCTAAGCGCGCCAGTGGAACCACAGTTCGGTTTTGGCCAGAAACCAGATATTTTGACAGCCCAAAATTTGCCTTGAAGGCGCTCAAACATAATTTGAAGGCCAAGGCAGTATTGGCAGCTGGTCTGAAAATTAATTATATTGATGAAATTAATAATGAAAAAATAGAATGGCAGTTTGAAAACGGTCTGGTCGATTACCTTATGGATGAACTGCAGGAGCGGGAGATTGTTCCACAGCCTGCTTTTGTAGCAACAGGTGAGGCAGAACGAGCCAGTGCTGAATTTGCAATCTGCTGGAATACCGAAGGTGGTGAACAGATTCAGGAAAGTTATGTTAACCTGATTCCAACAGCTCAGGGAGGAACGCATGTAAATGGCTTGCGTTCAGGCATTACCGATGCATTACGGGAATTCTGTGAGCTGCGTAATCTATTGCCCCGTAATCTCAAGCTTTCGGCTGAAGACGTATGGGATGGGGTAAATTATATCCTGTCTTTAAAATTTCAGGAACCGCAGTTCTCTGGTCAGACCAAAGAACGTTTATCAAGCCGTGAAGCATCATCGATTGTGCAAAATATTGCTAAAGATGCTTTTACCCTATGGTTGAACCAGAATTCTGAAATTGCCATGCAACTGGCAGAAATGGCAATCTCTAAAGCTGGCCGGCGCCTGAAGGCGGCTAAAAAAGTCGAGCGGAAAAAAATTGTTTCGGGTCCGGCTTTACCTGGAAAACTGGCCGACTGTGCCGGCTTGACCCGTGAAGATAGTGAGCTATTTATTGTAGAAGGGGACTCAGCTGGCGGTAGTGCCAAACAGGCGCGAGACAAAAATTTCCAGGCAATCATGCCGATTCGGGGAAAAATTCTGAACACCTGGGAAGTATCTTCCGATGAAGTGCTTGGCTCTCAGGAAGTCCATGATATCGCAATTGCTATCGGGGTCGATCCAGGCAGTGATGATCTGTCCGAATTGCGTTATGGGAAAGTCTGTATTTTGGCTGATGCCGACTCGGATGGTCTGCATATTGCCACTTTGCTTTGTGCCTTATTTGTTAAACACTTTCCAGCTCTGGTTGAAGAGGGTCACTTATTTGTAGCTATGCCACCTTTATTCAGAATTGATGATGGTAAGGATGTGCATTACGCTCTGGATGAGGATGAACTTGAAGCCATACTGAAAAAGACCAAAACCAAAACTCCACAGATTACCCGTTTTAAAGGTCTGGGTGAAATGAATGCCAGCCAGCTTCGTGAAACCACCATGGATCCAAATACCCGTCGTCTGGTACAACTTGATCTGGATGATATTCAACTGACAGCAGGTTTGCTCGACAAATTACTGGCCAAGAAGCGTTCTAGTGACCGCAAACATTGGCTCGAACAAAAAGGGAATCTGGCTGATATTGTAGTGTAGGCTAAAAAAAAATCTGTCCAGCGTAGAACTTTGATATAAGTTAAAAAATCAAAGTATTAAAAAGCAGAGCCTTGGCTCTGCTTTAAACATTTAATTATTGTTTAAAAATGGTATTTTACTAACGCACTTACGTTATTTTCGCGTACATCTGGTACACCGTATTTATTGTTCCAGAGAGAATATTCAATACCTAGGTAAAGACGGGTTTCAGGTGAAATATATTTACCGGCATTCCATTTAAGCTGGCTGGTCCAGTTCAGTTCACTTGCATGAGCTACTTCGTCATCTTCTGCAGTTGACCAGTCTAAAAATCCGTCAAACAGGAAGTCTTGGCTGCCTAATTTGAATGGTACTCCATAAGTGAGTGTCATCTGCCAGTCATCTTTCTGGATTTCATTATTTGCGCGATAAAAGTTGATGCTGGCATATTGAGTATAAGGAATAGCTAAATCAAAACCGATACCGTAGAGATAGTTGTTAAAACTCTCAATTCCATCACCGCTATTGCCTTCCCAAGTGGTTGAAACCAGTACATCTTTAACTGGGCCGGCAGAAAGTTTTTTACCCGAAACTTCGCCCAGGCTTAAGCGTGGAGAAAATTCAAAATAGGTACCTTTATCACCGCCGCTTTCAGTACGGTCTGCAAAGGCAAATACATCACCATATTGTAATTTGGCTGCATATTCAAAGGTTACAGTAGTTTGTTCCGGCTCTGTAGTAAGTTCATAGTTTTCACCGTACAGTCCGGTAATACTAAAATCCTGCCAGACTGGTTTGGCTTGAGCCATGGACGCAGTTGCTGCTAGAGCACATGCCAGTGCGATATGTGTAAATTTCATGTCAGTCTCTCCCCCGTAGACGGCATAAAGAATACACACTATTGTTTAAAAATAAAGACAAAATTTAAGCAGTAAAGAAAAAAAGTCCACCGAAGTGGACGCGCTAAAACAAATATAAGATAAACTCGGAATTAAAGCTGAAACTGAATGTATCAAGAATTTTAAGCGGAACTCTTGAAATTTTCCTTAAACTCTCTGGTTAAAAAAACTGGCCCTTCTCCAGTTATCTGGAATAGGCCTGAAAAATTATATATTTAGATCATACCGATTATAAAACAAGTTGCAACCTTAATCTCTGTATTCTATGAACTCAAAATGAATCTTCTTATAAAGGGAGCATGTCTAACCGGTTCGAAAATATGGGACAAGGTTCTTCAAAAACCACTATGGCTTATTAAAGCAGGATTTATGCATATATCTAAATAGGTTTGTAGGGAAAAGCGTGATGTGTTGTTACCGTTGTGTATGCTTTAGAAATTTTTACAGAATTCACTTGCATATTTTTAAACTTAGCCCGATATTGAAGATAACAGCATGAATAAAATTTTAGCGAGAATTGAGCTAAAACAGGAGGATAGGCACAAAAAACTGCTCGGTAAATCATTAAGTATTGTGTTTAAGTCACCCGTAATAATGTGTCAATTCCAACAAGTTTTGCACAGGTAAGATTCGACCAGAAAGAAGAGGATGAGATTATGAACATTGAAATCCGTACAGATAAAAATATTCAAAACAGTGAACGTCTGATTAGCTATGTGCGTGCAGAACTAAACCAAGAATTCGAACGTCACAATGAGCGAATTACTCATTTTTCAGTTCATATCACTGATGAGAACGGCTTAAAAGGTGGAGATGACGATATCCGTTGTATGATCGAAGCCCGTCCTTCCGGATTAAAACCTGTTGCAGTCAAGCATAAAGCACCGAGTGTCGATTTAGCCATTCATGGAGCTATAGACAAATTGAAACGTAGTCTCGAGCATTTAATTGAGAAAAATGAACCTCAGCGTGGTGGTACTCTCGAAATACCAGATGAATTACCTGAGTAAGAAAAAAAGCCCCTTAGGGGCTTTTTTATGGCTTATTATTTTTATTCAACAATTTCCTTTCAACAAATAAATAATTCTTCGGCATAATAGGAGAAAATTTCCTGTAGAGTGCCAAGATATGTTAACTGCCCCACAACAAGCCTTGATCCAGGCCATAGAAGAATTAGATCTGGAGCAGGTACAGCGTCTTTTAAATGAGGGGCTCGACCCGAATTTTATTGATCCTGAAAAAGGTCCTCCTATTTCAGTAGTATGCGATGGCCTGTTTCAATGGTGGGAAGACGTTTCAGAAGCTTATGCTTCTGATCAACCTTTGACAGAGCAGGAAAAACAGCAAAAATTACAACCACATTTGGCGATACTTGATGCTTTAATTGAAGCTAAAGCCAATTTACACCTATGGGATGCCGAAGAGTTTTATGGTCCACTCTGGGATGCTGCAAGTGCTGCCTGTACTCCTGCTATACAACGTTTACTTGACCATAAAGTAGATCCAAATACTCGTGATGAGGAAGGTCAAACTATTCTCACATCGATCAGCGAATTATTCTTTGACTGCGATTTTGATAAAATAGACTGGACACAGTCACTACCTGAAGAAAAAAATGCATTGGAACTGCTACGTCAAAATGGCGCAAAAATGTCGAAAGAATTAATCTGATTTTGAGTAATCTTATGAATTTATCTAAAACTTTATCTTTTGTTATGCTTTCTACTGTAACCGTACATACGATGGCTGCCGATTTTTCTTTTGACCGCCCAGGTACAGGTTTTGGTACCAGTATTACACCGGTAGGCCAGCTTGCATGGGAACAGGGATTACCGACAGTAAGTTATGATAAAAGTTATCAGGCTGGCGAAAAACAGAGAGTATTAAATTTAAATGCCGATACACTTTTACGGACCGGTTTAATGCCTGACCTGGAATTACAACTAGGCTGGCAAGGACCAGCCTGGACCCAGACTAAATATAATGGCAAAACAACAGAAGATGACGGTTTGGGTGATATCAGTATTGGTGTAAAAAAAGCCATAGACTTAGGTGATGAGCGTCTATCGATGGCAATTCTGGCAGAAGCTGTTCTGGCAACCGGTAATAGTGGTTTTAGTAATGAAGATGATATTTATAGTCTGAGTTCTGCTGTTGCCTATGTTTATAATGATCTGGTTAATACTTCAATCACAATGCGTTATGAAGTACAAGATGGTAACTGGGCAGTTACTGCTGTACCTACATTTGAATATCAGATTGCTGGCAAGTTGTCCGGTTTTTCTGAATTCGTTTATCGTAAGGCAGAAAGCCGGTCAGATGAAACCTCTCTAGCTTCAGGCCTGATGTATCAGGTTAATAATCGTACCCAGCTGGATGCTAGCGTCGGGGTCGGCCTTGCAGGAGACACACCAGATTATCAGGGTGGTTTAGGTATTTCTTATCTGTTTTAGGAAGTAATACAGATAAGATTAGTAGAAAGCCGGTATTTATTTAAATGCCGGCTTCTACTGATATTTGATATTAGTTATTATTAATAAACAGAATATAAAACTATATTGACTGTCCTATTGAACAATAAAATGACACTATCTTTCTGATTTTATTAAAAATCAGCTGCGGTCAATTCGATGTGCAAATTCAGATAGGTCAGCGAGTGCCTGCTTACTTTCATCAAACCAGGCGCTGAACATTGAAAAGTTATGCCACATACCCGTATAAATTTTAAAATCTACCTCAACTCCAGCAGCTTCGGCCTTTTCCTTAAAACGCTGCGCATCATCTAGCAGAATTTCTTTAGAACCGACTTGAACCAGAGTTGGGGGTAAACCGCTGAAGTCACCAAATAAGGGTGAAACCTGTGGGTCTGCTGTATCTATTGAAGGCGGTACATAGTATTCAATACCCCGTTCCAACAATTCGACTGATAATAATGCATCAAGTTTACGGTTGTAGCGTAAGGATTCACTAGTCAAGGTCAGATCCAGAAATGGTGACATAAGTACCAGTGCACTCGGCAATGGTTGTTCATTCTGCTTGAGTCGTAAAATCAGTGCTAATGCAAGATTAGCTCCACAAGAATCACCTGACAGAATAATATCTTTGGGCTGAATATCTTGGTCGAGTAGAGTCTGGTAAATATCATATACAGCTTCCAGAGCTTCGGGGTATGGATGCTCTGGTGCCAAAGGATAGTCAATATGAACGACCTGCATCTGGGTTCGGGCAGCAAGCTCAGTCATAAAAGACCGGTGAGTAGCCAAACCTCCTAAAAAGAAAGCACCACCATGAATATGTAGAATCATCTGGGTAGCATTAGGTTGGGGCTTGATTTCTTCTGCGCGAACACCGGCTAACCGGAGTGCCCGGATCTCGACTTCAGGATTTTTGGGAAAGACTCGGCCCAACTGATTAAACGCAGTACGCAGTACAGGAAGAGGAAGAGCAAATTGGCTTGGTTTACGTACCAGCGATTTCAGCAGTGACTCGGCTAAAAATTGTTTAAAAATTGGGTCAATCTTCATACTTTTTCCATTATGGTGATTTACTATTTTTATTGAAGTGTATTTACCGACAGTTTTTACAAGCGTACACTAAACGGTCACATTCAAAAGTTGAATTCTTGTTGTGACTTCTTTAATACTAGGGTGGTCGACTAGTGCAGGACAAGGGAAGCTAGAAAAATGAAAAAAATCGCAATTGTGTTAGGACTGTTCAGTGTGACTGCTTTGGCAAATGCAGCTGATCCGCTTAATGGTACAGTATGGAAAACGATAGACGACCAGACTAATCAAGCGAAAGCCTTAGTCAAGTTTACTGAACAGAAAAATGGAACTCTGACAGCATCTATTCAGAATGTACTCACCAAAGGTGAGGAAAATGCCTGTACGAAATGTGAAGGTCCATACAAAAACAAGTCACTTAAAGGTTTAACCATTGTTCATAACCTGAAAAGTGTAGGTACCAACAAATATGATGGCGGTACCATTCTTGATCCGCAGTCAGGTAAAACCTATAAACTGAAAGGTGAGCTGGCTGAAGGTGGTAAAAAACTGAAATTGCGTGGTTATATCGGTGTATCAGCTCTAGGCCGTAACCAGACTTGGGTTCGCGCTAACTAAGCTTGAATTAAAGTCAAATTCGATAAAACTCCCGGCAAAATTGCCGGGATTTTTATATTTTAAACTTAGCTTCTCTCAGCAAGCGTTCGATAAGAAAATTCATCAAAACCTACTACATAGCCTTGTGGTGTTTTTAATACCGGACGTTTGACCAAGCTGGTATGGGTGATTAAGGTTTGAAGCAGCTGCTCTTCACTCTCTAGGGCTTTCTGCTGCTCTGTTTCCGAAAGTTTTCGCCAGGTGGTTCCTTTTTTATTAAGAATTACATCAGCTCCCATCTGGTCCAGCCATTCCTTGAGAGTTTCTTTATCTATTCCCTGTTTTTTATAGTCATGAAATGCATAGGGCAAGTTTAGTTCATTGAGCAGATCAAACGCTTTTTTCATTGAACTGCAATTTTTAATTCCATAAATTTTCAGCATATTACTATCTTTTTTAACCTTTTCGACAAGACTAAAGGTTAGCTAAAATTACTAGTATTGGCTATTCGATTGAAATTAAAGTTTTATGAAAGTGACACAGGACTGTCACATGAAAGACTTAAAATAATTTAATAAAGAAGTAAGATTTAAAAATATATAAATCAAGAGGGTTTTACAAAATGAGGGTCCTAAAATAGAGAAAACCCACATTTAATCATCCTGATCATGCGGGTCTCAAGCTAACGTCCATTGTCATGTCCTTAAAAAATAAGCTAAATCATTTAGATTATTTTCTTCATCCTACGGCTTCCGATCCTTTTCGTGTCATCCTGACCCATCCTTGTGCCGTAGCGGTATAATGCGCTTAAGCAGCTGTAATAAAAAGAAACAATAACTACAAATCATGTAGGACAAAAACTCACATTGAGTTTACAAGTGTACACTAATTTAGTTTATTTTATAGTCGATTATGACTGGTGCATGATCACTAAACCATTGTTCTTTATATACCCAGGCATTGACTGTACGGTTTTTCCAGTCTGGTGAACAAGCTTGGTAATCAATTCGCCAACCTACATTTTTAGCACGGGCCTGACCACGGTTGGACCACCACGAATAAAGTTCTGCTTCTGGACGAACTTCACGGAATGTATCTACATAACCCAGTTCATCATAGATATGGTCCAGCCACGCCCGTTCATGAGGTAGACAGCCGGAGGACTTCTGGTTACCTGACCAGTTTTTAATATCAATACGTTTATGTACGATATTATAATCCCCACAGATAATGATAGATTTGCCTTCCTCTCGCCACTGCTTAAGGATTTTTTGATACTCTTCTAAAAAGTGATCTTTACGTGCCTGTGCTTCATCACCAGATGAACCTGATGGTAAGTAAAGTGAACAGATATAAACCGGATAGCCGAGTCCTAAATCAAATTCAGCTGTAACAAAGCGGCCTTGGCTGTCAGCCAGTTCAAAACCTAGGCCATCTTTAACTGAAATAAAAGGCAGGCGGCTATAGATCGCAGTTCCAGCATAGCCTGGACGCTCAGCTGGAAACAGATGCGTGTACCAGCCTTCTGGTTTAAATTTATCGGTCCACTGCGCATGGGTAATCCGGCTCTCCTGCATGCAAATTACATCAGCATCAGACTGTTCCAACCATTCCAGCAGGCCTTTAGTCACTGAGGAACGTAAACCGTTTACGTTAATTGAAACTACACGTAGAATTTTTTGATCACCTGGATAGCTACTCTTTGGTATCATGCGCAAGTCTTACCTCAATCTAAAAATTTGGAGCACCTCATGACAACGCCTGTGCAATTTAACCCGCAAGCTTTCATCGAACTTGCCTTATCACGTGGTGTGCTTAAATTTGGTGAGTTTACTTTAAAATCAGGCCGTGTGAGTCCTTATTTTTTTAACGCAGGTTTACTTAATGATGGCGAAGCATTGTCATTACTGGCAGCAGGTTATGCTGACAAGCTGACAGAATGCAATCAGGTAGAAGTAATTTTCGGGCCAGCCTATAAAGGGATTCCATTTGTGGCCGCTACAGCTGTGGCTTTATCACAAAATCATGGTGTAAGTGTACCATGGGGCTTTAACCGTAAAGAAGCCAAGGATCATGGCGAAGGTGGAGTACTGGTAGGTGCTTCAGTACAAGGAAAAAAAGTCTGGATTATTGATGACGTGATTACTGCTGGCACAGCCATCCGTGAAGTAGTAACTATCCTTAAAAATGCGGGTGCATCAATTGCCGGCGTACTGGTTGCACTTGATCGCCAAGAAAAAGGACAGGGTGAACTCTCTGCAATTCAGGAAGTGCAGAAGGAGCTGGAGATTCCTGTACATGCACTGATTACGATGAAAGACTTGATGAATTATCTAGAAACGAAGGGCGATAAGGCGGCACTTTCAAAAATGGAAGCCTATCGAGTGAAATATGGGATCTGATATTCGGTCGAACAGTTTAAGCCTTTTAAAGCCCTATTTATAATAGGGCTTTATTCTTCTATTCAATCAAATAAAGTTATAACTCCTGACCAGTTTGAGTTCTTTATTTCGTTTTGATCACCTGGAAAAATCAGCCTATATAGAGGATCTAAAAATAATCAATAATATTAAGGTCTGACAGGGTTTTATATACTGACCCTTTTTATAAAGATATTTAACATGAAATAAAAGCTTTACTAAAATTGAGAAAAAAGCACAGTTAATCTCCGCTATACTTTTCTGGATTAAAAATTGATAGAGCAAAGACAGATGCGCGTACTTGTTGTGATGGATCCGATCGAAAATGTAAATCTGAAAAAGGACTCAACCATGGCCATGCTATGGGCAGCCAGCCGTCGTGGCCATGAACTCGGTTATGCATTACAGCAAGACTTATACATTGATCAGGGTAAAGCCTGGGGCCTGATTTCTCCTTTAAAAGTATTTGAAGACTATAATCATTACTACGAGTTAGGCGAAAAACAAAAAGAATCAATCGCAGCCTATGATGTGGTATTGATGCGTAAAGATCCGCCATTTGACATGAACTTTGTCTATACAACTTATATTCTGGAGCAGGCAGAGCGGGAAGGTGCACGTATTGTCAATAAACCGCAGAGCCTGCGCGACTGTAACGAAAAACTGTTTGCAACTCAGTTTCCAGAATTGCAGGTGCCAACCCTGGTGACCTCACAGCAACAGCTGATTCGTGAATTTATTGCAGAACATCAGGATGTGATTGTCAAACCACTTGATGGTATGGGCGGCGCTGGAATTTTCCGCTTAAGTGCGACAGGAGCCAATATTGGTTCCACACTAGAAATGCTGACTCAACTCGGACAACAGCCAATTATGGCACAGCGTTATATTCCGGAAATTGTTGATGGTGATAAACGTATTTTAATGATCAACGGAGAGCCTGTACCATACTGCTTGGCGCGTATTCCACAAAATGGTGAAATACGCGGTAATCTGGCAGCAGGTGGTTTGGGTGAGGCCCGTCTCTTAACTGAAAATGATAAAGCAATTGCAGCTAAAGTTGGACCTTACCTGAGGGAGAAGGGCCTGATCTTTGTAGGCCTTGACGTTATTGGTAATTATGTGACTGAAATTAACGTTACTAGTCCAACCTGTATTCGCGAAATTGATAACCAGTTTGGTACTTCAATTGCAGATGATCTGTTTGAAGCTCTGGAAAACAGCTCCTCAGCTTAAAACTGGAAATATAAAGAAGCCCAGATCTGGGCTTCTTTATATTTTATAGGGATAGCGCTGAAATAATTGTATGGTCAAGATCAGACCAAGTACAGAGAGAATCGTACTGACCCAAGCGATCATGCTCCAGAGCTGAGTATAAGAAATTAAGGCTGCAGTCAGTGGTGGAACAGTAAGTTGTGCAAAAGCAGAGACTTGTAGGACTAACCCGATACTGGTTGCTGTGGTATTTGGCTGTGGTGCATAATGCAGACTAATGGCAAAAATAGTAGTGGGAATAAAACCTCCCAATATTGAAAACACCATGATAGCCAGATATTTCAGACCAAAAGACAAATTAAAATAAGTAGAGAAAGCCAGCCAGCACATCATGACCATAAGTATAAAACCTGTACTAATGAGCCGTGCAGGTGCCAGACCACGATGTAATAAAAAACCGGAAGTAAACGTGCCTAAAATATTAGAGACTGAAACAAGAGCAGTCAGTGTTCCGGCAACTTTTAGATTAATTTGCTCATCAAGATACAATGTCGGTAAAAAGCCAATTACTGTCAGCCATTGACTGGTATAGCAGGCAAAAATAAGAGCCAAGATCAGTACAGGCGGATGACTTAAGGTTGTTCTCAAAAGCTTAATGAATAAAGGGAAGGAGCTATTTTGTATTTTGTTGATAGGCGGTAACTGTAGGTACACGACAGCCGCCAGCAGCAGGCAAGATAAGCCAAGCATATTCCAGATCTGCTGCCAGCTCCAGAACTCTAACAGGAATGGTATAAACAGCAGGGCGAGACCCACACCTAATCCCATATAGGATCCCCACAACCCCATTTTCAGGTTAAGTGATTCAGGCGTACTCAGCTGTTTAAGCAAAGCTGGAGCACATAAAGTGATAAAAAGGAAGCCAATACCTTCAATAAAACGGAAAATAAACAGGCTATAAAGATCGTTAATCCATAAACTGCCCATGCTTGCACAGCCTAGAATGACTAAACCCAATGTAAGACATCTTTTTAAACCAAAATATTGTGAAAGCCCACCCAAGCTTAGAGCAAAACACATACCAGCTGCTTGTACCAGCGAAAGCGCTAAACCTGCCTGAGTTAAACTCAGGCCAATTTCCTGCTGTAGAATGGGTAAACCCGCAGATAGTTTACCTACGTGAATAGCGGCTAGGTAACCTGCGAAAATGATGCAAAAATTAGTCTTTAAAGAAGCTAGAGCCACGTTTTTCATCCATGAAAATACTGGAGTTTTTTTGAATATTAAGAGAATTTTTTTATAGTTTATAATGAGATTCTATAAAAAAATTATAATTTTTGCATAATATGATAATTTTAATTTTTATTAATCTTATATTTGAATCAGTAAAGCTCTTATACAAAACTTTACTCAAGAGAAAAATCATAATAAAGAACGAGAAGGGATATTTTATCTTTAATTAAATTAAACTCTCGATAATTATACGAATTTATATAGGGTTAATAATAAAACTAGTTTAAACTTTAAAATTCCAAGAAAAAAACGATGACATGCTTGGTGAAAAAAAGTAAATAAACTTTTCGAAGCTTAAACTTTGTGATTACAATTAGCGGTCAAAAAACTGGTTCCCAGTCGAATTATTTTAGTATTGAAGAATTAAGCCGTGTCTGACTCACAACAACGTATTTCCAAACATGTCATGATTATGGCTGCCGGCACAGGCGGCCATGTTTTTCCTGCGCTTGCTGTTGCCAAACAATTACAATCAGAAGGTGCTCAGGTTTCATGGTTGGCAACTCCTCAGGGTATGGAGAACCGCCTGCTTCAAGATCAGAAAATTCCAATTTACCAGATTGATATTCAGGGGGTACGTGGTAATGGCATACTTCGTAAACTCATGGCCCCCTTTAAAATTTTAAAGGCAACTTTTAGTGCTATGCGTTATATGAAGCAGCTAAAAATTGATGCGGTGGCTGGTTTTGGTGGATATGTTGCAGGACCTGGTGGCTTGGCTGCTCGTTTATTGGGTATACCTGTCATTATTCATGAACAGAATGCCGTAGCCGGTTTTACCAATATACAGCTTTCTCGTATTGCAAAAATAGTCTGTCAGGCATTTCCAGAAACTTTTTCGCCACAGTCCAAAGTGGTCACAACCGGTAATCCGGTTCGTAAAGAAATTGCTGAAATTCTAAATCCAAAATGGCGCTATGATCAGCGTGCAGCTGCACAGGCACCGCTAAATATTTTAATTGTGGGAGGCTCACTAGGTGCACAAGCATTAAATGAGCGAGTCCCTGCCGTATTAAAACAGTTTGATATGCCTTTAAAGGTATTTCATCAGTGTGGACAAAAACAGCTGGAACTTACCCAGTCTGCCTATCAGGGAGCACCAGCGAGTTTACAAGTTGAAGTACAGCCATTCATTACCGATATGGCCAAAGCTTATAGTGATGCTGACTTAATTATTTGTCGTGCTGGCGCACTTACTGTTACTGAAGTCGCAACTGCTGGGGTGGCTGCCATATTTGTACCTTTACCTATCGCTGTAGATGATCATCAGACTGCCAATGCCCGGTTTCTAGCAGATTTGGGTGCTGCCAAAATCTGTCAGCAAGCCGTCATGAGCCCTGAATATTTAAAAGAACTTTTAGCGCCCTTACTTAACCGCCAGTTACTGACTGAAATGGCAGTCAAAGCGCGGCAACAGGCACAACCGAATGCAACTCAGCACGTGGTTGATTTAATTAAAAAATTGTAATATAGAGTTTATTATGTCTCCTTCTATTCCTGCTGAACAAGTTAAAGAATTAATTAAAATTCCTGAAATGCGCCGTATCAAGCAAATTCATTTTGTCGGAATTGGTGGGGCAGGTATGTGTGGTATTGCCGAAGTACTTAAAAATCAGGGTTACTGCGTTTCAGGCTCAGATATTAAGGCCTCGAAGACCACAGCTCAGCTCGAAGAAAATGGTATTGAAGTATTTATTGGCCATGCGGCTGATAATATTAAAGGTGCCAGTGTACTGGTAGTGTCTACCGCAATTGATCCTGAGAACCCGGAAGTCAAAGCCGCGATCGAACAGCGTATTCCAGTGGTACGCCGTGCCGAGATGCTGGGCGAGCTGATGCGTTACCGTCATGGAATTGCAGTAGCAGGGACTCATGGTAAAACCACAACTACCAGTCTCCTGACCTGTATGCTGGCAGAAGAAGGTATGGATCCTACTTATGTTATTGGCGGCTTGCTGAACCGTACTGGTGTAAATGCTGCATTAGGAGCAAGTCGTTATATTGTAGCTGAAGCCGATGAGTCAGATGCATCCTTTTTACATCTTGAGCCAATGGCAGCCATTGTGACCAATATCGATGCTGACCATATGGATACTTATGGCGGTAGTTTTGATGTACTGAAAGATACCTTTATCCAGTTCCTTCACAAGCTGCCATTTTACGGCTTGGCAGTTGTATGCGGTGATGATGCCAATATTCGTGAAATCATGCCGCGGATCGCGCGTCCATTATTAACTTATGGCTTCAATCCAGACAATGACATTCGCGCTGTCGATGTTGAACAGGATGGCATGCGCAGTCACTTTACGGTATTACGTAAAGATCGTGAGCCATTACGCCTGACGATTAACCAGCCCGGCCTGCATAATGTATTAAATGCACTGGCAGCTATTGGTGTTGCAACAGATGAAGGTGTATCCGATGCGGCAATTGGCCGTGCACTGGAAGGTTTCAGTGGCGTGGGGCGCCGTTTCCAGGTTCAGGGTGAGTTTGGGCTGGAACAGGGTACAGTCAAGCTGGTCGATGACTATGGACATCATCCGAAAGAGGTAGAAGCTACCATCAAGGCTGCACGGCAGAGCCACCCTGACCGTCGACTGGTTATGATGTTCCAGCCTCACCGCTTCAGCCGTACTCGAGACTGTTTTGATGACTTTGTCGATGTACTTTCACAGGTTGACCAGTTACTGTTACTTGAAGTTTACCCTGCTGGTGAAAAGCCGATAGTGGGTGCGGACAGCCGATCGCTAGCACGCAGCATCCGTCTGCGTGGCGAGGTTGAACCAATCCTGATCGATCCGGTCGAAGGCAATCTGCAGAATGTTATACAAAAAGTGTTACAACCGAATGACTTGTTATTAACCCAAGGTGCAGGTAACGTGGGGGCTATTTCACTTGAACTCGCTCATCACCAGCTCTATCTGAAATAGGACTTTTGGGTCATTTAAAAAATATTAGTGATAAAACTTTAAGGATATCAACGTGTCAAATGCTTTAAAATTCGGCAAAGTTGCAGTATTGCTTGGCGGGAAATCAGCAGAGCGAGAAGTTTCGTTAGATAGTGGTCGTGCTGTGCTTGAAGCATTGATACGTTCAGGGGTGGAAGCCGAGGCCTTTGATCCACAAGAACGTTGTGTCACTGAACTGGTGAATTATGACCGCGCTTTTATTGTATTGCATGGTCGTGGCGGTGAAGATGGACAGATTCAGGGTGTACTGGAGTGGTTAAATATTCCATATACCGGCACAGGGGTACAAGGTTCTGCGATTGGTATGGACAAGATCAAAACCAAGCAGGTCTGGCAGGGCAGTGAACTGCCGACAGCCCCACACCGTATTGTGAGCAAAGATACCGATGCTGATGAGGTAATTGCCAGTCTTGGTTTGCCATTCATCATTAAACCGGTACATGAAGGTTCAAGTATTGGCATGAGTAAGGTAGAAAAACCTGAAGACTTTGCTGAAGCTTTGGCCAAGGCCACTGAACATGATGCTGTAGTCATGGCAGAAAAATGGATTAATGGCCGTGAGTTCACGATCGTATTGCTAAATGGCCAGGCCCTGCCAGTTATCCGTCTGGAGCCACCAAAAGATGTCGCGTTTTATGATTATGAAGCTAAATATAATCGTAATGATGTGCAATATGGTATTCCTTGCGGCTTAAGTGAAGCTGAAGAGAAGACGCTTCAGGAGCTGGCCTTGCGTGCATTTCAGGCAGTGGGCTGTAAAGGCTGGGGCCGTATTGATGCCATGCAGGATGAACAGGGTAATTTCTGGCTGCTTGAAGTCAATACTGTACCAGGCATGACCAGCCATTCACTGGTTCCTAAAGCAGCCAAGGCTGTGGGTTATGATTTTGACCAGCTTTGTGTCACGATTTTGGAGCAAACACTGCAATATCATGGAGTAGACCAGTAAGCCATGGCTCAGCTTCCGACTTCTATGCGCCGTAAACCGCGGGCAGCAATTACTTCTATTCATGAAAAACCACCAACCCGGAAGGAAAAGCTTACTAATCTGGGTGGGTGGCTGATGCTGGTAATTGCCTGCTTGGTGCTGGTTATAGGAGTTTATGGTTTATACCGGGTTATGACAGATGCTACTGTAGCTGAACTTCAGGTAGTTGGAGCACGCTCCGATGCTGAACAGCAGCAGCTGGTCAAACATCTGGACCCGGTAATTCAGGCTAACTATTTTACCTCTGATCTGGAACAGATCCGGGACGAAGCCTTGGAAATATCTTGGGTAGATAGAGTCGTCGTATCACGTGCATGGCCAAATGCCATCCGGGTACGTGTTATGCCACGTCACGCAATTGCCCGTTGGGGAACAGGACGACTGCTTAGTGACAGTGGGGATATTTTTACTGAGGCGGTGTATAGCAGTCATCAGCAATTGCCCTTACTTCATGGTCCGGCCAGTCAGTCCAAGGTGATGATGCGCCGTTACAATGAGATCAATCAATTATTTCGACCAGTCAATTTGCGTTTAAAAGAACTTTATTTAACAGAACGTATGACTTGGTTTATGCAATTTGATTCTGGACTTCGTATTATCGTGGACCAAGATCAGACTATGAGTAAACTGCAACGTTTGAGTCATCTGGCACAAACTGACTTAAAACCAGTGTGGAACAAAATCTCGGCAATTGACCTGCGTTATCGTAATGGCCTGGCTATTCAGTGGAAAAGTGCAGCACCACCTAAAATTATAAATAGTCAGTTTGTTGTAACGATTGATGACACAAGCATTGCAGGCGGAATAAGGGCAAAGCCATAATACGTGGCTTTATAAGATTGAGGCATTGGGCCAAATATAAACAACGAACATAAAATGGTAGTGAGTAATGAGTGAAGCTGTTCCCTCGGTTGTTGCGATTGATATTGGGACGCACAAAGTTTCAGTTTTAATTGGTAAGGTCCATGCTCCGGATAATATTCAGGTCATTGGTATGGCGAGTGCTCGCAACCGGGGTATGAATAAAGGAAAAATTGTCAGTCTCGATAAAGTCATTGCCGCAATAAAAAATGCTGTCGCAGAAGCAGAAAATATGGCGGAATGCCGTATCCACTCGGCCTGGGTGTCTATACCAAGTACAGAATTAAAAAGTTTCTATGCGGCTGGCCGTACCCCTGTTACAAATCCGGAACGTATTATCAGCACCAATGAAGTGGTGCGTGCGCTGGAACTAGCCAAGGCAAGCCATGTAACAGCAGACTACTATCTGGCCAGTGCTGTACCATTAGGTTTTGAACTGGATGACACGCCAGAATGGGTGCAAAATCCGATTAACATGTCAGCACAAAGTATGACCGGACATTATCAGCTAATGATGATGCCAATCAGCACTATGCAAAATCTTGACCGGGCCATGAAAGGTGCAAATATTGGGGTCGAGAAGA
The DNA here is from genome assembly GCF_006757745.1 of Acinetobacter radioresistens DSM 6976 = NBRC 102413 = CIP 103788. Classification (NCBI taxonomy): domain Bacteria; kingdom Pseudomonadati; phylum Pseudomonadota; class Gammaproteobacteria; order Moraxellales; family Moraxellaceae; genus Acinetobacter; species Acinetobacter radioresistens. The sequence continues at coordinate 2,894,815 of NZ_AP019740.1, read as the reverse complement.
TGGTGGTATCTTCTTTGGCAACATCGGAAGGCAGCCTGTTGAAAGATGAAAAAGAATATGGCGTCTGTCTGGTCGATATAGGCGCAGGTACCACCAATCTGGCGGTCTATCTTGATGGTCATTTAGCACTGGTTCATACCTTGCAGCGAGGAGGGGAGCATGTTACCCGGGATATTGCTGCTGTGCTGCAAACAACGACTGAGGAAGCCGAGCGTATTAAAATATTACATGGTTGTGTTGATTTGCATGCAGTAAAGCCTGATCATATGATTCAGGTACAAGGGATTGATGGTCCGCAAACGATTAGTCGCATTGAACTTGCAGAAATTATTATTGCACGCTATGAAGAAATTTTTTCTAAAATTCGAGAAGAACTAGAACGAAGTGGTGCAATTCATGGCTTGTATCATGGTGTCGTGCTTACAGGGGACGCATGCCAGATCGAAGGCATGGTAAATCTGGCGCGCCGTATGTTAGGTGTATCCGCCCATTTAGGTAATCCGCCTTTACAGGTGTATGCAGAAGAACAGCATCAGGCTTCTTTGCGTCGCTCAATGTATGCCACTGCTTCAGGCTTGCTACTTTTTAGCCAAAGTGAAATGCAGGCAACCGTTGATGAGCCGGAAGAAACAGAGAAGCGCCCATTCTGGAGTCGGGTTGCCAATGGATGGACTAACCTGAATAGCAAACTAAAATCGATCTTCTAGGATGTATGGGTTTTTTGGGAATATTGTTAGGAAGTTGTAAGTGAAAAGCCGTGTACTTGACAAGGTGAGCATTGCACAGCATTCTAAAAAATATTTTTTACAGATCAAGGCAGTATACGGGCTAAAGTGACTGCCACAATTTAATTAGGAAATCTAAAGGTCATGTTGTCCTCATTTGAACTAATAGAAGATGAACCAAGCGATAGCAACGGTCAGGCCCGTTTCACTGTATTTGGTGTAGGCGGTGGTGGCGGTAATGCTGTACAGCATATGGTGCAGTCCGATATCAAAGGTGTAAAGTTTGTCTGTGCTAATACCGACAAACAAGCTCTCGACCGGATGAACGCTCCATTTAAAATCCAGCTTGGCGAACAAAGTACACGTGGTCTTGGCGCAGGTGCTAATCCGGAAGTAGGACAGATTGCCGCTGAAGAAAGTCGCGAAGTAATCCGTCAGCATCTTGAAGGTGCTGATATGGTTTTTGTGACTGCTGGAATGGGCGGGGGAACAGGTACAGGTGCCGCACCTGTGGTTGCTGAAATTGCTAAAGAGATGGGGATTTTAACCGTCGGTGTAGTGACCACGCCTTTTAACTTTGAAGGCCGTCGTCGTCAGCGTTCTGCAGAAAAGGGTATTGATGCGCTTGAAGCTCATGTCGATTCCCTGATTATCATTCCAAACCAGCGCCTGCTCAGTGTGTTTGGTGATATTTCCATGCAGGATGCATACAAAAAAGCAGACGATGTACTGCTTAATGCAGTACGTTCAATCTTTGATCTGGTTGTACGTCCAGGGCACATTAACCTTGACTTTGCTGACTTGAAAACTGCAATGAGTACCCGTGGCTATGCCATGATGGGTGAAGGGCGTAGCAGTGGACAGGATCGTGCCGAGAACGCAGCCCGTCTGGCTATTCGTAGTCCGTTACTTGATAATGTTAATATCATGAATGCCAAAGGTGTTCTAATTAATATTACAGGTGGTGCTGACGTAACTTTACGTGAAACCGAGATTATTACGGATGTTGTTAACCAGATCGTGGATCTGGATGATGGTGAGGTATTCTTTGGTACGGTGTTTGATCCAGATGCGCGTGATGAAATTCGTGTTACAGTCATTGCCACCGGTTTGACCCGTAATGCCGCTGATGCCGTTGAGCCAAAACGCCAGGTCCAGTCAGCTCAAGCACGCACTCAGGCTACCACCCATGTTTCTGTTGAAGAAGATGATGTGCCTGCTATCAGCAAGCGTCAGGCTGTAGAAGCTCCAGCAGCCTCTACACCAAGCTCTACGCCACGTTCCTCACCAATGAGTATTCAAGATTACCTGAAAAACCAGCAACGCAAGTAAAAATGCAGCTAGTTTGAACAAAAGCTGATATCTTTACAAAAGGTAGTGGTCAAACACTACCTTTTTGTTTTTTATCAATGGCTAAATATGCTAACGTATAGCGGTTTTTTAGGTGGAAGACAAAAAGCGAATGTTGAAACAGCGTACCCTCAAACGTATGGTCAAAGCCAGTGGCATTGGACTGCATAGCGGTCAGAAAGTCATGATTAACTTTGTTCCGCATACAGTTGATGGCGGCATCATATTTCGTCGTATTGATCTGAACCCTCCTGTTGATATTCCTGCTGATGCCTTACTCATCCAGGAAGCATTTATGTGTTCTAACCTGGTACAGGAAAATGCCAAGGTTGGAACCATTGAGCACGTCATGAGTGCAATTGCCGGCTTGGGAATTGATAACCTGATTGTGGAGGTTTCAGCCTCTGAAGTGCCGATTATGGATGGTAGTGCAGGTCCATTTATTTATTTACTCATGCAAGGTGAGCTGGTTGAACAAAATGCACCCAAGAAATTTATTAAAATTTTAAAGCCGGTTGAAGCTCTGATTGATGACAAACAGGCTATTTTTACTCCCCATCATGGCTTTCAGTTAAATTTTACAATTGATTTTGATCATCCTGCATTTGCTAAAGAATACCAATCTGCCACGATTGACTTCTCTACTGAAACTTTCGTATATGAAGTTAGTGAAGCCCGGACTTTTGGGTTTATGAAAGATCTGGATTATCTGAAAGCAAATAATCTGGCGCTAGGAGCCAGTCTTGAAAATGCAATTGGTGTAGATGATACCGGCGTAGTGAACGAAGAGGGGCTACGTTTTTCAGATGAGTTTGTACGCCATAAAATTTTGGATGCAGTAGGTGACCTATATCTGCTCGGACACCAGATCATTGCCAAATTCGATGGCTATAAGTCTGGCCATGCTTTAAATAATCAGCTGCTACGCAATGTGCAGAGTGATCCTAGTAATTATGAAATTGTAACATTTAATGACATTGAGGACTGCCCAATTTCTTATGTAAGTCTTTCATAAGTCATTGTCTTTATATGGTTATGTTATAATATAACATGTAAAAATGTGAAATATTTCTCTAAATATCTTCTCTAAAGTAATCGTATATTGCTGCCATGTTACTTTTTATTGCTTGCCAAACGTAGCAAGGCTTGGCTAAGCTTGGGGTCGCTCACAAAGCCAGCAGCATTTCGTAACATTTCCTGTGTTTCTGGTGCAAGTGATTGAGAAGATGCAGTTCTGACAGGAGTATCAGGTTGTCTAGACCTGAGATAAGGCCGGATCTGTTTCAGATCTTTCAGTTCAGCATGTTGAGCTAACTTAGAAATATATTGCTTTTGCAGGTAGCCGAGCTGACTGATCAAGGCTTGATTTTCACCAGTTACCGTCAAAATGCCGTATTCATAACACACGACTTGCCATTGTTCCGGTTGGGGTAATAGCGGTTGAATTAGTTTCGTAAGTTTCTGCCATTCAGCAACTTGCGCTTTAAGAAACGTTAAGTTTCCTGTTTTTAGGTGTTTTCTTGTCTGTTGAAAGACGTTGAAAGGTTCTGACATACATATTTTCCACATAGTAATGTCTTAATCTTATGCGCTTGTTTCAGCTGATATCAAGGAAGAGATCACAAGGAACCTTGAGTAAGAACAGTTAAATGAGGTTTTTATGCACACGCGTCGTATTTTACTAGCGTTTTCACTCGCCGCATCAGCTGCATCAGTTGCATTTGCAGATCTGGTTGAATTAAACGGTACCACATCATCACCAGATCGTCTTGAAGAACTTACCCGCACTTTAGCTCAAGGTTCATATTCTCAGCCGGATGATATTAATATTCCAGCAAACACGAATGTCAGTATTACTCTTCGCGAGAAAACTGTTGAATTGAATAATGAATCTTTAGCAAAGAAGTACGGAACTAAAGCGACCCCATCTTACAGCTCCAGTAATCCTTATTCATGGCTAGTCAGCCATCCCCTACCTGATATGAAACGCGTCAGTTCTAATTACGGTGGCCGTGTTATGGGTGGCCGGGCTGAAAATCATTCAGGTCTGGATCTATCTGCACCTAGTGGTACTCCAATCTATGCAACTGGCCCAGGTATTGTGACCAAATCAGGCTGGGGTACAGGCTATGGCCAGTATGTAGAAATTAATCATGGTAATGGTTACTTAACTCGCTATGCCCATGCTTCACGTTTGGTCGCCCGTGTAGGTGACCGTGTTGAAGCAGGTGAACATATTGCAAATGTTGGCTGTACCGGCCGCTGTACTGGCCCGCATCTTCATTATGAAGTAGTCAAAGATGGCCAGCGTAAGAATCCTTCAACTTACCTTGCTATGCTGCCATAAAATTATAGTATCACCACTTTTAATATGAATTGTATGAAAAATCGCCTATATTGGCGATTTTTTGTTATTATGAGTAATAAAACGTCACTTGGTATTTATCTTATGAATAATTCTCCATGATGGCATTCACCTGCGGCGATACCTGCTCTACACGAAAACATGATACATATAGGGGATAAGACAGGAAGATTAAGAGAAAGGTGAGTTATGGCGTTTTACGGTGATACCGACGCACAGGAAACACAAGAATGGCAAGATGCTTTTGATTCAGTACTACAGCATATGGGTACAGAGCGGGCAGCATTTCTGCTTGAAAAATTGTATCAGCGCGCGATAGCTAAACATGTTCCTATTCAGCGTCTCAATACGCCATATCTCAATACAATCTCAGTAGATGAACAGCCTGCTATGCCGGGTGATCAGGATATGGAGCGAAGAATTCGCGCTCTGATTCGCTGGAATGCCTTAGCAATGGTGTTACGTGCTAACAAGACTGGTGATGATCTTGGTGGTCACTTGGCAAGTTTTGCATCTAGTGCCACCCTGTATGATGTAGGTTTTAACCATTTTTTCCGTGCTGCTAGTGATAATTTCGGCGGTGATATGATCTATTATCAAGGTCATTGTGCACCGGGCATTTACGCACGTTCATTTCTGGAAGGCCGACTCACTGAAGAGCAGCTCGGCAATTTTCGCCGTGAAGTAGGCGGAAATGGTTTACCAAGCTATCCACATCCTTATCTGATGCCAGATTACTGGCAATTCCCGACAGTATCTATGGGCTTGGGACCAATCATGTCAATTTATCAGGCCCATATTCAGAAATATCTGATGAACCGTGGCCTGATTAAAGAAGAAGACCGGAAAATCTGGGCGTACTTGGGTGATGGCGAGATGGACGAGCCAGAGAGTCTGGGTGCGATTTCATTGGCAGGTCGCGAAAAGCTCGATAACCTGATTTGGGTGGTGAACTGTAACCTGCAGCGTCTGGATGGCCCGGTGCGTGGTAATGGTAAAATTATCCAAGAACTAGAATCACTGTTCCGTGGGGCAGGCTGGCGAGTAATTAAGGTAGTGTGGGGTCGCCACTGGGATCCGTTACTGGCCAAAGATACCTCTGGTGCATTAAAAGCTGCAATGGAAGAAGCAGTAGATGGTGACTATCAGCGCTATCAGGTTAAAGGTGGAGCCTATACGCGTGCTCACTTCTTCGGTAAGTACCCGGAAGCTGAAGAGCTGGTAAAGAATTTAAGCGATGAAGATATTGATAATCTGAATCGTGGCGGTCATGACCCGTACAAGGTCTTTGCTGCCTATGCTGAGGCCACCAAAGCCAAAGGTCAGCCGACAGTTATTTTAGCTAAAACGGTAAAAGGTTATGGACTGTCTGAAGAAATTGAAGCGGTAAACAAGACGCATCAGATCAAGAAAATGCAGCTTGAGTCACTGAAATATGTTCGTAACCGCTTCAATCTACCATTTAATGATGAACAGCTTGAAGAATTGCCATTCTATCGTCCGAGCGAAAATTCTCCCGAGCTAAAATATCTTAAGGCACGGCGCGAAGCTCTAGGAGGTTATCTACCGGCACGACGCAAAGAAAGCTATGCTCTGGATATTCCAGAACTGTCAGTTTTTGATGGCGTTCTACGTGGCAGTAATGGTAAACAGCAATCTACCACCATGGTAATGGTACGCCTGATCTCAGCATTGCTTAAAGAAAAAGCAATTAAAGATCATGTTGTTCCGATCGTACCGGATGAGGCACGTACTTTTGGCCTGGAAGGCATGTTCCGGCAGTTAGGTATCTATGCGGCACATGGTCAGCAGTATACGCCAGAAGATAATGAACAGCTCATGAATTACCGTGAAGCCAAAGATGGGCATATGCTTCAGGAAGGTATTAACGAAGCCGGGGCCATGAGTGCTTGGGCTGCACTGGGAAGTAGCTATTCAACCAATAATTTGCCGATGATTCCGATGTACATGTATTACTCCATGTTCGGTTTCCAGCGTATCGGTGATATTGCCTGGGCTGCAGGAGATGCGCAGGCTCAAGGTTTCTTGCTGGGTGCAACTGCAGGCCGTACTACCCTAAATGGTGAAGGTTTGCAGCATCAGGATGGTCATTCACATATTCTGGCCAGTACCATTCCAAACTGTGTTTCATATGACCCTTGCTTTGGTTATGAGCTGGCTGTTGTGGTACATGATGGTTTGCAACGCATGTATGTAAATCAGGAACGTGTGTTCTATTACCTGACACTCATGAATGAAAACTATGAACATCCACCAATGCCACAGGGTGTAGAAGAGGGCATCAAACGCGGGATGTACCTGCTTGAAGAAGATGATAAAGCCACTGTCCAGTTGCTGGGTTCAGGCGTTATTCTGCGTGAAGTGATCAAGGCTGCTAAAATTCTGCGTGAGGAATATCAGGTTCATGCCAACGTCTGGAGCGTCACCAGCTTCAATGAACTGGCACGTGATGGAATGGCATGTGAAGAATATAACCGCCTGCATCCGTTAAATGAACAAACCCGAGAATCTTGGGTTTCTCAGCAGCTGCGTGGTACAGATGGTATCGTGGTTGCAGCAACGGATCACATGCGTACTTATAGTGAACAGATCCGCGCTTATCTGCCAGATAACCGGCCTTACGTTACATTAGGTACAGATGGCTACGGCCGTTCTGATACCCGCGCCAATCTTCGCAGTTATTTTGGTGTAGATGCAGCTCATATCGTGGTTGCCACTCTGAAAAAACTGGCAGATGAAGGTGAAGTTGAAAACCGTCTGGTTAAAGATGCTATTTCCAGTTTTGAGCTGGAAACAGACCGTCCGGTAGCTTGGGCACCTCAAGCTCATCCGGAAGTCCAGACAGTTGCAGAATATCAAGAACCAGTATCAGGTGAGGAGAACTAAGCCCTATGCAAATCAAGACACCTGATATCGGCGTAGATCAAGCGAATGTTGCAGAAATTCTGGTCAAAGTAGGCGACCATATTGAAGTAGATGACAGCATTGTCGTGTTGGAATCCGATAAAGCAACGGTTGAAGTGCCTGCCACTTCAGCCGGAGTAGTTAAAAGTATCCTGGTCAATCAGGGCGATGACGTGACTGAAGGCACAGCATTGATTGAACTTGAAGCAGAAGGTACATCTGGTGGCGTTACTGAAGCTCAAGAAGCCGATGCAGCACAGAAAACTTCAGAAAATACTCCAACTGAATTACCTGACCGGGAAATTCAGCAGGAAATTTCATCCCATCAGCCAAACTCTCCGACCCAGGCTGCTCAACCGTCTGAATCTGGCTCATCTTCAGCTGCTACGGTTGAAGTTAAGTTGCCTGATATTGGGGTAGAGAAAGCACTGGTGGGTGAGCTGCTGGTTCAGGTAGGTGATGATATTCAGGTTGACCAGAGTATTGCAGTAGTTGAGTCAGACAAAGCCACCGTAGAAGTACCAAGTACTGTAGCAGGCAAAGTACAAAGTATTACCGTCAAAGAAGGTGATAGCGTTAAAGAAGGTGTGGTGCTGATTACTGTACGGACCGCTGAAGGTTCGGCCGAGCCTGTACCAGAGAAGCCTTCCGTCCAGTCTGCTACAGAAAAATTTGCATCTCAACGGCAGGCTGCTACATCAGTTGAAAATAGTAGTAGTGCTGAAAGTACAAAAATTGAAGTCACTGTACCGGACCTTGGGGTAGACAAAGCCACAGTCACTGAAATTTTAGTTAAAGTCGGTGACCGTGTAGAGGCTCAGCAAAGCTTGTGTGTGGTTGAGTCAGACAAGGCTTCAGTTGAGATTCCAAGTTCTGCTGCCGGCATCATTAAGGCGTTACATGTAGAGTTAAACCAGGTCGTTAAACAGGGACTATTACTGGCTGTAGTAGAGATAGAGAAATCATCTGAACCGGTTAAAACTAAACAGGCTGCAGCGGTTAAAGAGCAGGATGCTGCAACGCAACAGACTGTAGCTAAGCCGCAAAATGATACTGGTACTTTGTCAGCTCCACAGCAGGGCACTGATAAGTTAAGTAAAGAACAGCAACTTGAAAATGCCAAGGTTTATGCTGGGCCTGCAGTACGGAAGCTGGCTCGTGAACTGGGTGTAGTATTAGCACAGGTTAAGGCATCGGGACCGCATGAACGTGTAATGAAGGAAGACGTTTTTGCATATGTCAAAACTCGTCTGACTGAAGTGCAAAAACCTGCAAGCTCAACTCCAGCACCTGTGGTTTCAGGTTTGCCAGCTTTGCCAGATTTTACTGCTTTTGGTGGTGGTGAACTGAAAACCATGACACGTTTGCAGCAGGTGTCTGTTCCACAGCTTTCACTCAACAATTATATTCCTCAGGTAACCCAGTTTGATTTGGCTGATATTACCGAACTTGAGGCATGGCGTGGTGAATTGAAAGCTAACTTTAAAAAAGAAGGCATCAGTCTGACTATCTTGGCCTTTATCGCCAAGGCGGTTGCTCACCTGTTAAAAGAAGAGCCTTATTTTGCAGGTCATCTGGCTGATGACCAGAAAGCAGTAATGCTGCGTCATGAAATTCATATGGGTATTGCGGTAGCTACGCCAGATGGGTTGACTGTACCGGTACTACGTAATCCTGACCGGAAATCTATCCGTCAGATTGCACAGGAATTGGGGGAGCTGAGCCAGAAGGCGCGTGATAAAAAGCTGTCTCCAAAAGACCTGCAAGGTGCCAACTTTACCATTACCAGTCTGGGTTCAATCGGTGGTACGGCATTTACGCCGCTGGTTAACTGGCCACAAGTGGCAATTCTGGGAATTTCTCCGGCAACCATGCAACCAGTATGGAATGGTGAGTCTTTTGATCCGCGCCTGATGTTGCCATTATCATTGTCTTATGATCATCGGGTCATTAATGGTGCTGATGCAGCACGTTTTACCAATAAGCTGACCAAACTGTTAAAGGATATACGCAGTTTATTGCTGTAATCTCCTTATCTAGATAAAAAGCCCTGCAATTGCGGGGCTTTTTATCAGCCCGATTAAAAAATATTAATGTATAAATCCGGGTTTAAAATAAAAGGGGTTTGAAAATTTGGCTGGCTCGTTTTACACTAGGCCTACTTCATTGGGGAGTAGCCGCTATTTACGTTCCAGTAAATAGGTGATGGTCAACATAATTGTTCAACAGAACATGGTCATCATAGCCAAAGAACCCGAGCTTTAATTCTTTTGTTGGCAAGACCTTTGATTTATCTTTCTGCTTGATTATGGCTGGCGGGAGAGATAAGTCATGGGACTACGCTAGCCAGAGAATAATCATGCCAGATTTTTTCACCTCCTTAATCTCTAATATGCCAAGTAGTATGGCGGCTTTTTCTGTATCAACAGCGATTGTTGCTTTGGCTGAAATGGGCGATAAAACTCAGCTTTTGGCCCTTTTGTTGGCTGCGCGTTTCCGTAAGCCTTTACCTATTATTTTGGCCATTCTCGCTGCTACGCTGATTAATCACGGGCTTTCCGCAGTATTAGGGCAATTTATTACCCGTATGGTTGACCCGACTGTAATGATGTGGATTCTGGCAGCAGGTTTTATTGGCATGGCAATCTGGATGCTGATTCCTGACGAGCTGGATGATGAAACTGAAAATATTAATAAATGGCAGCGCTACGGAGTATTTGGTGCCACATTTGTATTATTCTTCTTGGCAGAAATTGGTGATAAAACCCAGATCGCTACAGTTGCCTTGGCAGCTCGTTTTGACAGTATTTTCTGGGTAACAGCCGGCACCACGCTAGGTATGCTTCTGGCTAATGTACCTGCAGTGTTTATTGGCGATAAGCTGGCACACAAGCTGCCCATAGCTCTAATTCACAAGATTAGTGCCTTTATCTTCTTGGCGATTGGTATCTTTACTATTGTGCAGCATTACTTTTTCTAAGCCAACTTTATGACAGCCCGGCAGATACCGGTCGGGCTGTATTTTATATTTTGAGCCTGCTTAAAAAACTGCCTGAGCAGTACAAACTAAATTTTTTATTTTATTGTAAGTTTTAATGAATCCCATTATTTTAATAAGGAATTAAAAATTTAACTTGTTAAGTCAATTTGGGGTAGGGGATGAGTTTAGATCGCACCACATCACAGGTGCTGTTTGATAACGGCACACATAAATGCATCAGTTTTACCAGTCTGGTTAAAGGTGAAGGTGTACAGGCCAATCAGTTTCTGATTATTGATCATGAGCGGGCGGCGGTTCTCGACCCTGGTGGCGACTTAACATATATTCCCCTGACCATGGAATTAAACCGTTACACCCGGCTGGCCAATCTTGATTATGTAATGGCCTCACACCAAGATCCGGATATTATTACTTCCATGCCACGCTGGCTGGTTTATACGGATGCCAAGGTGGTTGCATCAAAACTCTGGGCACGCTTCTTACCCCATCTGAACTCTGCCTTCATGAGTGACCGCATGAAAGGTAACTGGCTGGACCGTCTGGTTGAGCTCCCAGATCAGGGGCAGAGTATTGCGCTGGGACATGCTGCGATACTGGCTATTCCGGCTCACTTTTTACATTCAGTGGGTAATTTCCAGTTCTACGATCCGGTTTCTAAAATTTTATTTTCAGGTGATATGGGTGCTTCTATGGTAGAGAATGCCAGTCAGCCACTTGAAGACTTTGAAGCTCATATTCCTAAAATGAAAGCTTTTCACCAGCGCTATATGTGTGCGAATAAGGTTATCCGTTTATGGGTGAATATGGTTCGTAAAATGGATATTGAAATGATTGTGCCACAGCATGGCAGTGCATTTATTGGCAAGGAAAAAGTGAAACAGTTTCTGGACTGGATTGAGACACTCCAGTGTGGCGTTGATTTGATGGATGAGCGTATTTTTCACTGCCCGGTTTAAAATATTAAAAAATACTTGAGTAGAAAAACAACATTTTCTAAGATTCTGCTATTGGAAATAGCCAATATCTAGACTAACGAGAATATAAGAAAATGTTGTCTCAAGTAATTTATGAAAATGCCTGTTTAAGCTGTGGTGCCTGCTGTGCCTATTACCGGGTATCATTTTATTGGGCAGAAGGCGAGCAGATTCCTGAACATCTGGTAGAGTCAATTACGCCAGTTTACTCATGCATGAAAGGGACTAACCAGACCCAGCCACGTTGTCAGGCACTAGAAGGAACGCCAGGAGAACAGGTCAGTTGTAGTATTTACAGTATGCGAAGTTCAAGCTGCCAGGAAGTTCAGGCTGGTGACAGTCAGTGTAATAAAGCGCGAAGCGCGCATGGGATGATTCCGCTGATTAATATTGAACCTCAGGTAATTAATGATGACAGCTACGATCAGGTTAGCTAAGCATAAATAAAAATAAAACGAGTAGGATGATAAAACTATGGGCAAAAATGCTTCTGCGAAGATACTGATTTCTCTGGTCTGAAATCGCTGAAATAAAAATTCTCTGGGAGAAAAATGAAATTTGAGGAGAAATTTGTTTATAATAGCTCACGGAAATTACCAGTGAGACTGTTATGCTGACCATCGTTCAAGAAGCGTTAACCTTCGATGATGTCTTGTTACTCCCTGCCTACTCTACTGTTCTCCCAAAAGATGTCTCCTTAAAGACACGTTTGACCCGCGGTATTCAACTTAATATTCCTCTTGTTTCAGCAGCCATGGATACTGTAACCGAGTCACGTATGGCGATTGCCATGGCTCAGAACGGTGGTATCGGTATTCTGCATAAGAATATGGATATTGCACTTCAGGCTGCAGAAGTCCGCCGTGTCAAAAAATTTGAAGCCGGTATGGTTAAAGACCCAATTACAGTTACCCCTGAAACCACTGTACGTGAACTGATTGCGATTACGCAAGCCAATAATATCAGTGGTGTACCTGTGGTTAAAGATGGCCAGGTGGTCGGCATTGTTACTGGCCGTGATACCCGTTTTGAAACTAATCTTGAACAGCCTGTCAGTAATATTATGACGCCACAAGAGCGCTTGGTGACTGTGCGGGAAGGCGAGTCTAAAGAAAATATTCAGGCCTTACTGCAACAGCACCGTATTGAAAAAGTACTGGTCGTGGACGAGCAACATGCACTTAAAGGACTGATTACGGTAACGGATTTCCGTAAAGCTGAGCTTTATCCAAATAGCTGTAAAGATGACCTTGGCCGATTGCGTGTTGGTGCAGCAGTAGGAACTGGTGCCGAAACACCAAGCCGTGTTGAAGCCTTGGTTGAGGCAGGTGTAGATGTCATTGTGGTCGATACTGCCCATGGTCACTCAGCCGGTGTAATTGAACGTGTCCGTTGGGTCAAGAATAACTATCCGCAGGTCCAAGTCATTGGTGGAAATATTGCCACAGGTGATGCTGCGCTGGCGTTACTTGATGCCGGTGCAGATGCAGTTAAGGTAGGTATTGGACCAGGTTCAATCTGTACCACCCGTATTGTTGCCGGTATTGGTATGCCGCAGATCTCTGCAATTGACAGTGTGGCCAGTGCACTTAAAGAACAGATTCCACTGATTGCAGATGGTGGTATCCGTTTCTCGGGTGACATGGCCAAAGCAATTGGTGCAGGTGCCAGTACGATTATGGTCGGTTCATTGCTAGCAGGAACTGAAGAAGCACCAGGTGAGGTTGAATTCTTTCAGGGACGTTATTATAAGGCCTATCGTGGCATGGGTTCATTAGGAGCAATGGCTGGAGCGACCGGGTCTGCAGACCGCTACTTCCAGGACTCTAAAGCGGGTGCCGAGAAATTGGTTCCAGAAGGTATTGAAGGCCGTGTACCATATAAAGGCCCGATGGGTAATATTGTGCACCAGATGATGGGTGGTTTACGTTCATCTATGGGTTATACCGGATCTGCGACAATTGATGATCTTCGCCAAAATGCTAAATTTGTAAAAATTACGGCAGCAGGTATGTCTGAGTCTCATGTACATGATGTCACGATTACTAAAGAAGCACCTAACTACCGTGTGGGTTAAATCATGATTGGGCTATTTTTGACCTGATCCTTATAGAAAAAGCCGTCAGTTTTATGACGGCTTTTTTGTTTTGGTGTAAAGTAAATCCAATTTGCAACAGCTTGGTTAAATAACCATAAACTATAAGAAGTGAGTAAAATATGAGCTATTTTGGAACCGATGGTATCCGTGGTAAATTCGGTGAACTCCCAATCACCCCTGAATTTGCCTTAAAACTTGGTTTCGCTGCAGGTAAGGTACTCAAAAGAATCAATCCTTCTGATAAAACATTAGTCGTACTAGGTAAAGATACCCGTTTGTCCGGGTATATTTTAGAGTCAGCCTTACAGGCTGGTCTTAACGCTGCTGGCGTTTATGTACATTTACTTGGGCCTTTACCGACTCCCGCAATTGCCCATTTGACGCGTGCTTTACATGCCCATGCCGGGATCGTCATTTCTGCTTCGCATAATCCTTATTTTGATAATGGTATTAAATTCTTTTCCAGTCAGGGTAAAAAATTGCCAGACGAGCTTCAAGAAGCAATTAATGCGGAACTGGAAAAAGAAATTCGTATTGAGGATACGGCTAATCTGGGTAAGAGTGTCCGGGTAAAAGATGCAGCTGGCCGTTATATTGAATTCTGTAAATCCACCTTTCCTTACCATCATGATCTCCGTGGCCTGAAAATTGTAGTAGATTGTGCCAATGGAGCAGCCTATAACGTAGGTCCTGCTGTTTTTCGCGAATTAGGGGCAAAAGTTATTGCTCTATATAATGAACCAGACGGCCTAAACATTAACGAGCAATGTGGTTCAACTCATCCAGAAAACCTGCAAAAAGCAGTAATACAGTCACATGCCGACCTCGGTATTGCATTTGATGGCGATGCTGATCGCGTCGTTATGGTAGATAAAGCCGGTAACCTGATTGATGGTGACCATATTCTGTATATTCTTGCGACACAAACCAGCCAGAAACCTGCGGGTATTGCCGGTACCCTGATGAGTAACCTGTCACTGGAACTGGCATTAAAAAAAGCCGGTGTCGATTTTGTTCGGGCCAAAGTCGGTGACCGCTATGTATTGCAGGCACTAGAAGAGAATGGCTGGATGACTGGCGGTGAACCTTCTGGACATATTCTTACCTTGGATAAGAGTACAACAGGAGACGCTATTATTGCTGCACTTCAGGTATTAACTGTCATGGTTGAGCAGGGTAAGGCTCTGGATGAACTGGTTGCAGACTTTGAGCTTTTTCCACAAGAACTCATTAATATTCGTTTAGAAAAAATGATTGATCCTTATTCGATTCCTGCACTGGTTGCTGAATTTGAAAAAGCTGAAGCACAGCTTGAAGGAAGAGGACGGCTTTTAATAAGAAAATCAGGTACTGAGCCGGTCATCCGTGTCATGGTAGAGGGTGAAAATGAGCAGGAAGTAAAAGCACTGGCTCAACATCTGGCCAATGCCGTAAAAAATCAGGCAGATGTACTTGTGGAGGGCTAAAGCATGAGTGATGTGATTAAAGATTTAAGTGAGTTACGCCTGACTTATCAGAAAGATGAGCTGCATGAAGCAGAAGTAGATACCCAGCCACATGAGCAGTTCTTGAGCTGGTTTAATTATGCTCTTCAAGCAGGATTGCATGAACCTTATGCCATGTCCTTAGCTACCGCAAATGCTCAGGGGCGACCACATGTGCGTACCGTGTTGCTGCGCGGCGCCACTGAAACAGGTTATGACTTCTATACCAATTATGACAGTCAAAAAGGCTTGGATCTGGCAGTTAATCCTTATGCCGAGCTGCTATTTTACTGGCCTGTATTGGAACGGCAGATCCGTGTCCATGGGCGGGTTGAGAAAATTTCAGAACAGGAGTCAACGGAGTATTATCATAAGCGGCCACATGACAGTCAGGTTGCTGCCCATATCAGTCAGCCACAGAGTGGCGTAATTTCTAGCCGTGAAGAATTACAGCAGCGCTTTCAGACTCTACAACAGCAAGTAGAGAACCAGCCTCTTGAAAAACCTGTATTCTGGGGAGGCTATCGTCTACACCCTGAATATTATGAATTCTGGCAGGGACGGCCTAACCGTTTACACGACCGCCTCAGTTATGAAAGAATCGATGGTCATTGGAAATTACAACGATTAATGCCATAGATGCCGAATATTCAAGTTAAGCAACGCCCTTTACTGACACGTGTAGAAAGTTTTCAACACGTGTCACCCTTTCTTGCCCATATTCTGGCCAGACGTGGAGTCGCTTCTGAACAAGAACTTGAACTCAGATTAAAATATCTGCTTTCTCCTTGCCTTAAAGGACTGGAACAGGCAGTTGAGATTATAAATCAGGCCATTGACCAGCAGAAAAAAATTGTTATTGTCGGAGATTATGATGCAGATGGTGCAACCAGCACTGCTCTGATGATTCTTGCTTTAAGAGATATGGGCGCAGATGTAGCCTATCTGGTTCCTGACCGGTTTAAATATGGTTATGGACTTACGCCTGCAATTGCGGATCTGGCTTTTACCCGTTTTACTCCCGACCTGTTGATTACTGTAGATAATGGTATTTCTAGTCATGAAGGGGTAAAACAGGCGCAAGACCATGGTATGCAGGTTATTATTACAGATCACCATCTGACTACCAAAGAAACGCCAGCCGCTGAGGCAGTAGTTAATCCGAACCAACTGGGCTGTAATTTTCCGAGTAAAGCCTTGGCTGGAGTAGGCGTTGCCTTTTATGTACTTGCCAATCTGTGCAGTTTTCGCAAAAGGGCAGACAAATCTGTCAGCAATATAACCCAATATCTGGACCTGGTTGCCTTAGGTACCTACGCCGACGTTGCGAGCCTTGATTACAATAACCGTATTCTGGTCGATGCTGGTTTGAAACGCATACACCAACAGCAGTGCCGTCCAGGAATTCTGGCATTACTTGATATTGCCGGACGCGAACCGGCAGCTCTTAAAGCACAAGATTTAGGTTTCGTACTTGGGCCGCGTATTAATGCAGCAGGCCGTATGGAAACTATGGAAATCGGAATTGAGTGTCTGTTAGCCCCTGATCTGGAAAATGCTTATCCTCTGGCCCGGCAACTTAATCAGCTAAATATTGAACGCCGTCAGATTGAAGCACAGATGAAGCAGGAAGCCTTGCGCTATCTGGAGCAACTACAGTTATCAAAAGAGAATATACCTCCCGCGCTGATTATGTTTGAAGAACACTGGCATCAGGGCGTGATTGGAATTGTCGCTGGACGCTTAAAAGAGCAGTTTCACCGGCCAAGCATTGTATTCGCAGCAGATGAAGACGGTATTCATATCAAGGGATCGGCCCGTTCGGTTGAGGGAATTCATATTCGTGATTGTATTGAGCAGATCGCTGAACAGTATCCCTATCTGGTACGTTATTTTGGCGGTCACGCTGCCGCTGCCGGACTCACGATCCGTAAAGAGCATTTTTTAGAATTTAAACAGGTTTTTACCCAGCTAATTGCAGAAATGGATGAAACGCTGCTCTCTGCTACACTTTGGACAGATGGGGAGCTGCCTGCAGAAGCGTTGGTTCTTGACACAGTGGATCTGATTGAAAAGTTAGGACCATGGGGACAAAAATTTCCGTCACCTGTGTTTGAAGGAACTTTTAAGGTTGTAGACTTCAGATGGCTTAAAGAGACTCATCTCAAATTACGTCTGGCATTAAATAACGGTCAGGTAGTAGATGCAATTGCCTTTAACGCAAAAGACAGATTTGAGTATGATCCGGAAAATGATCAAGTCGATCTGGTCTATGAACTGGAACGTAACGAGTTCAATGGTAATACAGGCCTGCAATTACGTATTATCCATCTTAAACAGAAAATTTTATAATAGGCCGCTTGAACCAGTTTAAGTATAGTAGATCGAATTGATAGGTACTGACTGTAATAGATATATTGCTTTATGACTTGTAAAATATAATAAAAAACCCATCCGGAGATGGGTTTTTTATTAGTCTAAATATTACTTCAGATTAGAAGCGGTATTTTGCAGCTACACCAAAGCTATTGTAGTCATTATTACCTTCTTCACCGAAGCCAACACGGCCTTCCAGACTTACTTGCTGGTTAATGAATTTACGTGCATTTACGCCAAACTCATTAGTATCTGTTAAATCATTATTGTAATAGTCGGCACCGATACTGAAAGTTTTGTCAATGAAGTAATCTGCTGCCAGATTGTATTCATCAAGGTCACCGAATGCTGCACCCGCTTCAAGGTTGATATCTTTACCATTGCTAAGAGTTGTAACATATTTTGCACGAAGTGTTGGGTCTACACCGTCGTCATTGTCATTGTCATAACCTTTTAGACCGGCTGCAATTAAGAGACCTGGAGCTGGTAAGTAACCTACTTCTGCACCATAGTAAGTTGTATCATTATCAATAGTACCAAATGGTGTATCACGCTCACTGTCGTGACGGCTAACATTACCACTTAGGTAAAAGTCTGAGTTAGGTACAAAGTATTCTGCACCGATACCATAACGAGTACTATCTACATCACCACGGTCAGCATAGTTAATAGCTGCGCTTACATTGCTGGCACGGTCAAGGAAAGCAGCTTCTGCAAGCGGTGCATTACGTGTTTGAACCGGATTAAAATAATAAGTACCGTTTACACCAAAAGCACTACCTGAATCGCCATTGTCGGGGTCTACATAACTTGCAGATGCACCTACTTCGGCTTGATAAGCATTGGCTGTGCCCGTTACTGCTAGAGCTGATAAAAGCGCTGACGCAATTGCTAGTTTTTTCATGGTTATTCACCCCTCTTAAAATCTTGTTAGCTAAGTTGCATACATAATGTTTTGTTACAACTTCAGTTTATGTGTTTTTAAATTCGGGTCAATCACAGGAAAGTAACGAGAATGTTGTTCGCGTAATAATATGTAATTTTTTTGATATAAGTATTTGATATATAATATTAAAACTTAAATGTTTAGTTTTATTAAAAGCATGGAGATTTTGTGAATAGTACAGGTGTTTGATTATAGATTATTCAATTTTGATTACAACTTATTTAAATGTGAGCAAGATTTACTCATTTTTATCTTTTTATTTTCAAGTTGAATTTACATATTTTGTTAGCTTTGAAATATGATGTTGATCTGTTGCATACATTCGGACAACTTGTAATTCACTCTCATTTATTTCATTTTCAATATAAATTTTTAATTTTAATAAACTCATAAATGATCCCTGCCCAATATCAATTTTCAAATTTTTTATCACGCTACTGTTATTTGAAATGATCTCAACGAGACAGATGCTCTATGCTACAATTTAAGGATTAAAAGGTTTTTTTGAGAGTAAATCACGTGGAAATTAATCCGTATCTAAACCAGTTGAAAGATTTAAGTGAACGTAGTCAGACTCTACGGGGGTATCTTTGACTACGATCTTAAAAAAGAACGGTTAGAAGAAGTTTTACGTGAGTTAGAAGATCCGAGTATCTGGAATGACCAGAGTCGTGCTCAGGCGATGGCTAAGGAAAAAGGTGAGCTTGAAAATGTTATTAATGTGCTGGAAGGTTTAAGTACCCAGCTGGAAGATGCACAGGCAATGCTAGACCTTGCAGTCGAAGCGGATGATGAAAGCCTGCTTGCGGATGTACAGGCTGAACTGAGCTCTGCGGAAGAAGCATTGGCAAAACTTGAGTTCCGCCGCATGTTCAGTAACCCCATGGATCCAAATCCCTGCTATGTCGAAATTCAGGCTGGTTCGGGCGGTACAGAGGCACAAGATTGGGCCTCTATGTTACTGCGGATGTATATGCGCTGGATTGAACGTCATGGCTTTAAAGCTGAGTTGATGGAAGAGTCTGATGGTGATGTCGCGGGAATCAAATCAGCCACTATCCGGGTAGAAGGCGAGTATGCATATGGCTGGCTACGGACAGAATCCGGTGTACACCGTTTAGTACGTAAGTCGCCATTCGACTCGGGTAACCGTCGTCATACGTCATTTTCTGCTGTATTTGTTTCACCTGAAGTAGATGATAATATCGAAATCGATATCAATCCATCTGATGTACGTACAGATACTTACCGTGCATCAGGTGCGGGTGGACAGCATATTAATAAAACTGACTCTGCAGTACGTTTGACCCATATGCCAACAGGTATCGTGGTTGCATGCCAGAATCAGCGATCACAGCATGCCAACCGTGATCATGCCTGGAAACAGCTACGTGCCAAGCTTTATGAACTTGAAATGAGTAAGCGTAATGAAGCTGCACAAGCTTTGGAAGATTCCAAGTCGGATATTGGCTGGGGTAGCCAGATTCGCTCTTACGTACTTGATGACTCACGGATTAAAGATTTGCGTACTGGCGTTGAGAATTCAAATACCGGAGCAGTACTTGATGGCGATCTGGACAAGTTTATTGAAGCAAGTCTGAAACAAGGGCTTTAATTTTAATTATAGCTCATATAAAAACAGGAGCTGGTCTCCTGTTTTTTTTAATTTTATTAATAAAATAATTAATTAGATAATTTCATTAATTAAAAAAATCGTACTGCCAGCAAAATATCCCAAGCCCAGCAATAGCCCAATCCAGAACAGGCCGCCTAGCAGGTTATAAAGCAGAAACATCGGATAATTCATCTGATTGGCACCTGCAGCAAATGGAGCCACTGAACGTACAAAAGGAATAAAACGAGCCATCAGGATAGTTTTACCACCATGACGCACAAAATAGCGATTTGTACGGGTTAAATGTTCCGGTTTGATAAAACGTGATTTTACACTGGTAATCTGTGGCCCAAAGAATTTACCGGTATGGTAGTTAACAATATAACCTAGAGTGGCCGCTGCAAAAAGCAGCATGATCATAAAGTCAAGGTGCATAAAATCTACTGAAGCACATAATGCTCCTACACTCAGGAGCAAGCTGTCTCCTGGCAGGAAAAACATGGCAATAAATGCAGTTTCAGCAAAAATAATCATAAACAGGAGCGCATATACCCACATACCATAGGCTTCAATAAAGCCGGGCAAATGCTGTTCGAAACCAAGCAAAAAATCAATCAATTCCGTCTACCCATTTGTCGTGTTTATATAGAAAACGAGAAGTTACAGGCACTTCCATACAGCAGGCTGTATACAACGTTATACTCATTCAGCTTTGGCCTGATCTGGTCACAGTCAAAAATCCATATTTCAATATATAAATAAAAAATTAATATATTCAATATGATATAAAATTTATGACTTTTATTCATTCTCAAAACTGACAGCAGTATAACCCGGTTTAGCTTAAAGTAAACCTCAGGTGTTTATCGATAAAACTGCTTTTCTGGTCTGATCAGTAGCTTTATAAGTGCTCTGAATAGGATTTAAGGCATAGTTGAGGAAAGGGTTAAATGCATATTAATATGGGGTATACCACAATCTTCATATACTTCCCCAAAACATGCAAAACCGAGTTCCTGATAAAATGATGTTGCATGGACTTGAGAAGATAGACACAGCTGATCAAGCTGCTGCTCCTGTGCATATTTAATGATAGCCTGCATTAGAGCTTTACCTAAACCACGTCCACGATCAGTTTTAAGAACGGCTACTCGGCCAATCCAGTGATTTGGTAGTAACCGTGCAGTTGCAATGGCACGTGTCTGATCATATAGAATAAAATGAACAGCATGTTTATCGTCCTGATCCCATTCATCTTCTGCTGCAATCTTTTGCTCCTGAATAAATACTTCAGTACGAATAAACTTTGCTGCTGACTGGAGTTCGTTCCAGCTGCCATGTCTAATCTGGAATAAAGACAAAACTTGCTCCTGTAGCATATCGATATAAATGAATTAGCCTGATTTTAATGCAGCAACCCGGTACTGCTACACTATTTTTATAAAACTTTTTGAATATAGAGAGTTTTAATATTGACTCATCAATGAGTACAGTGAAGGTTATGGGGAAAGTCTTCTGAGAGTGTTAAAATAAAATCCCCCGTTCAACAGATCACGTTTATTTCTAAATTGAATAACAAATATCGTAAAAATTCGATATTAATATCGATAAAAAACGATATACTGTATTTCAAGGGTGACGTGTTTTACATCAGTGCGAGAAAAAGTGATGGACACAGAAGCGATTTATAAAGCTTTGGCAAATCCGATCCGCAGGCAGATTTTACAGTGCCTGAAAGATCCTGAGCAGTTTATTCCTAAGCTAAATGAATGTGAATATGATTTTAGCCGGGGAGTATGTGCAGGGCAGATTGAAAAAATTGCCAATGTCTCTCAGTCGACTATGTCCAACCATCTGTCAGTGTTGCAACAGGCAGGACTGATCCAGGCAACCAAATATGGTCAATGGTCTTATTTTTCGCGCAATGAAGCACTGATCCAGAAATTTGTAGATACTCTACAACAATCTCTCTAAATCTTTTTCAGGTGAAGAAAAGATCTCCCAAGGATATGAAATATGACTGATCTGTCTACTCCCGCACAGTTTGGCGAACTTCAGCTCAAGAACCGTCTGGTTATGGCCCCATTAACTCGAACCCGTGCTACTGAAGATCGTATACCCACTGATCTGATGGTGGAATACTATACGCAACGTGCGAATGCTGGCCTGATTATTGCGGAAGCAACTGTGATTGCAGAAGAAGCAAACGGATATGAACGTAGCCCAGGTTTATATAATGATAAACAAGTTGCTGCATGGAAAAAGATTACAGATGCAGTGCATGCTGAGGGAAGCCTGATTGTTTCACAACTGTGGCATGTAGGCCGTATTTCACATCCAGATTTACTCAAGGGTGAAATACCAGTTTCATCAAGTGCCATCAAACCGAAAGGTACCGTTAGTCTGCTACGACCAAAACGTGAATATGTGACCCCACGCCCGCTCGAAATTTCTGAAATTAAAGCCATTGTAGCGCAGTATAAGCAGGCAGCCATATATGCCAAAGCTGCCGGTTTTGATGGGGTAGAAGTTCATGCTGCAAATGGCTATCTGCTGGACCAGTTCCTGCAAAGCAGTACGAATCAGCGTGAAGATGAATATGGTGGTTCTGTTGAAAATCGTGCCCGCTTCTTACTTGAAGTTGTCGATGTTCTGATTGAGGTATGGGGAGCAGGACGTGTTGGCGTACATCTGGCACCACGTGGTGATGAGCATGATATGGGCGATGATAACCCGAAAGAAACCTTTGGCTATGTGGCTGAAGAGCTGGGTAAACGTCAGATTGCCTTTATATTTACCCGTGAATATCTTGCCGAAGACAGTATTAGTGCCTATCTGAAAGAACGTTCAGGTGTACCCTATATCGCGAATATGCGCCTAGATGCGCAAACAGCTAAAGAGCTGCTGGCCAGTGGTAAGGCAGACGCCGTATCGTTTGGCAAGGCTTATATTGCCAATCCGGACTTATATCAACGCCTGATGAGCAATGCGCCACTTAATGAGCTTAATACCACTACCATGTATGGTTTTGGACCGGAAGGCTATACTGACTACCCGACAATGGCTATATAAACACCAGGATTAAAATTCTTAAGGGGCATGATCCAGAGGACTGGGTCATGCTATATTTGCCGATTGTTTCTTGACTGAGAGTTCTGCTTGGGAACACCATTTTGGTATAACGCCTTACTGGCGTTAGTAAAGCCGCTTTATCGGAAGCGTTTATATAAACGTTCGGGACACTTGCCTGATTTTCAGGATGAGCTGCTGGAACGCTTTGGGCCTTTTCAGCCTCCTTTACATACGCAAGCGCTCTGGTTCCATGCTGTTTCTGTCGGTGAAACCAATGCAGCACAACCTCTGATTGAACATTATTTAAGTTTAGGTCAGCCGGTACTATTGACCAATACGACCCGTACTGGACAGGCACGTGCCAAATCCTTATTCTCACAGCGTTATCCGAAACTGTTTCAGGCAGTATTTCTGCCGGTAGACCAGCGTTACTTAATTGAAGAGTTTCTGAGCAAATACCAGCCCAAACTGTTGGCACTGGTTGAAACTGAACTTTGGCCGAACCTGTTGCAGATAACCCGATTTCGGCATATTCCTGTCTTATTGTTAAATGCACGCTTATCTGAAAAGTCCGCCAAAGGTTATGCCAGAGTAAAAGGCCTTAGCCGTTCCATGGTCGAATGCCTGGATTCAATGCTGGCTCAAGATCAGCCCACCAGACAGCGTTATATCGAATTGGGTATGCCACCTGAAGCTGTTCAGGTTGTAGGAAATATCAAGTTTGATATTTCTGCACCGCCTAAATTTACTGAACGGGCTGCCCAATTAAAGAGAGACTGGCAGTTAGAGCCACGCAAGATTATTCTACTGGCCAGTACTCATGCGCCTGAAGAACTAGAGCTGTTAACTGCTCTTCGGCCCTTTTTACAAAAGCAGCCAGAACTCTTATGCATTGTAGTACCACGACATCCTGAACGTTTTAATGAAGTATTCGAGCAGTGCCAGAAACTGGCACTGCTTACCCGACGCCGTAGCCTTGACCAGACGATTCAGCCAGATACACAAGTCTATCTGGCCGATAGTATGGGTGAATTATGGTTATGGTATGCCTTGAGTCAGGCCTGTTTCGTTGGTGGTTCTTTAAATGAGCCAGGGGGCGGACATAATATTCTTGAACCGATTGCACTTCATGTTCCCACGGTTATCGGTATACGTTACTTTAATTTCCAGAGTATTGTTGATGAGTTCGTAGAAGCTCAAGGAATTCTGATTGCACACGATGCAAACGAGGCTGTAAACCAGCTGCTCGCCTGTATAGATGACCCGGAGGCCGCAGGTCATTTAAGCCAGCAAGCCTATAATGTTCTCCAAAAAAATCAGGGTTCTTTAAATCGGCACATCCATGCTATTGATCAGTATTTATAAGTCAGCATAAAAATGAATATTGTTTTACTTGAGCCGCAGGCAGCAGCGACCGAACCATGGACTATCTGTTCCAGACGTCAAGTCCAGCATTTACTTCAGCATCTGAATATAAAGACAGGTGATACTTTAAAAGTGGGTATCCGTAATGGAGAGCGTTACCTGACAGAAATCGTTGCTCTGAATGACAATACAGTACAGGTACGGCCATTAAAACAGGAACAGCTACCAGATAAACTTCCTGTCACCCTCATTGTGGCTATGCCACGGCCAAAAGTATTACGCCGCCTGATTATGGACAGTGTAACACTCGGTGTTGAAAAGATTATTTTATTGCACAGCTACCGGGTCGATAAAAGCTACTGGCAAACCCCATTTTTACAACAGATTGAAAGTTATGTAACGCTGGGACTGGAGCAGGCAGGAGATACAATTGCACCGGCTGTAGAAATCCATAAGCGTTTTAAGCCTTTTGTTGAAGATATATTGCCCGGGTTAATCTCAGCGCAGCAACCTGCTTATGTGGCACATCCCTATAGCGAGCAGGCTATGCCGTCCAGTATAGTGCATCCCTGCACTGTAATTATTGGACCAGAAGGTGGCTTTATTCCTTATGAAATAGAATTGCTCACTCAAAATGGCTGTCAGGCCGTGCATCTAGGCCAACGTATTATCCGTACTGAAACCGTGATTCCATATGTGTTAGGTCGGCTGTTTAGTGGCATCTGATGGTTTATCTTCCTGTACTAGACTGTTGTCGCCGCGGTAAACTTTAACTTCCTGTACCGGATAAGGAATAGAGATGCCATGCTCATCAAAGGCTTTGATCACCTGTTCCTGAACTTCACTGACTGAAGCACCAATATTGGTTTCTTTTGTATCAATCCACCAGAACACGCTGAGCCTGACAGAAAAGTCAGATAAAGCAGAAACATTCACACTAAAAGCCGGCTGGCTTAAAATTGTACGCTGGTTATTAAGTATATTCAGAATCAGTTCTTTGGCTTTTTGTGCATCATCTTCATAGCTGATCCCGACATCAAAGTTACAGCGGCGGCGCGGGTAGGCAGTGTTGACAGTTATTGAGCTGGTATAGACTGTCGCATTTGGGATCAGAATACGGCGACCATCCGGCGAGCGTAAATAAGTTGCCCGAATCTGGATATCTTCGACCGTACCTTCCAGTCCATTTACAATAATATCGTCACCAATCCGGAAAGGTTCACTCAGTAAAATCAGGATACCTGAAAGCAGGTTCTGAAAAATATCCTTAAATGCAAAACCGATTGCGACCGAGCCGATTCCTAACGCGCTCATCAGTTGTCCCGGTGTAAAGCCGGGCACTGAGATTACCAATGCAATCAGCAAACCAAAAGATACAATAAAGGTACTTCCTACCCGGTTTAGTACCAGAACCAAATTCTGTCGGGTATAGGTTTTATTATGCAGGGTCTTACGAATAAAAAATTTAAACAGGGCTGATAAGAGCCAGAAAATCAGGAAAACTGCTAGAGCAATACAGAAGTAGGGCACACGTTCCCAGAAACCTTCAATGATCTTATCAATGGTACTATAGGCATCATTATATTTGCTGGTGTGTTCAATCACCTTTTGTGCAGTTTTTTCACCTGCTTCGTGCAGTAACTGAGTAGTTCCCTCAGTTACATCACTCAATTTCTTTGCTTCTTCAGCCACAGCTTCATCCGCACCTTAAACAAAGACCATATTCTGCCTGAAAACCATATTGAATTTAATCGGCTACTTGCCAAAATTATACATAGGCTGTACCTGAGTTAAAAATACGGCGTCGCTTTTTGCAAGACTTCCCGTGGTATTTCAATAGGCTGACTTTCACTCAGGTAAATCCAGGTACTGCGGCTGACAAAGAAACTTAAAATGACTAAAGCAATTAACAGCCAAGCTACAGTTTTTTCCCAGAGCAAGGTTCGACGTGGATGCCCAAAACGGTTAATCCCTGCATCACCCGCGGCAAAAAGCAGGTAAATCATGAACAGGAAATTAACCAGAGGTAAGAACAGCAGCAGCGCCCACCAGCCGCTATGATTACGGTCATGCAAACGTCGTACTATCAGGACCAGGTTAAAATAGGCATAAAGCAAGGTAAGTATTAATAAACCTATACTGGCCAGCTGATCCCACATCCCTGTAATATTATAGCTCTGAGGAGTGCTTTGCATATTAAAGCTGCCCATGAGCAGACTGAATATAACCAGTATGAAGAAAGCGATACAATTTAAAAGGCCATTCCAGCCAATATAGCTTAAACGGCTAAAGCGCCCTCTCATCGAAAGAGGATGATCGGTTTCAGTGGGGTAAAAATTATATTCAGCAGTCATGATCGCTCATCAGTTAATGGCTGGATTGGGTAAGAAAATGTTGCTTTTATGCAATTATTAAAGTTTTACCGGTTTAAAATTATAAGATAAAGATTAAATTAGTTTCTGATAAATCAATCATATTTGTTAAAAAGCAGTTATTCTGTTGAATAAAAGTTAAGCGCTTTATCTACGACCAAAGCATGATTGTCAGTTGTACTGAACAGTCCTATTACTGGTTGAAAGGCAATCAATAAAATAAATAATACCCCGTGCTAAAAGTCTCGTGAGGAGACGTACAATATCAAGGAAGTGATACTATGAGTGAGATCTATCCTGTACCTGAAGAATTTAAAAAAACTGCCCGCACTGTCGAAGAAGATTATCTGAAACGTTACCAGCATTCGATTGAACAACCTGAAGAATTCTGGGCTGAAGAGGCAAAAAGGATTGACTGGATCAAGCCATTTACACAAGTTAAAAATAGCAGTTTTGCTGCTGATAATTTCAAGATCGAATGGTTTGCTGATGGCCAGCTTAATGTCAGTGCCAACTGTCTGGACCGACATTTAAAAGAGCATCCGCACAAGCCTGCAATTATCTGGGAGGGAGACCATCCTTCACGTCACAAGATTATTTCTTTTAAAGAACTGCATGATGAAGTATGCCGTTTTGCCAATGCCCTGAAAAAATACGGGATTGCTAAAGGCGACCGGGTAGTCCTATACATGCCGATGGTCAGTGAAGCTGCCATTGCCATGCTGGCATGTGCCCGTATTGGAGCAGTGCATTGTGTAGTCTTTGGGGGATTCTCTCCTGATTCGCTGGCCAGCCGTATTGAAGACAGCCAAGCAAAAATGGTAATTACCGCTGATGCCGGTATGCGGGGCGGCAAGCTGATTCCTCTTAAAGAAAGTGTCGATCAGGCCTTAGAGCATGCAAAAACAGACTCAGTTGAACATGTAGTAGTAGTACACCGTACCGGTAATCCGGTAGAAATGAAACCAGAGCGCGATCTGTGGTATCACGAAGTAATAACTGAAGTGAATGAAATCTGCCCGCCGGAGCCGATGAATGCTGAAGATCCACTTTTTATTCTTTATACCTCTGGCTCTACCGGTAAACCTAAAGGCGTACTGCATACTACTGGCGGATATCTAGTTTATGTCAACAGCACCTTTCGAGAAGTATTTGATATAAAACAGGACGACATATACTGGTGTACTGCCGATGTGGGCTGGATTACTGGTCACAGCTATATTATTTATGGGCCATTATCTAATGGTACCACGACGGTAATGTTTGAAGGTGTGCCGCAATATCCAAGTTGGGCGCGTGTAGGCCATATTGTCGACAAACATAATATAACCATCTTATATACTGCACCCACTGCAATTCGGGCCATGATGCGTGAAGGTGATGCTTACGTGCGTGAAAGTGACCGCAGTAGCCTACGTTTGCTGGGCTCTGTTGGTGAACCGATTAACCCTGAAGCCTGGTCATGGTACTACAACGTAGTTGGAGGAGGGCGCTGTCCAATTGTCGATACCTGGTGGCAGACTGAAACGGGCGGCATACTGATTTCACCACTCCCCGGTGCGACTGACCTTAAACCCGGTTCGGCTACGCGGCCTTATTTTGGAGTGCAACCTGCTATTGTCGATGGTGATGGCAAGGTGCTAGACGGTGCAGCAGAGGGTAACCTGATTATTAAAGATTCCTGGCCGGGCCAGATGCGAACCATATGGGGAGATCCCCAGCGTTTTATTGAAGCCTATTTCTCGACATTCCCCGGTAACTATTTTACTGGTGACGGTGCTCGTCGTGATGAAGACGGTTACTACTGGATCACGGGTCGTGTTGATGATGTGCTAAATGTTTCAGGTCACCGGCTGGGAACTGCAGAAATTGAAAGTGCCTTGGTGGCACATGACCATGTTGCTGAAGCCGCTGTAGTGGGAATGCCTCATGAGATTAAAGGACAGGGGATCTGTACTTTTGTAACCTTGCAGGCAGGCGTTAATGAGTCTGAAGAGTTAAGGCAGGAACTGGTCAGCTGGGTACGCAAGCAACTTGGCCCAGTGGCAACACCAGATGCGCTGCACTGGGCACCCGCACTGCCCAAGACACGTTCCGGTAAAATTATGCGCCGTATTTTAAGAAAAATTGCTGCCAATGAACTGGACAGTCTGGGAGATACTTCGACCTTGGCAGAACCAGCTGTAGTCGAGCAATTGATTGTTACGGTCTATCCGGACCACAAGTAAAATATTTCTGAATACCGCCTTGCTTTAAGGCGGTATTTTTAACTATAAGAATAAACTGAAGAATACACACAGCTGTACAAGCCATAAAATTTTAATGAGTACCCTAGATAAAAGCTTAATGAATACAACAGAAAATTCTTACTCTGCCGAGCAGGCGATACAGACAGCACAACAACTCACCCGGCTATTTTCACATACCGCTGCCTTACGTGATAAGCAGGGCGGTAACCCTAAAAAAGAACGTGACCTGATTCGGGAAAGTGGGCTACTTAAACTGTCAATTCCTACTGAATATGGCGGTTCAGGAGCAAACTGGACGACAATTTTTGAAACTATTCGAATTATAGCGCAGGCAGACAGTTCACTGGCGCATGTCTACGGATTTCATCATCTGTTGATTGCCACGGTACAACTGTTTGCACAACCACAACAATACACCAGCTGGTTCAGGCAGACTGCTCAAGATAACCTGTTTTGGGGCAATACGCTCAACCCCCTCGACCGTCGTACTACAGTAACCCGAATTACAGATCATGAATATATTTTTCAGGGGGATAAAAGCTTCTGCTCCGGTTCAATAGACTCAGACCTGTTGCTGTGCTCGGGCTATGATGAACAGGGCAAATTGCTGATAGGTGTGATTCCATCGCAGCGCAACGGCGTTAGTTTTTTGGGGGACTGGGACAATATGGGACAGCGCCAGACCGACAGTGGCACCAGCCATTTTGAACAGGTGCATGTCTATAAAAAAGAGCTACTACTTAACCCGGGCCCACTGAGTACCCCCTATTCAAGTCTTCGTCCGCTTATTGCACAGCTGATTTTTGTCTATTTATTTTTAGGTGTAGCAGAAGGAGCATTTGAGACTGCTAAAGCTATTGTACAGGGCCAAAAAGCCTGGTCAAAGTCTCTGGCTGAACAAGCTGTAGATGACCCTTATATCCAGAAACATTTTGCCGAGTTTTATGTGCAGCTTGAAGGGGTAAGGCTACTTGCAGCAGACGCTGTGAAGAAACTGCAGGCAGCATGGTTACAGGGTGAACACTTAAGTTCAGTGCAACGCGGGGAGGTTTCTATTGCAATCGCAACTGCTAAGATTGCTGCGACCAATACCTCACTTTATATCACGCAAAATATATTTCAGGTCATGGGGGCACGTGCCACAGCTGCCAAACTGAATCTGGACCGCTTCTGGCGCAATGTTCGAACCCAAACCCTGCATGATCCGGTTGACTATAAATATCAGGAAATTGGGGAATGGATATTAACCGGTAAACTACCTGAACCCAGCTTTTATTCTTGAACGGGTATGAGAGAAATAATTTTCAGGTCAATCTTTATATCCAGAATTTAATATACAACTATCTTCAGAGACAGCTTATAGAAAAAGTGCAGGCTATAAAAAACCCTCAAGCCGAGTCTTGAGGGAGGAGAACTGCCATGGGGTGTTATTATTATTTGGTTCATGAGCAACCAGGTTTAGCTGATTAATCAGGCAGACTTGGCAGATACAACATGCTGCTGCTCTACTTCTAACTCACGAACCAATGGCAAAACCTTCTCGCCGAAATACTCTATTTCTTCTATAAAATGTAAAAAGCCTGAGAGGATCAAATCAACCCCGGCATTTTTAAGCTCAATAATCCGTTCAGCAATTTGTTGGGGAGTACCAATTAGATTGGTCTTAAAACCATCATTATATTGCACCAGATCCACAAAAGTGGATTTTGCCCAGTTTCCTTCGCCTTCACGACTGGCAGCTCCTGCCTCACGAGTAGCCTTCCCAAAAGCCTGTACTGCCTGAATATCGGCCTGCTCGATAATCTCTTGTAATACTGCCTGCGCTTCTTCTTCTGTATCACGGGCAATAATAAAGGCATTTACCCCAACCTTAATTTGATGACCATTTAAAGCCGCTTTGGTACGCAAATCACTAATCTGTTTGACCAGTTCGTCAACGCTATTACCGTTGGTAAAATACCAGTCAGACACACGTGCAGCCATATCACGTGCGGCTCGGGAACTTCCACCCTGAAATACCTCAATATGAGGCTGCTGTAGAGGTTTGGGTTTAAGGGTATAATTCTCAAACTGATAATATTTACCTTTAAAACTATACTGATCCGTAGTCCAGATTCCTTTTAAAGCTCGAATAAATTCTTCAGAACGTACATAACGTTCATCATGTTCAGGCCAGATCTCTCCAATGGCATCAAATTCTCCACGAAACCATCCACTCACAATATTAACTGCTATGCGACCTTGAGTCAGATGATCAATAGTAGCGAGCTGTTTGGCAGCCAGAGCCGGTTTCCAGGGACCTGGTAAAATGGCAGCAATAACTTTCAGCTTTTCAGTTTTTGCGAGAAGAGCATGGCTAAAGCTGACAGACTCATGCTGGTTTTCGGCGCCATAGCCTGCTGTAAAACGAATCTGGGTTAATGCATATTCAAAGCCGTTTTTCTCGGCAGTCTGCGCTAAACGGACGTTATATTCATAACTCCAGTCGGTGCGCTGCTCAATCTTACTCACCACTAAGCCGCCACTGACATTTGGAACCCAGTAAGCAAACTTCAGCTGCTGTGCTTGATCATCCTTCATAGTGATTTCCTCACAAACTGTTAGGCCACATGAGTCTTCAGGTTTTTTGGATGCAAACGCGACTCTGCTGCATCTAGGCTGGGTACGGCGACAGATGGCAAGACCTCTTCCTGCTCAATCTGTTTATTGATCCCCAAATTCTGGTTAGCTTGCTCAGTTTTGACTTTAACCAGTTCTGCGCGTTGCCCTTTGGCTGGCGCCCACTCTAGAATTGGAAGTGCGCGGGCAACAGCCAGTGTAATGCGGTCTGCCAGCTGTTGACTCTGAATGGTATATTCTGGAGTAAAATCACGATCTGTGGCATAAACACCAATTGGTAAAGTCTGTGCCTGAAAAAAGCTAAACAATGGGCGTAATTGGTGTTCCAATACCAATGCATGGCGGTCGCTACCACCAGAGGCAGCCAATAATACAGGTACATCTACTAGGGCTGTCTGTTCGACAAAGTCAAAAAAATGTTTGAATAGGCCAGTAAAAGAGGCACGGTAAACCGGGGTCCCAACAATTAAAGCGTCTGCTGCTTCCACAGCAGCCAGATCATCCTGTACGCGCTGTGGAAGCTGGTTACGGTAAATAGCGCCTCCAAGTAAAGGCCCAATTTCACTAAATTTAATAAAGTGGATATTAATAGGTGTTGCCTCGCCGAGTTCATTTAATACCGCCTGAACCAGAGCTTCAGTTTTAGACGGTGTATTGAGACCACCTGAAACTGCAACAATATTAAGAGGCTGAACAGAAGATGAAAAATGATGTGTCATGTAAATAAACCTAAATAGCTCGCTAGTTACTATTTATTAACGGTCAGAAGCAGCCAGCCTGTAAAATAAGGAAATTAAAATAAGTTATCGTTTTTCAAGATATCTTTTAGATCAAAAAAAAATAAAATTTAAGTTATTGTTTTATAAAAATTTAATATAAACTGAGATTTAGGCGGCTCTAAAAATAGTAATTTATATGAAATTCTGATTTGAATTGAATAAAAATATCAAATACATTAAGAGCGCTTTATTATTGATCAGTTCTTACTAGCTTGCACACTAAATTAGTGAAGAATTGCATATCCTTAATGTCATGAGTGCAGTTAGAATAAAGCTGTACTGTGCAAAGAGATCTCCTGTTTCGCTTATGAACATATTAATTGTTGATGATCATCCACTGTTCCGGCATGCCCTAATTCAAGCCGTGCGTTATAGCCTGCCACAGGCACAAATCTCTGAGACAGCTGCAGTAAATGAATTTTATGAACGTCTGGAAAAGGGTTCAGAACCAGATTTGGTTTTACTGGATTTAAACTTGCCCGGTGCTTCAGGTTTTTCAGCACTGGTTCATGTCCGTGCCCAATATCCTTCTATTCCGATTATTGTAGTCTCTGCTCATGAAGAGCTGTCAATTATTCAGCGTGCAATTGCACACGGAGCAATGGGCTATATTCCTAAATCTGCCCATCCAAGTCATATTGGCGAGGCAATTCGTCAGGTATTAGAAGGGGAAATCTGGTTACCACCGAATTTGCCTACCAACGTGAGCTTTGATCCGAGAGCAACTGATGAGACCGAACTTGCAGAGCGAATTCAGTCACTTACACCACAGCAGTTCCGTGTACTGATGATGGTTGCTGAAGGTCTGCTCAACAAGCAGATTGCTTATGAACTAGATGTTTCAGAGGCTACCATCAAGGCACATGTAACAGCTATTTTCCGTAAGCTGGGAGTACAAAACCGTACTCAGGCAGTATTGGCTATCAAGGCACTTAATATTGATGAAAAGAGAGTCTAATTTAAAATAGCTATAAAAATAAGGCCCATGAATAAGGCCTTATTTTTTGTACCGAATGTTTTAAGCCAGGCAGTCCTGTTTGGCCATCAGATCAGTGCAAAATAGCGGATTCAAGGCAAATTCTAAATCATCAATCTGATCTTGTGATACCTGTCCTTTTTCCTTTAAATAATTTGCTACACGATCATCACGCAGGCTCAAGAATGCTGCATCATATACACCAAGCTCGACAAATAAAGCCGCAGTTTCCAGACTGTTAAAACGGTCCAGAAAAATATCACCTTCATACATTAAGAAAATATGATCCGAATCAGCCTGAGGGTCTACTTTTAAATACTCGGCCAAATCATAAGGTGAAGTCTTAATAAAGAGCAGATCGGATAATTCATCAAATTGAGTCATATCCAATTGGTCCTGTCCGGTTTTTACCTTACCCAGCCATGCTTTAAAGACCAGTACCGCTCCACCACGCAGCAGCATACTCCAAAGCTGATGACGTGCAGCATCGTCTAGACACACAGATTCTGACTGTAGAACCTGAATCAGGTTTTCTTCCTGCTGGGCTAGCTTGTCAAATAAACCCAGACCTTGGGGCTGATAGGCAGCGGGAGCAAAAACATCAAATCTTAATGCTTCAAATACCTGAAGTGCCAGAGGAACTGCGCTGTGGTAAAGGGTATCGAGAGCCTGTAATTGGGGTTGGGCAAGCTTGCTATGTTTAAACAATTGCTGCCACTGGATTTCAGGTAATAGCGCATTGGCACTATAATCCCGATAAAACTGTTGTGAAGGCTGGGCACCGTGTCCGACAATTTCTGACATATTCATAATAGTATCCTTAGGTTTTTTCTCTGACCGGTTTTTTCATAATGCAGACAATGAGAAAACCTGATGTATATATCTATTTTATGAGGGTGGAGGGGGGTAAATAGAAATAAGACTAAAGTTGTATAAGATTAAAAATGGGTTTTTTATTTTTATAAAATCAATAACTTGTTTAATTGTAACTAAGTATACAAGTGTTCACTTTAAAATTGAGCAGCTTTGCCATAGAAAATTCACAGTTGAAATTTTTGGCCAGTTTTTCATCATTAAATTAGCTGTTTTTTGATTTATTCTGCCTGTCTTGCCCTTATATTTTGTCAGTTAAGGCTGAAAATAGTTTTTCACAGTCTTTTTTGCCAGCTTTATGCTGGCAAAAAAGACTGTTCAATTATTTATAGATCAAGACTGATCACCTATGATTTTTAAACCCGATAACCAGGCGCGTAATGCCGCTGGTTTTAATGGTTTTTTCAATAAGACAATATTGTGCTGTTTTAAACGGTGAGGTAATTCAGGATCTGAATCTGCGGTAATCAACGCTACGGGTACAGGATGATAACGATGCTCAAGAATAAAGTCTAATCCTAATTGCCCCTGATTCAGATGTTGGTCAATCAGCCAGACTTGAATATTTTCCTGTTCGATAAGAGCAAGTGCCTGTTGAGGTTCACGGGCTTTAAAGACCTGATACCCCCATTTCGTTAGTAAGGTTGACATACCTTCAAGGATAGTTTCGTCATTGTCCAGACAAAGAATGCGATAAGCCTTGGTTTTCAGTGGTGCCACCTGTACTGGGGCAGTCACTGTTTTGGGTGGCGCTACAATTGGAACTTCCAGAATAAAGCAGGAGCCCTTACCTTGGGTAGAGTATACATGAACCGGATAATCTAGCAGGCTGGTCATTCGCTGAACAATGGCCAGACCTAGGCCCAGACCTTGCTCACCCCAAGGCGAGGTATGTCCACACCGTTCAAATTCCTGAAAAAGCTTAATACGCTGTTCTTCAGCAATCCCAGGCCCGGTATCCCAGACGCCAATTCGTATATGGCCCGGTCGTTCACTGGAACGTAATACACCTAAAAGCACCCGGCCTTTAGCGGTATAACGTAAGGCATTACTGACAAAATTCTGTACAATCCGGCGTATCCACTGCGGATCTGTGTCTATCCAGAAGGGTGCATCGTGGACGTGAAACTGAATATTGCGCTGTGAAGCAATCGACTTGAACTGCAACTCCAGATCGCGTAGCAGGTCATGTAGAGGATAAGACTGCCGGTTTGGCTGCATATTGCCCCCTTCTAGTCGGGCAATATCCAGAAGAGCTGAAAGCATACTTTCAGCCCCATGCAGGGCCCGGTCCAGTTGCTGCAAAGTAGTACGATCTTCATCATTGTTAACGCTCTGCTCCAAAGCGGTACTAAACAGCCGGGCAGCATGCATTGGCTGTAATAGATCATGACTGGCAGCTGCAATAAAACGGCTTTTCGACATGTTCGCCTTATCTGCCTGTTCGCGGGCAAGTTGCTGCTCTGCTAGGGCATCTGCCAGCTGGCGGGTGCGGTCAATAACGCGTGCTTCCAGTATGGCTTCATTTTCCCGAAATGCAGTAATGTCGGCAAAGGTAGTCACGAAACCGCCTCCTTCAATTGGGTTGCCGCGCATCTGGATCACTCTACCATCCTTACGGATACGCTCAAACTCATGTGCGCTGCCGACCTGCATCCAGTGAATCCGCTTACGGACATGTTCTTCAATAGACCCGGGACCACATTCGCCACGCTCGGCATTATAACGGATCAGATCAGAAATCGGACAGCCGACATAAACCAGATCCTTAGGATAGTCAAACAGCTTCAGGTATTGGTTGTTCCACGCCACCAGACACATATTTTCATCGACTACACTTACACCTTGGGTCATGTGGTCAATCATGGTCATCAGCAGATTCTGGTTGAAACGCTGCCATTGCGAAGCTTGATCCAGAATATTGGCCACCTGGCCTAATGCCAGGCCATTATTAACCATGGCCGTAGTAAGCAGGGTACGGGCTGAAGCGGCACCAATAGTACCGGCCAGATACTGCTCGGTAAAGCGCCACCACATACCGTTAGCAACACTATTTTCATTAAGAACCAGATTGTTCTGGGCACAAAATTGCTGAAAGGCATGCGTCGCTGGCCCTTCTCCAGTAATACGCCGCGCCAGAGTCATGAGGTCACCTACTTTTAAACGGACCGCATCCTGGTGCAAATAACTCATGTCAGTAGAAGCACTGTGTGCTGGTAAGGGTTTAGTTTCATAATAAAAGAAACTTTCAGCCTGAATCTGCTCAGCAATACTTGGGCGGTAAATTCGTGATACCCAGATATATAAAATAATATTGAGACCTAATGCCCAGATGACGCCATGCGTTAATGGCGCAAAGGATTCAAAGCCTAACAGGGCCTCCGGGCGTAACCAATGCAGGCCAAGCGGTCCAGCCGTGAGGAACTGTTGGGCAAATTCAGTATAGCTTTCTGGCAGACTGCGCAAGATGGTAGGTAGCAGCAGGGTATAGGTCCACATAAAGAAACCAACAATCAGTCCGGCATACACCCCCTGACGGCTACCACCCCGCCAATAGAGTCCACCAATTAGGGCAGGGGAGAACTGGGCTACTGCACTAAAGGCCAGCAGGCCAAATACAGATAACTGGTCAATATCGTTAAAAAAATGAAAGAACAGGAAGCCCAGGAGCATGACACCCAAAATGCAGACCCGCCGGGTAAATTTAAGAACTTGTGGTAAGCGTTTGTCATGCCGGGAAATAATATTAAAACGCCATAATGCCGGCATGATCAGATCATTACTGAGCATAATGGAAAGTGCAACCGATGAGACCAATAGCATACCGGTCGAGGCAGAAAAGCCTCCTAAAAATGCTAATAAAGTTAGCCATTCCTGATTATAACTGAGCGGAAGGGAAAGTACTGCCACATCAGGTACGGTAAGAAAGTTTGGTGCAGCATGCAATGCCCAGCTGGCAATAGGAATAATTGCCAGTGTCGTTAAAATCAGATAAGCGGCAAACCAGCGGCGTGCCCCGCGAATATGTTTTTCGTCGCGCAGCTCAACCACGGCCACATGGAACTGTCGTGGCAGGCAGATGATTGCCAGTGCAGCCAGCAAGGTCTGTACCCAGAAAGTTTCCGGCACACCAAATAGCTGTACTTCATAAAATGTCTTGGCAACATCACCAGAGACCTGCACAATATTTTCAGGAGCATCAAAAAGAAAAAAGAGTGCTACACAAAGTAGGGCAAACAGCTTAACAAAAGACTCAAAAGCGACAGCCAGCATCAGACCACCATGTTGCTCAGTATTGGCGATCTGCCGTGTACCGAACATCATTGCGAGTATAGCCAGAACACCGGTAAGTAAAAGCACACTGTTGGTAGTGGTATGTAAGGATTCATTCTGCGTTAGTATGACCGACGCACTCAGTGCAATGGCCCTGAGTTGTAAAGCCAAGTAAGGAATGATGGCAATAACAGCCAAAATAGTCACTAAAGAGGCAAGACTACCGCTTTTACCATAGCGGGCAGCTACAAAGTCAGCAATAGAAGAAATAGCATGATGCTGGCGTACCCGACCCAGACGCCGCCAGATATCATAGCCTAATCCGACGAATAGCAATGGCCCCAGATAGATCGGCAGAAAAATAATACCTTCACGTACTGCAGCACCAGTTGCGCCATAAAATGTCCAGGATGAACAATATACTCCGAGCGTCAGGCTGAATAACAACATACGGCCACGAGTACTTAAACGGCTGGCATGCTTTTCACCAAAAAATGCACAGACAAAAAGTATAAAAATATAAAGGGCCAGTACCCCGATGATCAGCCAGCTGTTCATATTGCTCACGGTCTTTATTGCTGCTTCTATGATACCTCAAGCGCAGGATAAACAGATGCCTGATCAGTATTTAAAGACCAAAGTCTAAGTTACGGGAACCCTACAATATTGTTAATTTTGTATACGTAAAAAAAAGATTAAAGATTGGACAAAAGCGACCAATAGCTTGGCCGCTGATTAAGGAGCAAGGTTATGGATGAGCTTAAGGTAGAACGAATTCTACAAAATCCAAAATTTAAAGAGATGGTGGCCAAGAAAAGAAATCTCAGCTGGACATTAACTGCAATTATGCTGTTTGTCTATGTTGGTTTCATGCTGTTGGTAGGTTATAACAAAGAATTCCTGATGAGTTCTTTTAGTGGCGGGGTAACAACTTGGGGAATTCCTTTAGGCCTCGGCATTATCGTCCTGTCATTTGTATTATGTGCAGTGTATTCATATATCGCCAATAACACACTTGATGAACTTAACAGAGAAGCTTTGAAAGAAGTCGAGGCAATCGCGCAAGAGTCTACGACTACTAAAGGAATGCACTAATATGAAATGGAATTCATGTAAAGCAAAAGTATTTGCTGCGTCCACATTTTTAACTTCTGGTCTGGCTATGGCTGGCCCTGATCTGGGTGCGGCTGAGCAGCAGGCTACGAATTGGCACGCAATTATCATGTTCGTGATTTTTGTCGGCCTTACATTGTTCATTACCAAATGGGCAGCCAAACAGACTCAGTCAACTCAAGACTTCTACACTGCAGGTGGTGGTATTTCGGGTTTCCAGAACGGTTTGGCGATTGCTGGTGACTTCATGTCTGCTGCATCGTTCTTGGGTATTTCTGCCATGGTGTTCAGTTCAGGATTCGATGGTCTGCTGTACTCATTAGGCTTCATGGTTGGCTGGCCAATTGTTCTGTTCCTGATTGCAGAGCGTCTGCGTAACTTGGGTAAATATAACCTGTCAGACGTGGTGTCATTCCGTCTGGAAGAAAAGCCGGTTCGTACCTTGGCAGCAATCAGCTCATTGGTCGTGGTCGCGTTTTACCTCATTGCACAGATGGTCGGTGCGGGACAGCTGATCAAACTGCTATTTGGCTTGAACTATAATATCGCGGTTGTAATTGTTGGCCTGCTGATGATGGCTTACGTAATGTTCGGCGGCATGTTGGCTACCACTTGGGTACAGATCATCAAGGCTGTAATGCTGCTTTCTGGCGCAACTTTCATGGCATTTATGGTAATGAAAGGTGTTGGCTTCAGCTTTACTGCAATGTTTGACCAATCTATCCAGATTTTCGCTAAAGTCCATGA
Organism: Acinetobacter radioresistens DSM 6976 = NBRC 102413 = CIP 103788; assembly: GCF_006757745.1. NCBI lineage: Bacteria > Pseudomonadati > Pseudomonadota > Gammaproteobacteria > Moraxellales > Moraxellaceae > Acinetobacter > Acinetobacter radioresistens. Next base: position 2,855,518 of record NZ_AP019740.1, on the reverse strand, counting down.
TATTACACTGGCAGAAGCAGGCAAAATCATGGGACCAGGCAAACTGGCAGAGAACCCAATTGATGCGATTTCCCTCGGACTTGCATTGATGTTTGGTACTGCTGGTCTTCCACATATCCTCATGCGTTTCTTTACAGTAAAAGATGCAAAAGAAGCACGTAAATCAGTGGTTGTAGCAACAGGTTTCATTGGTTACTTCTATCTGCTGACCTTCATCATTGGTTTCGGTGCAATCTTGTATGTATCGAATAATCCACAATTCATTGATGTAGCGAAAATGGCGGTTACAGGCAAGTTAGAGCTTGTAGGCGGTAACAATATGGCTGCGGTCCATCTGGCTGATGCTGTGGGTGGCGACCTGTTTATGGGCTTCATTTCAGCGGTAGCATTTGCCACAATTCTTGCCGTAGTGGCTGGTTTAACCCTGTCAGGTGCTTCTGCAATCTCGCATGACCTGTATGCAAACGTATTTAAAAAAGGACAGACTACGCCTGAATCTGAACTTCGCATGTCTAAAATTGCCACTCTGGGCCTTGCGATCTTTGCAATGATTTTAGGTATCCTGTTTGAGAAACAGAACGTGGCCTTCATGGTAGGTCTGGCATTCTCGGTTGCTGCGTGTGCTAACTTCCCGGTACTTGTTCTGTCTATGTTCTGGAAAGGCCTGACGACACGTGGTGCAGTAGCCGGTGGTGTTGTGGGTCTGTCACTTGCTGTAATTCTGATTGTGCTGTCTAAAGCAGTCTGGGTGGATACACTCGGTATTTCTGATACGCCAATTAACCCTTTTAATGGCCCTGCAATCTTTGCTATGCCACTTTCATTCTTCTGCTGCTGGTTGTTCTCTGTAACTGATAAATCAGCGCGTGCACAGCGTGAACGTAAAGAATTCGATGCCCAGTTTGTACGTTCCATGACTGGTATCGGAGCTTCCGGTGCTCAAGATCATTAATTGATTTAAATAAAAAGCCCCGCAATTGCGGGGCTTTTTATTAATTCATTATTTCTTGTCACCAATAATAGTTGACCAGTACAGGTCAGCAATTTCACTACCATTAAAATAAACAGTAGCTTTTAATGATTCAGGCTGGTTCTGGCGCACATCAATCATCTGGTTGTAGGTGTCACGTATTTTTAAATTACCCTCAGTAGGTAAATGCTTATAATTGTTAGATATGGTTTCAGCCATTTTAAAGGGTGTAGTGGTCTCAAAATTAAAGCTATAACGGAAATCTGCCTGGTAAGGCTGGCCAATAATTGTCCCGCTGGTGGTAAGAGTGCGTATTCCATTACTTCCGCTGCCATATTCATCGGCTAAACGGTAGTTATAGTTTCTGACTTGCAGGTACTCTTTACTGGTTTCATTATAGTTTGTTCCGCCAGCTGGTGCATTAGCATCCTTGCTGACCCGCTGAAATTCCAACTGATCAACCTGATAAGCCTTTTCTTTACCTGCTGTAGTTGTTGTTTCCCGATAGGAAATACTGCCTGAAATCAGGTAATCATCTTTCAGGCTAAAATCTACATTTGAACCATAGCGCACATTGGTAAATTTCAAAGTAGTGGTATCACCATTTACGGTTTGGGTAATACTTGAGCCCTGACGATAAGTTTTATCGAGAATAATACAGTTTTCCTTATCCTGTTTTAGGCTTAAAGTCTTTACTGAGCCATTCGTAATTACTTCTGCACAAAGTCGGTTTGGAAACTTGATGCTATTTAGACCCAGATTATAAATCTGTACCAGTCTGCCAGTCCGACCATAAGGATAGTCTGCAAAAACCTCTCCAACCATGTGGCCTAATGCAACGTTATAGTCTGTCTCATTGCTGCGATCACCAGTGATTTTATCGCGAACCTTGTCCAGAATACTCTGGTCTTCAAAAGGCACGAATTCTTCTGATAATTCTGGCGAAATTGTTTCATTAGGCACATTTGGTGGCGTAGTGATAGTAGCGTCATTGGAACTTCCGCCTCCTCCACAGGCTACCAGTAAAGTTGAGCTTAAAGCCAAGCCAAGTAAGCTGATCTGCTTTTTCATAAAATGTACTTCCTTAATTTTATTTGTTTTTTTAGACTTAAAAACGAATTAGAATTTTTACTCTAAAATCTTGGATATAGGTCCTTTTAATGTCATTATTTTGTAAAAATTGAGTAGGCATAGGCTTTAGAGATATTTTTTAGATAAAATTTTAAAATTATTGTTTTTAAAAGATTAATTGAAAGAAAACCTATAGATATAGAGTTTACAGGTATAGAGTTAATGTTACATTTCTTAATATAAGCTTTTATAAATTTATACTTTCTTTTTATAAGGTCTCGCCACACTTCATTTAATTAATAAATAATAATGGCTACATTAGAAAATGGCTGGGTTAAAAGCAGGCTTGCGTGTACTTCTTGGATTCTGGAAAGGTCTTCGTTTATTACCTTCCGCCCAGTTAGTTTTATTACAATTTTTTATACTGATTTTATCTTTGCTCAGCAATGATAGTACACCGTCTCGTTCTGTCACCTGGTTACTGGGCGTGATTGCACTATTACTGGTGGCAAAAATGATACGCCAGACTCCAGCCTACACCGCACTCGGTCTCATTTTTGTCGGCGGTGCTTTTATTTTTTCTGTGCCCATACTTTTTGGTTATGAACATGTGGGTCTGATCATTACTACCCATGCTTTTGAAGCAAGTGCCTATTTCTGTGCGGCTTATGGACTGATCCGCTATATGTTTGCTGACCGTTATCTTACTAAGGATGAGCTTTTTGCAGCTGCCGCAGTCTTTACCTTGATCGCTTGGGGTTTTGCCTTTCTTTATAACATCTGCCAACTGGTAGTTCCTTATAGCTTTCAAAATCCAAATCGGACAGGGCCATTGCAAACCTGGCTGGATCTTCTGTTTTTAAGCTTTAGCCTCCAATCAGCTACGGGTCTTGCAGACCTGATGCCAGTCAGTCCGGCGGCACGTGTTCTGGCAATGTTACAGATGTTTGGCGGAGTAATGTATCTGGCACTTATCGTTTCAAGACTTATTGTGCTGCAATATATTTCACATTCACCCCGTACAGATAAAGACAAATCTTGAAAATTCTCCTTTACAGGAAGTTAACGGCTTTCATTTGTAAGTTAATTTAATATATCACTCTGAATACTGGTTCAGTATTCTTTGTTTTTACAATGTCTTAGCAGAATGCATTTTGACCGCAGAGTCTGTCATTTTATTAAAAAAATATATGGGGGTAAATCACCTATGTCTTCCAAGTCCAAAGCTTGGTTTTCCAATGTTAATCCTAATGTGTTTATTAGCACGGTTGTGATTATCCTGATCTTTTTAGCTATTGTTATTTTTGCTCCCGATGCATTTGAACTTCTGACCAAAAAATTAAATCAGTGGATTACTGATTCTTTCAGCTGGTTTTATGTTTTATCGGTTGCCTTATTTTTAATCCTGCTAACAGGTATTGCTGTGTCTTCCATGGGCCGGATCAAACTTGGGCCAGATCATAGTCAACCTGATTATACTTATCCTTCCTGGTTTGCCATGCTGTTTACTGCAGGTATGGGGATTGGCTTAATGTTCTTTGGTGTTGCTGAGCCCATTATGCATTATGTCAGTCCACCAAGTGGCCAGCCGGAGACCGTACTGGCAGCACAACAGGCCATGCGTGTTACTTTCTTCCATTGGGGTTTACATGCCTGGGCTATTTATGCAGTTGTTGGGTTGTCACTGGCTTATTTTGCATACCGTCATCAGCTTCCATTAAAAGTCCGCTCAGCCTTATATCCTTTAATTGGTAAGCGTATTTATGGACCAATTGGTGATGGAGTCGATACTTTCGCCACAATTGGGACCATATTCGGGGTTGCCACTTCTCTGGGTTTTGGTGTAACACAGATTAACTCGGGATTAAATTACCTGTTTGGCTGGGAGCAGAGTATTCTGACTCAGATTATTTTAATTGTTGTGGTAAGCAGTATTGCTTCACTCTCGGTTTTTTTAGGTCTGGATAAGGGCGTTAAGCGTTTATCTGAACTCAACCTCATTCTGGCATTGCTATTGCTGGCTTTCATATTTTTAACTGGCGCCAGCATTTATTTATTGCAGACCACCATCCAGACAGCAGGACAATATGTATCTAACCTGTTCAGCATGACTTTTAACTTATATGCCTATCAGCCTAATGGCTGGATTGGTGGCTGGACTATCATGTACTGGGCTTGGTGGATTTCGTGGTCACCATTTGTGGGTATGTTTATTGCCCGAGTCTCACGAGGACGTACTGTCCGTGAGTTTATTGCAGGCGTATTGCTGATTCCTACAGGTTTCACCATTATCTGGATGGGATTCATAGGTAATGCAGCGCTATATAATGTGATGTTTGAAGGAAATAATAGCCTGCTAGAAGCTGTAAAAACTGATTCTTCTGTAGCGCTGTTTGAATTCTTGACCCAGTTACCTTGGTCTGGAGTGAGCAGTATTTTAGCAACTGTTCTGGTCATGCTGTTTTTTGTGACCTCTGCCGATTCAGGCGCCCTGGTTACCGATTATCTCACCTCTAAAACAGATCAGTCTCCTGCCTGGCAGCGGCTGTTCTGGACAGTACTTATGGCGCTACTGGCTATTATTCTGCTCATGGCTGGTGGTTTAGGTGCATTACAGTCCGCCACCATTATGAGTGCTTTGCCATTTACCTTTATTATGCTGCTCATCTGCTGGGGGTTGCTCAAGGCACTAAGATTAGACAGTTTGAAAATGCAGGCTATTCAGGAGGCACGTATTACACCGCGTGCTATTCATAACCCGCGCAGCTGGCAACAGCGTTTGGGCCTAATTATGCATTATCCACATAGTCGTGATGAAGTAGAGCATTATATAAAGTCTACAGTTGCTCAGGCATTTCAGCATATTCAGCATGAGTTTAAACGTCGTAATCTTGAGGTGAGCATAGAAACTCTTGAGGACGGATTGCTATTAAGGGTGGATCATTGGAATGAGATTAATTTTATCTATAAAGTAGTTTCACGTGAAACTACCCCTCCCAGCTTTATGACTGAAGCTCAATCAGCTACCGACCATGAATATTATCAGGCTGAGGTGTTTTTAAGAGAGGGAGGACAAAATTACGATGTTATGGAATGGACGCAAGAAGATCTGCTTCAGGATATTCTGGACCAGTATGAACGTCATCTTTACTTCCTGAACGTCATACGCAGTTAAATGCAATAATAGAAAGGACTCCAATGGAGTCCTTTTTTAGTTCCTTAACCTGTTAACAGATTAAAAACGGAATTTGGCGTTAACCCCTACAGTCTGAGTATCTGCATCTATACCTACTGCATTTGCATTAACATAGCTTGCACCTACTGCAACTGCTGGAGTAATAAAGTAGTTAATGTTTGCTCCCCAAGCTGAGTCCATTACATCAGTAAAATTAGATTCAGCATAAGAAGCGCCTATACTAAATTTTGGTGTAAAGTAGACATCAGTTTTTAACTGATATGCATTGTTGCTGTCTGCATGCATCATTGCGGCTTCAAAACCAACTGATGCATTTGTACCATCAACTGGGCCTACATATTTAGTGCGGGCAGTTACGATATCTTGAGAAAGACGCTGATTAGTAAAACCGGCAGTTGCAGCTTCACCTACAGTTTTTAGAATACCATTAGACATAATATTGTTGGCGTCTAGAGCAAAAGGATCAGCAATATTTGCATAGCCTACTGCTACCAGGAAATTAGGTGCCAGAAGTGCACCAAGCTCTAATGCATAACGATCGCCATTATTTTCAATAGAACCTAATTTTGTACCAAACTCAGATATATCTGTATCTGTTTTAGTGTGGCTATAAGCTGCACTGGTATATAACGGAACAACTGAAGTCGGAATATATGCTTCACCTTTTACACCGTAAGTGTGTGCTTCAGTATCTAGACTCAAGGTACGATCTGCACCCAAGTCAAGATTACCATAGGTGTAAGCAAGAGAAATGTTAGAAGCTTGGTTTAAAAATGCGGCTTCAGCTAATGGCCCTTTGCTTGAATCTACATTTTTATAGTAGTAAGTTCCGGCTACTGAACCAGTAAAATCTTTATCATTGAGTGTGGCATCGATATATTCAGATTGTCCCTGAACCTCAAATTGATATGCTTGCGCACCGGTCATGGCTAATAGTAAAGCAGTGGCTAAACCGAGTTTTTTCATGATATTTACCAGTTTATTAAAAATGGATTAAACCCCTGCATTGTATTGTAACAATTTATTAAGTCAATGAAGTAAAAAGATATTATTTTACAGAGTAATTATACTAAATATGATAAAGGACATTTTTTACTCATTTGGAATAAAGTTTGTCAACCTTTTAAAAAGTTTCGATATAACAGTTAAGTAATAATTAATTAATGAATAAATTTTGGGAAAAAATAAGTCTTGAATAAGAATTTTATGATTGTTTTAACTGATTAATATAGAGGAATTAATCAATAATTCTAGAAATAAGAGAAGAATCAAATTGAAGTATTTTACATTTAATTTTTGGTAGGACAGATGCTTTTTTAAGCACTCTATAAGCTAAAAACTTTAAACTAGAATTTATCTTAGTAGTTAGATTAAGATAAGACTTAGCTCTACAAAATTGTAAAAAGCGATAGATTTTCTAATCCTTATTAAATTAATCAACTTTACTTTATACATGAAAAATCACATAATATTTATATCAGATATATACAACTTATATCTGCACCACAGAATTTTTAAAACCGTATTTCTGGTTTATCCGCCCAGCTTTCCCCAAGGTTGGGCTTTTTTTTAACCTGAGTTTTATAATTAGACAGTGTGCTATTTTAAATTACAGTTAAAATAAGAAATTTGAGCTGTACATGCAAAACCAAAAAATGACTTGCGTAATTTTAAAAAAGTTTTAACTAAAAATAAGTAAATTTTAAGTAAAAAAAGGCCCAGCTTAAAAGAGATAACTGGGCCAGAAAGGATGCATAATATTTGGGAGATACATCCTGAGGAATTCAAATAAGTGTGATGAAAATCTCGCTTATTGTTCTTAAATGTAGTATGCAACAGTTTTTTAAATGTGTTAAATTGATAATTAATATTTTAAAAAACGGTAAAACCAATTAATAGAAAAATTATAGAGTTAGAAAAAATATTAATCTTTAACTTGAAAAGGGATTTAAGCTAAATGAAATATTATATAGTTACAGAAACTTTTTATCTTTCAGAAAAGTTATTAAAATTATAGTTCTGATTTTTTAATAAAATTTTATAAATTTTGTTTAAAGAAAAATATAGTGTATTTAAAAATATTTATATTTTTACTCACAGTTCTATGTATTCTGTAGAGCTCTTAGACTTCAAAACTAAAATGATAAATTTTTAAACTATTGAAAAAAATAGAGTAAAAGGTAAAATAGCCCCTCTTAGGGAACAGGTTATTACTAACTTTCCATTAAAAAAACATCAGTAAAGTTTAAGTATTCTAAAGAAGCCATCTCTGCCCGAAACTTTTATGATCTTAAGTTTTTATAAAATATATTTTTGAATACTAGAATTTGTAATGGGATATGTTTGATGAAGAACCAGCTACGTTCAGAATATATTACCCGGCGTTTATTCTGGTCCATGTTGGTTATTATTTTTTCACTTCTTTTTATTTGTATTCCTCTGACTATAGACAGTTATCGTACTTACAAGAAAACAGACCTCGCTCTGACAGAAATTTCTGCACTACGTAATATGGCCGAGCTGACAAATATGATTTCACGAGAACGTGGCCCATCAAATAAAGTCATGTCGAGTACCACAGAAGAGTTTGCACAGAATCTCAGGGAACTAATTGAGTTTCGAAAATCAGTAGATAAACATATTGCTGAAACAGTAGATATTTTAAACAAGGCCGGCTTGTCGGCAGATGCTGAAAATGTATCTAAGAATGTGGTGCATTCGCTAGAGCAGGGTAGACAGGCTATAGATGGCTATATTGCTATACCTCGCTCTAAAAGAACCTCTATACAGCTTGATCGGTCGATTCAGAAAATGTTTGCTGCTTGGGATAGCGCTCATCAGGTCTTAAAAAATGTCATTTCACATTCAGTGGGGAAAAATACCGTTATCTCTGATTATTATACCCTGATTTTAATTTTGACTGACCTGCGTGATCAGGCTGGACGTTTGGCCTCCAATATTATTGCAGCGGTCACTTTTCAGGAGAAAATTCCAGAGGAAAATCTTGCACGCTCTTTGCAGACCCAGTATCAGGCTTATTACTTATGGGATCTGATTAATTCTATTCAACAGGATAAATATAGAACACCCCAATATTTAAGACTACATGGTGAAGTTAAAACAGAGTTTCTGGAAAAAGCGATTCCAATGGTAAAAACGCTGATCAATGAAAGTATAAAAAATCAGCCGTACTCTATGACAGGAACCCAGTTAACTGAACAAATCGTTGATAAATTTTTGACAGTGGTTAATTTACAGGATTTTCTGCTGGATCATAGCGTTAAAACAGCTGAAGAGGTACGCAGTAAGGCATGGAAAAAATTTATCCTGACTCTTTCTGTTTCTGTTATTTCTGTGTTTACCGCCATTTTTACTATGGTTTATGCACGCTATAAAGTATTTACCCCCTTAATCCGGGCACGCAATCTGATTTTAAAGCTTGCCGGTCATCAAGATGCTCGTATCCAGTCCTCAGATATTCTTTATCCACTCTCGCTATTTGAAGCCATACAAAAACTACAGGCACAGCTGGCCGAGCGTGATGTACTTGAATTACAACTGCGTAATATTGCCAATACCGATATTTTAACCGGAGTATCGAATCGCCTAGCATTGGATGAGCATATACAGTATCTGGAAAAGCATGTTAAACAATTAAGCCAGACTTGTCTGATTCTGGTAGATATTGATTATTTTAAACAGGTAAATGATCAGTACGGACACATTATTGGTGATCAAATTATTCAGCTTGTTGCCAGTCAGCTTAAAAAAAGTGTACGTTCTTCGGATCTGATTATTCGTTATGGCGGAGACGAATTTATCATATTCTTGGAATATGTCGAGTTCGGTGCAGCTTTGAAAGTGGCAGAAAAAATTCGTGCTGAAGTCCAGCAGGCCCATCTTAAGCTTGAAAATGGTAACTCAATTTCTGTTTCAGTGAGTATAGGCGTCGCGACAGGCGCAGAAAACTGGTTAGAACTGCTGGAAAAGGCGGATCAGGCGTTATTCCGGGCAAAGGCAGCGGGACGAAATAGTGTTGTGTAGTAAGAGATTTAAATTCCCGAATGTCTAGAATACGCTAACTTGGAATTTTTATTTAAGCTATTAAAAATTTTAACTTTTTATATTTTGATGAATATTTTTATAAATGAGGCAGCTGTTAAAGCTATTGATAGAAACAACAGCGTATTGCTAAAAAAAGTATTTATAAGTATCTGTCTGCATAAAACGTCTCAGTAAAAAATTATGAAGTTTAAAAATAAAAAAAACGGTGAATATATCACCGTTTTCAATAGGGCTTTAACAGCTGAGGATTCTATTTCAATAAAGGTTTCAAAAAACGGCCTGTATGTGAAATAGCTACTTCAGCAACCTCCTCTGGTGTGCCGGTAGCAATAATCTGACCACCACCAGAACCTCCTTCCGGTCCAAGATCGACCACCCAGTCTGCAGTCTTAATAACATCCAGATTATGTTCAATCACTACAATAGTATTACCCTTGTTGCGTAGCTCATGCAGGATATCTAATAACTTGGCAATATCATGGAAATGCAGGCCTGTGGTAGGTTCGTCCAGTACATACAGAGTCTTCCCGGTATCACGTTTAGCTAATTCACGGGCCAGTTTTACCCGTTGAGCTTCACCTCCCGACAGCGTGGTTGCCGACTGGCCCAGACGGATATAACCGAGACCTACCTGAGTCAGTGTTTCCAGACGGCGATGAATTACCGGAATAGCCTCGAAGAATGCAGCTGCATCTTCTACCGTCATTTCCAGTACATCGGAAATATTTTTACCTTTATAGCCAACTTCCAGAGTCTCACGATTATATCGTTTGCCATGACAGGCATCACAGGGTACATACATATCCGGCAGGAAGTGCATTGCTACCTTAATCATGCCGTCACCTTCACAGGCCTCACAGCGGCCACCTTTTACATTAAAGGAGAACCGGCCAGCACTATAGCCGCGTGCTTTGGCTTCTTGTGTTTGGGCAAACAGTTCCCGGATAGGTGTAAATACGCCTGTGTAGGTTGCCGGGTTGGAGCGTGGGGTACGTCCAATCGGACTCTGGTCAATATCTACAACTTTATCAAGAAATTGCAGACCATCTATACTGTCAAATTTCTCTGGTGTTAAGGTAGTTGCTCCATTGAGCTGAGTAGCTGCCAGAGGTAACAAGGTCCGGTTAATCAGGGTAGATTTTCCAGAACCAGACACGCCGGTAACACAGGTCATTACACCTAGGGGAATGGTAAGGTCAACATTTTTCAGGTTATGTCCTGACGCCCCTAACAGCTTGATCTGTTCTTCCGGTTTTGGCGGCTGAACACGCTGTTGTGGTACCACGATTCTTAACTCACCAGAAAGATATTTGCCAGTCAGTGAATCTTTGTGCTGGCAAAGTTCATCGGCTGTACCCTCAGCAATTACATAACCGCCATGCACTCCTGCACCTGGGCCAATATCAATAATATGGTCAGCGGCACGAATGGCATCTTCATCATGTTCAACCACCAGTACAGTATTGCCCAGATCACGCAGACGAATCAGGGTTTGCAGTAGGCGGTCGTTATCACGCTGGTGCAAGCCAATCGAAGGCTCATCCAGTACATACATCACGCCCATCAGACCGGCACCAATTTGTGAAGCCAGACGAATACGCTGTGCTTCACCACCAGACAAGGTTTCTGCTGAACGCGCAAGACTCAGATAATTCAGACCGACACTGACCAGAAAGTGAAGACGCTCACGAATCTCTTTGAAGATTTTGTCACCAATTTCACCTTTGGCGCCTTCCAGATGCAGATGCTCATAATAATGTGCGGCATCACCGATCGACATGCGGGTAATCTGGCTGATGGTATGGTCCAGAATTTTTACATTACGTGAAATCTCATTCAGCCGAGAACCGTCGCAAACATCACAAGCAGCATTCGACAAGTATTGTGACAGGTCATCTCGTACATAATTACTTTCAGTCTCACGGTAGCGCCGTTCTAGATGTGGCAATACACCCTCAAAAGGCATAACCCGGTTATGACGGCGGCCACGTTCGTCCACATAGCTGAGATCAATTTTCTCACGCCCTGTACCATATAAAAACTTCTTCTGAATATCTTTACCCAAGTCTTTCCACGGGGTTTCCAGAGAATAATCATAATGGGCAGCTACTTTTTGTAGCATTGAATAATAATAAGGGCGCTGACGGTCCCAGCCACGGATTGCACCTTGGCTAATACTCAGCTCCGGGTTATGGATCAGTTTATCGGCACTGAAGTGGCTACGGGTACCCAGACCATCACAAGCTGGACAGGCACCAAACGGATTATTAAATGAAAATAACCGTGGTTCCAGATCACCTACCGCACGGTCACAGTCCGGACATGAATGTTTGGCCGAAAATACCCGGTCTGGATGTTCATCTTTCATCCAGGATAAAACTGCCAGATCTCCGCCGAGCCGTAGTGCAGTTTCAAAAGATTCAGCGATACGATTACCCAGGTCATCACGTACTTTGAAACGGTCCACAATTACTTCAATAGTATGTTTCTTTTTCTTGTCCAGTTCGGGTGGCGTATCAATTTCAATAATTTCGCCATCTACACGTGCACGGACAAAACCCTGACTTTGCAACTGTTCAAAGAGGGTAGAGTATTCACCTTTACGTTCACGTACTACCGGTGCCAGCAGCATCAAGGCCGTCCCTTCAGGCAGGGCTTTTACAGCATCTACCATTTCTGACACAGTCTGCGCCACCATTGGCAAGTCATGTTCCGGGCAGTACGGTGTACCTACACGTGCGTAAAGCAGTCGCAAATAGTCATAAATTTCTGTAATAGTTCCCACTGTAGAACGTGGATTATGACTGGTTGACTTCTGTTCAATTGCGATTGCAGGAGACAGGCCTTCAATTGCATCAACTTCCGGTTTTTCCATCTGGGATAAAAACTGACGCGCATAGGCCGACAATGACTCGACATAACGGCGCTGACCTTCGGCATACAGGGTATCAAAAGCAAGAGAAGATTTACCTGAGCCTGAAAGTCCCGTAATTACCACGAACTTGTCCCGTGGAATATCGAGTGACACATTTTTGAGGTTATGGGTACGTGCGCCTCGAATACGGATATGACTTTGACTCATGAATCGTCCTAAGTAAGCGTTTAAAACTCTATATATGGTAGCGCTTTAAAAATGTTCAAGCGTAGTTTTTATGATTTTAAAGCGTCAGTTTATGTCACATTGTTTTACTATTCACTTAAACCTTCAGGCCAGTCCCGCTGCCGGTAGGCACTGTCCCAAAAAATCCACTCCAGCTCAGCACCACGTTTATAAACTTGCTGCATTTTATTTAATGTCTCGTGATCACACTGCTGAGCCACCTGGTCCAATGTCATGATCACTTCCCTTACCGCATGATGAAACTCTTCACCCGCATAGGTATCAATCCAGGCCTGATAGGGATTGTCGGGCGCTGAATGCTCAACAATATATCTGCCGACTTCAGCATATATCCAGAAACAGGGTAACAGGGCAGCCAGAACCACCGGATAGCTTTCTGACCAGGCAGTTGCACTCAGGAATGATGTGTAATGATGGCAGGCTTGAGTCAATGGTGTAGCTGCAAATTGGGCTGGGCTAATACCGAATTTCTGCATGAAATCCTTATGCAGGCTACGTTCAAATACAATTGCTACCCGTGCAGCTTCAGAAAACTGAATCACTTCCTCGGCATTTGCAGCTTTGGCTGCACAAACTGCCAAGGCACGGCCGTAGGCAAGCAGATAATGTGCATCCTGAATAATATAATGAGTGAAGATTTTTTTGCATAAGGTTCCCTGCATCAGTTCCTGGTTGAAAGGCATCTTGAGGATTCGTTCATATAAACCCAGATTATCCCGCCACAGTAATTGTGAAAAATGCAATTTTATACTCCTGAAGGTAAGCGTTAAAAAATACTTAAAATATCCCAACACTATAGGATGTTATCTATAAGACCATGAGCTCTTGAATATAACTTAAACTTCTTAATACATCAGGTTGCTCACTGATCAAAAAGTTTTTACCGGCTTCAAAAAAAACAGGTCATAATTACTGGAACAAGATGCCGTAGATCTCTCCGGTTCAAACAGGTTTTAAAACATTCATTGCGAATAGGTTTATCCATGAAGCATTTCCGATTTTCCATTTTTTTTACGGTGGTGTGTCTTGCACTGTCAGCTTATTGGGGCTATACCCATGGGCCTCAAGCAGGCATAGAAACCATGTTCAAGGCTCTGACCATCACAGCCATCCTGGCAGTAATGGAGGTATCCCTGTCATTTGACAATGCCGTAGTCAATGCCTCAGTACTGCGTAACTGGGACCACTTCTGGAAAATGATCTTCCTGACAGTTGGTATCTTAATTGCGGTTTTCGGTATGCGTCTGATTTTCCCTGTGGTGATTGTTGCAGTCACTGCTGATATGGGATTAATGGAAGTGGTAAGACTGGCACTTAATGATCCAACGACCTATTCGCAGCGGTTGATGGACCATCATGCTGAAATTGCCGCTTTTGGTGGAGCTTTCTTGCTTCTGGTTTTTCTCAATTTCTTCCTGGATGAAGGTAAAGATACTCACTGGTTTCGCTGGCTGGAGCGACGCTTAACCAGTTTGGCCAGCGTACCGGCCATGTCTGTATTTATTGCCCTGATTGCTTTGCTGGTAGTGGCTGCCAATGTAGACGAGACAAAACGTCTGGTCGTAACTATGGCCGGTATCTGGGGAATTGTAATTTATATCGGGGTACAGGTACTTAGTCATCTGCTAGGTGGCGAACCGGAAATTGATGAAGAAGGCAACGCTGTTACACATGACAGCAATGGCGCAGCAACCGGTGTAGTAAAAGCAGGTTTCGGCGGTTTCCTGTATCTTGAAGTGCTGGATGCATCTTTTAGTTTTGACGGTGTAATTGGAGCTTTCGCAATTACCAGTGATGTAGTTATTATTATGCTAGGCTTGGCAATTGGTGCAATCTTCGTCCGTTCCATGACTATTTATCTGGTCGAAAAAGGCACACTGGATGCTTACATCTATCTTGAACATGGTGCGCATTATGCAATTGGCGCACTGGCCATCATCATGCTGGCAAGTGGCACAGGCGTACATATTCCTGAAGTGGTAACCGGCCTGATCGGGGTGGCATTTATTGTCTGGGCAGTACTGGCTTCAATCCAGTATCGTAAACGGACAGAACGTCTTGGTTAGAATATATTTTTAAACTCAGAATAAGTTGAAGGGTATAGTCATATACCCTTTTTTATTGTCATTAATATCGTTATTTCGAATAACAGAGCTACGCGCTTTGAGCCGCTTTATCTTATAATTCATCTTATTTTCTAATAAGCCTGTTGCTATGATGAATGCCTTAGAACGCCGTTCAACTTTTGCCTTAAGCAGTATCTTTGCTTTACGCATGTTGGGCCTGTTCATGATTATTCCTGTATTCTCTGTAGCAGGGCAGTCATATCAGTATGCGACACCAGCATTGTTGGGTCTGGCTGTGGGTATTTATGGTCTGAGCCAAGCGATTCTTCAAATTCCATTCAGCTTGCTGGCAGATCGATTTAGCCGTAAACCTCTTATAGTGTTTGGCTTGTTGCTGTTTGCTTTGGGCGGTGCAATTGCTGCCATGTCAGAGACTATCTATGGTGTGATTATTGGCCGTGCTATTGCTGGAGGTGGTGCAGTTTCAGCAGTGGTGATGGCTTTACTGGCCGATGTAACCCGTGAAGAGCAGCGTACTAAAGCAATGGCTGTGATGGGCATGAGTATCGGCCTGTCGTTCGTAGTAGCTTTTAGTCTGGGTCCTTGGCTTACAGGAATTGTCGGTATTTCCGGCCTGTTCTGGGTAACCACAGTCATGGGCCTTCTGGCGATTCTGATGTTATTCATGGTGCCTAAGGTCACTCGTCATCATAAGAATTTTTCCCAAGGCTATTTGCAACAGCTTAAGCAGGTCCTGAAAATGGGTGACCTGAACCGTCTGCATTTTTCAGTATTCAGTCTGCATTTGCTGCTTACCGCAATGTTTGTATATATACCTTCACAGCTGATTGAGTTTGCCCATATTCCGCTTGCCAGTCATGGCATGGTCTATTTACCGCTTTTGGTAGTTAGCCTGTTTTTTGCTTTTCCCAGTATTATCCTGGCGGAAAAATATCGCAAAATGCGTGGAATCTTTTTGACGGCAATTACTGGAGTTATTTTAGGCCTGCTGATCATGATTTTTGGCTTTGAGTCTAAATATATTCTGCTGACCGGCCTCGGGTTTTTCTTTATTGCTTTTAATGTGATGGAAGCATTATTGCCGTCCTGGCTGTCCAAATCTGCACCTTTGCAGTCTAAGGCTACCGCCATGGGTGTCAATGCCAGTGGCCAGTTTCTGGGTGCCTTTTTCGGAGGAACACTGGGCGGTTTCCTGCTGACTTTGCATAATACTTCTCTAGGCTGGAGTATCCTGACAGCAATTGCCATAATCTGGTTATTCATCAGTTTTGGTCTGGCTCAGCCACGCTATTTAACTTCACTGGTTTTAAGCTTGCCAGAAATGCAGGAAACAGATGAATGGACTTCTAAGTTATTGGCGATTCGTGGTATTGAAGAGGTCGTGGTGATGCCTGAACAGCAACTGGCCTATATTAAAGTCGATAAACAGCAGGTGGATGCAGCTGCTCGACATAATTTGACGCAGTTGTTGGGTAAAGAGGTAGCCATTTAAGCATAACTCTTATAAAGTAAAACATAGAAATGAATAGGAAGAGAACAGCTGATGCGTGGTGTAAATAAGGTTATTTTAGTAGGGACTTTAGGGCGCGATCCAGAGACAAAAACTTTCCCAAATGGCGGCTCTTTAACACAGTTTTCTATCGCAACGAGTGAATCGTGGACAGATAAAAGCACAGGTGAACGTAAAGAACAGACAGAATGGCACCGTATTGTGCTACACAACCGTCTAGGTGAAATTGCCCAGCAATATTTACGTAAAGGTTCAAAAGTTTATATTGAAGGTTCATTGCGTACCCGTCAATGGACCGACCAGAACGGTCAGGAACGTTATACTACCGAGATTCGTGGTGAACAGATGCAGATGCTAGACTCAGGCCGACAGCAGGGCGATCAGGCAGGTGCAGGTTTTGGTGGTGATCAAGGCTATGGTCAACCACGTTTCAATAATAATCAGGGTAGCCAGGGCGGTTATGGTAATGGCAACCAGCAGGGTGGCGGTTTTAATAATAACAACAACCAAGGTGGCGGTTATGGCAATAATAACCCGGGCGGTTTCGCACCTAAAGCTCCTCAGTCAGCTCCAGCCTCTCAAGTTCCGGCTGACCTGGATGATGATCTGCCATTCTAACAGGTGTCAATAAAACAAAAAGCAGACCTGTGGGTCTGCTTTTTTACATTCATTTTTTAAATAAAAAAGAACGACTCAAAAAAAGAGCTGAGTCGTTGTTGAGCAAGTTCTATCAAAAGTAAAAATACTGCAAATCTATTTTTAATTAGCCATTAACGATTGAACCGCCGTTTACATGAATAACCTGGCCTGAAATATAGCTGGCATCATCGGAAGCCAGAAATAGATAGGCAGGCGCCACTTCGCTTGGTTGGCCCATGCGTTCCATTGGCGTTTCCTTACCAAAATCTTTAACCTGTTCTTCATCAAAGCTGCTTGGAATAAGCGGGGTCCAGATTGGTCCGGGCGCAACACCATTTACACGAATTCCTGTTTTATTTTTAAGGAGATTGGTCGATAAACTACGTGTAAAAGAGGTAATGGCACCCTTAGTGCTGGAGTAATCAATCAGCTGGTCATGTCCGTGATAACTGGTGATGCTGGTCGTATTAATAATACTGTCCCCTTCTTTTAAATAAGGCAGTACTGCTTGGGTCAGATAGAACATTGAAAAAATATTGGTTTCAAAAGTCTTGAATAATTGCTGCTGAGGAATATCAGTCAGATATTTCTGTGGGTACTGTACCCCGGCATTATTCACCAGAATATTAATTTTCTGGAATTCATTTAGAGTTTTTTCAACTAACTGATCAACGTCTTCTTTTTTCTGGATATCACATTTTACCAGAAGGCAACGCCGGCCTTCCTGTTCAACCATTGCTTTGGTATCTTCAGCATCCTGACTTTCTTCTAGATAAGCAATCACAATATCTGCACCTTCACGTGCAAATAACACCGCAACTGAGCGACCGATTCCACTGTCACCACCAGTAATCAATGCAACTTTATCTTTTAATTTATCACTACCTTTATGGGAAGCCTTGATAATTTCAGGCTCGGGATTCATTTTGGTCTGTTTACCCGGTTGATGGGTTTGAATCTGTGCAGGTGGTGTAGCTGGGTACTGATTCATAAGATCTCCGGATGATTGTTATAAAAAATAAATAAAAAGGATTCAGAGAAATTCTGAATCCTTGACTTAAAATACTTACATACGGTCCCAGGCATCTTTAATAGCATGTTTAGCCTGTTCCCACTTTAAACGTGATTCACGTTTAGTTTCTTCCCATTTCTGCTGCAAGCTGCCTTCCATCTCATCAAAGTGACGGCCTTCATTTTCTCGGCGGCTGGTATAACCCAAGTTATAAGCACCTGAATAATCACGATCATATTCCAAGTCAGGATAGTGTGTTAATGCATCTTTATAATATGGAGTCTTATTATAATTTTCCTTCCAATATTCCTGAGATTGACGATGTGTATCGTCTTTATAAGTGCTGGTCGTATCCGTTAGGTTTTCATTTACGTCAACCATTGTACATCTCCTGCTTTATAGTAAAAATCTATAGCTAAAATATAAAAGTTATTTACTAAAAAAGATGTTGGGAAAATATATTAAAACATAGAGGGATTGCTGCTTTATGTTTTTTAATTTTACATGGCTTTGTTGCATAAACATTCAAAAGCTGAGTTCTCCCCAATCCATTCAAATTTAAGACACAACTTGGGTGCGAGGTCTACCTAATTCCGTAAATCTATTCAGAACTGCCACACGCGCATGAATTTCATTGACCTGACTTTGAAAATGTCTTGCCGTCAGCCTATCACCTAATAATTTGATGCAATGCATCTTGGTTTCCACCAAACTACGACGGTGATAACCCGACCATTTTTTCCATAGGGTTCTACCTAAATGTTTAACCGTTTGAAGTAACTCATTTCGTTCTATTGAACTTATTTTAGAATCTTTCCAGGGCTTGGCATTCTTTCTGGGTGGAATTACTGCATGTGCTTGACGATCTGAAATCACTTTTCTGCAGCACTTCGTGTCGTACGCGCCATCGGTATAGACAGAATCTATTCGCTCATCTAGTGGAATTTGATCCAGTAAATCACCTAGTACTTGTGAATCACTGACATTATTTGTAGTAAGCTGAACGGCACGTATTTGCAGTGTTTCAGCATCTATACCAATATGCAGTTTACGCCATTGCCGACGGTATTCAGGCTGATGTTTTTTACGCTTCCATTCGCCTTCACCTAAAAACTTTAAACCCGTAGAGTCGACAAGTAGGTGTAACCCATCATGACTTTTCTGATAGCTTATCGCAATATCAATATGCTTTTGTCGTCTACAAAGGGTGGAGTAATCTGGTGCTGTCCAATTCAAGCCACAGAGTTTAATCAGGCTTTGAACAAAGCCAGTAACCATACGTAAAGAAAGACGGAATAGAGATTTGATCATTAAACAGCATTGAATCGCTGTATCGGAATAAGTTTGATTTCGTCCTTGCTTGCCTTGTGGTTGTGCATACCATTGCGTCTTAGGATCAAACCAGATTGAAATATTTCCTCGCTTGATTAAAGCTTGGTTATACGAGGACCAATTGGTTGTACGATAGATTTTAGGTGTAGGCTTCTTCATCTGGAAATTATATTACTGAAGAAGCCTTCAAGAATAGCTTTGTGCAACAAAGCCATTTTACATTGAAATATTATTTAATAAATTAAATATAAAAAATCGGATATTATATAAATATCCGATATTAAATTTTTTATTTTTAAGAAAGAAGTAATATATTTAAATCTATCTATATTAACAAATAGCCAAAGATGAAAATAATCTTAATTTTCTAAGATTAATAATCTTCATTTTGACCTTCCTGACGAGAGCGATATTGATCATCAGTTTCATGCTGCATTGCATTATTACTATTTTGCTGATGCTGCTGACCCTGTTCATACTGAGTGGTGCGTTGCTGCTGTTGCTGTTCAGGGCTAACTTGCTGTGGCTGGCCGCCATGACTTTGCTGATTATGCTGACTGGTAGCACCCATGCCTGTACCTGTCAGCCCTTGGCCTTCCTGACCACGATTAGTTCCTTGCTGGTTATTATCAACACCACCTTGCTGATTCAAACTTTGGCCTTGTTGGCTCATGCCCTGCTGGCCCATATTTTGACCTTGCTGGCTCTGAGATGAACCTTGCTGGCTTTGTTGATTATACTGATTCTGTTGACCCTGCGGGTTATAATTCTGCTGATCTGGCTGTCCTAAACCTTGGCCTTTCTGGTCTGACTGCTGGGTATGTTGCTGGCTTTGCTGCTGTTGTTGCTCAACACTCTGTTGGCCTTCCTGCCCGACACCAAGTTGTTGGTTCTGGTGGTGAATACCCTGATCCTGTTTGCTCTGGGTATTATTTTCCTGTTGTTTCTGTTCGCCAGTCTGTCCTTGCTGGTTTTGCAAATGTTGTTGATTTTCCTGATTTTGATTGTTCATATTATTCATGTCTCACCTCTTGTGTTTAAAATAATCTATACATCACATGAAAATAATTAGAACATAGAATTAGGTTATGAAGTGTTTAAGCATGTTGCTGAATAATTAAAATGAATTATTTAAAATAAATAAGAATATAGAATTAGGTAATTAAAATAGGAAGTTGTTATGTTTTAGGTTAATCTTAAATTAATTTAATATTACATTGGTTACATATAAATAAGATTTAAAGATTATCTAGATGAGTTTTGCTTTATTAAAAAAAATAGGAAAAGCACTTTAGTGCTTTTCCTATTATTATTTATTATTACAGTTTAGAAAATTATGCCGGAATCTTTTTGGCTTGCATTTCACGAGCCCAGACGCGATGTTTGAGCAGTGCAGTTTTCAGCTGTTCTTGAACAGCTGTAAAGTTCGGCATAGTAATTACACCTTCATCAGGTTCAATAAGAGGCATGGTAGTAATTAATCTTTCATTCCCGTTCAGGAAGACCAGTGGTTTCAGATGCTTATAGGTTTCCATAATATAATGCATCAGATAGCCTTCCTGATCTGGTACAACTTCCTTGGTACCACCAAGTACTACAGTTGCATCATAGAAAATCGAAGGTTCTGACTGATAGTTTCCTTTGAGCGGTAAAGTCGCGTTTGTATCAGAAGTCACGAAACCGCTATGATCACTGATACATTCAAGGATAACGCCTTCCTTGATTGCCCAGTCCTGAATAGTTTCAAATTCCTGCATGCTGAAGCCATCTTGTACCAGCAGGGCCAGACGGCGTGCACGAATATCAAGTGGCGGGAAGGCCTCCTGACTCAGGCGTTTTGACGGAGTAACAGTTGCTAGCTCGCGTTTTGGTGGCATAGGAAGTGAAAGCTTCTGTGCAACATAGCTCGCCAAGTCATCGTCGATATAGCTGAGCATTTCATTGACGATACGTTCACGGATATAAGCACGTTTAACTTTGGTAAGCTCAAATACATAAGCATCTTTAATATGCTGTTGCTCATGTGGAGTCTGGCTAACATAAAATAGACGTGCCTGACTAAAGTGATCATTAAAAGACTCACTACGCTCACGTACCTTATGTGCATCTACACGTTCATAGTAGCTTTCAAAACCACCGCCACTTGGTGCAGGTGGAGTTTCACGTGGCCAGTTGTTATCAATCGAATTAGGTTCATAGTTTGCCTGACCTTGATGCACAATCCGCTGATGATAACCATCACGCTGATTATTATGGAAAGGACAAACGGCACGGTTAATTGGAATCTGATGGAAGTTTGGACCCCCAAGGCGTATTAACTGGGTATCTGTATAAGAGAACAGTCGTGCCTGTAGTAACGGGTCATTACTAAAATCAATACCCGGTACAACATGTGCCGGACAGAAAGCTACCTGTTCAGTTTCTGCAAAGAAATTATCTACATTACGGTTTAGTGTAATTTTACCAATTGGAGTTACAGGGACCAGCTCTTCTGGTATTAATTTGGTGGCATCCAGAATATCAAAATCAAACTTATGCTCATCCTCTTCAGGAATGAGCTGAACACCGAGTTCCCATTCCGGATATAAACCGCTTTCAATAGCATCCCACAGTTCACGGCGGTTAAAATCAAGGTCTTTACCATTGATTTTTTGTGCTTCATCCCAGAGTACCGAGAATACACCTTGCATCGGGGTCCAGTGGAATTTCACAAAGTGAGATTTACCTTCAGCATTGATCAGGCGGAAAGTGTTCACCCCGAAACCCTGAATGCCGCGGAAACTTCGTGGAATTGCACGATCAGACATTAGCCAGATTACATGATGCGCTGTCTCTGGTGTAAGTGAAACAAAGTCCCAGAAAGTATCATGTGCTGAAGCTGCCTGAGGGATATCATTGTGTGGTTCGGGTTTAACAGCATGTACGACATCTGGAAACTTTATCCCGTCTTGAATAAAGAAGACCGGCATATTGTTACCCACCAGGTCATAATTTCCCTCAGTGGTATAAAATTTCATGGCAAAACCGCGAACATCACGTGGAATATCTGGTGAACCGCGTGAGCCCTGTACAGTCGAGAAGCGTACAAACATAGGTGTGGTAATTTGGGTATTAGTCAGGAAGGCCGCCTTGGTAAACCGTTCATTTCCTTCATAAGCCTGAAATACGCCATGTGCACCAAAACCACGGGCATGTACAATCCGCTCCGGAATACGCTCATGGTCAAAGTGGGTAATTTTTTCCCGCATGATAAAATCTTCAAGCAGGGCAGAGCCACGCGAACCTGCTCTTAGCGTATTCTGGTTATCTGCAATTTTTAAACCCTGATTGGTCGTCAGTGCATGACCCGTAGCATCACTTCGTGCACTATTTAAGTCAAAAGTCTTGAGGTTATCGTTTTCTTTATCTGGTGTGTCGGCGCCTGCCAGCTCACTTTTAGAATAATGTTGATTCGTCATACCATGCCTCTATTGTTTTAGGTGTGTGTACTACAAACTTCAAAGACAACCTTTATTCAGGTTGAATCAGCTGATTTAATTCACGGCAAGCCTGATTCAGGACTTTATGCAACTTTTCTTCAGGCGCACCCTCTGCATAGAATCTGAAATCATGAAGCTTGCCGTTATAGTAAATAGAATAGAAAAAGGTCCCGACAGGTTTTTCCGGTGTTTCCGAACCACCAGGTTTCACCAGACCTGTACAAGCCACAATAATGTCGGCATCAAAGAAATGATGACCATGCTCAGCCAGATAATGAGTAACTTCCTGAGACTCAGGCGTATACTCTTCAATCAGGTCTTTAGGAATATTTAAGATTTTTTCTTTAACTTTTAAGTCATAACAGACCAAACTGCCAATTAAAACTTCACCCGAATGCGGGTTAAGTGAAAACTGATAAGCCAGATAACCTGCTGTTGCACTTTCGATGAACGCAACTTTTAAGCCTAGATCTGCCAAGTGCTTGCAACAGACATAAAACATTTAGAAGCTCCCTTGTCTTATTAGGTTTAGTTCTAGAGCAATGCTTTTTAAATTTATTGCGATGTCGGTAGATAAAAACAGAAAATGGGCAAAATTGAATTAGCAACTTACATACTTAATACTTTTTGAATATAAAAGTTAAATAGGGTTTTCTAATATAAAATAAATAAAAATAAAGACTTAAGTATAATTGTTTCTCTGTATTTCTATAATATTTACATATCGCTATATAAACAGTTGTATAAAAATATATCCAACATACACAATCCTTACACATTAAATTAAAAGTTAAAACTTAAGGTGGTCATTCCTTTAAAAATATAATCATGCATGATTAATAGAAATAAAATTTCTGCATTTGAGATTTATTAAATTATTTATATAAATCAATAAATTAATCTATATTTTTGGTTTATTGTTATTTGTGGGAATATTAGAATTAATAAATTTAATGAAAAACTTCTACAATAATATCTCAGGTGTTTCAAAATATTAAAATGTAAATAAAAGTAGAGTTTATAGTCTTTAGTTTTTTGAAAATAAAAGTAATTTATTAAAACACAACTTTATTTTTACGTGTTCTTAACCAGAGATAACACAAACTTTATTTAAAAGAAGAGGGGAATGCTATTTCCTAACAGGAGTGGATTAAAAAAAGAGATAATGAAATATGGTTACCACAACAACGCAGCCAGTGAGAAAGCTGACCCAGAAGAAAAGCCCGGCCTTATCTCATAAAGAAACAGTAAAATTTTTTTCTGAACCTGAGCGGGATACGGCTGAAAAGGAAAAATTCGCCGAAATTTATTTAGAGCGTTTTATTGATACAATTACACTTGAAGAAAAGGAGTTTCCACAAAATTTAGAAGATTTAGGGGCATGGCTCAACAATAAAAATATTCAGGCATGTGAATCTTTTCAGAGCTATCTGGAACGAAGGAGGCAAAATGGTACCCGTGAATATTTTAAAAACGTCGGTGAAGCTCTAGAATTTCTGGTCAAGATTGGCCCGACCAAAATGGTTGATGGTTCTTGGCTCTATAGCTTGTGCAAATACTGGCAAAATCCTGTTTACAATGAAGCGATCTCGATTTACCTGGATGAGCTGGGAGGCGGATCTTCTTCACTCAACCATGTCTGCCTCTATCAGCAATTACTGGATCAGCTTGAACTTAACGATTTTGAAAATCTTTTGAACGATGAACATTATATCCAAGCCGCGGTGCAATTGGCTTTAGCCTATGCACCTGCTGAATATATTCCAGAAGTGTTAGGATTTAACATGGGATATGAGCAGCTTCCCTTACATTTACTCATCAGTAATTATGAGTTAAAAGAACTTGGTATTGACTCACATTATTTTAATTTGCATATCACGATTGATAACTTTGATAATGGCCATGCCCAGAAAGCCCTAGAAGGTGTACTTAAAGTTGCCCAGCGCTATCAAGATAAAGAAGAATTTTTGCGCCGTGTAAAAATTGGCTATTACTTAAATGATGTAGGTATAGGTTCCACTGCGGTAGTTAAAAATCTTGATCTGCGCAGTAATGTAGAAAAAATTCTGATCAAGAAAGCCAAAGTGGGTCGTTTTATTCATGGTGATAAATGCCGTATAGAAAACCGGCAGATTAATGACTGGTTACAGGATGATGAGAGTACAGTGGCCTTCTTGGATGCCCTGATCCGTAAAAACTGGATCAAGCCGGGGGAAGATGTACAGGAAAGCCGTTTCTGGAAATTGATTGATGATGACCGCGGTAAAATGTTTGGTGTATTTAGCTATCCTGAAAAACAGATGATTTACGACTGGATTCAGGGTCCACAAAGTACTTCAACTACCAGCTTGCGTGGTTGGGCAAGAAAGCATGAGCAGAAGAACCAGAATCAGGACCGTCCAGAAGATATGGTCGATTTTGAACTGACCTTTTTGAAGAAGTCCTATCAGGCTGAAACTGATTTCCAGAAGCGTATGAATATGTTACTTCCTTATCTCGCACCTCATATGCATCATACCCCGGTAGGGCTATGGAGTACGGATCAGTTTACACGATCACTGTTTCCAGCTCTGAAAGCTTCTTTTGTTTAAGTTCAGTTAGGCGGGAATTTTCTTGAATATAAAGTTCTTACATGATCGGGTATAGCGCAATTCTATACCCGAATTATTTTGTGAAAATGAACTACAGCAAGATCTGATCATTGAGCCAGTTGGCCTTTATGTAAATACTGAAATTAACATTATATATACAGAAATTTGTACTTAATTTTTTCATCCTGAAAGAAGCTTTTTAAGTTTATTTCTTCTATTTCAGTGGGAATTCGTCTTATAAAAATATTATTTATTAATGGGTTATATTTTTTTAATTATTAGGCCGAATTGTTTAGTTAGATGAATTTATCCTCCAGTTTGCTTAATACTTGAGATAGACAATTTAGAATTCTGGCATTTTTTAATACGGCGTTTCTAAGAGCGTTGGTACATAATCTGGAAAACGGTTAACTGACGGATAATAACTTTGGATATTGCAGTAATCGGTAGTGGCATGGCTGGGCTTGCTACCGCAAGAATTCTGAAAGATGCAGGGCATGAAATTACTATTTTCGAGGCACTCCCGGGCCGAGGTATGGACAGTCATAGTCTAGAGTTTGAGGGGGGGCTGATTGATGCCCCGCTACGGGTTATGAATCCCTATTTATGGAAGAATACACTGAGTCTGGCCAGTTACCTGGGCATTAAAACTTTTCCGGTACGTACCTATATGGCCTGTAGCTGGTTATTTGAAGACCGTACTGAAACCTGGCTCACAACTTCACGTACCCGCATTGGTAATATTCCCATTATTAATAACCGCAAGGGCATCAAGCAGTATGGCTGGCGTCTGGTTAAGGGTATGCTGCAGCTAAAAACAGCAATTCATCAGTTCTTCAAGTCTAAAAATCAGGACATTACACTGGCTGAGTTCATTAACCAGCATGATATTGAAGAAGTATTCTGGCATGGTGCAGTAATGCCGGTACTCTATACCATCTGTACCTGTAATCCGAAAACAATCGGAGACTGGCCTGTCAAACCGTTACTAATTTTTCTGCGTCAATTGACTGATGGAGATGCCCTGATCCGTATGCAAGGCGGAACACCTGCATTGGTAGATAAATTGATCGAAGGTATTCGTATTCAGAGTGGCTCTCCAATCTGTAAGGTGGAAGAACAGGGCGAAAAAGTTCTGTTGGAAAAACAGGATGGTGAGCAGTCGGTCTTTGACCGGGTAGTAGTTGCAACACCGACCACTAAACTTGAAGAGTTCATGAATCCGCAACAATTTGCGGATGATATTGAGCTTCTCAAACAGTTTAAGTTTGAGCAGGGAGAACTGGTAATACATACAGATAGCTCAGTGATGCCGCCGCGCCGTAAAGACTGGTGTGTACTGAGTTATATGATGGACCGCCATTTTACCCGACAACAGTTTACCGTCTGGCTTAATGCAGTTGAGCCAAGTTTGGTCGGTAAGTCTCCGGTATTTCAGACATGGCGCCCGGTTACTGAAATTGATCCGAAAAAAGTGATTTCCAGTGTAACGTTGACTCGGGCAGTAGTTGATTCCAAAACTGTGGCATTAAACAAAGAAGTCCAGCAACGGCATTTACAGCCGAACCGTAAGGTATTCTACTGTGGTTCATGGTCATGTGATGGTCTGCCGATCCTGGAGTCTGCTGTCACTTCGGCTATTCATATTGCCAAGATCTTTGATGCACCTTTGCCATTTTTAGGTTTAGAACCTAAAGTGGAGATCGCACCGCAACTTGGTTATTAAAAATCTCATGAAATGGGCCCAGATTTTCTGCCAGTATTTACCCCAGCATAAATATGCTATTGATGCAGCACAGTTGGGTGACTCGGTAGAGTTGGCCTGGACCAACCTAGGTTACTGGCAAGCTGAGGAAAATTATCCTCAGGCCTGCCAGCAGCTGGCTGACCGGTTAGCACAGGCAGTACAGCTTAAGGCTCAGGATGCTGTATTAGATCTGGGCTGCGGCCAGGGAGCGAGTCTGCTGCATTGGCAAAATCAGTACCAGGTTCAATATATAGAAGCTGTAGAATTACAGCAAAACTGTGTCAAAAAGATTGGTCAATATCATCTGCCAGCCTTAAAAGCGATTTATAACCAGTCTTTTCTTGCCTTAAAACTAATACAATTTACTCAGCAGTTTGATGTCGTTCTTTGTATTGATGCTGCTTACCATCATGCACTAAGCCATTTTCTGAATAGTGTAACTGGCCATTTAAAGCAGCATGGTCATCTAGGATTCCATTATTTGATGTTGTCAGATGACTGGCAACAGGCAGGCCTCTGGCAAAAAAGTAAATACCAGTTATTGGTCAAAGCAGCTGATCTCAAACTTAAAGACTTAAAAACTCAAACTGAAATGGTAAATTTGCTAGAAAATTATGGTTATGAGCAAATAATGATCCAAGATATATCTTCAGAAGTTTTGCAGGGCTTTTCCAAATACGTGGCAAAACTACGTAACTCTGGACAATCCACCATAAAAAATACAGATTATTATAAAATCCAGATGACAGCCAAACTTTGCGCCCAGCTTTACGCTGATAGATTAATTCGCTATGTACAGATTAGTGCAATAAAAGCTGAATAAATCGAGAAAAGAAGAGTAGAAGAGAAATGGTGCCGGCACACGGATTCGAACTGTGGACCTACTGATTACAAGTCAGTTGCTCTACCAACTGAGCTATGCCGGCACTGTGGCGTAGATTCTACCGAAAAACACCTGATTTTCACAAGCGAAAAAATGAACAAATGAATTTTGTCTAAGTTTAATGCTTTCCGAGCATCAAGAAGGTATCGGAAGATACCTTCTTTAATTAATATTTAAAAATTAATATTCCCAGAACATACGCTGAATTTCTTTAGCATCTCTGGTCTGAGTGAGTGCAAGTGCAGTCAGCAATTTGGCTTTTTGCGGATTTAAATCATGTGCAACCACCCAGTTATATTTATCATCTGGCTGTTCGGCATTTCTTAATACAAAACCTTGGGGTACACGAGATGAACGAATAATCTGTATACCACGCTGTTGGAGCTCAGTCAGGGTAGGTACAATATTTTTGGCTACCGAGCCATTGCCTGTACCCGCATGAATAATTGCCTTTGCGCCTGCTCGAGCATATGCGGTATAGGCATCGGGCAACATATTGCCAGAACCGTAAACAATTTGGACCAGCGGCAGAGCATCGCCCTTAATATTCTCGATATTAAATTCAGATGTATTGTTAAATCGTTTGGCTACGCTTCTAAACCAGTAAGGTTTCCCTTCCACCAGTGTACCTAACGGTCCCCATTGGCTGGCAAAGGCATCGGTATGGATGTTAATTGTCTTGCTGACATCACGTGCTGCAAAAATATTATCATTCATGAGCACGAATACGCCTTTATTTCTTGCATTGTCTGCGGCTGCCAGAGCAACAGCACTATACAGGTTTAAAGGCCCATCAGCAGACAGCGCTGAAGGTGGACGCATAGAACCTACCACTACAATCGGTTTATCAGTATGCACGGTCAGGCTTAGAAAGTAGGCAGTTTCTTCTAGAGTATCTGTCCCATGCGTAATCACTACACCGTTAACATCAGGTCTTTTAACCAGCTCATTAACTTTACGGGCAATTGTCAGTAATTCTTTATCAGTAATACTCTCGGAAGCTACCTGAAGAGCCTGTACTCCAGTAACATTAGCCAGATTCTGGATTTGTGGTACTGCGTTTAATAGGTCATCAACGGGTACCTTAGCCGCTGTATAGGTAGCACTGTTGGTTGAGCTGGCACCAGCACCAGCAATGGTTCCTCCAGTCGCTACAACCACAACATTATTTTTGGCAAAAGCAGAAAAAGGCAAGAGTAAGCCCAAGCTTAAAGTCAGAGCGGAGAGTGTTTTTTTCATCATTTTTCCTTTTAAGATTTATGTACATTCCAAGTATTTTTTGTACCATTTATAAGTTAATACAAAGCAGCAGACTTTAGTCATATAAATTTAAAATACTGTTTTTAGATTAATAAATATTCAGTGATGAGGATTTCGATATTTAAATAGAACGTTGAGATATAAATTCAATTTTAAAAGATTAAAAGAAGTTTAAGGAGGTTTAAAAGATATTTAAGCATTACTAGATAAGCTTGAGATTATTTTATTCTTAATTTATAAATTTTTGGCATTGAGCTCAATGATAAGAAATTTTTTTATTGACTGATTCAAGCTTCTTTAGATTTATAAATTAATCATTATACCCCCAGTTATATCCCAACTGATTTAAGGTTCAATAGGGTCAACTGGAAAACATAAGGCAATAAAAAAAGCCCAAACCCTTTAGATTTAAGCTTTTTAAGACCTCATGAATCATCATGAGAATAAAATATGGCGGTGAGAGAGGGATTCGAACCCTCGATACGCGTAAACGTATACACACTTTCCAGGCGTGCTCCTTCAGCCACTCGGACACCTCACCAAGGCGTGCGATAATAACTAAAAAAACCGCGCCTGCCAAGTTGAAACAATTGATTTGAAGAAAAATAAATAACTCGGTGATAATATGGCGCAAAAATGGCATCTGTTATGAAGACAAAATATGCAAAGTTCTGCAAAAAAAGCCGCATTGCCTGCGATTACCTTGGCAGCATTAGGGGTGGTATTTGGGGATATTGGGACCAGTCCGCTTTATGCACTTAAGGAATCATTCCATGCAGCTCATGGTTTAGGAATCAGTACAGCTAATGTATTAGGTATTTTGTCGATTATCTTCTGGACAATGACACTGGTCATTACCATTAAATATATCGCTATTGTAATGCGTGCAGACAACAATGGTGAGGGCGGCATCATGGCGCTTCTTGCATTGAATTTACGTAATACCCGTTTCAGTGACCGCAAAAAATTACTTTTAATTGCTATTGGTTTTATTGGGGCTTCACTATTTTTTGGTGATGGCATTATTACACCTGCGATTTCAGTACTATCTGCCGTAGAGGGTCTATCTATCGCAACAGATGCTCTGGATCCGTATATTGTTCCAATCGCCATTACCATCGTGACGACCCTGTTTATCATGCAAAAGTATGGTACTGCTTTTGTTGGCAAATTTTTTGGTCCATTAACCCTGCTCTGGTTTTTCTCGCTCGGCTTATTGGGCATTTCCAGTATTATTCAGACACCTGTGGTACTAGGAATGTTCAGCCCACACTGGGCATTTCAGTTTATTGTAAGCCATCCGCTCATGACTTTTTTTATTATGGGAGCGGTAGTACTTACTGTGACAGGGGGTGAGGCGCTCTATGCCGATATGGGACACTTTGGGCCTGTACCCATCCGTCTGGCCTGGTTTTTTGTAGTCTTGCCATGTCTGGTACTTAATTATGCAGGACAGGGCGCATTATTACTGAGAAATCCGAATGCTATTGAAAATCCATTTTATCTGCTAGTGCCGGAATGGGCGCTGTATCCAATGATTTTTCTGGCCACTATGGCTGCAGTAATTGCTTCTCAGGCGGTGATTTCAGGCGTATTTTCATTGGCGCGTCAGGCTATCCAGCTGGGTTATTTACCACGCCTTACTGTTAAGCATACCTCGGATTCAGAACAGGGCCAGATTTATGTGCCATTGCTCAATTGGGTACTGCTTGCTTCTATTATTGTCTTAATCCTGATTTTCCAGACCAGCTCGCGCCTCGCTAATGCCTATGGCCTGGCTGTAACTTTAACCATGCTGTGTGACACTTTGCTGATTGCTGCATTTATCCGTTACAGCTGGAAATGGAAAATGCCAAAGCTGATGCTGCTGATCATTCCATTTCTGATACTGGACTTGGTACTGGTCAGTGCTACCTCACTAAAGGTATTCTCGGGCGGATGGGTGCCATTATTGATCGGTGGAGTTGCTTTTCTTCTGCTGATTACCTGGAAACAGGGGCGTGAGCTGACCTTTGCAAAATTACAGCAGGATACCTTGCCTCTGGAGCTATTTGTCGAGAGTATCGGTGATCAGGCTAACTGGGTAGAAGGAGAAGCAGTTTTCCTGACCGGTACACCTACTGTAGTTCCACATGCGATGCTGCATAACATGAAGCATAATAAGGTCTTGCATCAGAAAAATATTATTCTGACAGTCAAGATACAGGATGTACCTTATATGCCTGACGAACAGCGCTTTCATGTAGAGGTACTAAATCAACATTTTTATCGGGTTGAGCTGTACTATGGTTTTAAGGATGAGATGAATATTCCTCATGCTCTGGAAGCAGTCTATGAGGCACTTGAGCTTGAATATAACCTGATGCAGATTAGTTTCTTTGTCTCACGTGAACGGATTATTAGTACAGTTGGAGACGGTATGGCACCTTGGCGTGAAAAGCTGTTTATTTCCATGCAACGTAATACCAGCCCGGTGAGTGACTTCTATAAAATACCTACTAACCGTGTAGTAGAACTGGGCAGCCAGATTGAAATCTGAGTCTCTTAAATAAAATAGTAAGAATAAAAAAACCAAGGCACATAGGCCTTGGTTTTTTTACTCTGGAGGAGTAGTTAAAATTTTGAGCTTGAATATGTATCTTATAGAACGACTAGACAAGGCTTAACGACCGGCGCCACTGCCACTACCGGTTGAGCCTGAACTACCTGTGCCACTGCCCGTACCAGTTGATCCGCCTATACTGCCTGTACCGCTCATGCTGCTATTGCCAGTTGCACTTCCCATACGACTCGTACCTGTAGTGCCGTTACTGGTCGTACTGCTGGTCGCACCTGTACCGCTATAGCCTGAGCTGGTGCCAGCTGAGTTGCTATAACCCGAGCTGGTGCCGGTAGTGGTACCGGAAGAAGTACCTGAGCTGGTTCCACTATAGGTGCCTGTGCTCGGAGTACCGCCATAAGTGCCCATGCTGTTTGTACCCATCGAGCCACTCATTCCGCCTGTAGTACCAACACCAGTGGTACGGCTATTAGTATTAATACCTGTAGTACTGCCAGTGCTACCCATGCTGCGTGTGCTGGACGAATCACGTGCCAGTGTATTGCTGTCCGAGATAGCAGACTGGGATGAAGAACGGTATTGACCATTACCCATCATTTCACTGAGTGAACCTGGCTGTCCATTCACTGTAGTATTAATCCGGACTTTCGATAGGCTTTCCAGAGTATCTCCAGGTTGTACTGGAGGTTCTGCGAAAGCTGTTATACTACACATTCCGGTAATGAAGCCTAGGCCGATTAGTTTAGAACGCATATTAAACTCCTCATGAACACTTGTGTTTGTTTTAATCGGGAGATCATTACCTTCTCATAAAGCACTTTTTCTTTTCAATCAAACATACGTAATACTTAAAAGAGTATTCAGAAACCCTTTAATAAAGCGAACAAAATGTTACGTTTTTTACGGACTTTTTCATGCAATTTTGATGACGCTTTAATCAAATAAAGGTATATGCAATATACTTCATATAGAGGGCTTGTTAAGCTGCCGGAAACCGTTGTTTTGATACAAAGATATGGCCACTCGTAAGACACGTAGTAAGAGTAGATCGAAGACCCCATTTTTAAATAGCCGCCTGTCTAAAGGGTTGTTAGGTGTGCTTGCGGCCGGAAGTTTTGCCATAGCCTTCGGTGAAGAAAAAATCGGTCAGCTGTTTACAGCCGGGACATCAAATGCGGCCTGCCTAAACCAGTTCTATCGTGAAGTGCCGCCCTATCTGGTAAAGGAAAGTCTGAAGAAAGATAGTTATCCGCTTTGTTTTAACGGGTTTAATGTCATGTATTCAGGAGTATCGAAAACACCACTCTGGGTTGCAGAATATTTAAATCCACAGCGCCTCAGTACCAAAATCAAGCGTGAAGACAATTTTCATGAAGAGAGTCGCGTAGCAGAGCGCCACCGGGCCTTGCTCTCTGATTATCGAGGTTCAGGTTATGACCGTGGACATATGGCGCCTAATGGGGATATGAGCAATAGCTCCTCCCAGTATGACAGTTTTTCTCTGGCCAATATGGTACCGCAGGCGCCTAAAAATAATCAGCAAGTCTGGCGTGAACTGGAAGAAGCCACGCGCGCTATTGTCACCAAGCAAAAGCAAAATGTTTACGTAGTTACCGGTCCGTTATTTACAGGGAAAAAACTGAAAACTATTGGCCGGGGTGTAATTGTACCGACAGCCGTATATAAAGCAGTGTATCTCCCGAAAACTGGTGCAATAGGAGCTTATTACGCGCCCAATAATAATTCTTTACAGGTCAAAATTGTAAGTGTCTGCTATCTGGAAGAGCAGCTTGGGATTAATCTGTTTCCACAGCTTACTGAAGAGCAAAAACGTAATACCTATAAGCTGCCATTGACCAGTACGGCAGTTAAAGCAAATAAACCGCTTGAGTATTCACACTGGGATGCAGAAAGCCAGTGTGCCGTAGATGCAAACCGGGAGCAGATTGAAACTGCACAGCAGGAATTCAAGCAGCAAAAGTCAGGCACCAGTATAAGTAATGTCAGCAGTGCAGCAACTAATTCAGGCATACAGCAGTTGCTTTCTGCCTTACTACAATTTATTTTGCAACTGTTCAAATAAGTTGTCATAAAAAGCTAAACAAAACTTCCTGATTTGGTAACCTAAATATTAGATATAAAATCGAGAATAAGGAGTGTGCAGATGTTTAAACCTTTTGAAAATGGCACAGAATCCTCTGCGATTTATGACCTGACCTTAGAAAACCAGCTAGACTGTGTCAATATTTACGGCAATTTACAGATTACCAAAGACCAGCAGGGATTGCAGGCAGCCAAAAAATTGCAGGCATTTATGAATGATCTGGTTCAGGCGCTTGAACAGGCTCAGCCTTTACCCGAGCAGATTGAACGACAGCCTGAACATGAAATTGAAAACCCCTTCCTTTAACTTTAAGTTTTTATATCTTGCTCATACAGGCGCCATTGTCGCGGCGTCTGTCCAGTCCAGTGCTTGAACGCCCGTTGAAAAGCACTTTGTTCTGAATAGCCCAATAGCAAAGCGATTTCTTTTAAGCTGAGATACGGGTCTTTTAAATACTGTCTTGCCAGCATGAACCTGATATGTTGCACACGCTCCTGATAAGTACTACCTTGCTGCTGTAAATGGCGTTGTAACTGACGTACAGACATTTCCAGTTTTACTGCTACCTGTTCAATCTGATACTCATCACGTTGTAAACCCTTGAGTATAACCTGCTGCAGACGTTGATCCAGCTGGGTGCTGTGTGGCAGTTTTTCTAAAAGAGCTTGAGCCTGCTGCATCAGGAGATGCTGTAGAGTTTGATCACTATGCTTTATAGGCTTGGAAAGTTCACTAAATGGGAGTAAAAGTCGGGTTAGCGGCTGGGAAAACCGGACCTTACAATGAAAATACTGTTCATATA
Source organism: Acinetobacter radioresistens DSM 6976 = NBRC 102413 = CIP 103788 (assembly GCF_006757745.1). Classification (NCBI taxonomy): domain Bacteria; kingdom Pseudomonadati; phylum Pseudomonadota; class Gammaproteobacteria; order Moraxellales; family Moraxellaceae; genus Acinetobacter; species Acinetobacter radioresistens. Next base: position 2,821,089 of record NZ_AP019740.1, on the reverse strand, counting down.
ATGCAATATTTCTTGGAGCCGGACAGGAGAAATGCACTTCATATAAATGAATCTGGTCCAGTACCATAAAGTGTTTAAGAAACTCGACCATTAAAGCGATAGCAATCTCATCGGTAATCTGGCAGGGCTGTGCTTCTGGTTCTTCCCAGCTCACGGAAACATATTTAATATCTGAAGTAATACATAAGGGGCTGCCGTCATAAATCAGGCGGTGAAAGTCATGGTAGCGTTGCAATGCCTCTCCCAGACTTTCACAGGACAGTGCCAGATAGGCAATAATGCCTAAATGTCGTGGCTGGACATAAGCTGCAATATCTAAACCTAGTGCCGGTTTTTGTAATTGTTGTTCTAGCCCTAATAAAAGCTCCCGCCAGATGCGGTATTCGAATCGCTCCTGTTGCTGTATATGCTGTAATTGTTTCGGTACGGTTAGGGCCTGTGCCTGATAGTAATCTAGCAGTAATTGCGCCAGTCCACCAAAGACTGAACCACTATATCCCTGCATTGAAATAAATTTCCTGTCGTATTTTGTCAATAAATTGGCTGAGCCAAGTCAATATTTAGCATGGAAAGCTTTTTATATTCAAGTAAAAGGGAGGAAGAGTTATGTGGAAAGGTTTTGTTGCGGGTCTGATCGTCGCCAATGCATTTGAATGGGTAGCGCATAAATATATTTTGCATGGTACACACCGTGCTGGAAAGCCACGTTACTCTCCCGTGCCAGATAGCATGAAATCACATTGGGAACATCATAAAATTGTTCGTAAAACTGAATTTTTTGATCAAGGTTATATAGAAGGGATAAAAAACTGGCGAACCCGTAATGAACTGATTTCACTAGGAGCAGTGGCAACTGCAACCAGTCTGATGTTTTATCCCATCTCTAAGGGTATGGCGCTGGCAGCCTGGTATAGTGCTATCAATTATTTTTATACACACCGCAAGGCTCATCTGGAACCGGAATGGGCCATAAAGGTTATTCCTTGGCATTATGACCACCATATGAATGCCAATCAGGATGCTAACTGGTGTGTAACCAAACCCTGGTTTGACTATATTATGGGAACCCGGATTATTTCTGTTCAGGATCTACAGGAAAAAAACCCTTTAGGTATAGCATTGCCAGAACCTCTGTCAAAGTCATTACAAAAAATAGCAGGGCGTTATTTTCCCGCACAATATATTCAAGCAGGAATAGCTGAATCTGAAAATAAGAGTATATATTTAACTGAAACAGAGCAGGGAGCTTAAAAGAAAGCTGTCCTGAAAGTAGATTTTTTTCCGAAGTAAAAAGAGTGTGGGGGATACACTCTTTTTTTTAAATTCTTTATTTTTCCGGTTAAAGGCGCATTTCAATACCTTGCTCTGCCAGATACTGTTTTGCTTCAGGAATAGTGTGCTGGTCAAAATGAAAAATACTTGCGGCCAGTACTGCATCAGCTCCACCTTTTAAAATACCATCCGCCAGATGCTGAAGATTACCCACTCCACCAGATGCGATAGTTGGTACATTCACCTGGTTATTAATAGCACGCATCAGTTGCAGGTCATAACCGGCTTTAGTCCCATCGGCATCCATACTGGTAATTAATAACTCGCCTGCGCCGTATTCTGCCATTTTGACAGACCATTCAATAGCATCAATACCTGTCGGTTTACGGCCTCCATGGGTAAAAATTTCCCATTTATTTTCACCGGTTTTTTTGGCATCAATTGCAACAACAATACATTGTGCACCAAAACGCTGGGATGCTTCCTGAACAAATTCAGGATTAAATACAGCAGCAGAATTAATACTGACCTTGTCTGCACCGGCATTAAGCAATAAACGGATATCTTCGACTTTGCGCACACCGCCGCCAACAGTAAGGGGAACAAATACACTTTCGGCCATACGTTCGACTGTACGATAAGTCGTATCCCGCCCATGATGGGTTGCAGTAATATCAAGGAAGGTAATTTCATCGGCGCCCTGTTCATTATAACGGCGGGCCACTTCAACCGGATCACCGGCATCGCGGATATCAAGAAACTGTACGCCTTTTACCACTCGGCCATTATCAACGTCCAGGCAGGGGATAATACGTTTTGCGAGCATAAATTTTTCCAATTATAACAGCCGATTATGAAACTCACCTCTGCAGATGCTACACCTTGATAGAGGGAGAAGGTATTCTATCAAATTCGATATGTTTTTTTGCAGGTTTTCTATGTCGGTTTATACGCCGTTGAGTTTAAAGGAAGTTCAGTCCTTCGCAGCACCTTATGGACTAAAGGTTCAGGAACTGATTCCAATTCAAGGCGGTATTCAGAATACAAACTATTTTTTAGTGAACGAGGATGGTTCGCAGTTTGTACTTACAGTATTTGAAGAGATGAATGCAGCACAGGCAGGTGAACTGGTGCCAGTACTTGAGCATCTGGGCAATGCACATTTGCCAGTTGCGGTGCCCTTAAAACAGGCTGAAGCTGCAATTGGCCAGATTGCCGGAAAGCCTGCCCAGATTGCACCACGACTGGTAGGAGAGCACCCTATACCGGCCAATACTGCCCAGACAGCTGAGGTTGCCAGAGCACAGGCAAAATTGCATGTCGCTTTACAGGATTTTGATTTTGAGCGCCAGAGCTACCGTAATCATAGTTACTGGAGTCAGGTTGCTGCTGAACTAAGGCCCGACATGGATGTACAAGACCAGCTTTTACTGGATAGTGTATTTCAGCAGTTTGAAATATTCCAGGCCAAATACCCGCAGCGCCCGCTTGGCTTCATTCATTCCGATCTGTTTCGTGACAATACCTTATTCGAGGGTGACACTTTAAAGGGAATTCTAGACTTTTATGAACTAAACCATGATGAATTGCTGTTTGATATTGCCATTACGATTAATGATTTCTGTAGCGATTATCCGGCGGTGAAACTTGATCAGATACGGGTACGAGCATATCTGGAAAACTATCAGACTGTGCGTATGCTGACAGAAGATGAAAGAGCCTGTCTGCCGGTTTATCTGACCATGGCAGCCTGCCGTTTCTGGTTAATGCGTCTGCAAGTAGCACAGAAGAATGCGCAGGAACAGCGAGGTGGAGAGGATATCTTGCAAAAAGACCCGCTAGAAATGCGTAATATGCTACAAAATCGTCTGGCACTTATCGGGAAGTAAGGCAAATGATGCGCGATCAGGGGCGACTGGTAGAGTGGTTTGATGAAAAAGACTATGGATTTATTCAACCCAATGAGCCTAATAAAGGACGGGTATTTTTACATATAAAGGATTTTGCCCGACCTGGACCCCGGCCAATTATTGGTTGTGCACTGGAATACTTGGTTATTCTGGATGCACAGGGCCGCTATCGTGCTCAGCAGGTGACCTATCTCACAGCTGCACAGGCCCGTAAAAAACCAGCCCGGCAGCAGACACGTTCACAATCTAAAAAAGCTTTGCAGCCCTTTCAGCTTCTGATCGCAGTCTATTTTATAATGTTGGGTATAGTGACTGCGAGTGGTCTTATAAATGGACTGCTTTTATTATTTACTATGCTCATGAATGTAGCAACTTACTGGTTTTATGCTCAGGATAAAGAAGCAGCACAGGCCGGACGGCGCCGTATATCTGAGCAGACTCTACATATATTATCCTTTCTGGGAGGGTGGCCTGCTGCCTGGTTAGCCCAACAGAAACTGCGACATAAAACACAAAAACAACCTTTTCGAAAAATATATTGGATTACTATAGTTCTAAATATCCTGTTGGTTTTATGGCTGATTTCTCCCTTGAATCCCTATTGATTCAAATTCATACTTAAAAAAGGAAAAATAAATGAATTCTGGTACTGTCATGAATGACTCAAGACGCAGTCTGACTTTCAGTCTGTATATTCTTTATATTCTGGCGATTTTCACAGCTGGTTTGCTAGCTGTAGTGGCGCTAGTGATCAATTATGTTAAACAAGACCAGATGCGCGGCAGTATTTATGAAAGTCATTTTACTTGGCAGATTCGGACATTCTGGTGGTATCTGATTTGGAATATTGTGGCTTTTATTCCTTTTATCTTTTTGCTGTTTACAGATAATAATGCCGATGCTTTTGCCTCAGTTCTGCTACTTGCCTCAGGTTTTTGTGTAGGAGTAATCGGGTTAGCATGGCTATGGATTGTATACCGTGCTATTAAAGGTTTATTACGTTTAAATGAAAATAAAGCCATGTATGAATGATTTTAAATTAATTTCAAAAGCCTGAAACATCAGGCTTTTTTATTATTTAAAGTATTTAAATCTTCAGTAACAGGCTCTATATCTTTTGAATTTAAAAACTTAGGTCGCCATTCACTTATGATAATGCTCAGAACGACCAAAGCACCGCCTATTAAAGCTAATGGCGCCAGACGCTCACCTGCCAGCCGGCCAAATAGGCTGGCCCAGATGGGTTCTCCTGCATAGATAATTGCCGCACGGGATGACTCTACATAACGCTGTGCCCAATTCATGACTAGTTGAATAATTGCACTGCTTATTCCTAAACCAAAAGCTGCTACTGCAAGCTGCCAGGAAAATACCGGGATACTGTGCTCTCCCAGAAATGGCATACTCATAAAACTTAACACCGAAGTAAAAACCAGCTGAATAACTGTTACCCGCCGCAAATCTACCTTTCCTGCAAAATAGCCGATCAGGATAATTTCCAGTGCAATGGCGATAGCACCAAATAATGTGAGCGCCTGTCCAAAACTAAAAGAGATCTGCGTAAAACCATTACCAGTCAAGAGTACCAATCCGCTAAAGGCCAGAATGACACCTATCCAGGTCATGATATGTGGTGTTTTGCGAAAAATAATCCAGAGTAAAAATGGAACAAGCGGAACATATACTGCCGTAAGAAATGCTGACTCACTGCTACTAATAGTATGTAAACCAATAGTCTGCGTACCATATCCAATCGCAATGGTGCAGCCAATTAGGAAGCCTGCTAACAACTCTCGCAGATTGAGGCCACGCATAATTCTCCAGGATAGCAGCAGCACCGCCAGAGCTGCGGCTGCAAACCGGCAGCCTACAAAAAACATTGGTGAACTATAATTCAGAGCAAACTGGACTGTCAGGAAAGTTCCACCCCAGATCACTGTTATCAGAATCAGGGCAAATTGTGGCAGCAGCGAAGAGGAAGCGAGTTTGGATAAATTTGCAGTATTCATTACATCTGGCTTGGTTTTAAGGCCTGCTTATATTGCGATAAGCCTGCACCAGATACAACCTTTGCTAGTTTCCAGTTAAACCCTATTCATAAGCAGATATTATATTTTTACTCTGTTTTACTTGCTGCTCATTTATAAAGCGGCAGTACACTATAAAAAGAGGTTTCAGTTAATATAAAAAAGAGGCCAGATGGCCTCTTTAAATCTGGCTGTATATTTACAGCACTACAGGCGATTGCTCGTCAAGAAGCAATTGTGCTTCACGCAGACTGAGCGTACCTTCATAGATTGCACGACCGGTGATTGCACCTAAGATGCCTGGCTGGTCTTTCAGCATACGGATATCTTCCATATTGGTTACGCCACCAGAAGCAATAACAGGTAACCCCGAGTACTGGGCCAAGGCTACGGTCTGCTCAATATTTACACCTTGCATCATCCCGTCACGCGCAATATCAGTATATACAATACTGGATACACCCGCATCTGCAAATCGTTTGGCCAATTCTGTCGCTTTAACATCAGTAACGTTAGCCCAGCCATCAGTAGCGACCATACCATCTTTGGCATCGATACCCACAATAATGCGTCCAGCAAATTTTTTACAGGCTTCTTCAACAAATTCAGGATTTTGAACTGCTTTAGTTCCAATAATAACGAAAGACACCCCGGCTTCAAGATAATGTTCAATCGTTTCCAGAGAGCGGATTCCGCCACCAATCTGCACAGGCAGTTCTGGTTGTGCCCGTACAATAGCTTCAACTACAGGTTTATGAATGGGTGTACCTGCAAAAGCACCGTTCAGATCGACCAGATGCAAACGACGTGCCCCTTCATTGACCCAATGCTGTGCAGTTGCTACCGGATCATCAGAAAACACTGTATCGTCTTCCATACGGCCCTGTTTTAAACGGACACATTTACCATCTTTTAGATCAATTGCCGGGATAATCAGCATGCTTTCGCTCCTTGCTTAACCTGTTGAATTTTATTGGTCTAATCTTAACAATAAACTTGAATTTTCTAAATGCTATATTTTTATCTATCAATAAAATAAGACTGACTTAAATTAGGCTAGATATTGTCAGCTTAGAGTTATGTTTTTGTATTATTCAGTATGGGATTCTATATAAAAACAAACATGTTATTAAGTGAATTCAGCAATTAACTTCAGGCTAAGTATCCAAATGATAAGGTGCGGTAATTGAGCTGCTATTACCAATCTGAACTAGTAACTATGTCCCGCAATTAAAGGGAATATCAAATCACTTATTTGATTCGCTGCTGATCAATTAAAATTCTATTCATAGATGCAGCTATCTTTACATAAGATACATAAGATCAGGCACATCATTTATAAAACAGGAAATCTGGATAACCATGACGCGGTCACTGGTCTAAACAGTTCACCTGTTCAAGCAGCCGTAAAGTATGCTCAGGCAATAGGCTACGTTTTCTGAGTTCCTGAAATACCAGCAGTGCTGCATAAACATCTGCTGCTGCATAGTCAATTTGTGCTGAGCTTAAACTCATATTAGACCAGTCAGACATACTGATTTTTTTAGATTTGGGAAAATTTTGCTGGAATAGCAGGGCCACAGCATTTTTTAAACCTACAGGCTGTTTAAAGCCAAATGCAGAAAAGCATTTTGAGAGTTCTACTGTACTTTGCAGTTCTATACCTTTTTTCTGAAAAAGATGGACATCATTTTTTAAACCAAAACCGACCTTCACCTGTTTCTGATTTGCCAATATTGGCTTGAGAAAATTGAGGATGTCTGGGTTAAGCTGAAACAGGAACACCTTTTCTGCAGTGGCCAGTTGGATAAGATGAGGACCCATTGAAATCTCGCCACGTCTAAAAGTCGGTTTAGATTCTGAATCAAAACCCAGTACAGTAGCCGTAACTAATTCATATTGCAGAGGTAGACAGTCTTTCAGACTGCTAAGCACATAGATATGTGAAGCATCTAAATTTTTAAAGAGAGGAAGCTTGTTGATTTCTTCTTTATTCGGGAGCAGAGGAAGTTCAGTGCTTTCAGGCATAAAAAAAGCTCCCGAGTAAAAGTATCAACTATTTATAATACTTCAGCCGATACATGGCTTGAGTATAGGCCTGCTATTCAGCCCGTTGCTGTATTTCAAGCTGGCTATATTGTGCTTTTTGTACATAGTCCTGATAAGCTGGAACAGCAATAGCTGTTAAAATTCCGAGTGGAACAATTACTATATATAACCAGCCTAGCACCTTTTCCCAAGTTGCGGTTGCACGCGGCGGTCCATAGTTATTTATGCCTTCATCACCACGGGCAAAGAACAGATATAATATTAAAAACAGATTCACCAGCGGTACTAGCATCAGCAGTGATAACCAGCCGGTATGATTGCGGTCATGCAGACGCCGAATGGTAAAAATAAAGCTAAAGTATATCAGGACAATATACAAGATCCCCATCATGATCAGACCAGGTATAGAGATGTTCTCTGCACCCTCAGCAGTATTAAATAAACCCGGTGCAAAAAGCCCTATTAAGAAAACAAGCAGGATAACGCCGAAACTCATCAGCATGTTCCATCCTAAAAAGGACAGACGTCCAAAACGGCCATGTGCTTTTAAAGGTGAATCTGTAGTTGAACTGAAACTGGAAGTCATTTTTTATAATCCTTAATGTTTTTATTAAGTTTTTGTTTAAAGCAGTAGGCATCATAAACAAGCTTGAACAAAAGGAAAAGTGAAAACTTCTAAACTATAGGTTTAAAGCTGAATTACAATAAAAAAGCCCACCTGATGATGAGCTATGGTAAAAGGTTTTAGACCTGTTTAAATCTTCCAGTCCACAAAGTTTTTAAGTAACTGTAGACCGGCAGTATGGCTTTTTTCTGGATGAAATTGGGTGGCGAATAGATTATCTTTTTGGATAGCTGTACAGAAGTCCAGTCCATAATGGCAGGTTGCCGCAACCAGTTCAGGGTTCTGTGGTTCGACATAAAAACTATGCACAAAATAAAAACGGCTATCCTGAGCAATATTTTTCCACATTGGATGACTTGGTTCAGTCTGCTTAACTTGGTTCCAGCCCATGTGGGGAACTTTTAAACCTTCAATCTCAGGAAAACGCTTCACTGCGCCTGCGAAAATACCCAAGGCATCGGCGCCACCATTTTCCTCAGAATATTGCATTAATGCCTGCATGCCGACACATATAGCTAGAACCGGTTTATTGAATACTGCATTTTTAACAACATCATCAATTCCGGCTTCATGCATACCTTGCATACAGTCACGCATTGCCCCAACACCGGGGAACACAATTTTATCTGCCTGAGCAATGAGTTTAGGGTCATTGGTGACATCAACAGTAGCACCCACATACTCTAGTGCTTTCGCGGCTGAGTGCAGATTGCCCATGCCATAGTCAAGTAAAGCAATACGGGTCATTACAGGCTACCTTTAGTTGAGGCCACAGTATTTTCTGCACGTGGATCGACTTCACATGCCATACGCAGGGCACGTGCAAAGGCTTTGAATACACTTTCAATCTGGTGGTGTGAATTTTTCCCTTTCAGATTGTCGATATGCAAGGTCATTAAGGAATGATTGACAAAGCCCTGGAAGAATTCAGAAAACAGGTCTACATCAAAACTGCCAATACGGGCACGGGTAAATGGAATATCCATAAACAGACCCGGACGGCCAGAGAGATCGACTACAACACGTGACAGTGATTCATCTAGTGGCGCATAAAAGTGTCCATAGCGGCGCAATCCCTTTTTATCACCCAGTGCCTGGGCAAAAGCCTGACCTAACGTAATACCACAATCTTCTACTGTATGGTGGTCATCAATTTCCAGATCACCATCACAATGAATATCAATATCAAAAAGACCATGACGCTTGATTTGATCAATCATATGATCTAAAAAGGGAATGCCAGTATTTAAGGTGCCCTGACCCGTACCATCAAGGTTGAGACGAACTCGAATCTTGGTTTCGTTAGTATTTCTTACCACTTCACTGATACGTTGCGTCATGGACACATTCCTCAAAAACGTCAAAAATGTTTGATGTGAAAACTTGCGCTGTGTTGATCAAGGTCAAAGCCACAGCATATTAGATTGCTCAGGAGGGTTAATCAATGCCTATTACCGTACATGCTCATACTTCTCTAGAAAATGCAGAAGTCCGCAGTCAGCTTGAGCGATTGTATGACACCAGTCCCGAATTCGGAGACGGGCAGGATGCGGTCGAGCAACTTGAACAGCATCTGGCCCAGTATACAACGTTGTATACAGCAGAGTTTAATACCAAAATTATAGGTGCAATCTGGTGTACGGGACAAGGGGAGAGTAAGACTCTGGAATATATCGTAGTACATCCGGCAAATCGCGGTCGTGGAGTTGCTGAACGTCTGGTCAGTGAAGTCTGCCGCTATGAAGAGGCAAAAGAAGTCAAAAGGTTTGACCCAGGCTGTGGGGCTATCCATCGTTGCTTGGCACATCTAGGTAAACTGTAAAGATATAACTAGGCAAATATAGCTTAAGAGGATGTTAAGTTTATTAGTCTCGCTATTACTGCTTGTTCAATCTTTTTGATTTTGCATGAAAAATAATCTTTTAAATATTTTTATAAAGGAAAGACTTGACGATCAGTTAATTAGATTGTTTAATACGCCCCACATCGGCGCGATAGCTCAGTCGGTAGAGCAACGGATTGAAAATCCGTGTGTCGGCAGTTCGATCCTGCCTCACGCCACCATATTTGTGTTTTCAGTCCCTGATCCCATCAGGGATTTTTTTTGCTTAAAATATATGCATTTAAACTAAAAAAAACTGATTTTTGTTGACTCTTGCCAGCAGATACGGCTTAATACACCTCATCGGCGCGATAGCTCAGTCGGTAGAGCAACGGATTGAAAATCCGTGTGTCGGCAGTTCGATCCTGCCTCACGCCACCATATTTGAAAAGCCCCATATACTGTATGGGGCTTTTTTTATGCTGATTAAAAATGATGAATATAGCTAAAGGGCAAAATCAGCGGTCTTTATTAATATTCAGATACTGATTTAACTGAGCGTAACAGAATTGATGGTTAATTCTTATACAAAATGAAAAAAATGAATCATATATTGAACTGATACCAGCTCTGGAGTGACATAGTTATGCACTTCTTTAAATACATTGTTCTGATGGTTTTTAGCATAAATGCTTCGACAGCAGTTTTTGCACAAAGTGTCGAACTGCCAGTATTAAAAGTCATGGCTGAGCCTGAGATGCGCCAGGAAACTGGGTTTATTCCCTATCAGGAGAGGAAAAGCGAGCAGCGTGCTTTACAGCATCGGATGATGCAGATTGAGGATGACTTGCAGAATATCACTGTTAATGCCCATCCGGTGCGGAATATTGAAGCGAGTGAGGGCAGGCCAGAGGTTAATATGGATCATCTGCCCTTAGCCTTACAACAGCATTTACTGGCGATAGCAGCAGGTTTACAGTCAGATAACCCGATGCGTGGGCTGGAGATCATGTTACAGCCATTTCGTAATGAATCAGGACAGATTCAGTGGGATTTGGGTAAGGTTTCGCTAGGTACACTAGAGACTCAGGCCCTTAGAGAGATAGACTTTAGTCAGCCAGTTACCACTACACCCCGCCTTCGCATAAATTAATCCAGTTCTTGCTATTGCAATAATTCAGACAAGAAAAAACGCCCAGATGGGCGTTTTTTAACTGAATGCTATTAAGCAGTTTTTACTGCAGGCTCAACAGCCAGCATATGTCCATTTTCTTCAAAGTTAATATGCCATTGCAGCGCTTCACGAAGCAGATGTGGTGTATGGCCACCTTTAGCAGTTGAACGATCAAAATAGTCGTTCAAGGCATCTTTATAAAGTGGGTGTACACAGTTCTCGATAATTACACGAGCACGCTCACGTGGAGCCAGTCCACGAAGGTCAGCTAGACCCTGTTCTGTAACCAGAATATCAACATCGTGTTCGGTATGGTCAACATGAGATACCATTGGAACGATTGAAGAAATATCGCCCCCTTTTGCAATCGATTTGGTTACAAAAATTGCCAAGTGTGCATTACGGGCAAAGTCACCTGAACCACCAATACCATTCATCATCTTGGTGCCACAAACATGGGTAGAATTCACATTACCGTAAATATCAAACTCAAGCGCAGTGTTAATACCAATAATACCTAAACGGCGTACCAGTTCAGGGTGGTTTGAAATTTCTTGTGGACGTAATACAAACTTGTCTTTATATGCTTCCAGGTTGCCGAAAACACGCTCACCACACTGGGTAGACAATGTCATTGAACAGCCAGAAGCAAATTTCATTTTACCGGCATCGATCAGCTCAAAAGTACAGTCTTGTAATACTTCTGAATACATCACTAGATCTTCAAAGTTTGAATCTTTAAAGCCGGTCAGTACAGCATTGGCAATTGAGCCGATACCTGCTTGCAAAGGGCCCAAATTTTTCGGTAAACGGCCATCAGCAACTTCTTTTTCAAAGAAATTAATCAAATGATTGGCAATTGCCTGAGTTTCCACATCTGGTGGTGTTACTGTAGATGGAGAATCTGGTGTTTCATTAAATACAATACCAACGATTTTTGCAGGATCAATTGGAATCGCAGTTGAACCGATACGGTCATCTACCTGAGTTAAAGGTACTGGTGTACGGGTTGGACGGTAAGTCGGAATATAAATGTCATGCAGACCTTCAAATTCTTCACTTACTGAAGTGTTAATTTCAATAATGACTTTTTCTGCAAAAATAGCAAAGCTTGCAGAGTTACCTACAGAAGTTGTTGGCACAATATGGCCATCTTTAGTAATTGCAACTGCTTCAATAACTGCAATATCCGGGCGTTTAAGCTGCAGGTTACGCATCTGTTCTACAGTTTCAGACAAATGCTGGTCAATAAACATTACTTCGCCATTGTTGATCGCACGGCGCAGTGTGTTATCTACCTGAAATGGCATGCGACGAGCCAGCACACCAGCTTCAGTCATCTGTTTGTCCAGATCGTTACCCAAGCTTGCACCGGTAATTAGGGAGATTTTTAAAGGATGCTGCTTGGCACGTTTTACCAGTGCCTGAGGAATTGCTTTGGCTTCACCTGCACGAGTAAAGCCACTCATACCGATAGTCATGCCATCTTGGATGAACTCGGCAGCTTGATCTGCACTGATTACTTTGTCATGAAGGGAGGCTAATCGAATACGATCTAAAGACATGGTTTACTCTCAATATGCTCGAAACTAGACGGATTGTACCGCCCAAAAAACAAATTGTGCATGCCTGTTAGGCTAAGGTCTAATTTTTTCAGAAAATGAAGGTATAAATATTTTTGATGCTTTTTAAACTACTATTTTTTAAATAAATATTTTTAAAGGCTAAGATAATTGTAAAATTCAAATGTCTAAAATTTAATCATGATTAAAAACGGTCACTTAGACTTTGCTTGATCTTTTCTAGCGGATTATGACTACTGTTTTCTTCAGTTTTCTCTTTAGGTATCAGCAGTGAGATAATAGCTTCTAATCCGCCTTCAGGACGATTATGGATTTTAAGCTCACCTTGATGGATATCAACAATACGTTTGACAATTGCTAAGCCCAAACCACTACCTTGTACGGTACGGGCGGAGTCTCCACGCACAAAAGGTTGCATCAGATCCTGAATCTGGTCTTCTGGAATCCCTTCGCCATGATCTGCTACCTTGATGATAATCCGGTCATTTTCTGTATAGGCAGAGAGTTCGATTGGTTCAGCACCATAACGCTTGGCATTATTGATCAGGTTGCCAATCAGGCGTTTCAATGACAGGCTACGTGCTGGAATGATAGGAACATCCTGTGCTTCAAAACGAATATCTAGCGGTTTGAACTGTACAATCAATTCCTGTAGCAAGATGTTGATATTGGTGTCTTTTAATTCTTCGTCAGAGCCATCACGCATATAGGAGATAAACTGATTCAAAATTGCATCCATATCGTCAACGTCATAAATCAGCCCTTCACGCAGGAATTCATCCGGTAACATTTCAGCAGTCAGACGAATTCGGGTCAACGGTGTACGTAAATCATGTGAAATACCTGCTAGCATGATCATCCGCTCGCGCTCTGTCTGCTCCAGTGTATAAACCATATGATTAAAGGCCTGATTTACCTGACGGATTTCTAGTGGACCATGATTAGTTTCTAGATAAGGTGCCTTCCCGGTTTTGCTGTACTGGTTTGCCGCATTTTGCAGCCGACGTAAGGGGCGATTTAACTGCCGAACCAATGTCAAAATAATAATAGATGCAATAATTGGAACACCGAGCAGCCAACCAAAAATCAGTTCAGGGCTATAGTTGGCATAAGTTTTTAATGGTTCACGGACCCAGTTTCCGTGCATTTCGGGGGTCTGTATCCAGATTCTTGGGCTTGGCTTAAACTGGAAATACACCGTAACATTATCGACTTTTAACTCTCTAGCCAGCTTTTCTTCAATATGGTTAGTAAAGAATTCGGCGATCACCTTTTCCCGAACATTGGGATACTCTTTAGGGTCAGTGACATATTCAATTCCGACCCGATTTTTGAGCCAGGTATCTATATCCATTTCAACATTGTCATGGAAGATACGCAGTTTGGGGTTGTTAATAATTTCAAGCTCAACAGCCAGATAACGGGCATGTTGCTGAATTTCAGGTAAATATAAAGTACGCCAGAAAAACCAGAGTGACATGACCAGACTGAACAGCACCACAAAACCGACCAGAACTGTAGTACGCATTGCTGCGGAGCGTGGCTTGATCTTGTCCAGGAAACGTTCCCCACGGGTGCGTTTTTTCTCTGAATAAGCTACATAGTCAGTAAATTCTTGCGGATCAATAGGGTCGAGTTTCACTCTGGATTCCTATAAGTGTATTTTATACTCAGACTGTAATTTTATGACAGAATTTTAGCGGCTTGTCTTGGCTCAAAGGCCATAGACAATACGGTTTTTTAAGCATTCTTATACGAACTAGCCATTCACTTTATTGGCAGATATAAAACCTCCCAGTAGTGAATGGCATGTACAAATCATTAGGATAATTCCGATCATAAAATAAACGGGTTATTCAGCGCCATCTGGTACAAAAACGTAACCTACGCCCCAGACTGTCTGAATATAACGTGCACGTGCCGGATTTTCTTCAATCAGACGACGCAGGCGAGACACCTGAACATCAATTGAACGCTCCATAGCGCCCCACTCACGACCGCGCGCCAGATTCATCAGTTTGTCACGTGTTAGTGGCTCACGTGGATGCTGAACCAATGCCTTAAGTACTGCAAATTCACCAGTGGTTAAAGTGACCACCTGACCTTCACGTGTCAGCGTACGGGTCGATAAATCTAGAGACCATGGTCCGAAACTTACGACCTCTACCTGCTGACTAGGAGCACCAGGTACTTCACGGACCTGGCGACGCAGAACTGCCCGGATACGGGCAAGAAGTTCGTTTGGATTAAATGGTTTAGGCAGATAATCATCTGCACCTGCCTCAAGACCGGCAATGCGGTCAGAATCACTGCCACGCGCGGTCAGCATAATAATTGGAATATCAATATTGGACTGTCGTAAACGACGGCAAATACTCAAGCCATCTTCAACTGGCAACATAAAGTCGAGTACAATCAGTGAAAACAGTTCACGTTGTAGCAGACGATCCATCTGGGTAGCATCGTGTGCAGTTTTAACAACAAAGCCTTTATCTTCCAAAAAACGTTGTAACAGAGTACGCAAACGCACATCATCATCGACCACGAGGATACGTTCAACGCGATCTGTATCGGCTTGTACAGCATCTGTATGTTCAGCAGGTACAACTAGACTCATGATGTGCTCCTTTATTGTTTATTGTCATCGTGATCAGACCCATATACAGTATTGAGTATACGATGCTTACAATGAGTTTTACTATGCTCTAAAGCACCAAATATTGCAGTAAAAATCAAGACATAGATACCAAATATATACAGGTAAAAAATAAACAGGAACGGCCAGATCTTGGCAATTTACGGGAATTTTGTCGTAAAATTGCATAAAAACCATGGAACTTCACTAAATTAGCATTATTGCTGATGTGTAATTTAGATAAAACAATAGTAGATTTTATGGCCTTGGTCTTTATAATCACAGCTTTTAGTATTTATCCTTGTGGAATCAAACACGATGACTGACTTAGTTCAGCAGCTGGCAAGCGAGCTTGCCGTACGTCCAGATCAGGTTGAAGCTGCCATCAAGCTTATAGATGAAGGTGCCAGTGTTCCTTTTATTGCCCGTTACCGTAAAGAAGTGACACAAGGCTTAGACGATACGCAGCTACGTCAGCTTGATACGCGTTTATCCTATTTACGTGATTTAAATGAGCGACGCGCTAAAGTCATCGAATCGCTGAAAGAACAGAATAAATTAAGCGATGACTTGCTGGCCCGGGTCGAGGCCGTCGAAACCAAAAATGCTCTTGAAGAAATTTATGCACCTTATCGTCCAAAACGGACCAGCAAATCTTTCAAGGCAAGAGAAGCTGGTTTAGGGCCGGTTGCTGAGAAAATATTGGCTGAACAGGTTGACCCGAGTGAAGCACTTGCAGGGTTCTCGCATGAAGAGTACCCAGACCTGGAAAGCCAGCTGGATGCCATTCAGCATATTATTATTGATGAGTGGGCACAGAATATTGCGCTGACGGCTGAGCTTAAAGCCAACTTTGCAAAAACTGCCGTTTTGAAAAGTGCAGTAGCAAGTGAAGAGAAGAAAGAAGTTGGCAAAAAATTCCGTGACTATTTTGAATTTTCAGAAAATTTGAACAAAGTCCCTTCACATCGTTTACTGGCCATGTTGCGCGGACGTCAGGAAAATGTGCTGGGCCTTAAAGTTGATGGTGAAAATGATCCGGCGATTCAGCGTATTGAGGTTGAATATCAGTTGGATCAAATTCAGCCACAGACACGTCAGGATTTTCTCAAGCAAACTGCAAAACTGTTCTGGATGGGTAAAGTACGTCCACAGGTTGAGCATTCATTACTGACCGAAAAGCGTTTAGCTGCTGAAAATGAAGCTATGCAGGTCTTTGCAGAAAACCTGCGTCATTTACTCTTGTCTGCACCGGCAGGTAGCCGACGTACATTGGGCGTAGACCCGGGTATACGTACTGGCGTAAAACTGGCAGTAGTGAATGAGTCAGGTGATGTACTCGCCCATAGTACGATTTATCCGTTTGCTCCAAAAGAAGATAAAGAAGGTTCAGTGGCCGAACTTGCGCGTTTGTGCCGTGAATTTGATATTGAACTGATTGCAATTGGTAATGGTACAGCCAGCCGCGAGACTGAAGCTGTAGTGGCTGAAATGATGGCAGCCAACCCGGATCTAAAACTGACCCGTGTGACTGTAAGTGAAGCCGGTGCGTCAGTCTATTCAGCGAGTGAGCTGGCTTCTCAGGAATTGCCTGAACTGGATGTGTCTATTCGTGGAGCAGTATCTATTGCCCGTCGATTACAGGACCCACTGGCTGAGCTAGTTAAAATTGATCCGAAATCAATCGGCGTGGGGCAGTATCAGCATGATGTAAATCAGGCCGGTCTTGCAAAAACGTTAGATGCGGTAGTTGAAGATTGTGTAAATGCGGTGGGCGTAGACGTTAATACCGCCTCTTCTGCAATTTTAGGTTATATTGCTGGTTTAAATAAAGCAATTGCCCAACAAATTGTAGAATACCGTAAAGAGAACGGTCGCTTCGACAACCGTCAGGACTTGAAAAAAGTTCCCCGTTTGGGCGATCGTACATTTGAACAGGCAGCTGGCTTCCTGCGTATTCAAGAAGGTAATCAGCCATTAGATGCATCTTCTGTTCATCCGGAAAGTTATGGTCTGGTTGAGAAAATTGTTGAAGCCAAAGCCACTACTGTAAAAGATATTATTGGAAATAGTGAAATTATTCGTCAGGTAGACCCTAACCAGTTTATTGATGACAAGTTTGGTCTGCCTACTATCCAGGATGTATTGGCCGAACTGGAAAAACCGGGTCGTGATCCGCGCCCTGAATTCCGTACTGCCAAGTTCCGTGATGATATTACTGATGTAAAACAGCTGACTGAAGGTATGCAACTGGAAGGCGTGGTAACCAATGTTACTAACTTTGGCGCTTTTGTTGATATTGGCGTACACCAAGATGGACTGGTACATATTTCAGAATTGGCAAACGAATTTGTTTCAGATCCGCACAAGATTGTAAAGCCGGGACAAATCGTACAGGTACGTGTGATTCAGGTCGATGCAGAGCGTAATCGCGTTAATCTTTCTATGCGACCTGAGGGTGCTGCTGCGCCGGTAAAAACATCACCACGTCCGCGTCGTGAACAAAATCAGGAGCAGCGTCCTGAGCGTAAGCCACAAGGTAAACGTCCTCAACATGCCCGTCCGCAAGGTGAACGCTCACAAGGGAAGAAACCACAGGCAGCTAAACCGCAGGAACAGAAAATTGGCGGATTAGGCGCTTTATTATTGCAAGCAGGTATTAAAGGATCTAAATAATCTCTGCGAAGTAAACGGAAACCTCCCAAGTGGGAGGTTTTCTTTTTTATCTAAAATAAATTGAAGAAAGTTTGGCTAAAAAGAATGGGTCTTGCACAAAGTTACTACCAGAATAATTTTTTAGAATTCAGGAATGAAAATGAAGAGGCTATATTAGGTTCACTGGCTTATCAGCATGAGTTCAGTCTTGATGAATTACAAAAAAGTGCATGGCTTAAGCAAATTACGATTTTAAAGAGAGCTCTTTGTATACTTGATCAAGGCGAGATCTTTTTTGAATTTCATATTCCACGTATGGGGAAACGTGTAGATAATATTTTGATCATTCAAGATTTAATTTTGGTCATTGAATTCAAAGTGGGAGATACGCAATACAGTCACTCAGCACAAATACAAGTAATTGATTACTGTTTGGACTTACTTAATTTTCATGCAGGTAGTCATAATCAGAAAGTAATTCCAGTTTTGGTGGCTACACAGGCAGCAGAAACTAGGCAGAATTGGGAGGAAATAGCCTCATTAAATGAGGTAGCATGCTGTAATGCAGAAAATTTTGGAGAGATATTTTCTGAAATTATTCAGCAATTTTCTCATAATTCAGTCATTAATACCCAATCTTGGCTGGAAGCTCCCTACAAACCGACACCGACAATTATTGAAGCAGCACAAGCTTTATATAAAGGCCATCAAGTCCAAGAGATTTCTCGTAGTGATGCAGGTACGATTAATCTTGAAATTACCTCTAATAAGATTGAGGAAATCATTGAATACTCCAAGCAGAATAACATAAAGTCGATCTGCTTTTTAACCGGGGTACCGGGTGCAGGCAAAACGCTTGCTGGTCTAAATATTGCGAATCAGCGATTGAAAAAGGATCAGACAGAGCATGCTGTTTTTCTTTCAGGTAATGGGCCATTGGTCGATGTATTACGTGAAGCATTGGTGCGCGATACAGTAAAAAATTTTAAATTGCAGGGCCTGTCAAAAAGTCGTCTAGCGGCAGAGCGTTCAGCAAAAGCGTTTATACAGAATATTCATCATTTTCGAGATTATTATTTACGCTCTACAGAAATACCTGTTGAGCAGGTAGTGGTTTTTGATGAGGCGCAGCGGGCCTGGCAAAAAGAACAGGTTTCCAATTTTATGAAACTCAAAAAGGGAATTGATAATTTTACTATGTCTGAACCCGAGTTTTTGATCAATGTGATGAACCGGCATATAGATTGGTGTGTTGTAGTCTGTTTAATCGGTGGTGGTCAAGAAATCAATACAGGAGAAGCTGGCGTTACTGAATGGTTAGAAGCCTTGAAACAGAAGTTTTCTGAGTGGCAAATTTATTATTCCGAAAAGATATTAGAAGACAGCGTTTATTTGGACTCTACAGAACATAGGAACTGGCTACAAACTACAGGCATTAATGAACAGGATTTACATTTAGCTGTCTCTGTACGTTCATTTAGAAGTGAGCGGGTATCACAATTAATTCAATATATTTTAGAGGGGAATTCTCAGGCTGCTCAACAGCTCTATTCAGAGATCAGTTCTGATTATCCTGTCGTATTGAGCAGAAATTTGAAGCAAGCTAAGCAATGGTTAAAAACCAGGGCAAAAGGATCGGAGCGTTACGGTATTGTAGCAAGCTCTGGGGCAAAGCGTTTAAGAGCAGATGGAATAGATATTAAAAGTAAAATTACTCCTGAACATTGGTTTCTAAATCTAGATACAGATGTACGCTCTTCATATTACCTAGAAGAGGTCGCTACCGAATTTGATATACAGGGTCTGGAAATTGACTATACCTGTGTTGCTTGGGATATTAATTTTTATTTTGATCAGGAGTGGAAGTATCAGGCTTTCAAAGGTAGTACATGGCAGAAAATTAAAAATGAAGCCAAGCAAAAATACTTGCTAAATGCGTATCGGGTTTTATTGACTCGCGCGCGACAAGGCATGGTAATTTATGTGCCTGAAATAGAGCAGGCCGACTGGACCCGGCCAGCGAAATATTATAATTCTACGTATCAATTTTTAATGGATTGCGGTTTCGAAACCTTAAAATGAAAAAGTAAGATGAAAAAAATCCAACTCTAGCAAGCATAAGGCAGAGTTAGATAAAAGTTAAATAAAATAGTGTAAAAATCACACATTATAGTAGCATAATCAGGCTTTAATTCAGAAAGATTGTCAGACAATATCAACTCGCTTTTTATAAAAACATCGATGTTAGTGTTACATCTGACCTCGAAGTCGATTCTAATTTTTATTCCAAACGGTTGTTTTATGTCAGTTTTAAATTTGAGAAAACCCTTTTATTTAAAAGATATACTCTCTGGACTTGTCGTTTTTCTGGTCGCATTACCCTTGTGTTTAGGTATAGCTTTAGCCTCAGGTGCACCCATTATTTCCGGTATTATTGCGGGGATTGTAGGCGGAATTGTCGTCGGGGTGTTGAGTGGCTCACACATCAGTGTGGCAGGCCCGGCGGCCGGGCTCACGGCAGTCATTCTGGTACAACTGGATCAATTAAGCGGCAATTATGCCGCTTTTTTATTGTGTATTATTTTTGCCGGTTTACTTCAAATTGGCTTTGGTCTATTCAAGCTAGGTTTTTTTGCTAATTTTATTCCCAATAACGTTATTTTAGGGCTGCTCGCAGCAATTGGCGTAATTCTGATAGCAACCCAATTACCTTATTTATTGGGTATCCATGATTTCTCATGGTCAGCAGTTTGGTCTGGAACATTTTTTTCAAATTTTAGCTCCCTTGATAAAGGCGCAGCACTGATTGGTCTGCTCAGTCTATTTTTAATTCTGGCTTGGGACAGTAGTCCTCTTAAAAAACTGGTTCTGCCATCGGCACTGGTAGCTGTGGTTGCCGCTGCGCTATTAAATTTTATTTTAATGTCGATGGGTTCTCCTTTGGCAGTTCAGAATCATAACTTGATTCAGTTACCTAATTTACTGGAAGCTCCAAGAGATGTACTGATTTTCCCGGATTTTGGCTATTTAGCAGAACCACTGATTTACACCGGAGCTATTACCCTTGCGGTAGTCGCTTCTCTGGAAACACTTCTGAATCTCGAAGCGGCAGACAAACTTGATCCACAAAAACGTTCATCACCACCGAACCGCGAGTTATGGGCACAAGGCACAGGCAATATTGTTTCCGGTTTAATTGGAGGTATGCCAATTACGTCGGTAATTGTACGTAGCTCCGTCAATGCCAATTCTGGCGCACGCAGTAAATGTTCGACCATTATTCATGGCATTTTCCTGCTACTGGCAGTGATGTTTTTTGTGCCATTGATGAATATGATTCCTTTATCAGCTCTAGCTGCGATTTTAATTTTAACGGGTTTTAAACTTACCCATCCAAAACTCTTTAAAAAGCTTTATCAGCAGGGCTGGAAACAGTTTTTGCCTTTTATTATCACATTAGTTGCGATTTTACTCACAGATCTGCTCACTGGAATTCTAATTGGATTATTGGTCAGTAGTGCTTTTATCCTATACGGTAATTTGAATAAGGGCGTACGTGTATATAAGGAAAAGCATTTGCACGGTATTGTTACACGGATTGAACTGCCTTCACAGGTTACTTTTTTAAACCGTTCAGCACTCATTTCAGCTCTCGAACATGTTCATAAAGATGAGCAGTTAATTCTGGATGCGACTCAGTCCGATTCAATCGATCCAGATATTTATCAAGTTATTCAGGAGTATCAGAATGAAACTGCCATTAAACGCAAGATTGATTTAAAACTAATCGGATTCAAACAGCATTATCATGAACTGGATGACGCAGTACTAGATATTGATATCAGTACTCGCGATTTGCAGCAGCAACTGACACCTGCCCAAGTACTGAACTTGCTTAAGGAAGGAAATGAGCGCTTTGTGAAAAATGAACGTTTACAACGTGATATTTACCGGCAGATCCGGGTCACTGCTGATCAGGGTCAACATCCGATTGCTGCCGTACTCGGCTGTATGGACTCAAGAGCTCCTACAGAGATGCTGTTCGATGTCGGAATTGGGGATTTATTCAGCCTGCGTATTGCAGGAAATGTGGCCGGACAGAAAGTCATAGGCTCTCTTGAGTTTGCCTGTCAGGCTAAGGGTTCAAAAGTAGTTGTGGTGCTGGGCCATACTGACTGCGGAGCAGTAACTAGTGCCTGCCAGCTGCGGTTACAGCATAAAAGTATTTCTGATATTAAAGAAATGCCGTATATTCAGTATATCTTGGGGCCGCTAATGCATTCGGTTCAGAGCGCTTACGATATTATGCAGCCGCGTGAGCTGAACCGGCCTTTTATTGATCAGGTAACTACCCTGAATGTTCATTACAATATCCAGTATATTGTTAACCACAGCTCTGTCTTAAAAGAGATGCTTGAACGTGGAGAAATAGCCATTGTGGGAGCAATTTATGATGTGCAGACCGGTCGGGTCAATTTTCTGGAATAAAAGAAACTAGCAAAATGCCTCCAGAATAGGAGGCATTTTTATTGATAAAGTAATTATATTTACCAGTGTTCACCTGGAAAAATACGGGCATAAGCGCGTTGAACCCAGTTAAGTTTTTCCTGTTTACCCACTGATGCGCTGGAACTTGGAAACAGATTAAAGCCAATTGACATAAACATATTGTTGATTTCAGGAGCAATCGAATAAGTAATGGATGCCAAACGGCCAAGATGCGTAGCCAAGCGTTTCGGACGCTTGATAATGGCATAGGCAATCAGATCAGCTGCCTGCTCAGGCGACAGCGTAGGGACATAACGATAAATTTTGGTCGGTGCAATCATGGGCGTGCGCACCAGAGGCATATAAATTGAAGTGATTGCAATCTTGTGTGAATGCACTTCTGCTGACAGACAGCGGCTAAAAGCATCTAGCGCGGCTTTAGAAGCCACATAAGCAGAAAAACGGGTTGCATTAGCCAGCACACCAATTGAACTGATATTAATAATCTGTCCGTCACGACGCTGCATCATTTGCGGCAATATATTTAGAATCAGACGGATTGCACCGAAATAATTCAGCTGCATGGTACGCTCAAAGTCATGAAAGCGGTCAATTGATTCATGGACGGCACGGCGAATAGAACGTCCAGCATTATTAATCAGGATATCAATATGGTCTACAGACGCCAGAATTTTCTGGGAACATGCATCAATAGCATCCAGATCATTTAAATCACATGGGAAAATAGTTGCTTTTCCACCTTCTGCTTCAATTTCGGCCTGAACTTCTTGCAAGGTAGATTCAGTACGGGCAACCAGCAGCACATGTGCACCCGCTTGAGCAAGTTTCTTGGCTGTAGTTAGGCCAATTCCACTGGAAGCACCGGTGATGAGTGCTACCTTGCCATTTACCTTGTCTTTGAAAAGTTTCTCTAATTTGTTGTTCACGTAGATCTTCCTGGCTGAAAATTTGCTGAGGCAAAATAAATATAATTTTTTTTAAATATGTTATAGCCATGACCTGCAATAGGCCAAGGGGCTCAGTCGGTTTTTATCTTAACGAAATGACAGGAAAAATCCAGAGTTAAGTGATTGAATCTAAAAATAATATTTAGAGTAATTACTCTAATTTGAGTATGTGTTTATACTGTGTTTTAACACAAGTTAAAATGGTTGAAAAGATAAAGCTTTAAAAAAGCAGTTCATAAATGAAAAGTAAAAGCATATACCGGATTAAAATAAAGCTATCAGGTAGGGCTAATTATCAGAAGCATTCGAGTTCAAGCTTTTTAGTCAGACTGACTGGTATTTGAGAGAATATAAACAGGGTCATGTATAGTGACCCTGCTTGTGTATAACTTAAACTGCGGCAAGTGCCTGTTCTAGATCGGCAATCAGGTCATCAGCATGTTCAATCCCGATAGATAAACGCACCATATCCTCGCTAACCCCTGCAGATTTCAACTCCTGTTCATTGAGCTGACGATGGGTAGTGGTTGCCGGATGACAAGCCAAACTTTTCGCATCGCCAATATTGACCAGGCGGGTGAAGAGCTGCAGTGCATCAATAAAACGGGTACCGCCAGCAAGTCCATCCTGTACCCCAAAGGATAAGATAGCCGAAGGTTTACCCTGAACATATTTTTGTGCCAGCGCATGCTGTGGATGGTCTGTCAGGCCTGCATAATTTACCCATTTGACTTTTGGATGAGCTTTCAAATACTCGGCAATTTTTAGAGCATTTTCGGTATGGCGCTCCATGCGCAGGCTTAAAGTTTCCAGTCCTTGCAGAATCATGAAAACATTCATCGGGCTAATGGCGGCGCCAGTATTACGTAAAGGCACAACACGTGCACGGGCAATATAAGCAGCTTCACCAAGCGCCTCGACATAGTTAACCCCATGATAACTTGGGTCGGGCGTATTTAACACTTTAAAACGGTCCGGATATTTACCCCAAGGGAATTTACCGCTATCGACAATCGCACCACCAATACTGTTACCGTGACCTCCAATATATTTGGTTAGCGAGTGCACCACAATATCAGCACCAAATTCAAAAGGCTTGAGCAAAACCGGTGTCGCTACCGTATTGTCAACTACCACCGGTATACCATATTCATGGGCAATTTTACTGATGGCTTCCAGATCAATGATATTGCCAAGCGGATTACCAATTGACTCGACAAATACCAGTTTAGTTTTATCATCAATCAGAGAGTGTAATGCTTCTGGATTCTGATAATCGAAGAAGCGCACTTCAATTCCCTGTTTGGGCAATGTATGGGCAAACAGATTATATGTACCACCATATAGGGTGGAAACAGAAGCAATATTATCGCCTGCTTCGGCAATAGTCTGAATCGCATAGGTAATTGCCGCCATACCCGAAGCAAGTGCCAGTGCACCTATTCCACCCTCTAGAGCTGCGATACGCTGTTCAAGAACCGCTGTTGTAGGGTTCATAATACGGGTATAAATATTGCCTTGGACTTTTAAATCGAACAGGTCGGCCCCATGTTGAGTATTATCGAAAGAGTAGGACGTGGTCTGGTAAATAGGTACCGCTACGGCTTTCGTCGTCGCTTCAGGACTATAACCGGCATGAATTGCCAAAGTTTCATCTTTATATGTCATATTATTTCTTCGATGTGGGTTAAAACCTAATCGAGTCTAGCATTTTTTAATATGAAATAAAGCTTTCCTATTCTTTGTCTATATCTATTTATTTCATAAGTATAGTGATGAGTTTAAGCAAACTCAAAATCTTGGTGTGAGTTTAATTTTTAGTCACAAAAGGCTATGAGATAACCCGCAGAATACCCAGAGTACGCCTTATGTTTTCATGGTATTCATCGTATAATACGCTGGTTATTTTTTCGCAGTTTGCGATATTCTGATTTTCAATTGAGGAGTCCTGCGTGGCCCAATATATTTACACGATGAACCGTGTGTCGAAGATGGTTCCGCCTAAGCGTGAAATCCTGAAAGACATCTCTTTGTCATTTTTTCCGGGTGCAAAAATTGGTGTGCTCGGTCTTAACGGTGCAGGTAAATCAACTCTGCTCCGTATCATGGCGGGCGTAGATAAAGATTTCTCTGGGGAAGCACGTGCGCAACCAGGTATTAAAATCGGCTATCTGGAACAGGAACCACCTCTGGATCCGAACAAAGATGTACGTGGAAATGTTGAAGATGGTCTGCGTGAACCGTTAGATGCATTAGCCCGCCTGGATGAAGTGTTTGCAGAATATGCAGCAGAAGATGCTGACTTTGATGCACTTGCAAAAGAACAAGAGAAACTTGAAGCCATCATCCAGACTTGGGATGCACATAATCTGAATAACCAGATGGAACAGGCTGCTGCTGCATTAAACTTGCCGGCTTGGGATGCTGACGTGACTCTACTTTCAG
The DNA here is from genome assembly GCF_006757745.1 of Acinetobacter radioresistens DSM 6976 = NBRC 102413 = CIP 103788. Taxonomy (NCBI): domain Bacteria; kingdom Pseudomonadati; phylum Pseudomonadota; class Gammaproteobacteria; order Moraxellales; family Moraxellaceae; genus Acinetobacter; species Acinetobacter radioresistens. The sequence goes on along the minus strand of NZ_AP019740.1, from coordinate 2,795,436 downwards.
GGGGTGAACGCCGCCGTGTTGCACTTTGCCGTCTGCTTCTATCTAAACCGGACATGCTTCTTCTTGACGAACCGACTAACCACTTGGATGCAGAATCTGTGTCTTGGTTAGAACGTTTCCTAAAAGACTTTCCTGGTACCATTGTTGCTATTACGCACGACCGTTATTTCCTTGATAACGTTGCTGAGTGGATTCTGGAGCTTGACCGCGGACATGGTATTCCTTACCAGGGCAATTATACGTCTTGGCTGGAACAGAAAAATGCCCGTCTAGAACAGGAACAGAAACAGGAAGAGTCTTTTGCTAAAGCCTTGAAAAAAGAACTCGAATGGGTTCGTTCAAATGCCAAAGGCCAGCAGAAAAAGAACAAGGCTCGTATGGAGCGTTTTGAAGAGTTAAACTCTAAAGAATTCCAGCAGCGCAATGAAACTTCTGAAATTTATATTCCACCTGGTCCGCGTTTAGGTAATAAGGTAGTAGAAGTTGAAGGCATCAGTAAATCCTTTGATGGACGTCTGCTTTATGAAAACCTGACCTTTTCTGTACCACCAACAGCAATTGTTGGTATTGTTGGTCCAAACGGTGCGGGTAAAACCACACTATTCCGTATGATGACTGGGGAACAGCAGCCAGATACCGGAACAGTTACTCTGGGTGATTCAGTTAAAGTGGCCTATGTTGGCCAGATTCGTGACACCTTGGATAACAACAAAACCGTATGGGAAGAGGTTTCTGGCGGTCTGGACATCTTGAAAGTAGGTGATTACGAAATTGCGTCTCGCGCTTATATTGGCCGTTTTAACTTTAAAGGCCAAGACCAGCAGAAACGTGTAGGTGAACTTTCTGGTGGTGAGCGAAACCGCTTGCAGCTGGCAAAAATCTTACAGCAGGGTGCTAATGTAATCCTGCTTGATGAACCTTCAAACGATCTTGATATTGAAACTTTGCGTGCACTTGAAGATGCAATTTTGGTCTTTCCGGGTACAGTTATGGTGGTATCGCATGACCGCTGGTTCCTGGACCGTATTGCAACGCATATTTTGTCGTTTGAAAATGAGCAGCCTGAATTTTACACGGGTAACTATGCTGAATATGAAGCATATCGTCAGTCACGCCTAGGCGATGCAGCTGTAACCAAACGCGCCAAATATAAAAAAATCAGTGGATAATAGCCACAACTGAAAAACCAGCCTGAGGGCTGGTTTTTTTGTTTATAGGATTTTGACATCTCAGACCATACCAATAGAAAAGTCTGTAGTAACAATTAGTTACTATGGCTTTCAAATTAGTAAATTAAACATTGTTTTACTGTCAGAAGTGAACTGGATATCCCAGTAGCATACTGTTACCTTAGAGGATAAGAACTGTAGAGTAATCCACTAAGAATCGAGGAGACTGTCAATGGGCGCGCATCATGGGCACGATCACAGTCATGCAGTCGTCACTGAAGGTAATGCCAAAAAGCTTGGTTTTGCTTTGGCACTAACTACGACCTTCTTAATTATTGAGATAGTTGCGGGCTTTATAACCCAAAGTTTGGCTCTGTTATCAGATGCCGCGCATATGTTTACCGATGCCGCAGCGTTAGCTATTGCATTGGTTGCCATTAAAATTGCTAAACGTCCCGCTGATAATAAGCGTACCTTTGGCTATCAACGCTTTGAAATTCTGGCAGCACTTTTCAACGCCTGTATGTTGTTTGTGGTGGCTATTTATATTTTATATGAAGCCTACCAGCGTTTTAGCCAGCCACCCGAGATTCAGAGCCTTGGCATGCTCTCCGTGGCAATTATTGGTCTAGTGATCAATCTGATTTCCATGCGCATTCTGTTTTCAAGTTCGAAAGATAGTCTGAATGTGAAAGGGGCTTATCTTGAGGTTCTGAGTGATGCCTTGGGTTCAGTTGGTGTTATTGTTGGCGCCTTAATTATTTATTTTACTGGCTGGATGTGGGTAGATACCCTAATCGCAGTGCTAATTGGTTTCTGGGTATTACCACGGACCTGGATATTGCTGAAACAGAGTATCAATATTCTACTTGAAGGCGTACCTGAAGAGATCGATATTGAAAAGCTGCGTAATGACCTCTTGGAACTCGATAGTGTCGAGAGCATTCATCAGCTTAAAGTCTGGGCTATTACTTCTAAAAATGTGCATCTAACTGTGCATTTGTATGCACCACATGCAAACCGGAACCAACTTTATCAAAATGCTCTCGAAATGTTGACCCATGAGCATGGTATTACCGAAGTGACGTTACAGATTGAGGAGGACCCATGTCAGACACTTGCTCATGACCATCAGAATGATCATGAACACAGTCACTAAGTTATTTTAGGGTTTAGATCTGCCACTCATGGCCACATTCACGACACTTCCATTGTTTCTGGGATTGCATAAATGCCTGCATGGACAGTTTAAAGTCTGGCAAATCGCGCCAGAACAGGAATCCGGCTATAAGGCAGATAATAAATACAGCTACAGTCGCCATTTGCAATGTACTGCCGGCACCATCACCAAAAATCCACATGCCGATACTGATTACCACCAGTAGTAATAAAATAAAAATAGCTGGAATCAGGAACACCAGACTTTTGGGAACCACAGGACGGGGGGTATTGGTTCCTTGACTGACTGGTATGATCTTGGGACTCTGGCATTGCGGGCAGCGATATTGCATGGAAAACTCCTAAACTCTTTTGCTGTCTATTTTACTGAATAGTGTAGGTAAGCCGAAAGTGTAAGCATAAAAAAAGCCACTGAATAGGTCAGTGGCTTTTAGAATTTGGCGTCCCTACGGGGATTCGAACCCCGGTTACCGCCGTGAAAGGGCGATGTCCTAGGCCTCTAGACGATAGGGACTTATGAGGCAGTTACACAAAGTAGAACAGCTTCTGGTGGAGTCAAGCGGGATCGAACCGCTGACCTCTACAATGCCATTGTAGCGCTCTACCAACTGAGCTATGACCCCAGCGTTTGTGTGAGCGCAATATTAGGGGCATTGCGCTCATACGTCAACACAAATATTTACTCGCCTTGATCATCTGCTTCATTTTTCGGCAATTTCAGGCTTTCATTAAGTTTTTCCCAGGCTTTTAACTCTTTTTTGCTCGGACCACCTACAATTTCTAGTGCACGACGCAAACGGGCAAAGGTCAAGTCGGGACCTAAAATCACCATAGATTGCATGACAGGCGTGGATGAGGTTGAACCGGCAATCGCAATAAAAAAAGCAGGCATGAAATCACGTAGCTTGATGCCCATTTGGTTAGACAGATCCATTAGAGTCTGGCTGACCGTATCATTATTCCAGGTAAATAGACTTTCCAGCCGCCAGATGGCAAATTGCAGGCTTTGACGAACCTGCTCCTCAGTCAGTTTTTTACTTTCAAACTGTTCTTTGGAAATATTCGGGAACTGATTGAAGTAAAAGCCCGCCCAGTTTACTGCCTCAGAAAGCAGGTTAATTCGCGGCTGGATGGCTGCAGCAATCTCTTCAAGTTTATTACGGTCTGCCTTCCAGTTGAGCAGGGTATTTAACAATTCTGCAGGAGACAATGCCTTAATCCACTGACCATTTAACCAGTTAAGCTTTTCAACATCAAAAATCGGACCGCCTAGTGATACACGTTTAATGTCAAAGTGTTCGATCATTTCTGCCAGCGTAAACTTTTCACTTTCATCTGGCATAGACCAACCCATACGACCCAGATAGTTTAGTAGGGCCTCTGGCAATACACCAATATCACGGTAATAATTGATTGATGTTGGGTTCTTCCGTTTAGATAATTTGGACTTATCCGGATTGCGTAGTAGTGGCATATGACAGATTGTCGGCATATCCCAGCCAAAGTAGGAGTACAGCAACTGGTGTTTTGGTGCCGATGGAATCCATTCTTCGCCACGGATGACATGCGTAATTTGCATAAGATGGTCATCAACCACATTGGCCAGATGATAAGTAGGCAGTCCGTCAGTTTTTAACAGAATCTGCATGTCTACCTGAGCCCAAGGAATCTCAACTTCACCACGCAGCATGTCATTAAATTTGCATACGCCTTCAGCAGGCACTTTCATGCGAATAACATGAGGTTCACCAGCTGCCAGACGGCGTTCAACTTCTTCATGAGAGAGCTGCAGACCCCGACCGTCATAGCGTGGACTTTCACCACGGGCCTGCTGTTCGGCACGCATCTGGTCGAGTTCTTCTGGAGTTGCAAAGCAATAAAAAGCATGACCTTTTTCAACTAGTTCTAATGCATACTGTTTATAGATATGCATACGCTCGGACTGGCGATATGGTGCATGTGGGCCACCGATATCTGGTCCTTCTGACCAGTTCAGTCCCAGCCATTTTAATGAGTCCAGAATCATTTTTTCTGATTCAGGGGTTGAACGCAGCTGATCGGTATCTTCAATACGCAATATAAATTCGCCTCCATGCTGCTTGGCAAAGCACATATTGAACAGGGCGATATAAGCAGTACCAACATGGGGAAAGCCAGTTGGAGAAGGAGCAATACGGGTGCGGACGTTCATAACTCTTAATTTTCAATAACAGATTAAGACTATTATAACGAAAAAGCCTGACAGCTTAAGGGTTAATTCACCCCAGGCAGGTCAGGCTAGAAAAGACTATGAAAATTATAAAATTAAGAGGTTTGCTGTGGAAAAATAATCTGTACCAGACGGCTAAAACGCTGGTTCTGTGCCGCCAGAAAATTCTGGGTAGGAGCAGCACGCATAGAAGTCAACATTTTTAAATCCAGCTCAGATCTTTCAACTGAAGGCGTAGTTTTCTCAGATTGGCGCTGGTTTAAAGCTTTTTCGATAAGAGAGCCTGTTTTAGCAGGAGCATGGGTAGAACCAGATATTTTAGATAAATCCTGATTTTTAAGACTGTTGCCTTGTACAATAACTGCGCTATGCCCTATCTGGCTGAGTGTAAGCATACTCAAACTTAAGTAAAAAATCTTAAATAAATTCATGTTCATGTAAGAAGAGTCCCCTATAAATCGGCTAATTCTTATAAAGTTTGCCGAAAATCGCATGAATTAAAACAGCTTTGTCTTAACAGTTACAGTATAGACTCACAATTCATTACAAAATTTTAAACTAACTCTAGTTAAAAAATTACAATAAACCCTAAGCTGTATTGGAAGTGTATTTTTAACAGATAAATGTGTAGAGGAGGTGAAGAGAAAATAGGAGACTTAAGAGTGCCCAAGATACTTGGATTTTTTGACTGTACTAGAAGCTAAATAAAAGATGACAGTTTCAGTTAGAGAAAACCTGATAACTGTACCTAAAACAACGTTATATAAAAATCAGGAATTGTAGAACTTAATCAATTGAATGGAATGCAATACTCAACCGTATAATGAGTTGTTGTTTTATAAAAATTTTCAGTATATTGCAAATTGTTTATCAAGTGACCTAGAGAAGTAAATGAGAAAGCATTTCCAATGGGGTTTAAAAGGTGGCATGTTAGCCACCTTAATACTATGTGGTTCAGTTACACAAGCTGCTGACCGTCAATTTTTGAATGTCTCATATGATGCGACACGTGAATTTTATGATGAGTTCAATAAGTCATATGGTGCTTACTGGAAAAGCCGTACTGGACAAACAGTTGAATTTAAACAGTCACATGGCGGTTCAGGTAAACAGGCACGCTCAGTAGTTGATGGTTTAAAAGGTGATGTAGTGACTTTAGCCTTGGCAAATGACATTAATGAGATCGTAAAATCTGGCCAGATTAAAGCAGGCTGGCAAAAAGAATTTCCTTATAATTCTGCACCCTATACTTCAACTATCGTTTTTATGGTACGTAAAGGTAATCCGAAAAAAATTCAGGACTGGAAAGATCTAACCAGACCGGGTGTGCAGATTATTACACCTAACCCTAAAACAGGCGGCTTGCCACGCTGGATTTATCTGTCGGCTTGGGGCTATGCGCTGAAACAGCCGGGCGGTAATGATGCTAAGGCACGAGTGTTTGTTAAAAGCATGTATAAGAATGTCAAGGTGATGGACTCTGCTGCACGTGCCTCTATGACGACATTCGCCGAACGTGGCATGGGTGATGTACTGCTAACCTGGGAAAATGAAGCTCTAGTCACGCTTAAAACTTTAGGCCGTGATAAATATGATATTGTTTATCCATCAATTTCAATTTTAACGGAACCATCGGTTGCAATTGTTGACAAGACAGTTAAAAAAAATGGTAATAAATGGCTGGCTACCGGCTATATTAATTATCTGTATTCTCCTTTGGGCCAGGAAATGGCAGCAAAATACTATTATCGGCCACGTAACCAGAAAGTTATGGCGAAATATGCTGCTCAATTTCCTAAGCTGAAAACTTTCACTATTGATGAAGTATTCGGGGGATGGAGCAAGGCACAGCAAACCCATTTTGTAAATGGGGCAACATTTGACCAGATTTATAATGATCGTCGCTAACCATTCGTCGTTCAAGTAGTTCCTCTGGAAAAGCCCTGTAGCAGAATAATTCTGTCAGGGCTTTTTAATGATGCTTTAAAAAAGATCGGCAAAACGGTTTTCTCTATAGAAAATAATATTTCCCTACAAAAAGCCATTTGGAGCTTTATAAAAACAGGGTAATAATGTGCAGTTAAATTTTTAGCTGTCTGAACCGATCTTATGTCGCATATTTCTGTATTACTCCATGAAACTGTTGCTGCCGTACTGGCAGAGCGCAATACAGGAATTTATGTAGACGCAACCTTCGGCCGAGGTGGCCATAGCCGTGAATTACTGGCTCAGCTCAATACAGATGCTCAGGTTTATGCCTTCGATAAAGATCCTCAGGCTTTGGCTGTTGCTGCCGAGCTCGAGCAGCAGGACGCTCGCTTTAAAATTATTCATGCCAGTTTTGCTGACCTTAAACAGGAGCTTGAAAAAATTGGTATAACTGAAGTCGATGGGATCATGGCAGATTTAGGGGTTTCATCGCCACAACTTGACCAGGCTGAACGCGGTTTTAGCTTTATGCAAGACGGACCCTTAGATATGCGTATGGATAATTCCCAAGGCCAAACCGCAGCAGAGTGGCTGGTCAATATTGAAGAAGAGGCATTAGCCAATATTATTTATCAGTATGGGGAAGAGCGTTACAGTCGCCGCATAGCCCGCGCAATTAAACAGGCAGGCTACATTGCAACCACTGGCCAGCTGGCTGAACTCGTGAAAACTGCCCATCCAAAATGGGAAAAACACAAGCATCCTGCTACGCGTACCTTTCAGGCTATTCGTATTGCCATCAATAAAGAATTAGAAGATATTGAGCTGTTTCTACCACAGGCAGTCGATATTCTTAAACCATATGGACGCCTGGCGGTAATCAGTTTCCATTCACTGGAAGACCGTCTGATCAAACAGTTTATACAAAAAGAATCAAGTTTGGCCGAAGATTCAGGCTGGGGAATGCCGCAAATACAGCAGGACACTCGCCGTCTGAAGAAAATTTCACGTATTAAAGCCAGTGATGCCGAAGTTAAAGAAAACCCACGCTCACGTAGTGCTTGGTTAAGAGTAGCAGAACGCTTAGCATAGTAAGGCGCACAATGAAAAAAAAAGTTGTTGAAGAAAAAGCTGAACAACCTCTCTTGCAGAAACCGGCTCTCAAGAAAATTGTGGTTTACACAGTTCTGGTACTGCTGGTTTTTATGAGTGCGGTCATGGTGGTTTTTCAGGTTTTTCAATATCGTCATGATTACCGAGATCTGAGTTCCTATATGCGTGAAAGGGATGACCTGAACGCAGAATGGGGACGCCTGCTGATTGAACAACAGACTTTTGGTGCCACTGCCCAGATTGGAACCCGGGCAGTAACCCAGTTGCGTATGTATTCTCCGCCGGCTTCACAAACTGTGGTGATTTCCTTACCTATGACTTCTGAGCAAAAAAAATAAGGCATGCTGTATGGTAGACAAGCGAATTAAGCAAACACGAAGAAAACAGCAGTCGATTTCGGAAAAACCTACTCTTGCCTTTGATATGTGGCGCTTCTATTTAATGTGGGGCGTGGTATTACTGTGTTTTGTCATATTGATTGCGCGTGCATTTTATGTACAGATTATTAATAAGGACTTTCTGCAAAACAAGGCCAATGCCAATATTTTAAGAACTGAGTCTTTAAAAGCCATGCGTGGAGTCATCAGCGATCGTCATGGTGTACCTCTGGCGATCAGCACGCCAATTATGAAAATTGTAATTGACCCGCGTGATTATTTTGATAATAAAAAGCTCTACGACGAGATTAAAGCCGAGTTAAAAAAAGATCCGAATAACCGCAAACTCAAGCGTCAGTTACCTGATAAAAATCTTAATCTGGATGAGTTGGCCGATGCAGTCGGTATCGATCGGACCGAATTAAAAAGAAAATTAAAGGAGCGGCCAAGATCACGTTATCTGGTTCTGAAAAAAGAAGTACCACCACAGCAGGCAGACCTGATCGTCAAGCGAGATTTTCAGGGGGTATATGCCGAGAAAAACTATAAACGCTATTATCCGCAGCCACAGCCAAATGCTCAGATTATTGGTTTGACCAATAGTGAAGGGACCGGTATTGAAGGCCTGGAAATGCAGCTTAACAAACGGCTGGCTGGTGTCGATGGTGAGCAGAAAGTTATCCGTGATAAACGCGGTAACCGGTTGAAGGTAACCGAGGTTATTAAAGAAGTTGAACCGGGTGAAAATATTACACTGAGTATTGACTCGCGTTTGCAATATATTCTTTATCGTGAACTTACAGCTGCAGGCATCGCCAACAATGCCCGCTCGGCCAGCGCTATTGCAGTAGATGTTAAAACCGGTGAGATTCTGGCCATGACCAGTTGGCCCTCTTATAACCCGAATGATAAAAATGGACTGGCCAATAAAGATGCCATGCGAAACCGCGGTGCAATCGATATGTTTGAACCGGGTTCTACCATGAAGCCATTAAGTGTGGCTGCGGCGCTAGAAAGTGGTAAATATACACCAAATACCATTATTAATTTAGGCTCAGGCTCAATGCGGGTCGGTAACCATACTATTCGTGATACGCATAGTTATGGCCAGCTTAGTGTAACTGGTGTAATTATCAAGTCATCAAACGTTGGTGTGGCGAAGATGGCTTTATCTTTGCCCTATTCAACTCTTCCGACATTTTTTAAGCGAATTGGTTTCGGACAACGTTCAGCTGTGAAGTTCCCGGGTGAGAGTACAGGCCTGATTTTACCACCAAGTAAATGGAATGTTTCAGAAGTAGCCACTATGTCTTATGGTTACGGTATTAATGCCACTGTACTGCAAATGGTACAGGCGTATGCCATGCTGGCAAATCATGGTGTAAAAATGCCTCTTAGCCTTTATAAGCTGGATGAACCGCCTAAAGGTGAGCAGCTTCTTGAACCTAAAATCGCTGATCAGGTACTCCTGATGATGGAACAGGTAACATTACCTGGAGGAACTGCACGTCAGGCTAATATTCCCGGTTACCGTGTTGCAGGTAAAACAGGTACGGCCCATAAACTGCGAGCTGACCGTAAGGGTTATTCGAGTAATGAGTACCGCGCCCTGTTTTCTGGTGTAGCACCGGTAAGTGATCCACGACTGGCCATTTTTGTGGTCGTAGAAAATCCGAAAGGAAAATATTATGGCGGTCTGGTGGCTGCGCCAGTATTTGCCCGGGTAATGCAGGAATCACTCCGTTTGATGAATGTGCCATTAGATAAGCCGCTCGATGTTCCACAGGAACCGTAAATCAGGTGATGCATGACAATTACATTTAATGAAATATATCCAGGTAACGCCAACGTAGAGTGGGCGAATCAGCCATTTAGCGGTTTTTGTCTGGATAGCCGTAAAGTACAGGCAGGACAGATCTTTATTGCTTTAGATAGCTTAAGTCATTCTGATAAAACTCGTATTTTTGCGGAAAATGCATTAAGCCAAGGTGCTCTTGGTATTATTTCCGAATCTGATCTCGGGGTGACCACAGCATGGGTTTGTCCCCAGGTTAGACAATGGATGGGTGGGTGGCAAAAACAGTATTTACAGGCTACCCAGCCGGTAAATTCTGCCCGAATTCTAGCTGTCACAGGGACTAATGGTAAAACCACTATTTCCCGGCTGATAGCAGAACTGATCAGCTTCCAGAAGCAGCCCTGTGCTGTAATGGGAACAACTGGTAATGGTATTTTACCGCATCTGGTCGCTTCAACACATACCACACTAGATGCGTTACAGCTACAAAATGCCCTGCATGATTTTTCCTCTCAGGGTGCGAATTTTGTTGCTCTCGAAGCCAGCTCACATGGCCTGGAGCAGGGCCGTCTGAATGGCTGCGAGATTGAAATTGCTATTTATAGTAACCTGAGTCGAGACCATCTGGATTATCATGGAACCTTGGCAGCTTATGCAGATGCCAAGGCTTTGCTGTTCAAATTTGCTACGCTGCGTAGTGCCGTAATCAATCTGGATGATGATTATGCACCAGTGATGCTGGAAACAGCACAAGCCAATCCGGCCCGACCAAAGATTTTGACCTACTCATTACAACATCCAGAAGCAGATTATCGCGTATCTGATATTCACTACAGTCTGAAAGGAGCGAAGTTTAAGCTGATCGCCCCAACAGGTGAATATGTGGTACAGAGCCCGCTTTTAGGTCAATTTAATATTGAAAACCTGGTGGCTAGTCTGATTGCAGTAGAGCAGGCCGGTTTTAAACTGAGTGATATTTTAGCAACTGTACCTCAGCTCAAGGGAGCTCCAGGCCGCATGCAGGTGATCCGTGATGCAGAGCGTTTATTTGTAGTGGATTATGCTCATACACCTGATGCTTTAACACAGGTTCTGGTTACCTTGAAACGCCATGTCCAGAATCAGCTTTGGGCCATATTCGGTTGTGGTGGTGATCGCGACCGTGGCAAACGTCCGTTGATGACTCAGGCAGCTCTTAATGATGCTGACCCGGTGATTCTCACCTCAGATAACCCGCGAACAGAAAGTCCTGAACAGATTTTTGCTGATATGAAGAATGGGGTTGATTTTGGTAACCATCATGTGCAGGAAATTCGCGACCGGCGTGAAGCAATCAAATATGCAGTGCAACAGGCACAAGCTGGCGATATTGTAGTCATTGCCGGAAAGGGCCATGAAAACTATCAGGAAATTGATGGCGTCCGACACTGGTTTGATGACGTGGTCGAAGTGCAGTCCGCACTTGAAGCCCAACACTGCAATTTATCTCAAGCCTATTCTGCTGACTAGGAAAACTTATGCATACCTCTACAACAAGTACCGGGTCTTTGGAGCCTTGGACAGCCCAACAATTAATGGAAGCAACACAAGGCTACTGGTATCAGGAACGTTGCCCTGAGCAGCCAATCAAGCGGATTCTGACGGATTCACGGCAGGCAGAAGCTGGAGATGCTTTTCTTGCCTTAAAAGGTGAGCGTTTCGATGCCCATAATTTTGTGGCTCAAGTTTTAGATAAGGGCTGTCAGGTTGCAATTGTTGAGCGTCCTCTTGACCTTGACATGATGCAGCTGGTTGTTACAGATACACGGCAGGCACTAGGAAGGCTTGGAGCCTATCGTCGTCAGCAGAATCCACAGCTTAAAGTAATTGCGCTGACGGGGAGTAGTGGTAAAACGACTACTAAAGAAATGCTGGGCAGTATTCTGTCCCGTCTTGCACCTACCTTGGTCACACGAGGCAATCTGAACAACGACTTGGGCGTGCCTATGATGTTGCTCGAGCTTACAGCTGAACATCAATATGCAGTGATGGAACTGGGCGCCAGTCATCAGGGTGAAATTGATTATACTTCACAGCTGGTCCAGCCACAGGTGGCAGGTATCATTAATGTTGGTACTGCACATTTAGGTGAATTTGGAGGCCGTGAAGGCATTTGTCGGGCTAAATCGGAAATCTATGCTCATATAGCAAAAGATGGAACCTCAGTTATTCCGGCGGCTGATGATTTTACTGACGCTATCCGTCATGCTGTTCAGACAACGCAAGTCCTGAGTTTTGGTGAAGGCGGCGATATATATGCAACAGAAATGACGCTATTGGCTCAGTCTGCCCAATTCATGCTACATACACCACAGGGTGTGCGTGAAGTTAATTTACCTTTTGCGGGTTTACATAATGTACAGAATGCAACTGCAGCTACAGCTTTCGCGCTTGCGATTGGTATTTCTCTGGACGATATAGTTATCGGTCTCGAGCTGGCACAAGGGGCGAAAGGGCGATTAAATTTTATTAGCCATAAACAGCATTTGTTTATTGATGATACTTATAATGCCAATCCTACATCGATGCGGGCTGCCGGAGAGGTTCTGGCACAGCAATCCGGTATCAAAGTAATGGTCACTGGCGATATTGGCGAGCTGGGTGACGCTGCAGCTGTTGAGCATTACCGTCTGGGGCGTGATCTGGTGAGCCAGGATATCAATTTTTTAATAGCAGTTGGCGAGTTTGCACCCGCTGCACTTGAAGGTGCCCGTAGCACCCAGTACGGGAAAAAAATGCAGGCCTTTCTGACTCAGGCCCAAGCACTTCCTTTTCTAATGAGTCTGGTCGAAACACATCAACCACAGTCTATGAGTTTCCTGTTTAAAGGTTCTCGTTATACCCATATGGAGACGTTGATGGCTGATTTGATGGAGAAAATTTAATGCTGTTATGGTTGTTTGAACAGCTTGCGGGCTATCATAGTTCGTTTCAGGTGGTTCGTTATTTAACATTTCGCTCTCTATTGAGTGTCCTGACGGCCCTCAGTATTGGTCTCATTCTGGGACCAGTCATGATTCGCAAGTTACAGGCACTTAAATATGGTCAAGCAGTCAGCTCTTTTGCTCCTGAAAATCATGCGAAAAAAATGGGTACACCTACTATGGGTGGGGTGTTGATTCTATTATCGATTGGTATTTCAACACTACTCTGGGCAGATTTATCTAATCCTTATGTCTGGATTGTACTGGGCGTGATGGTAATTTTTGGTGCAGTAGGCTGGGCAGATGACTGGATCAAAATCCGTTATAAAGATAATGCCGGACTACCTGCGCGCAAGAAATTCTTCTGGACATCTATTGCCTCTTTAGGTGCCGGTATTGCACTGTATTATATTGCAACCCAGCAACCTAGTGCCGTACAGACAGCTAACATGCTGGATCTGCTTATTCCATTTTTTAAAAATCTGACGATTCCATTATCCGTTATCCCATTCGGTATCGCCTTTATTGTCTTTACCTATCTGGTTATTAATGGTGCTTCAAATGCGGTTAATCTGACTGATGGTCTGGATGGTTTGGCAATTATGCCTATTGTACTGGTTGCTGCAGGACTAGGTGTATTTGCCTATCTGGCAGGTGATGTACGCTTTGCTGATTATCTGCATATTCCTTATGTAAAATATTCTTCTGAACTGGTAGTTATCTGTTCGGCCATGATTGGTGCCGGTCTGGCTTTCCTCTGGTACAACGCTCATCCTGCTCAGGTGTTTATGGGAGATGTGGGTGCTCTGGCACTGGGAGCAATGCTCGGTACAATTGCGGTCATGGTTCGTCAGGAGATTGTTTTTGCAATTATGGGCGGTGTATTTGTCATGGAAGCAATTTCCGTCTTCCTGCAAATTGGCTCGCTACGTATGCGTAACAAACGAGTTTTTCTGATGGCACCATTGCATCATCATTATGAAAAGCAGGGCTGGAAAGAAACCCAAGTAGTAATCCGCTTCTGGATTATTACAATTATGCTAGTGGTTTTGGGACTAATGACCTTAAAATTACGTTAAGCAAATCTTTTTATAAAAGCCGGCATTTGCTAATAACTGCCGGCTTTTTTTATTCTGGAGAAAATAATGAACCTGCTCATGTGTCCTGTATGTCGGGAACAACTCAAATTGGTAGACAGGACATGGCGCTGCGTAAATCACCACAGTTATGATGTAGCCAAACAGGGGTATGTCAATCTGCATGTGGTACAACATAAACACAGTAAAAATCCGGGCGATACGCCTGAGTCGGTTCAGGCAAGACGAGCATTCTTGGCTGATGGTTTTTATGCACCGTTACAGCAGGCAGTGGTCAAGATAATCTCCAGTCTTCGTATTGAAAACCTGCTGGACATTGGTTGTGGTGAAGGATACTACACACAGGCCATGCAGTCTGAAGTCTTGCAATGTGTAGGAGTTGATATCGCTAAAAATGCGGTACAGGTTGCTGCAAAGACCAATCAGCAGGTAACTTGGGTGGTTGGTACAGGTGCAGTTTTACCTGTAATTGACCATTCAATAGATCTATGTACCAGTTTGTTTAGTCCCATTCCCCAGCAGGAAATCTTGAGGGTTTTAAAGCTAGGGGCTTATCTTATGGTAGTTACGCCAGGGCCTGAGCATCTCTACAGTATGCGTGAAGTATTATTTGAAGAAGTAAATGCTCATGAACCGGCCAAGTTTGTTGAGCAGCTGGCAGAACATTTTGAGCTGGTTGAACAGCCACTGATTGAAACCCGGCTACTGCTCAACCAGGCGCAACTCAAAAATCTGGTTGCCATGACCCCTTATGCTTATAAGGCAAAACCAGAGCGCCGCCAAAGATTAGAAGCACTGGAAAATTTTGAGACTCAAGGCAGTTTTCAGATTTATCTGTTCAAGAAAAAAGACTGACTTTAAGAATAAAGAAGCCACCTTTATGGTGGCTTCTTTATTTAAATCATTGGACCTCTTGAATCAGATTCTCCAGTGCATCACGTTGCTGAGGTTCAGTACGTGATTGCTGTGTTCGGGCAGGTTGATCCGGTGTATTAACTTGAGGTGGAGCTGAGCGTGAAGGAATCAGGATTTCTTCACCGGGCAAATCGGCAAAGTCATTAGTGACAGCAGCCGGAGGAGGAGCCGGACGATATAAAGGACGTGCCAGAGGAGGGGAAGCACGATCAACCTTAGGTTCTACTTGGCCCGCTGTTTCTTGTAGTCGGGGAGCTTTGGCATTTTTGTCTAGCTGTACCCAGGATGCTGGAGTACCCTTGAGCGCATTACCCATGAAGTTAATCCAAATCGGTAAAGCTGCTACCCCGCCATATTCACGACGGCCCAAAGTTGTTGGCTGGTCAAAGCCAACCCAGGCCACAGTCACTAGTTTGCCGTTAAAGCCCGCAAACCACGCATCTTTAGCATCATTTGTAGTACCGGTTTTGCCTCCAATATCACCACGGCCAATTTTTAAAGCAGCGCGTCCTGTACCATGCTGGATCACATCCCGAAGAATATTGGCCATATCATAAGCCGAGCTCGATTTTAAAATGCGCTGCGCCTGACGATAATCTGATTCCGGTTCTTTCTGCTCACTAATATTATTTTTTGATTGATCTAAAGACTGATTGGTCACTTCAATGACTTCATCATCAGGCGTCTGCGGAGTGTCTTCTTCAGTATCATCTTTGGCATTAATGCAAGGAATACAGGCATATTCCGGGTCAGCCTCAAAAATCACTTTGCCATAGGCATCTTCAATTCGACTGATAAAGTGAGGCTGGATTCGGTAGCCCCCATTGGCAAAGGTGGCATAGCCAGTTGCCATCTGTACAGGTAGAACCTGCGGTGTTCCCAAAGCAATCGTATAGTTACGTGGAATCTGGTCATCACGTAAACCAAAGTCCATAAGTAACTGTCGTGCACGCTCAATTCCTACATTTTGTAGTAAACGTACAGAGACCGTATTACGTGACAAATAGAGTGCACGGCGTAAAGGAATCATTCCCAGATATCGACCATCCGAGTTTCTGGGTGTCCATTTACCGATCGTAATCGGACTGTCATTTACCATCGTATAGGGGGTCATTCCACGCTCTAAAGCCAGAGCATAGATAAAGGGTTTAATTGTGGAGCCAGGTTGACGCCAGCCTTGTAAGGCCCGGTTAAACTTGGACTGATAAAAACTGTAGCCCCCTACAACTGCTTCAATCGCTCCATTATTTGGATTAATTGCAATCAGCTGGCCCTGTACTTTTGGTAACTGGACCAGTGCCCATGAAGTTTTACTTTCATTCGGGCGCAACCGGATAATATCTTTAACTTTCACAATCTGAGAGGCACGACTTGGCGCTCCCCCTACACTGTTAGCATTGCGGTAAGGCCTTGCCCAAGACATGCCAGACCATGGTACTGTCACTGTAGAACCATCCTGCATCAGTGCTTCAAATGAGTTGGAATTGACCTTGACTACCTGTGCAGGGTAAGTATTTGCAAATGCCCGAAATTTGTTTAAAGGCTCATCATGTGCCTCGGCACCGCGCCAGCCATGGCGACGGTCATAATCTTCCAGACCATTCTGGACTGCCTGTTCGGCATAGGCCTGACGTTTACTGTCAATGGTGGTGTACACCTTATAGCCTGAATCGATGGCCAGATCACCAAAGCGTTCTACCAGTTCAGAGCGAACCATCTCACCTACATAAGGAAAGCGGTTACTGATTCCACGATCAGGCATGTCCAAGTTGATCGGCTCGGCCACGGCAGCCTGATATTGTGACTGGCTGATATATCCAAGCTGTAACATACGGCCCAGAATCCAGTTGCGACGTTCCAATGCCCGTTCAGGGTTAGCAACCGGATTATATTTTGATGGAGCTTTAGGCAGGCCGGCCAGCATTGCCATTTGTGCCAGACTTAGCTCATCCAGACTTTTGTTATAATAAATTTTGGCAGCTGCGGCGATACCATAGGCATTTTTACCCAAGAAAATCTTATTGACATATAAGGTCAGAATTTCTTCTTTACTCAGGTTTTGCTCGATTTTTCGTGCCAGAAAAATCTCTGTCAATTTACGTTTTAAGGTGCGCTCCGGGCTTAAATAATAGTTCTTGGCCACCTGCATAGTAATAGTTGAACCGCCAGTCTGCACGTCAGATCCGGTAACACTCTCTGTAACAGCACGCCCCAAGCCTTTAAAGCTGATGCCACTATGCTCAAAAAATGAGGAGTCTTCTGCGGCAAGAAAAGCATGAATAAAGGCTGGCGGAATCTGTTTATATTCAACCGGTACAGACAATTTTCCACCGTACTCAGCCACCAGCTCGTTATCGGCAGTATAGACCTGTAACGGCTTAAGTAAAGGTGCTTTTTTGAGCGAACTCATCTCAGGCAGTGAAGGGGCAATATAAAGATAAATACCATAAAACCCCATTGGTATTGAGACTAGAATGATAATTAAAATAGAAAAAAAGGGGTGAACACGGCCTGAACTGGATAGCTTTTTCATAACAAGTAAGTTTTAATAAGAGCTAATGGCAAACTAATTGATGGTCAGTATAGCCGTTAGATAAACGGATTGTTAGATGAGATATTGTATCCGTGCAAAATTATACGCTGACTATTAGTTCGTTATTTTTTTTGGGGATAAAAAAATAATAGGAAAGCATTGTGCTCAGGTTATATCGTAAACCAAATAAAGGATTAGTCGGAATAGATGTAAGTTCTACTTCGGTTAAATTATTAGAGCTCTCTGTAAAAGGTGGCAGATACTGGGTTGAAAGTTACGGGCTTTATCCGCTTTCCGATGGAAGTGTCGTTGAAAAAAATATTCTGAATCCTGAAGCGGTTGCCGATGCTTTAGAGCGCGTAATTGACATTGCTAACCCTCAGGCGGCTAATGCGGCTTTTGCAGTACCTACTTCGGCGGTGATCAATAAAGTCATCGAAATGGATGCAGACATGAACGATGATGAACGTGAAGTTCAGATCCGTATGGATGCAGAGCAATATATTCCTTTTCCTTTAGACGAAGTCAGTCTTGATTTCGAAGTGTTGCCAGATATATTGGCAAATCCTGATCGAGTAAATGTACTGCTGGTGGCCACCCGTACTGAAAATGTAGATGCACGTGTCGAAGTGCTGGAAATGGCAGGTCTAACCGCGAAAATTGCTGATGTAGAAAGTTATGCGCTAGAACGTGCGTTTAAAGTGTTCGCTGATACATTGCCTATAGGGGTGAATACCGTAGGTATTCTAGATATCGGCCACACCATGACAACTTTGTCTGTCATGCAGCATGGCAAGATTATCTATACTCGCGAGCAGGTTTTTGGTGGAAAGCAGCTGACTCAGGACATCCAGAATCGTTATGGCCTTTCCTATGAAGAAGCTGGCCGGGCCAAAAAAGAGCGTAATTTGCCAGATGATTATGATATTGAAATACTCGAGCCTTTCTTAGAGGCCTTAGTGCAACAGGCTGCTCGTTCTTTGCAGTTTTTTTTCTCGTCTTCACAGTTTAATGAGATTGATCATATTTTATTGGCGGGTGGAAATGCCAATATACCGGGACTGGCCAAACTACTCCAACAAAAGCTGGGCTACCGGGTAACAATTGCCAATCCATTTTTACAGATGGGTTTTGCGCCGCAGGTTGATGTACAAAAAGTTGAAAAAGATGCATCTTCACTCATGGTGGCTTGTGGTTTAGCGCTGAGGAGTTTTGATTAATGACAACAATTAACCTGCTCCCTTGGCGTGATGAGCTAAGGGAACAACGGAAAAAGCAATTTATTATTATTTGTATTGGGGTGGCATTACTAGGTTTAGCCGGAGTGGTACTGACTTGGATGTACTATGACCGCAAGCTGGATGATCAGGAACAAGCTAATCAACTGATTATCAGTACTAACCAGAACCTGGATATACAGCTTAAATCTCTAGATGGCCTGCAAGAACAGCGTGATGCCATTATTGAGCGCATGAACCTGATTCAGGGCTTACAGGGTAAACGTCCGGTTACTGTTCGTTTGGTGGATGAGCTGGCACGTGTAATCCCAGCCAATATGTATCTGACCAAATTTGCACGGACTGGTGATAAATTCACTCTCGAAGGGAAGGCAGAAAGCCCGAACACTGTAGCTGAGCTTTTGCGTGGTCTAGAAGCTTCACCTTGGTATCGTAATGCCTTTATGAACTCATTCCTTGCCGCGGAAGAAAAGAAAGAGCAGACCCCAACTTCGCTGATACCTCGACCAGAAGAAAACTATGGCAGTTTTGTTGTAACTGTAGATGCAGGTGAGATTGCTGCTGATAGTCCGCCATCGGCTGATCCCAATGCACCAACCAATACAGCAGCAACGGGTCCTGCAGCGGGAGCAGCACAATGAGTCGTGAAGAATTCGATGATTTAAACCAGGAAGATGCTAAACCTGCTAAAAGAAAAATGACGCTAGAAGCCTTCCTGCAACAGTTTAATACGCTGGATACACATAATTACGGCAGCTGGCCTTTTTCAGTCAAACTGACCTGCTGGATATTTCTGTTTCTGCTGGTTTGTGCAATTGGCTATTTTTTAGCAATTCGCCCCAAACTTGAAGCTATTTCTAATGCGCAGGCACAAGAACAGAATCTGTTAAACGAGTTTCGTGAAAAGGACTCTAAACTGCGTAACTTACAGCAATACCAAGCACAACTACAGGAAATGGAAGCGAATTTTAATGAGCAACTGGAACAGTTGCCTAAAGAAACCGAGATTCCTGGACTGGTTGAAGATATTAACGTTGCAGGAGTAAGTTCTGGCCTGAAATTTAAAAATATTCGTCTAGAAAGTGAAATTCGGCAGGAGTTCTTTATTGAACAGCCAATTGATATTCAGGCAACAGGTGATTATCATGCCTTTGGTTCTTTTGTGAGCACTATTGCGGCGCTTCCACGAATTGTAACCCTGCATGACTTTGAAATTGCCAGTACACAGGCGCAGAACTCAGATATTCCAGAAGTAAATTATGCGGTGAAAGCTAAAACATACCGATATGTCGGTAATAATGAGCAGCCAAATACTACGGATACCCCAGCAGGAGGGCAGCCACAATGACTTGGAATAAGATCATTTTAGGCCTGTGCTGCGGCATGATTCTGGTAGGCTGTGATTCACGTATAGATGCAGTAAATGAAGAGATGACAGTCATTCGTAACCAACCACCTCTACCGATTGAACCGGCACCTGTGTTCAGTCCTGTACCTACATTTGCTTATGCAGCACATCAGTTCAGAAGTCCATTTTTACCTAGCTCGCTTGCAGCTGAGTTAAAAGTTATGGCCGGGAAGCGGGTTTATCCGAATTTTTCACGCCAACCCCAACCTCTTGAGAGCTATGCCCTTGAATCTTTAAATATGAAAGGCAGTATGCGTAATTCAAGAGGGCAGATTATTGCACTAATCCAGACGCCCGATGGCCAGATTGAACAAGTGCAGCGCGGGAACTATATGGGTATGCATCATGGGCGTATTGTTCAGATTACACCTACCCAGATTGATCTGGTTGAGATCATCCCGGATGGGCGCGAAGGCTATGTGGAACGTCCCCGCAGTCTAGTACTGATTGGGCCACAGCCTTAAGGATGAAAGGAATAAAAATGAAAAAGAGTTTTCAAGAATTTTTGATGGGGGATGGCAACAGCATGATTCATTTATATCGTCAATTTGCGATGGGAGCAGTTGCTGTAGCAATGATGCAGGTAGCAAGTGCAGCGGTCAATATTACCAATATTGTACCTATGCAGATTCCGGGACAAGGGACAGAAATTCGAGTCATGTTTAATGGATTGCCACCCCAGCCCCAGGCTTATCAGCTTGAACAGCCTTCGCGACTGATCTTAGACTTTGATCAGGCCAAGCAAAATCTTAAACAGCCTAGTATTCCAGTTGCTACCAATGAAGCAAGCGCAATTCATGTGGCCTCTGATGAACAACGTTCCCGAATTATTGTAAGTTTAAAAGATGCAGGTGCCTTTACTACCCGTGTAGAAGGCAATACTTTTATTTTAAAGATTAATCCGGTAACAGGCGCGCCTACAGTATTGCCTCAGCCAGTTGCTGTAGCACAGCAGCCTGCTCAGGGTATCTCGAACATTGGTTTCCAGCGTGGAAGTCAGGGCGAGGGACAGGTTTTAATTGATTTTCTGAACCCGAATACTCCTGCTGATGTACAGCAGCAGGGAAGTAAAGTCATAGTCAGGATGCTGGGAAATAAAATCCCTTCCCATCTAATCCGCCGCTTGAATATGAATGATTTTGCCACGCCGGTCTCGACTGTTGATGCCTATAATGAAGGCGGTAATGGTATTATTACTATTCAATCAACTGGCAGTTATGAATATATGGCGTACCAGACTGAGAACCGCTTAACAGTCAGTTTAAAGCGCCCGGAAGAAAAGAGTACGGTCAAAACCCGTTCTGCACCTAATTATAGCGGTAAAAAGGTTTCACTCGACTTTCAGGATATTGAAGTTCGTCGGGTATTACAGTTGTTAGCAGATTTCACTGGTATCAACCTGGTTGCAGCCGACTCTGTTCAGGGAAATATTACGTTGCGCCTGAAAGATGTACCATGGGACCAGGCTTTAGACATTATTTTAAAAACCAAAAACCTGGATAAACGTCGTAATGGTGATGTAATCTGGATTGCTCCGGTTGCAGAGCTGATTAAAGCAGAA
Organism: Acinetobacter radioresistens DSM 6976 = NBRC 102413 = CIP 103788; assembly: GCF_006757745.1. NCBI lineage: Bacteria > Pseudomonadati > Pseudomonadota > Gammaproteobacteria > Moraxellales > Moraxellaceae > Acinetobacter > Acinetobacter radioresistens. Next base: position 2,773,947 of record NZ_AP019740.1, on the reverse strand, counting down.
GAGGAAGAAGCTAAGGCGATTGCGCAAAGTACCAGACTTATGCCTTTACAAACTGAATATATCCAGCTGAATTATGCAAAAGCTGTCGATATCGAAAAACTGATTACCCAAGGCAGAAATAGTGGTAATGGTAGTGCTAACGGTGCTTCAAACAATACGGAAGCACTGGGTGATAGCGTGGGAAGCCTGCTAAGTCCAAGAGGAACCATTTCAATAGACCCACGTACCAATACCTTAATCATTAATGATACGGCTCAGAAACTTGACCAGATCCGCCGTATGATTGATCTTCTGGATGTAGCGGTAAAACAGGTGATGGTTGAGGCCCGTATTGTCAGGGCTAGTACTGACTTCACCAAAGAAATGGGCGTGAAGTGGGGAATTCTTTCACAGGGTATTACCCGTAATAACAGCCTGCTGGTCGGCGGCAGTGAAACCACCTTATGGAATCTGCGTGATCCTGATGATGAAGGCAAATACACCATAGAGCGTCCACAAAACCTGAATGTGGATTTAGGCGTTACAGCTCCGGGTGCAAGCCGTATTGCCTTCGGTTTAATTAGTCTTTCTGATTTTATGCTGGATCTCGAATTGTCAGCCTTGCAGGCTGATGGTTATGGTGAAGTCATTTCTACGCCGAAAGTACTAACAGCTGACAAACAGCAGGCCCGAGTTGCTTCTGGTACCCAAATTCCCTACCAGTCTTCAGAGGGCGGTGGCGCCAATGCAGTCTCTACCACTGAATTTGTGGATGCTACTTTAAGTCTGAATGTAACACCAAGTATTACCCCTGATGGTAAAATCCAGATGTTGCTGAACATTACCAGCGATACTCCGGGGAACCCGACACCAACCGGACAGATTGCGATTAACAAGAATGAAATTAATACTAATGTGCTGGTTAACAATGGTGAAACTGTAGTCCTTGGCGGTATTTTTGAACAGGAAACCAGGAATACGCAAACGAAAGTACCTGTTCTCGGAGACCTGCCGGGTGTAGGCCGTTTATTCCGCCGTGATGCTAAAAGTGATAACAAGCGTGAGTTACTGATTTTTGTCACACCACGAATTGTTAATGACAGTGCGACTGGAAATCATTAATATATTTTTAATTCAAGTAATTCAATAGGTGACTCCTTGCCAAGCAAAGAGTTTGACACCCTGCCAAATATCTATTTGGTAGGGCCGATGGGAGCTGGAAAAACCACTGTGGGGCGACATCTGGCAGAGTTACTGGGCCGGGAATTTCTGGACAGTGATCATGAACTGGAGCGTAAAACAGGAGCAAATATCCCCTGGATTTTTGAAAAAGAGGGAGAAGCTGGTTTCCGAAGTCGGGAGACCGCCGTTATTGACCAGCTAACACTTCGGCAAAAGCTGGTGCTAGCTACAGGTGGTGGGGCTGTAACGCAGGTGCCTAACCGTGAATTCCTCAAGCAGCGCGGCATCGTAGTATATCTCTATACACCAGTAGAAATTCAGCTTCAACGTACCTATCGTGATAAAAACCGGCCATTATTACAAGTAGAAAACCCGGAACAGAAGCTTCGAGACCTGTTGGCTGCCCGTGACCCGCTCTACCGGGAAGTGGCACATTATATTATCGAGACCAATCAAGGGGCAGCACGAGATCTAGCCCAAAAAATATTGAAGATTATTAGCTCTGAAGAGTTACACTCCGCACCATGATTACGGGTTCCAGACTGTATGCAAACCTTATATGTTGAATTAGGCGATCGCCGTTATCCTATTTTTATTGGTAGTGATCTGAGTCCTCAGACTTTGCTTGAACCTTATATTCTGGGCAAGCAGGTTATGATTGTAACCAATACTACCCTCGAAAAACTTTACTTGAACCATTATGTAAGTGCGGTTGAATCTCTGGATAAAGTAGTCGCTACGTGTGTATTGCCCGACGGTGAACAGTATAAAAATATTCAGCATCTTAATCTGATTTTCGATGCACTTCTGCAAGCTGGCTTTAACCGGGACTGTACCGTTCTGGCGCTTGGAGGTGGTGTAATTGGAGATATGGCCGGATTTGCATCTGCCAGCTTTCAGCGTGGAGTTTATTTTATTCAGGTGCCAACGACCTTGCTTTCACAAGTGGATTCCAGTGTCGGGGGGAAAACAGGAATTAATCACCCGCTGGGTAAAAATATGATTGGTGCTTTCCAGCAGCCACAGGTAGTTATGGCAGACATGTCACAGTTAAAGACTTTACCTGACCGTGAATTATCGGCTGGCCTTGCTGAAGTAATCAAATATGCCTTACTGGGAGACCCTGATTTTCTGGAATGGCTAGAGCAGCATATGGATCAGCTGGTTGCTCGTAATCCTGAGCTTCTGGCCGAAGCAGTGTATCGCTCCTGTGCGCATAAAGCCCGTATTGTGGCGCGTGATGAAAAAGAGCAAGGCGACCGTGCGTTATTAAATCTTGGCCATACTTTTGGCCATGCGATTGAATCTTATCTGGGCTATGGAGTGTGGTTGCATGGAGAGGCAGTTGCCACCGGTATGGTCATGGCAGCAGATTTGTCTCAACGTATGGGCTGGATTTCAGCAGACGACTTGCAACGTACAAAAAATATTATTCAACGTGCAAATTTACCGATAGTATGTCCGCACATTCCGCTTGAGCAGTTTCTGGAATATATGGCACATGATAAAAAAGTTCTGAATGGCCAACTGCGTCTGGTCCTGCTGAAACAGTTGGGACAAGCTATAATTACCAGAGAATTTGACTTAAAGCTGATGAAGCAGGCAATTCTTGCAAATCAACAAGGAGCATAGGCAAAATATGGCAGCAGTTCGTATGCAACGGGACAATATTCAGCGGTATATCTGGCTGATGAGCGGATTGCTATGCCTGTTACTTGCTTTTATCTTTTGGCTGATGACAGATAAAGAGCAATTGGTTGAAGTGAAAAAAACGCCTGAGAGTGAAGCCCAAACTCAGATTCAGCCTGAGAAGGTTGGATCAATGACCCATCTTGGTGCATTGTTGGAAGAAGTTCGGCCACTTGAACTGACTACTCGAATAGTGGCTTCAGGCATTCATGAGCCTGAGTTCCGTGGTACTAAATTTATGCTGGAGAATAAGAAACTCTGGACCAATGAACTATTTCGCTCTTCTGAAGAAGATATTATTAAAAGCTTTCTGAAGAAACAGCCTCAACGTAATAATTTTATTTATTTCCGACTCAGTGGCGAAGAGCAGACAGAACAGTATGTGCTGGCTTATGGCAAGTATAAGACAGCTCAGGAAGCTGAGCAGGCGTTGGATCAATTAAATCTTGTACTCCCACCTTCGCTTAAGCCACATACACAAAAGTTTGAAGATTATGCAGCTTTTGTAAATGATTTAGGTTCAGAGGAGATGAGCGGAAGTGCAAAAGTACGTGAAATTGTCTTGAAACCGGCTGCCTTACCTAAAATTGATGAGAGCTTACTTAGCCGACCAAACCCGGCAGCTAATACAGCGCAAACCAATAATGCGCCTTCCACTGTAAAAACGACAATTACCAGAAGAGATCAAGAGGGTAATGTAGTTGATGTACAGCGTTCACAATCTAATATTCCTGTTTCGCAGCCATCACGTGCTGGTACCTCAGCTGATGCCTCTAGACCTGTTGAAAATGAAATTAGTGATCCTTTTAATTAATATTAAAATTCAGGACCTGTATAAAACTCTTCGCAATGATGCAAAATAGAGCATATTTTTTATATTTAAAATAATTTTGCACCATATTGGGTCGTAAATTGGTCTTAAAAATAAACTTACTATGCTTTTAAGTAGCTTAGATTTATGTTTTTTAAGTAATTAGTAATATTTTTAAAAGTTGGCATCTTTTTTGCTTTATTAAAAGGCTATTTGAATCTGATTTATCCGGTTGACACCAAAACTGCTCAGTTAAACTGCTAGATACTTCTCTTGCATGCTTTAAAAGAGTTCGTAGAAAGAAAAACAGAAGCCATAACCATATACCTTTCTTACAGAGTAAGCGTATATTTAGGCCGGTGACTGAGCTTTTTACATCTGCTGCTGGTTAAGAGAGCAAATTGCAAATTATAGAGAGAAAAATTGTTCGATGCCCATTAGGGGCCATGTTAAGAAGGGTACGCTATGCACATGCCATCGCCTAATACTGTAGCTCCCGCTCAAGGTTTATATCAACCCGATGAGTTTAAAGATAACTGTGGTTTTGGCCTGATCGCCCACATGCAGGGTGAAGCCAGCCATCATTTGGTCGAGACTGCAATTCATAGTTTAAGTTGCATGACTCACCGTGGCGGTATTGCTGCAGATGGTAAAACCGGTGATGGTTGTGGCTTGTTACTGGCGATGCCTAAACAGTTTTTCCGTGAAGAAGCACAAAAACTTGGCGTCAACCTGACTGAAATATTTGCTGCTGGAACCGTATTTCTAAATACTGATCCAGCCTTAGCTCACCATGCTAAACAGATTTTAAATAAAGAAATAGAAGCAGAAGGCTTAAAAGTTGCAACTTGGCGCGTAGTCCCAACAAAAACTGAAGTGTTGGGTGAAATTGCTTTGCGTTCTCTACCTGCTTTTGAACAGATTTTAGTGAACTGCCCGATGGGAGTTACTGAAGTCGAGTTTAACCGCAAGCTTTTCTTGGCACGTCGTCGTGCCGAACAGCAGGTCAATGATCCACTGTTCTATGTTACCACGCTGGCTACTACTGTCATTAGCTATAAAGGTCTGATGATGCCAGAAGCGATTGCAGATTTTTATACGGATCTGGCCGATGAGCGCCTACATTCACATATCGTGGTGTTCCATCAGCGTTTCTCGACTAATACGCTGCCGCGTTGGCCACTGGCTCAACCATTCCGCTATCTGGCACATAATGGTGAAATTAATACCATTACAGCTAACCGTAACTGGGCAATGGCGCGCACACCAAAATTTGAAAATCCGCTATTACCCGGCTTGACTGAGATGACGCCAATTGTGAACCGTACCGGTTCAGATTCATCAAGTTTAGATAATATGCTAGAAATTCTGGTGGGTGGTGGTATGGATCTGTTCCGTGCTTTGCGTATGTTGGTTCCACCAGCATGGCAAAATGTGGAAACACTCGATGCAGACTTGCGCGCATTTTATGAATTTAATTCTAAGCATATGGAAGCTTGGGATGGTCCTGCAGGTCTGGTTATTCAGGATGGCCGCCATGCGATCTGTATGCTAGACCGTAACGGACTGCGTCCGGCTCGTTGGGTAATTACCAAAAATGGCTATATTACCTTGGCATCAGAAATTGGGGTGTGGGGTTATGAGCCAGAAGATGTAATTTCTAAAGGTCGTGTTGGTCCTGGACAGATCCTCGTGATCGATACCCTGACCGGTAAGTTGCTGGACACTCAGGATGTCAACAAGCACTTGAAAAATATGCGTCCTTATCGTGCCTGGTTGCGTGACCATGCTATCCGGTTGCAAGGCAGTCCGGAGCTTGAAGAGCACCTGTGTGAAAAAGGCCTGAAAAATGAGCAGTTAAAAGCTGCACAAAAAATGTTCATGGTCAGCTTTGAAGAGCGGGACCAGCTATTGCGTCCGATTGCTGAAAGTGGACAGGAAGCTGTCGGCTCAATGGGTGATGATACTCCTATGGCCGTCTTGTCACGCCAGGTTCGTCATGTATCTGATTATTTCCGTCAGCAGTTTGCGCAGGTGACCAATCCACCAATTGATCCTTTGCGTGAATCAATCGTGATGTCATTGGAAACCTGTCTGGGTCGTGAACAGAATGTATTTGAGCAGGGACCAGAACATGCAGATCGTCTGATCATTTCAAGTCCAGTATTGTCTAACTCAAAAATGCATCAGATCCGTACATTGGGTCGCACAGGTTATGAGATTGCCGAGATTGACCTGAACTATGTTGCAGAAGAAGGTTTACAGGCTGCAATCGCGCGGATCTGTGCCGAGTCTGCTCAGGCCATTCGTGATGGTAAAACTATTCTGGTCTTATCGGACAAAAAGATTCGTGAAGGCTATCTGCCGGCAAATGCGGTCATGGTAACAGGTGCTGTCCATCATTACCTGATTCAGGCTGGCTTGCGTACCGATGCCAATATTGTGGTCGAAAGCGGCTTTGCACGTGATCCACATCAATTTGCAGTACTGTTAGGTTTTGGTGCAACAGCTATTTACCCTTATCTTGCTTATGATGTCATCAATGATCTGATTGCCAAAGGCGAACTGCTGGGTGATCCGATTCATGCGCAAGCAAACTTCCGTAAAGGTATTGAAAAAGGCCTGCTGAAAGTCCTGTCAAAAATGGGCATTTCTACCGTTGCATCTTATCGTGGCGGTCAGCTGTTTGAAGCTGTGGGTTTATCAAGTGAAGTGGTAGATACTTGCTTCGTTGGTGTACCAAGCCGTATTCAGGGCGCTACTTTTGTTGACCTTGAAAATGATCAGAAGAAACTGGCTGACTTAGCCTGGAAAGCGCGTAAGCCGATTGATCAGGGTGGTATGCTAAAATTCGTATTCGGTAAGGAATATCATGCCTTTAATCCGGATGTGATTAATGCGTTGCATAAAGCTGTGCGCTCTGGCCAGTATCAGGACTTTAAAGAATATGCACAGCTGGTTAATCAGCGTCCAATTGCCACTATTCGTGATCTATTTAAGCTGAAAACAGATAATCCGATCGCACTGGATCAGGTTGAGTCTGTAGAGTCGATTCTTCCACGTTTTGATTCTGCGGGGATGTCATTGGGTGCGTTATCTCCAGAAGCGCATGAGGCAATTGCTGTAGCAATGAATACCATTGGTGGTCGTTCAAATTCTGGTGAAGGTGGTGAAGATCCGGCACGTTACGGTACCATTCGTAACTCAAAAATCAAGCAGATTGCTTCTGGACGTTTTGGTGTAACACCTGCTTATCTGACCTCGGCAGAAGTTTTGCAGATTAAGGTAGCTCAAGGGGCGAAACCGGGTGAAGGCGGACAGCTACCAGGTGGTAAGGTCAATAGTCTGATTGCACGCTTACGTTACTCGGTACCAGGCGTTACCCTGATTTCTCCTCCACCGCATCATGATATTTATTCAATTGAAGATTTGTCTCAGCTGATTTTTGATTTGAAACAGGTTAACCCACAGGCTATGGTTTCAGTCAAACTGGTGTCTGAGCCAGGGGTGGGAACTATTGCAGCGGGTGTAGCCAAAGCATATGCGGACTTTATTACCATCTCTGGTTATGATGGTGGTACAGCAGCCTCACCATTATCATCAATTCATCATGCTGGCTCTCCATGGGAGCTGGGACTGGCAGAAGCGCATCAGGCCCTGCGTGTAAATGATTTGCGTGGCAAGGTGCGGGTACAGACTGATGGCGGCCTGAAGACCGGTCTGGATGTTATTAAAGCTGCAATTCTGGGTGCGGAAAGTTTCGGTTTTGGTTCTACACCAATGATTGCATTAGGCTGTAAATATCTGCGGATCTGCCACTTGAATAACTGTGCAACCGGTGTTGCAACTCAGCAGGACCATCTGCGTCATGAGCACTACATTGGTGAGCCAGAAATGCTAATTAATTTCTTCCATTTTATTGCGGAAGAAACTCGTGAATGGCTGGCTGCGCTTGGGGTCGCTTCACTCAAAGATCTGATTGGCCGTGTAGACCTGCTTGAAGTATTGCCTGGTGAAACTGACAAACATGCCCATCTGGATTTAAGTGCATTACTGACTTCACATCCGGCAGCAGAAGGCAAGGCGCAGTACTGTGAGGTGCAGGGCAATGAGCCATTTGATAAAGGTCTGCTGGCTGAACGTATGGTTGAAGAGATGCTACCAGCAATTGAAGCAGGAACTATAGGGACCTTTAACTATAAAGTAGTGAACTGTGACCGTTCGATTGGAGCACGTATCTCTGGTGAGATTGCCCGTCGCTATGGAAACCTCAGTATGGAAGCCCATCCAGTAGTCATGAACCTGAATGGTACAGCAGGTCAGTCACTAGGGGTGTGGAATGCGGGTGGTCTGCATATTCGCCTTGAAGGTGATGCCAATGACTACGTTGGTAAAGGCATGGCGGGTGGCCGGATTTCGATCTTCCCGCCAAAAGGTTCTCCGTTCCAGACTCAGAATACCGCAATTATTGGTAACACCTGCCTATATGGTGCAACTGGTGGTAAACTGTTCGCGGCTGGTACAGCTGGCGAGCGTTTTGCGGTACGTAACTCTGGTGCCTTTGCAGTAATTGAAGGCGCAGGTGATCACTGCTGTGAATATATGACTGGTGGCGTGGTCACTGTCCTGGGTAAAGTTGGACATAACTTTGGCGCGGGCATGACCGGTGGTTTTGCTTATGTGCTTGACCTCGACAATGATTTTGTTGACCACTATAACCATGAGTTAATTGATCTAAACCGTATTTCGACTGAAGCGATGGAAGATCATAAAGAGTTTCTGCTGCGAATTATTGATGAGCACATTGCCGAGACAGGTAGTGCCTGGGCCTACAAGATCCGCAATGAGTTTGATTACTACAGCCGTAAATTCTGGCTGGTGAAACCAAAAGCGGCGAATCTGTTGACGTTGTTAAAAACGACTCAGGCTGATCCTCAATAATTCCACGACTGCAAATAAACAGGCAGGTACAGACTCCTGAACACGGAGCTGTGCCCACCTACGGAGAGAGACATGGCAGAACGCCTCAATAATGACTTTCAATTTCTGGATGTAGCACGTCAGGATCCAGAAAAAAAAGATATTGCTGTCCGCAAAGCAGAGTTTGTGGAGATTTATAAACCGTTTAGTCAGGATGTTGCATCTAACCAGACTCATCGCTGTTTAGGCTGTGGTAATCCATACTGTGAATGGAAGTGTCCGGTACATAACTATATTCCAAACTGGTTAAAACTGATCGCTGAAGGTCGCGTATTCCAGGCGGCGGAACTGTGCCATCAGACCAATACCCTGCCAGAAGTCTGTGGACGTGTTTGTCCGCAAGACCGTTTATGTGAAGGTGCATGTACCCTAAATGACGGATTTGGTGCTGTAACTATTGGTAATGCTGAAAAATATATTAATGATACCGCCTTTGCACTGGGCTGGCGTCCAGATATGTCTAATGTCCAGTGGACCAGCAAAAAAGTTGCTATTATCGGTGCTGGACCGGCGGGTCTTGGCTGTGCAGATATTCTGGTCCGTAATGGGGTAAAACCGGTAGTTTTTGATAAACGCCCGGAAATCGGTGGCCTGCTGACATTTGGTATTCCTGAATTTAAGATGGAAAAAGATGTCATGAAACGCCGCCCTGAAATCTTCACCGGTATGGGGATTGAATTCCGTCTGAACACTGAAATTGGTACAGATATCACGATTGATCAGCTACTGAATGACTTTGATGCAGTGTTCATGGGAATGGGGACTTATACCTACATGAAAGGTGGCTTTGCAGGTGAGGAATATGAAGGTGTATATGATGCTCTTGATTTCCTGATTGCCAATGTTAACCGTTGTCAGGGCTGGGAAAAAGATCCATCTGAATACATTAGTATGGAAGGAAAAAAGGTGATTGTCCTAGGTGGTGGTGATACTGCCATGGACTGTAACCGTACATCAATCCGGCAGGGCGCAGCAGAAGTAACCTGTGCTTATCGCCGTGATGAAGCCAACATGCCAGGTTCACGTCGTGAAGTACAAAATGCCCGTGAAGAAGGGGTGAACTTCCTGTTTAACCGCCAGCCTGTCGAGATTGTAGGTGAAAATGGTAAGGTGACAGGTGTTAAAGTGGTGACGACTCAACTGGGTGAACCTGATAGTCGCGGTCGTCGTAGCCCAGAGCCAATACCGGGTTCGGAAGAGATATTACCCGCAGATGCCGTGTTGCTTGCTTTTGGTTTCCGTGCTAGCCCTGCTGACTGGTTTAAGGATGTCAATATTGGACTGGATGGTTCAGGTCGTGTAGTTGCTCCAGAACTTCAAACATACAAATTCCAGACATCGAACCCGAAAATCTTTGCAGGTGGTGATATGGTTCGTGGCTCTGATCTGGTAGTCACTGCAATCTGGGAAGGCCGCCAAGCTGCTGAGGGTATTCTGGACTACCTGGACGTTTAAGTTATTATTTTAATGCATCACCTCGGGCCAGTCTTGGGGTGATTTTTATATATCCGGTTTTTTGATCAATCGGAAAACTGGAAGAAATATTTATAATAAATCATATTATAAGTATTTGTATTTAAATAATTAAAATAAATATTTGGTCTTAAGGTAACTGTCTTAATAATTTTTCAAACCCGCTATGTTATGAGTCATAGGTACTACATATTTTTATTATAAATATTCTTTTCAATGCATAAAAGGTCTTGTATGCCATCTATTTAATTTATCAATTTGATAGTTTTGGCTAACTAAAGCAAGCAGTTTAGCCATGTGCGTTATAGTTTTCTAAACTCATACTAATGGTATCTTCGTTAGGCAGCCATTGTGATGAATGATTTAATGACAGCAAATCCACTGTACCGGAATCGGCCAAAGGCAACAGGAATTACTGTACGTAAGTTAGACTTCAATCCAGAAAAAATTTCGCGTTATTATTTTGCTCGCTCACCTTTAATGTCACATTTTCTCACAGCGTTGTCTTCTACCTTTCCGGTAGGTGAACAGTTTTTTGTACATAGTGTCCGGAATGTACGGGATCAGATTACAGATCCGGTTTTACAAACACAGATTGCTGCTTTTATTGGACAGGAGGCTATGCACTCTAAGGCCCATACTGAATTTAATCAGGCTTGGCGTAAAGATGACTATCAGCTGGATAATTTTCAGGCATGGCTGGAACGCCAGAATAAACATGTGCGCAATTTACCGCCCAAGGTACAGCTCGCGATTACCAGTGCTTTTGAGCACTTCACAGCTTTACTTGGTGGATATATCCTCAAACATCCTGAGGTATTAAGTACACTGGATGAGGATGCCATGAAGCTTTGGGTATGGCATGCCATTGAAGAGATTGAACACCGTTCTGTTGCATTTGATGTTTATCAGCAGTTGTATGCTGACCAGCGCTTGCGTCGTCGCATGATGAAACGGGTAACTGGTGGGTTTTTTAGTCTTGCAGTCTACTCAACCGGACGTTTATTTATGCAGGATAAATGGAAGAGCCTACCTCAAATTAAGGGTAATCTATTTGGTGCTTATCTGCTAGTTAAAATGCTGGTTCAGCTGTTTCCAGAATATTTGTCATATTATAAAAAAGACTTTCATCCTGAACAGAATGATTATTCTATTGAACTCGAATACTGGAAAAAGCATCTGGCACAAGATTATCAGATGACCGACTTTCAGTATTAACTCTCAGTTTAATATTGAAAGAGTAGCACGGTTTCATCTATCGTCTCTTATAAATTTTTACTAATAATTTTAATAAATTAAAGCTTTTTTAGGCTTTCCTAGCCTGTTCCTTCCTTGAGTTTCCTTGCTCATCTTTAAAATAAACCAACACAAATAGCTTAAATTATATTTACAATGGCTTTAAATAAACAAATACAAATAAATATTAGAGGATAGCTGCATGAAAATGCTGAGTAAAAGCCTAATCGCTCTCATTCTGGCCAGTACATTAAGCCTTTCAGGCTGTGGTTATAACACTTTACAGGTGAAAGATGAGGCAGTAACTGCGGCTTGGTCTGAAGTACAAAACCAGTACCAGCGCCGCGCTGATCTTGTACCGAATCTGGTCAATGTTGTTAAAGGCTATGCCAAACACGAAGAACAGGTACTCACTGAAGTAACTCAAGCGCGTGCCAATGTGGCCGGGCTAAAAGTAGATCGTGAAGTACTGGAAGATCCTGAATTATTTCAACGCTATCAGCAGGCGCAAAGCCAGTTGACCGGTGCGTTATCACGCCTGATTGCAGTTTCAGAAAATTACCCTGATCTGAAAGCAAATGAACAGTTTCGTGATTTACAGGTCCAGCTTGAAGGTACCGAGAACCGTATTGCTGTAGCACGTAACCGCTACATTAGCAGCGTGCAGGACTTTAACTCTTATGCCCGTCAGTTCCCGCAGGTTATGACAGCAAAAGTCATTGGTATGGAACCTAAACCAAACTTTACTGCTGAAGCTGGTGCACAAAAAGCTCCAACAGTATCTTTTGAATAAACTTAAAAAAGGGGGATGATAATGCAGAATAAATTTGCAGCTCAAGCGACCATCCCTTTTTGTATTATAAGGCTGTGTTTGCTCAGTATAGTCCTGCTAGGCGGTCAAGCAGTTTGGAGTGAACCTGTAGAAAATGACACAACTGAAGCTGTGGTGTTAGGTAAGGTTTTACAAAACCAGCAACAGGCCAGCCATACCGCGACAGACCCCGTGTCTACGACTGTACGAACTAAACCACCTGAAGTTAATAATGATATGGCGGAAGGTGAGTCTATTCGTGGGTTACCGACTTTAAATCAACCAGTAGTAGATCAGGCGGGCCTTCTTACTGCTGCTGAAAAGCAGGCAATTGACCAGAAAATTTTAAATCTGTATCAGCAGGGTAAGGCACAGGTTGGAATAATTATTGTATCCACTACAGGACAAGAAGATATTTTCGACTTTGCTATGCGTGCTGCAAACCAGTGGAAACTGGGTTCAGCCGAACAGGATAATGGACTGTTAATGGCTATCGCAGTAAATGACCATCGCATTCAAATTCTTTCAGGATATGGCCTTGAGGGAGTATTACCTGATATTGTGCTGAGTCGGATTATCCGTAATCAGATTACACCCTTTTTTAAACAGGGGCAGTATGTACAGGGAATTAATGCCGGTTTAAATGAGATTGAGCGTATTTTAAATCTTGATCCCGAAATTGCACAGCGGGCGGCCGAGCAGCTGAAATTACAACAAGAACAGGCACTGCATGAGCAGCAAGCTAAAGAGCGCACCTTTAACATGGGGCTGTTTATTTTAATTGCCGGTATTTTCGGTTCATTTATTGTCGGTAATCGTTTAAGTGCTTCCACTGCTGGTGTAGCTGCAGTGGCTGCAGGTCTGGTAAATGGTGCAGGTATAATTACCAGTTTATTACTCGGTTTTGGGATTTTCTTTTTACTAATTACTTCAATTGCCCAGACCATACTACATCTTTTTATTGCTTCACGTGGTGGAGGCGGTGGTGGCAGAGGCGGATTTGGTGGAGGTGGCTTTAGTGGTGGAGGCGGTGGCTTTGGCGGGGGAGGAGCATCAGGCTCATGGTAACTAAAACAGATACGACAGAGATTGTCACACAGCCAAAATTAGAGGAGAAAACTTCTCATAGTTTAAAACGCTGGTTTAAACACTTCTTTTATATGCCAGCCAGCAAGCGGTATTTCAGTCGTGAAGACCAGAATGCGATTGCCCAAGCAGTACAACAGGCTGAACAGGGACATGTTGGTGAAATTCAGGTAGTGATTGAAGGTCACATTCCCTGTCAGCAGGCTTATAGTCAAGATACCTGTTTGCGCGCCCGGCAGCTTTTTGCAGAGTTAGGCGTCTGGGATACCGAATATAATAGTGGCGTTCTTTTATATCTAAACCTGTGTGAGCGTACTGTTGAGATCGTAATTGATCGTGGTATAAAGCAGGCTACTGAGCAGCATACCTGGAATGAAATCTGTCAGCAGATTACTACTGGTTTAAAACAGCAGCAGTACCGTGAGGCAGTGGTAGAAGGTATATTAAGTATTGGACAGGTTTTAAACAGTTTTTATGTGAACCAGGTCATTGATGATGATAATGAAATAGAAAACCGTCCTATTATATTAAATTAATAAGACGTATTTTTAGACTGATAGTGACATTTTTTGTCAATTTATGACAATTAAATTAGAAATAGATTAAAGTAAAAAAATTTATTTATATAAGTGTCTGTTCTTGTAGCAAAAATAATTATAATATGCCTTGGCACAGTTAGTGCTATATATAAATTAGCTGTACAGCTATATAAAAATCACATGTGGTGGAGAATGTTATGAATACACAAAAAGGTTTTACCTTAATCGATACTCCATAAGTGTCCATATAAAATGAACAATCCATAAGTAAGTTAATATGGACATAAAAATAATAAATTTGATATGAAGAATCACTATTATCTTTTTCTACTTTTTTCAATCTCCGTTTTTACTCATGCTCAAGAACTAGACTTCATTCAATATTCAGATATTTCATCAATTCCTCAAATTGTTTTGAATCCAAAAATCCAAACAGAACTTCAAACATTGTTAAAGCATGATTATCTAAAATTTCAATCTAATTTTGACAATTACTCAGCGCCATATTTACTGAAAACAGATGAGGCGCTGTATTATGAAGGTCGGTTTGGAAGCAGTTTAGATGCTTCATCCGCGATTGTGTTTAAAGATGGGCGATTGTTTGCTGCAATATATTTTTCCAATACCAAGACTTTAAAATACTTTAGCAACGATCCCAGTTGCTCAGAACAGTTACATCCTGCGATTCAAGTTTTTGCTCAGCAGCGTGAAATTCAAGGTATTGAATATGCAACAGCTAGAGCCAATACCGCTTTAAAATATAATTTTGGCCCCGCTTCAAAATGTGAAACCTATTTTAAAAAATTAGGAAGATAGCTGTGTTAGCGGCAGTGTAAAAATGCCCCCTAACGGCATTTAAAAACTGCCCCCCTTGGTTAATATAGGGGTCGATTTATTGTTCGTGTTCCATCATTGTTCATCAAAAACTTGCCTTGGAAGCAGCAGGGCGTGGTGTAAGTATGAATCATCAGGTGTCGGCAAAATTAGCTTATGTGACTATTTCTGGTCGTCTAACAAGTAAGAATAACTGGTATGCTACGAACAGGAATAGGTGATCATTTTATCTTGTAATTTGTATGATATTGTTAGATTTAAGGCTTGATCAGTAAAATTAGAGCTTGAGGTGATGCTATGACGTTATTGGAACAGCAGGTAGTACCAGCAGCTGTATTGGGAAAGTCAGTACTTAGGGCTGCTAAACTGCTTTCCCTTAGTCAGTCTCAGCTCGCAATAGTGCTAGATATGGATGTTGAGGCAATCACTCAATTGCAAAACCAACCTGAATTAGATCCAAATTCTAAACAGGGGAAATTAGCACTGTTGCTGATTCGTCTATACCAGGCTTTACATGCTTTGACAGGTGGTGATCAGGCTGCGATGAAGATTTTTTTAACGTCCGAAAATAGAGTCACTAGCGGTATCCCAATTCATCAAATAGAAACGATGAGTGGCTTGATTTCTGTTCTTAATTTTGTTGAAGCCCTTGAGTGACAATATACTCCTATGGACTAACTTACAATCAACTTTCACAAATTATGTTGTGTAACGCATGTAACAAGTTGGAATTATTAAAAAAAGGATAACTAAAAATGCAACCGACTGAATTAAAACAATTACCAGACTGGTTATTAGAACAGTTACCCCAAATAACTGAACCAGCAATTTTATCACTGCGTGATACGAAACTTGTCGTCACTTACCCTGATCGTATGGAAGCAATTCACGAAAGCTTAAAAGACGTACAACACCAGATCCATCATGTCAAACCTACAGATTTACAGATTCTACCAGAGGTCTATCAATATTTTGGTAAAGATAAAGAGAGTGGTGGTTTATTTTTTAAAACCTCTGAGCATCTTTCTAGTAGTTTGTTTTCCTACACCGATAAAAATAAATTTGAGCATTTACAATCTGCTTTACAGACTGCCTTTGAAAATGAGCAAGCATATCTCGCAAATCCAACAGACTTTTTAACAGCCTATCATTTTATTGATACACACCCAGCTTTTTGGACGGTTATTGGTGATGTACCATCATGGCACTGGAATACATGGGGGCACTGCCAAAATGTTTATCACGGTGCATATAATGATGAAGATAATGGGCAATTAGTGATTTATTTAGAAACTGGCTCACATCTCAATAAAGTAGAAGATGGTGGTAAATTATACCAAGAGCATTATCATGATTATCGTTTAGATGTTTGGGCAAATACGTTTGAACAGGCGTTTATCAAGTTGGCGGCAATGGTGTATAAGTTTTTTGACCATCAAGGCGTTGAGCGTCCAGATGTGCCACATATAAAACCAGCATGGGTTCTGGAGCTTGATGAACGAATTGCAGAATTTAAAAAATGGAAAGATGAGGAGCTGTGAGTATTCACTATTAGGGGGACGTCCACGAGTTGTTAAAGTATGTCGTTTAAAACTTCTGCCAATTTTTGACCATTGTTACGATTGATCAATCTGGCAGACATGCCAAATGTTGTTGGCCCTGTAAAATCTGCAAGTGCTGTATCCCCAATAAATAAAACTTCTGAAGCTTGGCAATCTAGTTGGTCAACGAGTGATTGATAGATTTTCGGCTCAGGTTTAATTGCAGCAACTTCATAACTCCAAGCATAAGTATCAAGGGGCGGTAATAATGAAGAAACAATTTTTCCATATGGCATAGCTAAATTTGAGCATAATGCCAATTTAATCCCCAATTTCTTTAATTCTTCCAAAGTTGATAAGGTATCTTCATACAGTGTAATAGAGCGTAACTCTTCATCTAAATCATGCTCAAGTTCTTGCAGAAATTGGTCTGGAATATTTACTGCTAATCGCTTTGCAAGCTCTGCCAAATTTAAATTGTGGGACATAATAAATTTGGCATCATCAGGTTTTGGTTGTCGCCCATTTTCTTTTAGCCATTTCATTAATTTTCTATATGGGGAACGTCTTTCCCCTATTTTTACAAGTGTACCAAACACGTCAAAAGCAATGACCGATGGCTCAATATGACTTGCTTTTATCGATGAATCCATATTTTTACAACTAATTAAATTAAGTTTCACTTTTAATCGAAATTACAATAAGAGGGTCAGTTAAAAATTAAGGGAGATATTTGATATCTCCCTTTGTTTATTTTATTCACTAAAGTTTGCAAACATAATTTTAGGAAAGTTCTTCATAAAGTGACGTCTAACATGATTGAAGTCACTAAGATCATGTTGATTTTTTTCAAAATAATTAACCCAGGCCAAAGTTGCATCTTGGTCATTTAAGTTAGGATTAACATTCAGGAATAAAGCTAAATCAAATGTACGGTCAATATTAAACTCTTTGATTAGAGCAACAGCAGTTGAGCGGACTTCTTCTGAAACAAAGAATTTTGGAGAAAAATAGTTATTCATAGCTGAACTCGCATAGAAATTATATAATGATATTTAGAAAGGTTAACTTGTTTCACTATGAAACAAAATGCCCTGCTATAGGTTAAATTATCATTCTAAAAATTATTTATCAAGTTAAATTAACTTGCTGCAGGTTATTATTTTGATTTGAAGGTTGCTATGATTAGATGTAGATTGTCAGCTTTAATGGGTGAACGAAAAATTTTAAAGTTAAGTGAGGTAGCTCAGGCGACCAGTATTAATCGCAATACGCTAACGAGTCTTTACTATGACCGGGCAATACGAATTGAACTTTCGGTTGCTGACACCTTGTGTAAATATTTTGATTGTAATATGCAAGATCTATTTGAATATACTAATGGGGATGAAGAAAGGGATGACACTTAGTAAAATGTCATCCCTTTTTTTAAAGCTCAATAGGATGTTTTAGATATAACTCAGGATCATTCCAAATTGTCTGAATGTATTCTTTTTCTTTGAAATCACGCAATACTCTTGCCCTTAATTCATCAAAACCATCCCAATAATCTAAAGTGCGATCAGGCAGCTTATCTGCTAAATCATCTACCCAAGGAATATGATGTAGTTTTTCTGCAATTGTTAAGGGATGAACTGTTCCAGTCAAAATAAGTTTAAACTGCTCTTCTGAAAGCAGATGACTATATACATTCACCTTAGATTTATAATATCGCAACAGTACTTTGGTCAATAAACAAAAATATAACAATGAGTTATATCCACCAACACCATTTACGTCACTGATATGATACGGGGGGTAAAAAGTCTCAACTGCGTAATTTTCATAAATTTTAAGAATAATTAACTGCCCTGTTTCTGATAATTCGCGAATAAATTTTATTTCTTTCACTTTTGATGCAGATAAATATTCATTACTTGGGTCTGAACCTAAGAGCAGCTTTATATCTTGATCTAAATATTCATTTAAACGTATATGTTGAATATTATACGGGGTTTGTTTGCCGAAAAATAACCAATTTGGATTAGCAGAAGTATGTTCTGCTACTTTTCCCAATTGACCGAAAGTCGGTTCTAGCTCCGCCCTAAACCATGCCTCAGCTTCATCAGCTGTATCTTCACCGATCTCAAAGGCTAACTCAGCAATTGTGAACTCTCTAAAATGATGTATTTTTTTTAATTCGTTTAGTACGAAATTTAAACGCTCAGCCACCACTTTTTTTCGTTCTGTAGGTGAGCGTGATCGTAAAAATTTTTCAACGATTTTTGCCGCTTCGACTTGAATATTATCATTCATGACAAACGAATCATAAAGCCGAGAAGTTGCTTCAGCATTGATGGAGCGTTGATTAGCTTTTGCAGCAGCATCCACTTTATTTTTTAACTCTTCAGGAATTCGAAGATTAAATTGAATATCTTTTTTACCCATATATTCCACTAATAGTAGAAATTTCAATACTAGCATTATGCTATAAAAAAAGAGTTGATATAAGTATTAGCACATTGCTATGTTAGCAATATGCTATCAAATAATGTGGTGCATATGAAACAAACGAATCTTCGTTTACCCATAGATTTAGTTTCTTGGGTTAAACAAACAGCAAAGCAAAGACATCAGTCAATGAATGCTTTTTTTATTACGGAATTGGAACGCTTAAGAAAGGAGGAACAGAGTAAATTGGCAAAAAAGTAATTATTTTTATTCGGCAAAAAGTATAAAAGCCCATGCGGGAGCATGAGCTTTTATGAATGTCTTGATTGGCGTCCAGACACTTCAATTTTGATGGATAGGGGCATCTTTGTCAATCCTACCTCAAGCTCGCTTTTTGCCTGTTTTTTATAAACAGGAGGCTCAAATGAGCACTAAACTTAAAAATGGTCAGTCACGCTACCAGTCTAAAGCCAAAGTTGTGACCCTCTCAAAATTTCAACTGTTGAAGCTAGTTAAAACAACTCGTTGTTTAAATGATGCAGAGTTCGAAAAATATGGTGATGCTTACCTTGAATTTCCAGTTATTATTCAGGGAGATGGCAGCCCATCAGAAATTTTTAATCTGTATTTACTAAAAAAGCTACAGCAAACAGTGCAGTATGATTTTAAAACGTTTGCTTCAATTGCTAATCAGCTGGTCGATTTTCAGCGCTTTTTGGAAGATGAGCAACTTGATTGTTTGAAATTTCATAAACTAAAACAGTTGAATGCGATTTTTAAATATCGTACTCGCCTTATAGACCAGGCGAATGCAGGTGTAATTTCAGCCAGTTCTGCAAGCGGTCGAATTAATGCCGTGGTGAACTTTTATCGATTCCTTGTAACAGATGATTTGGTCGATCATCAGCGTTATGGCATGCCCTTTCAAGATGTCTATAAATATATTGCTGTAGATAATGAGTTTGGCGCACGTAGAAAAATGGCAATTAAGTCGCATGATCTTGCGATTCATGTGCCTGCTAAAGCTCATAACTCTGAAATTATTGTGGATGGTGGTGAGTTAAGCCCACTCACTGTTGAAGAGCAGGCTATTATATTAAAAGCACTGCAAAAATCATCACGTGAATATCAGTTGATGTTCTATCTTGCACTTTTTACAGGTGCCCGCCTACAAACAATTTGTACTTTACGAATTAAGTGTTTGCTCAATCGTGAGTCTGATAGTCATGGTTTTATTCGTTTGCCTGTTGGAGCAGGAACAGGTGTTGATACTAAATTTCAAAAGCCAATGACGCTGTTAATTCCAAATTGGTTAGTACAAGACCTTAAAATTTACATCAATAGTGAGCAAGCGCGTCAGCGTAGAAAAAAGTCAAACTATGGCGACTCGGATGAAAATTATGTATTTCTCACCAAACTTGGTACGCCTCACTACAGTAGCAAAGCGGAACAGCAAGAACTGACCGAGAAGATTAAAGCTTCTGACTTATTTGGGACTAGGCTTAAACTCTATGAAGGTGAAGCAGTCCGTAGTTATTTAAAAGTGGTGTTATTGCCAGAAATCCGCTTGATTGATCCGCAATTTCAAAGCTTCAAATTCCATGATTTACGCGCCAGTTTTGGTATGAATTTGCTTGAAAGTCAGTTGCAACATCTGCCTGAAGGGCACTCAGCTATGACAGCAGTGGAATATGTGCAAGCTCGGATGGGTCATAGCAACATCAGTACGACTTTGCAATATCTGAATTATAAATCACGGTTACAGTGGCGTAGTAAAATTCAGCATGAGTATGAGTCTAGCTTGATGAAGTATGTGATGTCTTCTGCAAACTTAGTAGGAGAATCGTCATGAATTTTAGACGCTCTCCGATTTTTGTGCATATCTCAGATATCAACAAACAAATTAATGAGCATGAGCGACTTGTTCTCGTCTGCAAAGATAAGACAGCTTCTTTTGCTTTTAAGACATTTGACATCGGAACTCTGTTTTATCGTAAAAGAGTATCTGGCGAGGCTTTGTCAGAACAACAGTTATCTGCATCTTTTGATGAAAAAAGACGTTATTTTTGCAGTGTTTAACGGACTATTTGTTGCAAATGAGCGGATCAGATTTGTCAAAAGGGCTCTTTTACTACACTAATAAAATGTTTCTGGATTGGGTGGATAGCCAAAAGAAAAATTTTGATTTCTCAAATCAAGACAGTGTGATAGATGCGTATCGTCGTTACAGCAAATATTTAGTTGATCGCACTTTGCTTGCAGATACTGATGAAAAAAACCTAGCTGCACATACAGCAAAGCAATATCAGCTTAATGCGGCGAAGTTAATCGCATATGTATTTGACTGTCATGAAATTGATATTGTTAGTCAAGCGATGCAAGTACAGTCTCAGCGTTATGATGTGCCTGTTTTGCCAATCGCTAAAGAAGATCATCAAAAAACTTATGCAACTTTGTTGAATGTCTTTCTTGAAATTCATCGTATTGTTGTACAAGAAAATGACTTTCCTGCGCATTTTCAATCTGTAGATGAAGAAGATTTTTATTTTTACTCGGGCTTTCATCATCAAACTGAAAAACAGCATATTCAGTTTGATATGCAGAATTATTTAGCCAAATATCCAGTTATTCCAGCCCTTTCTAAAATGCTGGCTGATTTTGAGTTAGAAGAAGATAGTGAGCATCGAAAACGTGTACGTGAAAATCGCAATCAAGCGATTCGTAAACTTGAAGAGCGTAATAAAGACAAGCGACATTTAGAGCGTACAAGACTTGCCTCTTACGGTCTTGCCATCGGTATGCTGTTATTTATTGCGCAAACTGGTGCAAATCTAGACACTGCTCAACAGTTACAACTTGATACGATGGAAATCCTACCGAGTACTCAAGGGCGAAGGTTTTCGGGAACAAAAAGCCGTGCAGGTGGTAAGACACTATACCCAGAATTTGGGGTGAAATTTGAGCCAGTTTTTAGGAAGATTCTGGAACTTCGAGAATGGTATGTACAAGATGAAGCATGTGATTTTGTCTTTCCATTGCGCAATGAAATTCAGCAATTGGGACCTGTAAGCAACGGCAGATTACAATTAATAAAAAATTTTTTACAGCGCATTTTCCCAAAAATGGCCTGGATCACCCCACAAGAGTGGCGCAAACATGTTAGCAGTCAATATGTTGAATTGAGCGATGGCGATATATTGCTGGAAGCTGAAGTGATGGGGCACTCACTTGATACAGCAAGAAATAATTATGCACGTACTTCATTCAAAGATGCAGCTCAGCAAATTTCACAATTTTTTAATGAGTTGAGAGAAGTTGCGGTAGCAAAAACTCGAACCGTTGAGCGTATTCCTGTGCAAACGTTAGATGAGGCTGTTGATGTTCAAACCTTACCTGTCGGAGCTTGTACGACTACCAATCTACAACCTGAAAAAGCAACAGGTTTTACTGCGCAAGCCCCAACTCCAAATTGCCAACAATTTGAGCATTGCCTATTCTGTCAATACTATGCAGTCCACGCTGACGATGAAGATGTACGCAAGCTTTTATCACTAAAAAGTCTGCTCGGATACGTTAAGCAAAAAGCCACGGATTTGATTAAATGGGAGTCACAGTTCGGTGTGGTTTTACACCGAATTGACGAAGTACTCAACGATTTATCAGATACTTATGAAAATTTACGTGATCGTATTTTTTCAATTCAAGAAGAAGTCGAAAGTGGTGATTTAGATGCGTATTGGCTGAATCATTTTGAATTGCTAATTGATTTGGGGTGGATATCATGAGTTCATTTAATTCATATCTATATTCATTGGGTATTGCTGAGCAGTTCTTACCTGATGAATACAATCTACAGAATAATCAGCTGACTGTTCCAAGTACTTTTGTATTATCGCGAATGAAGAGTGGTGAGATATTGTCAGTTTATTCAGACAATATCTGGGATCTTTCTCCATATTTACCGAAGTGTGATTGTCGCCTCAATTTTGATAGTTGGCTTGAAAATGCCCGAGAAAATGACTTTCTTTACTGTCAAATTCGGGCAGAAATGAAAAAAATCAGTTTTGCTTTGCTTTATATAAAATCTGGTAAGTCGATTATTAAAAGTATTGAACAGCGGCATACGGTCTTACGCCAGTTTGCAGCAATTGCATATAAAAATGGTTGTACACTGCAACAGTTATTTAGTGATGTTGCATATATATCAAAAGTGAATGATGCTTATGTTGGTGTGAGCTATCAAAAAGCAATTCACATTAAAGCATTTTTGACGGATTGTTTTGCCTTACAACAGCAATACCCATTGCTCATTCCTGCGTTTAGTACATATAAGCCAATACAGCATTTAGCAAAGTTGGCTGCTCAACTCAGGTTGCAGTCAGGCAAAGTAGGTCCACAAACCAAGTTGATCCCTTCACGGCTTTATATTGCTTTCATTAATGCTTTAGCGGATAAATTAAACGAGTTTAATCAAAATGCTTCAGCACTTCTGAAATGGTTTCAGCGCAAGCAGCAGGATGCAAATTTTGCTTTGATGCCGACAGAATTTAAGCGTGAAAAAAATGCGGTAAGTTTTGCTGATGCTCGAGATTTACTCGGTTTAATGGCACTGTTTGAAAATAATCAGATTCAAAAACATGCCAACCTCACCCGTTATATGACGCTGATTCAAGGTATGGCCAAGTTGTGGATTCATCTGTTTACAGGGATGCGGGACAATGAAGTGAATCAGCTGTCTTCTGATTGCTATCAAACTATTCAAAGTAATGAGCATCTTGTGCATGTCATTATGGGTTATACCTCCAAGTTGCATGGTGGTGGAAATAAATCGACGTATTGGATCACGTTTGAAGATATTCAAGTAGGCGTACATGCAGCACAAAGTATTGGTGAAATATACGCCCTGCTCAACCCACATTATGATATGTCTAATTCTGCTGAATACCCATTATTTCCAACGCTATACTCGCAAAAGCATCGAAATAAAAATAACCGCAATATTGAGCATGAAACGGATTTTATCTCTAATTTTGAGGGTGCTCCGACTCGAACACAGTCTAATTTTAATCAGTATTTAAGCCGTATTTCTGTCTTGCTTGGAGATGGGTTGAAAATCACAGAAAGTGATATCGCCGAGCTTGAAGCTTTTGATGGTTTCCGCAATTGGCGAGAAGAAAAAGACTGCCAAGTTGGTGAGTACTGGAATATCTGTACCCATCAATTTAGACGTTCGCTTGCAGTTTATGGCGCTCGTTCAGGCATGATCGGACTTGGCGCTTTGTCAGTCCAATTTAAGCATCTAACAGAGTCTATGACGTTGTATTACCGTAATAATGCGGTATTTGCACCAAATATTTTAGTGAGTGACAGTCAAAAAGAGTTTATTCAAGAACTGGAATATCAGCGCTTGGTGCATTCTTATGCACAATTTGAAGATGGTGTAATTAATAGTTCTAGTCGCTTGCTCGGTGGTGCGGGAACGTATTTACAACTACAAAAAGACCGTGAGCAATTGCTGAAGGTTTTCCCAAATCGTGATGAAACCATTAAGCGTATGAAAAAGGGTGAAATTGCCTATAAGCCTAGCTTGTTTGGCGTATGTACCAATCCTGATTCTTGCGAAAAAATTTCATTTACTGCGATTACCAGTTGTTTGAGTTGTGCCCATGCTGTGTTTGACGCAACAAGTGCTGAAAAAATGCAAAAAGCGGTTCAGCGGCTACAACGGCAGCGAGATATGCAAGTACAGAACAGTCTGCTATACGGGCAAATGGACAGTGAGATTTTGGCTTTAAACAAAATGATTCAAAAAATTAAAACGATTAATATTGAGGTGTAAAATATGAGTGCACTTAATGATTATTACGCTGCTTTAGAGCGATTAAAAGCCAACAAACCGATTATTCTACCGAAAGGCTCTGCCATTAATAACGATACGGTTGCAATGGAAGCTGGGCGTAAACGAGGCTCGATTAAGAAGAGCCGTCATGCTGCATTAATTGAGGCAATTGAGCAAGCTGCACAGGCAGCAGGGCAAAATGTTCTTACGCCTGCACAACGGATTGAGCAAGCGAAAACTAAGACCAAAGCGGTGAAAAGTGATTATGAGCAGCTGAAAGAAGATTATGAAATACTGCCAGAAAAGTGCAATTCGCTGTTGCTGGAAAATTTTGAATTGAGACAAAGTACTCGGACTATTTGATTAATATAGCCACTCAGTTTATGAACTTAGTGGCTTTTTAATAAATGGAGTTAAAAATATGCCGTTAAAATTATTGCCACGGTCTGAGATCTACAATTTTGATGATAGACGCGGATTCTTTATTGACTAAAACCACCATATCTATTGCATTGGCTTTTAAAGGTAACCACGCATCTGCTTTTGGATATTTGGCAAAAGTTTTTTCAACGTCTGTTTTTGGGTTGTATTGTTCTAATTCTGCAAGCGGTAATGCACGTTGTTGGATTTGGTTTTTTGCTTGAGTCAGTTCTACGTAACGATCAGGCTGTTGAGCAAGGGAAATACCGCCTAATACCTCGGTAAACATATCATTCTTACGCTGCTGTGGACTTAATGCTAATTTTACTGCAGCAAATTGTGGACCAGTCCATGATGCCTGTTGAAACTGAGATTGCGCTTGGTCAATATTTTCGAAAATTATATCATTTTTTCTAACCAATTCAAAACGATCTGCATGAAACACTAACCACGCAGGACGACCTTGTTCAATGCTAAATACCCCATAACATAAAGCCGCGATTTGAATGAGAATAATGATACTAAGGTCAAATTTGAGTGTTTTTTTACCTTCTTTATAGACCAATAAACCTAAAAGTGGTCCTAAAATTACGTCGATGACCAAGAGCATTAAAAAGATATGGGTCACTCCAACTGCTGTGGCGAGCGGCGATGGATACCAAATTAAAAAGACTAATCCAATCACCAATAAAGCGATTAAAAATGAAAGCAATAAATGGCTAAGGGAAAATTTTAGGCGTTTGGACATAAAATTTTTACCATATTGTTTTAGCTATTATTTAGTTAATAATAGCTTCTGGAAGAATATTAAAAATTGCTACGCTTAAATAAATTATTTTACTTATACAAAAATGCATCTCAAGTTTTGAGATGCATTCTAAAACAACCAACTAGCCTTGGTCGCTATTACTAGCTTTAGCTTTCGTTGTTATTCTTAGTTGGAGCAGCAGCACATTTACCATTTTTAAGAATTAACTCTTTAGCAGCCACATGAGTCACAGTTGTTGTAGGACACCAAGTTAGACTTGTTGTACCTTGTGTTGGGGTAAAAGTAATCGTTAATCCATCAACACCAGCAGCATTAATACCTGTACCTAATGTCATCTGAATAATGCCATTTTCTGTAGAAACCGATGCTACTTCTTTGGTTGCTGTAAATGCGTTATTAGCAGTAACACCGTTCGTACCCGCATCACAGTTAGCTAAATCGCCTGTTTCTTGAGCACACAATGCAACTTCAGTTTTAATTGTTTCTGCTGCAGTAAGAGCATTTCCTACTTTAGCCTTAACTGTATAGTTTTGGTATTGCGGAATTGCAACTGCTGCCAAAATACCAATAATAGCGACCACAATCATAAGTTCGATGAGCGTGAAGCCCTTCTGCATTGTATTCATAACATTCTCCACAAATGTTGTTAATTTAGTTATAAGCTTTGTAAGCTATTTTATACTTAGCACTAAACGTGCCAACTTTTATTATAGACAATTTACAAAGAAAAACAGCACCTTACACATAAAAAATTTAAGTCTTTTTATTCGATTGTATATTTTTGTTAAAAAGTGACAAATTTTGTCAGATTGAATTTTATGCTTAGGACAAATATTGTCATTGTGTGATGTATATCACACATTTGTCATTTCTTTCTTTTTGGGTGTTGTGATGTTGTTCTCTATGTTGAAGTAGGTCACTTGAAGTTTTTTAGGTATAGGGTGTTATTTCTACCATCGTTAGTGCATCTCAATCTCACTCTTTACTGAGTTTATGACACGTTGTTTCAGTTGCTTCAATTTGTGCAATTGAGTTAGTTAGCCTTTTTGCATTGGCTGGACTTTAAAGTAAGTACGCTGTTTCTTTAAAGGCATTACAATCATCTAGACTTATTATCACCATGGCTTGTTTATCTTCTCTATTAATAAGTACAGGTGCATGATCGTCTATAACGTAATCGAGTATATCCGCTAAATTGTCTTGCAGCTCAGCACATGTAATGACTTTCATTTCTGCTCCTTAAAAATTTTCTTTATCTAAAAGCTGGGCAGCCTGTTTTAATCGGGCAGGAACTGTATTTTGAGTACGACATGCTTCGATAAATTACTTGAACTGAGTATGACTTAACTGAATATGAGTGTGTTCATGCAAAATTTGTGGTGCGTGATTTTGAATTAAATAAATAAAAAACTCGGTGAGTGTAGCGTAACCCAGAGTAGCGGCAGTTCGTTCTGCTAATTGCTTTGTTTCAGCTTCTAGATGTATTTCTATACATTCATTGTTGGTCATCGTTCATCTGTTTTTGAGCATAAAATTTTTTATATTTCGCATGACGCATAACAAACATAAAATTTTTAAGGTCGGTATGAATACAAAAAGTCTCTTTTGGAGATTGCTCATTTTTAATTAGGCGGACTAAAACACGTTTTTAACACTTTACGCATTTTTTGAGGATATGGACAAACTTGAAAAATTTGTCGTTATAAAAGCATGTCTATATGGACAAAATATAAAATGGAGTAAATCAATAGAATTCAATAGTTTGGAGCGTGTCCATACAAAGTGACTTATGGAATGAATCGAACTCATGATCGTGGTAGCGATCATTGGTATTTTGGCAGCAATTGCATTACCTGCCTATCAGAATTATACGCAAAAATCTGCGAATACTGCCTGTTTAGGGGAAGCGACCGCAGCAGTTAAAGCGGCAGTTGCAGAGATGGCTTCTGAAGGTAAATTGGTAAATACATATGCTGCTGCAGCCTGTAATGGTGGTGGTACTAATACAACAGCCTCAGTCACTGCTTTAACTGCAGAGAAAACATTAAATGATGCTACCCTAAAGTTTGATCCATTAGTTAGAGGCAGTACCAGTAAAATACAAATTACTGAATGTAGTACTAAAACTGCTACTTGCAAACTTTTAGCTCCAACCACTGAGTAATTTAATTGGAATAATTATTTAACTTGATTCAAAAAACGCATCCAAAAAGGTGCGTTTTTTATACAATGTTAAATCATAATTTTTTTCAATAGAGCCGTAATCTGAGTTATAGAGTCTATACCCACTCCTAACCAGCAAGGTAAGGCTAATTCTCTCTATTTAAATAAGTTGAGACTATTAAATTAAATCAGGCAAGTCTGCTCTGGCGGCGTGAATAGGTATTATTTTTAAAAAGCTATAGCTGTCAGTCTGTTGCTTTTATTATATCGGCTGATAAATTAAAGCCAGCTAAACGCTGGCTGTGCTCTTACATCTGACTCTGAATATAGTTCTTAATTCCCACATTTTGAATTAAATCCTGCTGGGTTTCTAACCAGTCCCAATACTCTTCTTCAGATTCTAGAATTTCTTGTACCATATCACGGGTTACATAATCCATAAGCTGCTCAGATAACAACACAGCTTTTTGTAAGGCTTCAATATTCTCTTTTACCTTACGCACATCACAAGAGAGAACCTCTTCAGTATGCTGGCCAATATACAGCTTACCAAGGTGCTGCAAATTCGGCAATCCTTCTAAAAATAAAATCCGTTCAATGACTTTATCGGCATGCTTCATCTGGTGAATAGACTCTTTGTACTCGGCTGAACCCAGCTTTTCAATCCCCCAATCATTGAACATACGGGAATGTAAAAAGTACTGGTTAATAGCGGTCAGTTGATGATAAAGCACTTGGTTGAGCTGATTGATTACATCACGATTGCCTTTCATTGTAAGTTCTCCATAAACAATTTCTGCCTTATGAAAGATATAAGGCAATCTATAGAGTTATCTTAGCGAACCCATCCATGAATGGCGAGTAATTTATAGAACAGCAAATGAAAATCGCAATCAGAAACACAGCAGCTTTTATGGTAGAGAATAAAAACCCGCTTGGAATCACGAGCGGGGAGGAGGAGATGATCGATTGATCATGAGAGAGTTCTTGCATACATCTTTTAATTCTCTTCACAAGAAACTTGAAGCTGAACCTTAATTTATGCAAGAAGAATCTTTATTGTCATTATATTTCGGGACTTAAGCTGCTACAGAAATACGTGCTGCAATTTTGGACAGTTCATCACTAATAATACTACGTGCTTCTGGAGCACAGCGACCACAGCAGGTTCCTAGGTCAAGTAAATCACGAATTTCACGATAGCTTTCTGCACCATTGGCAACAGCATCTTTGATATCTTGATCAGTAATTCCACGGCACAGGCAAACGTACATATCGGCGCTAACCACAGTAATATAAACGGGATAAGTGATATTATTGATAATTATTATCGTTTGTCAATGAAATTCATTTAAAAAGGCTATTTTTTTAATTGGCTTTTTGAATAAAAAAATATCACCTGAGCGGAAATCTGGGTATTACATAGATTACCGCACAAAGTGATTCATGATTTAGATTTGATTATTTAAGATTAAAGATCTGATAAATTTTATAAATTATTGATTAATAATAACGATACCGTCCATCTCAACCAGAGCTCCTTTAGGTAAGCTTGCTACACCTAAAGCAGCACGCGCCGGATAGGGCTGAGCAAAATATTCACCCATAATCTGGTTAACCAGCTGGAAATGGGAAAGATCAGTCAGGTAAATATTGAGTTTGGCAATATCAGCCAATGTGCCGCCAGCAGCTTCACATACAGCTTTTAAATTATCAAAGACGCGGCGAACCTGTGCTTCGATGCCATCGACCAGCTCCATACTGTAAGGGTCTAAACCAATCTGACCAGACAGGTAAAGTGTTTCACCAACTAAAATAGCCTGAGAGTAGGTACCAATAGCAGCTGGAGCATTTTCAGTATGAATCACTTGGCGGGACATCGATTTCTCCTTGATTTTTAACCTGTCTGATCATAAACCATGCTAGGCAGTGACAAAAGTACTAATCGATATAACTGATCAACTTGATTTAACTGGCATTCTGGACCAAAGCAACTGGCATAGACAAACGGCTAATACGTGGAAAACCAAAATGCATGCGTAAATCGCGAATGATTTGGGCAATCTGACGACGGTTATTGACTACGATGTTGACATAAGTCCGGTCATCCTGTGATTGAACCATTTCCACTCCGGTCTTGGCTTTACGACATTGATAGATCAAGTCAGAAATCTGCTCGTCATCCATTGCCATATCGATACACAGATAAGCAGTGAAACTGACTTCTTCCTCACTTTCTGAATTCCAGTGTAGCGGCATGATCGTTTCCGGATGCAGATGCTGTTCATGCATTAAATTATTACAACGGGCCCGATGTACAATTAAGCCACGGCGTGACAGATGGCCCTGAATCGGATCACCCAAGACCGGGTTGCAACAGTGCGCATATTTCACATCTACGCCATCTGTGCCTTGTATTAGGCGTTGTGAATTATATTCTTCATCAGCCTGTTCCTGAGCATAAAGGTGATTAGCAACCAGTTGCGGCAGCAGATCACCTACTGCGATTTGTTCAAACAGACTTTCTTTATGTTCAATATGGCGCCATTGCAAAAGATCAACCCAATCAGCATCAGACAAATCTTTTATTGAGCGATTGAACATCTTCAATGCCCGATTCAAAGCTTGCTGACCTACTAAACGCTGCTCATCAATATCCTGATCTTTTAAAATATTCTGTAAGGCACGACGTGCTTTTTGTGTGTTGATAAAGCTGAGCCAGTCTGGATTTGGAGTTGCCAATACATCTGTAATAATCTCAACCACCTGTCCACTGACCAGAGGGGTAGAAAGCGGTCGTATTTCTCCATTAATTTTGGCACCAACGGCATGGTTACCTAAAAACAAGCTGGCTGCATAGGCAAAGTCAACCACGGTAGCACCTTGAGGAAGTTCATGCAGATGACCGTGTGGGGTATAAACCCAGATTTTTTCCTGATGCAGATAATCCAGTAAATCATTAAAAGTGGTTTTAGCACATTCGCCATCAATTAGCGTATTCAGATTTTGCATAGAAGCCTGAATAGCCGAGCGGCAAGCTTGTGGTGCACTTTCACCTAATACCACACCAAAGCGCGCGGCCTTACGCATCAGTTCAGTCTGAATAGTTAAAGACAAGGTAGTCTGTTCGCCCTTAAGTTTCATCAGAAGCGATTGATTACCACCGGGCAGGGGACGACGGATATGGTCTTCAAACTGTAAAACCTGAAAATTCTGCTCTAAAGCCTCAACCAGGCGATCACAGTCAGCAATACTTTGCAAAATAATCTCGAATGCATGGCTATGGGTTAGCTCTTGCAGATTCATCTCATTTTTAACAAAATGTCGTAATAGTTCAATGTTGTTATCTTTCTTCTTAATTCGCCCTTCAAGATGATAAGCTTTTAACAGCTCTCCAAGCTTCTGTTCCCATATTGCCTGAAACTGGCAACGTTTTGGCTTGGTCTGTTTGAGTGCTTCCTGAACATTATCAAACATATCAAGGTCAAGATTCTGATAACACAAATGCTCAAGGTTATCAGCCATCTCGTTCATACCCACAATACGCGCCATAGGTACAAATATATCAAAGGTTTCTTGGGCAATACGCGCACGCTTGTCAGGGCGTAAGGCATCCAGTGTAGTCATATTATGGTAGCGGTCAGCCAGTTTAATAATAATGACACGCGGGTCTTGTAAAGTTGCCTGCAAAATTTTGCGGAAAGACGCAGCCTTATTATATTGTTTGTCACTGGAATGCGTTAGCTTGGTAACACCATCTACCAGCTCGGCAACTACAGGACCAAATTTTTCTTTAATATCTTCTTTCGAAAAATCGGTATCTTCTACCACGTCGTGCATCAAGGCAGCCATCAGTGTTTCACTGTCAAGACGCATATGCGCCAGAATACAGGTCACAGCAATCGGATGCAGTATATAGGGCTCACCACTTTTACGGGTAATGCCGGTGTGTGCAAGATCAGCAAAATCACAGGCCGCAAGTACACGCTCGACGTCGTCTGGACTTAAATACGCATCGATAATCATTTTGAGCTGTAATCTGGCTTGGCTGACCTCTTCGCCTGGCATAAATCACCCTTTACTGATAGTTTTCAGTTAAATTTAACAATCTTCTAATGAAAATCATATTGCTTCACTTGTCAATTTTTTACAGGCAAAAAATAGCAATTTTTTTCAATCAGACCTATTGTTTTTGCCGATTTTTAAAACATTCAATTCCCTTGGAATAAAAAGGCCTAGTATTGAACTAGGCCTTTTTAGAGAAGCTTGGTCTTATTGAAAAGAGAAACCTTCAAGATTCAGATTATTCGCAGACAAGGCCAAGTCAAGGCTAGAAGTCTGATAATCCTGATCACGCTGTTTCAGGATGTCTTTAGAAACGTGACCAGCTGCAATTTCACGTAAAGCAACTACAGTCGGTTTGTCATTGTCCCATTCAACAGTAGGCTCAATGCCTTGTCGTGCAAGTTGACGCGCGCGCTTGCTTGCCACTAGTACAAGCTCAAAGCGGTTGTCTACATGGTCTAAACAATCTTCAACGGTTACGCGTGCCATAAGAGTTCTCGTTTATTTCAATATAAAATCTGGGCTAGACTGCACAGTATAAAATGCTTTTAGGCTTGACTCAAGTTTATTCACTTACCGGGCTGATGAGTTTTTCGATCAGGCCTTGATGACGATTAGCTTGCTGGACCATGGTAAGGCGGTTAGCATTGATTACAGACTCAAGATCGTGCAAGGCTTTATTGAAATCATCATTAATGATTAAATAATCAAAATTGACATACTGCTGCATGTCTTCAACCGCACAGCTCAGGCGGTGTTCAATTACCTCAACACTGTCAGTACCGCGGTTAGATAAACGCTGACGCAAATCAAACTGACTTGGCGGTAGAATAAAAATCTGTCTGGAATCAGGAAAAATCTTGCGAACCTGCTCGGCACCTTGCCAGTCAATCTCAAGTAAAACATCATGTCCTTTAACCAGTTGTTCTTTTACGGTGGCCTGTGATGTTCCATAATAATTACCAAAAACTTCTGCATATTCTACAAAACCGCCCTCTTCAACTTGGGCCAGAAATTCTTCTTTACTGGTAAAATGATAGTGTACGCCATTCAGCTCGCCGGGACGCTGACCACGAGTTGTATGGGAAACAGATACATGCAAATTGCTGACACGTTCAAGAAGGGCTTTAACAAGAGATGTTTTGCCTGTTCCTGACGCAGCAGAAACGACAAACAATAGACCCGACATGATATTTTTCCTGATATGATAAAATATCTTCTCTATTTTAGAGCAGAGCGCGCCTAAACTAAATAGTTGAGCTGAAATAGTTGGCGGGTTCTGACAAAAATATTCAGCCGTTTAAGTGAACATTGAGGATCTTATGGAAATTGTATTGGCCAATCCACGCGGGTTCTGTGCAGGTGTAGACCGAGCCATTGCGATCGTCAACCGTGCACTTGAATGCTTTAACCCGCCCATTTATGTTCGTCACGAGGTGGTACATAACAAATTTGTAGTAGATGATCTGCGGCAGCGTGGTGCCATCTTTGTTGATGAACTGGATGAAGTACCAGACGATAATATTGTTATTTTTAGTGCTCATGGAGTTTCAAAGGCAGTCCAGCTGGAAGCTGAACGTCGTGGTCTGAAAGTATTTGATGCAACTTGTCCCTTAGTGACTAAAGTTCATATTGAGGTAACCAAGTATGCACGTGAAGGTATAGAAGCAATTCTGATCGGGCATCAAGGTCATCCGGAAGTTGAGGGAACTATGGGGCAGTACGATAAAAGCCAAGGTGGCGATATTTATCTGGTTGAAGATGAACAGGATGTTGAGGCCTTAATTGTGCGTAATCCTGAAAAAGTTGCTTTTGTTACCCAGACGACCTTATCTATTGATGATACGGCTAAAGTGATTGATGCATTGCGTAAGAAATTTCCTCATATTCAGGGACCACGCAAAGATGATATTTGTTATGCCACACAGAACCGCCAAGATGCAGTGCGTGATCTCTCGAAGCAATGTGATGTTGTACTAGTAGTGGGTTCCCCCAATTCTTCTAATTCTAACCGATTACGTGAATTGGCAGAACGTATGGGTAAGACAGCCTATTTGGTAGATAATGCTGATCAGCTGGAACATGGCTGGTTTAGACAAACTACCAAAATTGGTGTAACCGCTGGAGCATCTGCGCCAGAAATTTTAATCAAACAGGTAATTCAGCGCCTGCAGGATTGGGGAGCCCAAGCACCGCAGGAACTTTCAGGCTGTGAAGAAAATATTACTTTTAGCCTGCCTAAAGAATTAAGAATTCCTGTAACCCAAGCTTAAATATAAATTTTTATTAGCTTTTAAAGTTTTAAAACAGATAGTTGTTAAATAACGGTTATCTGTTTTTTTATACCCTTTATCTGTTCTGTATATGTTCTGTTAATGTAAACTGTATTATTTAAAAGGCGTCAAAATTTTGACAGGAGGCGATCATGCAACTCAAGCGCGGTTTTACGTTGGTTGAATTGATGGTCACGATTGCAGTGATGGCGATTATTGCGATGATTGCAGCTCCGAATTTTTCTGCCATGCAAGAAAATAGACAAGTGCAAAAAACGGTTAGAGATTTAGCAAGTATATTAACTATAGCTCGCTCAAACTCTGCAATTTATAGAAAGCCAGTTACTGTTTATTTGAAGAAAGATGGTCAGTCTGATAGTCAGCATATTTATTGGAATAGTAATAATGAAAAAACTGAAATTAAATTTTATACAGCAGAATGTAGAGACAAAATATTAAAAGAAAAACAAGAAAATTTAGAAACTATAAGTTTTAATATTCAAGGAAACGTTAAAGACCTTCAAGGACATATTTTAATATCAGTAAGAAATAATAAGGCTGAACAGTTTTTGCGATTGACTGGATTTGGTCGCGTAGAAGTTTTGCCTAACTCAGGTTTAGGAAGTGAATGCACATGATCATTAACCAAAAGGGCATGGGCTTAATAGAGGTTTTAGTTGCTTTAATTATTCTGGCAATAGCAATTCTTGGTTATTCTATATTACAAGTAAGGGCGCTAGAAGCCTCTGTTGAAGCAACTAAGCGTATACAGGGAACTAATCTTGCACGAGATTTAGCAGAGAAAATTCGTGCTAATCAACAAGGTTTGTCTAAGAATATTGAAGTAGATAGAGCAGATAAAACAGGAAAAGAAAAATTAAATTCTTATGAAGATGCATTTCGGACTAGCTCAGGCAGGCCTTATGAAAATTGTTTTAAAGAAAAAAAATGTGATTACCGAAATTTAGCGCTAGAAGATATTAGGCAAGTAAAAACAAAAGCTTCGGAAATCGGTATGCAGATTGCTTTTGAACCTTGCGATGGTCTAACACGTGAGCGTTATTGTATTTATGTCGCTTGGGATGAAACTAACCCAAAAAATGGCACAGATAAAAATGATTGTACAAAAGATGGAAGCTATCAATCTAATTCTAAATGTGTGGTGATGGAGACCTACTAATGAAAAAAAGTATTCAAGGTATGTCTCTTGTTGAATTATTAGTTACTCTGTTAATTGGAATAATAGTAGCTGCTGCGGCTTTGCAAGTTTTATTAATCAGTACTTTAAACTATAACATTCAAAAATCTATGTCTGAGTTACAAGATAATGGTAATTTTGGACTAAATTATATTATCCGAGATATTAAATTAGCAAATTTGGATGCCAATCAATCAGTTATTAATGATAGAAATAATTATGGCGGTATTGTTTTAACCAGTAGGAGTAGTTATACCGGTTTAACAGAAGAGGAGCTGGCGGCTCAACCCATGAATTTTCCATCTCATTTGAAAAGCAATAGCGGTTTGAATTTAGTCTCTAGAACAGGTATTCATACCTCAGCTGCAGGTACAAGTGATCAATTAGTTATTCAGTATCGCGCCTATGAGCCAGATACTTTTGATTGTGAGGGCAATAAGATTGAGCAGGAAGAAATTAATCGTGGAACATTTATTGTCCAACGGTATTTTTTACGAAAAGATGGAGAGGGTTACGCATTAGCTTGTGATGCGGGACGTTATCAAGCTTTACTCGCAACTCCTGCTCCCAGTATTACTAATTTCGGTGATAATGGGCAAATTATTATCAGACGTGTCGATCATTTTAAGTTTCTTCTTGGAATTAAAGAAAATGATAAAGATGAGTATCGTTATTTGTCAGTAGAAGACTATATGGGAGAAGGAAATAAGCTTACTAAAAATGCAGATCCAAGACCAAGAATTATGTCTATCCAACTTGCAATTTTATCTCGCAGTTATGAAGCAGTAAATAATAATGAAACTATACGTACTAAATTTAATATTTTTAATAAAGAAGTCGAAATAAAGGATGCTGATAAAAAATATCTTCGAGAAGTCATTACTCAGACTATAGCACTTCGTAATGGTTATGGGCTTATGGAGGAGCTATGATGAAATATAAATATCAGAACGGTGCTGCATTCATTGTAGTCATGTTTGTTCTATTGCTTGTAACTATTATTGGTGCTTTAGCGATCAAACAAAGTTTAACTGGTTTAAGTATTGCGACTAATAGCCAGATTCAGGTGCTTTTGCAGCAAAATAGTGATGCGGCTTTTTTTGCGATTGAACGGGATAATAAGGATAATACTATACTTCAAAGAAATTTAAGTTCCTTAGGAATGCTGGGGCTAGTAAAATCAGATCAATTTTTAAATAAAGAAGTTGTATTCTGCTATAGACCTAAGACAGCTTCAACAATGTTCTCTTTATCAAGAACAAGTATTATTTCTTGGGAAGAGAAAGAAGTAGATGGTAAAAAAGAAATCAGTATTAAAAATAGAGAACTAGGATCTGAGGGATTTTGTAAGTACAGTTCTAACTTTTTTACCTCTAAACGAGATGCAGTGATTACTCAAATTGCAGTTAAAAAAGCTAGTCTTAATACTGATGTCCCATTTAAATTCTTTCCTATAGGGGTAGACACAACAACCGTTCAATTAGATCAAGTTCAACCTGTACGAATTATAGTAACTTCAGTATTGCCAGGTGCTGCAACCCAAGATTGGGATGTAGATAAAGTAAATGCGTGTTTTGAAAATAATATGAATGAAAAAATTCCAGGATATTCAGATAAAAATACTGTGACAAAGTGTTTTAGTGATTTGGGTATACCGTATAGCCAGCAGGTGATGGACTATGCAGTCGTTAGTTATGCGAAGCAGGGGGGGTGACTATGAAAATTAAATTTAAAAAATCGATAGTAACAGCATGGGCCGCAGGATTGACTAGTTTGGTCTGTGGTGCGGTGAGTGCAAGTGATATTGAACTATATAAACCTGCCCAAACTTCTAAAACTACTTTAATGTTTATGCTCGACGTGTCTGGTAGTATGGCTTACTGTGATAATCGCGCATCAACAGATTATAAATGTCAATCAGGGGATGTGTCTCGATTAGACTATTTAAAAACTGGAATGAAAGATTTGCTGAATGGAAATCCTGCAAAAAATATTCAAAAATTAGATGATAATTTATATGTGGGACTAGGTGTATTTAGTGGTACAGCTTCAAATAATGATGGGACGGGACGTATTCAAATAGGGGCAAAAAGGTTAGGGGATATTTATACCTATACTTCAGAGCTAGATAAGGAGGTATTTAAAACTGTCGATAAAAGATCTCGAATTTGTTACGTGTTTGGTTGCTTAGACTGGAATCGATGGTCACAGGATTCAAAACAAGAGTGTGATAATTGGGATGATAAAGGTATATGTAAGAGTTGGAAAAATTATTCAAAAACTATAGAAGGTACTTCATATAGTATTTCCGAAGAGCAAACAGAGTGTTCATTTAGTATCATAAACTGTTTACAAGAAAAAAGAACAACAGTTTACTTTTTAAAATCTTCTGCGTCAGGTAGCGTAAAGGAAACTCATCGCAGTAGATTATTAAAAATAATAGATAATATAAATGCACATGGTGGAACACCCACTGCTTTTGCCTATGCAGAAGCTGGTGCTTATATGCTAGGTGAAACCACAGCCGGGGTAGATAATAGCGGTTACAATGCAGCTGTTTCAGATGTCAAAAATAGCGGAAAGTATAAAGCACCTGAAACGATGCCAACTGCCAGTATTGATACTTCACAATGTTCGGGCTATGGTATTTATTTCCTAACTGATGGTGTACCTGAGTATGGAAAAAATGCCTCTTCCCTGAATATAATGAAAAAAAGTTTAGGAACTAATGGCTCATCTTTTAGTTGCTCCACTGCCTCTTTAGGTGGAAGGGGTTCTTATTATAATTCTGAAAATAATACCAATAACTGGACTTGTATTGGAGAATATACAAAAGCCTTGCTTGATCCTGAGAAAAACCCTCTAAAAGTTTCTATTAAAACAGCAGTGGTCGGGTTTGGTAGTACCATGGATCAAGCCACCCCAACAGGGAATACTAAGAATGATATTCTGGATGCTCAAGCATGGGGTGCTTTAGGCAAAGGCGGATTTTATAGAGGCAGTGATTCAGCATCAGTTGTTAATAGTGTTAACCAGTTTCTACAAGTATTAGCTACAAATATTCCTTCAGTCACTACAGGTACAGCTACAATTCCAGTAGATAACCTTGATACACAAATGATCCAGCCTTGGGTATATTTTCCTCAGTTTGATCCGCAGCCAGCCAGTACAGCAGTCAGCTGGATGGGGAATGTAAAAAAATTCTCCTCAGAAACAGGGGTTCTTAAAGATCGAGATAATAAGGCTGTCATGAGTAAAGAAGGCATTCTAGCAGATGATGTCTACGATTTTTGGGCTGACCCTGCAATCATCAAAGAAATTACGAAAGGGAGTGGAGCAAATGCAGAGACGATTCGAGTTAAGTTGGGTGGTACTTTAAGTAAAGTTAAATTAGGCAGAACGATTTCTCCTTTTGTGGAAAGAAAAATCTATACAGATCGCGCTAAGATTACAATTTCAGGTGCTGAATCAAGTGCAACTACAGTTAAAAAAGGAGATTTAAACCTTTTAGTGGCTAAGGATTTATATGAATCAAATGCTACGAATAATTTTGTGCAGGACAAAAAACGTGGATATTTGGCTGCGTTATTTGGTTTTGATATCAGTAAAACTATGGCATCAGCCTTAACGATAAGTACGAGTGATACGCCTCATACCAATTTTAAAAACTTTATAACAAATCAGAATAATGCAAAATTACGACAAATGGGTGCAGTAATGCATTCTAAGCCACTTTTAATTACCCAAAGTGGTACTACTTCATATACTGCTGCTACAGATACTTTAACTTATACCAATCGTGATGATTTGATCGTATTTGGATCAACTGCAGGATTGTTGCATGTAGTTAAGGCTGGAAATAATGAAAATGGATATAGCGGCGGAGCTGGGGAAGAGATTTTTGTCTTTGCACCAAGTGAATTGATTGACAAACAACCTCAAGCTTTTTTGAATAATAAAGAACAAGCAGGGGAGCTTCACTATGGTATAGATGGTCCTTGGACTGCTTATACGGAATATGTGACTACAGGTACAGGTATTAACCCTAAAGTTACTGTACAAGGTGGTAAACAATGGATTTATGGCGGTCTTCGTATGGGTGGGAGAAGCTACTATGCTCTGGATTTGTCTGATGTAACTTCTTCAGGTGGGACACCAAAAATTAAGTTTAAGATTGACCCATCAGCATTAGATGCACCAGTAGCATTAACTCACATGGGTGAAAGTTGGTCAAAGCCATTAATAACTTGGGTAAATTGGCAAGGTAAAAGAAAGTTAGTCATGGTAGTTGGCGGGGGATATGATCGTTCCTATGAGAGTCCTGATTATGCTTCGGAACCTTCCAAGGGAGCGGGTGTCTATATATTTGATGCAGATAACGGAAAACTTTTATGGTGGGCCAGTAAACACGCTAACAATACTGCCACAGAGAGTAAAGTTGATGATTTAAAATATAGTGTGGTAAGTCAAATAAAAGCAGTTGATCGCAATAATGATGGCTTGACAGACCATTTCTATTTTGGTGATTTAGGTGGTCAGCTTTGGCGTATTGATTGGGGTAACTTATCTACAACTGGTGTTTCCGGCGAGACAGCTCGTGTAACTCGTCTCTTGAATTTAAATGATGGTAAAAACTCACCGCGCTTCTACACTACCCCTACTTTTACTATTCATAATACTGTAAATGATAAGTTAGCTGTGATTACTATTGGATCTGGGGATTTCAGTTCTCCTATGTCAGCAGGAGTAAATCCAAATGATGCTGTTTATGTCATTTTTGATAAAGATGTAACAAAGAGAAATTTACCAGTTTTGAAACCTGATCAGCTAAAAACACGAAATTTAGTCCTAACAGATTTAGTGAAAAACAATAAAACTGACAGTGTAGGAATAGATAAAAATGGCTGGTACTATCCATTACCTTCTAAGTCTCGAATTTTAAATGACCATATAGCGATTGATAATGATTTATATGTAAGTATTTTTAATGCAAATGAAGATATTGATAATAAATCTTGTACAGGAGGCATTCGAGGAAAGAGTACTGCTCAATTATTCTGTTTGCCCTATGGAGGCAAACAATGTTTCACAGGCAAGTCACCAGATGGAAAAGATATAGAATATGACTCTGAATTTGATTTAGGGCGTGGAAATGTAGGGATAAATCTTGGTGGCCTCAAGCGTAATCGGTCTATAATATTGAATACTGTAAATAACTTAAAATTAAAGGGCTATCAAGGAAAAACCCAGTTTATTTCTCAACGATGGTATGAGAGATAAGGACTAGTTATGAAAAAAATGGAAGGGTTTACTTTAATAGAATTAATGATTGTCATAATTATTATAGCTATTCTTACCGCAATCACTTTGCCAAGTTATCAAGCTTATGTACGTAAAAGTCAGGAAGCAAAAGTAGAGTCACAAATTCTATTTCTTGCTGAACAGCTTGAACGACATAAAGCAAGAAATTTTAACTATAAAAACTTTACTGGAACAGCTAACTTACCCTCAGAATTTAAACTAAAAATAGTGGATCTGGATAATACAGCTAAATCATTAAGTGAAACTGATATTTTGGGCAGAGGGTGGATGATTCAAGTTCTTGCCCCTGATAATAAAACGTATAACTATTTAATGTCGAGTGATGGACTTAAATGTAAATCGTTACAATCATCTAAGATTAATTTTAAATGTGCTGATGGGAGTGAATCATGGTGAATAAGTCTCATGGATTTACATTAATAGAATTAATGATAGCGGTTGCTATAATTGGGATATTAGCAGCAATTGCTATTCCTTCTTATCTGCAATACATTATCAAAGCAAATCGAGTTGATGCCCAAACCACTTTAGTTGACATTGCTTCTAAGATTCAGCGCTATAAAGTTTCTCAAGGAAGTTTATCAAACGGAAGTTCTGTGATTAAACTGACAGATTTAGGATATCCAGCATTGTTGGAAATTCCACAAAATAGTAAACCCTTATACAAGGTTGAATTATCATCTGTGACAGTAGAGGGAGCGTGGGAGTTAATAGCTGAACCAAAAACTTCGACAAAACAGGAAGGTGATGGATGGCTTTGTTTAAATCATAAAGGTGAACAATTCTGGTCTAAAGGAGTTGATGCGTGTAATTTCTCGTCAAATTCATCATGGAACTAATACCAGATACAGTAAACCCAAATTTGTAGCCAAACACTTTTTGATCTTTCATTCAGGGCAAACTTCGCGTAAAATACTGCCCTCTATGAAAGGGGTTTGAAGTGTTCCGGTGGTCGGTACATGGATAATCCGTAAAAACTATAAGGTTCTATCATGGTTGTTATTCGTCTTGCACGCGGTGGTGCTAAAAAACGTCCGTTCTATCAAATCATTGTGACTGATAGCCGTAATGCACGTGACGGTCGTTTCATCGAACGTATCGGTTTCTTCAACCCTACAGCTCAAGGTAAAGCAGAAAAACTTCGTTTAGATGCTGACCGTTTTGCTCACTGGGTAGCACAAGGTGCTCAACCTTCTGAACGTGTTGCTTCTTTAGCTGCTCAAGCTAAAAAAGCTGTAGCTGCTGTTTAACACGGTAGTAGCTAGCCCATGACACCAACACAGAATGTTCCCGAAGATCGTATTCAGATTGGACAGCTACGTTCAGCATATGGATTAAATGGGTGGCTCTGGGTCTATTCCAATACAGAACCTATGAGCAACATATTTGACTACCTGCCTTGGTACATTGAGACCAAAGCAGGTTGGCAAGTAGCAGATGTAAAACGTTGGAAACCACATGGCAAAGGCTTGGTTGTTTCGCTAAAAGGTGTGAGTGATCGTACCGCAGCAGACAATCTGGTTGGCGCAAATGTCTGGATTTCAAAATCGCAACTGCCTCAAGCAGGTGTGGACGAGTATTACTGGTCAGATTTGAAAGGCTTAATCGTATTAGGTCTGGATGATGAAGAACAGGAAGTGAATCTCGGTCAAATCCACGAAATGTTTGAAACAGGTGCCAATGATGTGATGGTGGTTCGCGCAACCCCTGACAGCATTGATGGCGAAGAGCGAATGATTCCATGGCATAAAGATGTGGTACAACGCGTTGATCTCGAAGCAGGTCGTATCTATGTCAATTGGGGCGTAGATTACTAACATTTTTGGAAACACGGGAGTCTGCGATGTTTTTTGCAGTCATTACGCTTTTTCCTGAAATGTTTGAAGCGATTACACGTTTCGGTATTAGCGGGCGCGCAGCACAACGTGATTTGATGCAAATTCATTGTATCAATCCACGCGAATTTGCTGAAGGGAATTACAAACGGGTGGATGAACGTCCATTTGGTGGTGGTCCCGGTATGGTGATGATGGCTGAGCCATTAGCGAAAGCAATTCATCGTGCCAAAGAGCTTGCAACGCAAGCGGGTGCAGTTCATGTTCCTGTGGTATATATGTCACCGCAAGGAAAAACCTTAAATGAACCTGCGGTACAGGACTTCGTTCAATATGACGGACTGATTGTACTGTGTGGCCGTTATGAAGGGGTTGATGAACGTCTGATCCAGAAATATGTTGATCAGGAATGGTCAATTGGTGATTACGTGTTATCGGGTGGTGAACTGCCGGCGATGGTTTTATTAGACAGTATTATCCGGAGGCTTCCGGGTGCGATGTCTGATGAGCAATCTCATGTGCAAGACTCTTTTGTGGATGGTCTGTTAGACTGCCCGCAATATACCAAGCCAGACCATTTTGAGGGAATGGATGTTCCAGAGATTTTAAAATCGGGACATCATGCCAATATTGAAAAATGGCGGTTTTTGCAGCGCTATCAACGTACTTTAGAAC
Organism: Acinetobacter radioresistens DSM 6976 = NBRC 102413 = CIP 103788; assembly: GCF_006757745.1. Taxonomy (NCBI): domain Bacteria; kingdom Pseudomonadati; phylum Pseudomonadota; class Gammaproteobacteria; order Moraxellales; family Moraxellaceae; genus Acinetobacter; species Acinetobacter radioresistens. Next base: position 2,730,797 of record NZ_AP019740.1, on the reverse strand, counting down.
GCCGGCCCGAGCTGGTAGAAAAAGTTGAATTGACCAAGCAGCAAAAGAAATGGCTACAAGATTCGCAAAGACAGGCCAAATAACAGGTATTGTCCAAGCATATATACTACAGGCAGTTTGCCTGAAGTATTTCAATAGGCTCTTTATGCATTGAAGCGGTCAAGCATAAAGGGAAAGTCAATCGGGTTTATGCGTTTTAGCCTCTATACCCAGCGATGATCAGACCTCTTCTGACTCGCGCATATTGGAGATACCCCATGAGCGGTAAGCATCCTTTAGTACAAGCTGTAGAAAATGCTCAGCTTAAACAAGACATCCCGGCTTTTGCACCAGGTGACACAGTAGTTGTCCAGGTAAAAGTAAAAGAGGGCGACCGTGAACGTCTACAGGCATTCGAAGGCGTAGTAATTGCTAAGAAAAACCGTGGTCTGAACTCTGCGTTCACAGTACGTAAAATTTCTAGCGGTGTTGGTGTTGAGCGTGTATTCCAAACTCACTCTCCAATCGTTGCTCGTATTGATGTGAAACGTCGCGGTGCTGTACGTCGTGCTAAACTTTACTACCTGCGCGATCTGTCTGGTAAAGCTGCACGTATCCGTGAAAAACTTCCAGCTCGTAAAACTGAAGCTTAATCAGTTTTGTACAGCTAAAAAATGCGCCTTCTGGCGCATTTTTTATAATTAATAATATATTATAATCCCTGAAGTTTTAGGCGATTGGCATGCTGCCGGTAAACATCTACCGGGTCAGGTGCAAACACATCTCTTAAACCTAAAACCTGATTCACTTCATCTAAATGATTCCAGTGATAGTTATCACGGATTGTTTTACCAAAGCGGGCGCTACAGCGTGAAACCAGCCCATCATTATCTTTACCCTGGTCAATCAGTAAACTGGTGGCCTTTAATGCCGAGTCTGGATCAAGAGCATTAGTAATAGCTCCTACGCCAGTAAATGAATAAAAATAGATTCCTTGTTGCTGATACGGACCTTCATCACAGCTCGTAGTAGGCATACCAAGTCGAAATTTGCTGTTAAATTGGGCTGAGCCTTTCAGGCTTAAGCTGTTGCCACCTGCCAAGGTATCATGTGGATAACTATTTGGATCAAGTCCTTGAGCCCAAGTAATCATTTTTGAAACCAAATTGACTACGCCCACCAGGGGTGCCTCTACGACAGTACCTTCAGCCTTTAAAATCAGGTCAGCTACTGGTGAACCTTTATTAGGTGCCCCGACTGCTGTCAATGAAGCCACACGTTCAGGTAAAACTCCGGCAACATAACGGATGGTAGGACCACCATGAGAGTGTCCGACCAAATTCACCTTTTGTGCGCCTGTCAGGGCCAGAATTTCTTCGACCTGCTGCGCAAGCTGCTCTCCCCGTACTTCAGTAGAGTTTAAAGGTGATACCCGGGTTGCCCACGTATTTGCTCCATTACGTGCCAGATCTGGCAAAATCTGATAAAAATAGTCGAGACCGAACTGGTCTGTACCAATACTGATAAAACCTGCCATACCATGATTGAATACGATTGGATATTTAGTTTTAGCATAATTTGAAACGATCAGTTTGGTCGTAGCCTGTTCAGCACTGGTTGCCGCTTTTGCTGTTAAAGCTACTGAGGCAAAAAATATAGCAAGAATGAATTGTCCGTATTTCATAATAATCCTCAATTTTTTTATTTTGATACTGATTTGATTCTTAATTGGCAAGGTCTGTATGATTCAGGTTGTAGTTATCCCGAACCACAAGGCCAATATGGGTGCTACAGCGTGCAACCATTCCGTCATTGTCTTTGTTGCCATAGGACAGTGGCCCTAATTGCATCAGGATGCTGTCAATATCCAGTAAATTAGTTGTTTGTGCTGTACCGGTCCAGGAATAGTAATGAATTCCTCGATCTACTTTAGTACCTTGCCGGTTACAGTCAGAGGCCAAGGCAGAGGTTGGGAAGCGCCGGTTGAAATCGGCCGATCCTGTTTCAGTAAGGGATTTCATTGAGCCATCAAAATCAATGGGCAAGTCAAACTGCAACTGTGCCAATGAAATCAGAGGCGCGATTAGATAGTCACCGACAATATTAAATACGGTCCGGGTTGCTGTATTATTCTGGATATCATCTGCTACCTTTGAACCACGAAATGTTCCACCTACGCCAGTAACCGAGGCAACATATTGTGGTTTGATGGCGGCTACATAACGTGCCGTAGGTCCGCCATGCGAGTGACCAATCAGATTGACTTTATGCTGGCCAGTAATGGCCAATACATCTTCGACCTGACTCAGCAGCTGTTCGCCACGTATTTCAGTAGTGTTGGCCGGCGAGAGTTGAGCGGCAAATACAGTTGAGCCATTACGCGCCATATCTGGCAGAATCTGATACCAGTAATCAATATTAAAGCTTGAGTTGCCAATTCTAGACCAGCCTAACCAGCCATGAGTCATCACAATTGGATATCTGGTCTTGGCATAATCTGATAATGCTTTTTCCTGAACCTGTAATATCGCAGGTTTGGTATGCGCTATTGTGGTCAGGGACGTGATGCTGGCTAATAGCATAGCAGCACTGAGTATTTTTATTTTTTTACTCGTATAATCCATAATCTATCCTTAATTTTGTTTCTTTTTTTATTTATGACTTAGCAACACCTGTTTTAGTTTTTCCTCCCTGATGTGATGAAATAATAAAGTCCAATTTAGATATAGCTATGTACCTCCCTGATGAACTGGTTTTTTTATTTTTCAGTTATCTCATGCAAATAAGCAGAATATTTAAAGTGCCGAGTAATTACTGATCTTCTTTAAATGGCTGTTAAATCAATATACATTTTCTGGAATTTTAGGATAAGGGTTTTGGTTAATTTTTGTACTCTGATATTTATGCCTGAACATTGTATTTGGTGTATTGCACATAAAAATTTTCCTGTTTATAAAGTGCTGGACTAAATTGCTCAAGTCACTGTTTACCTTGTTCATCAAGCAGAACTGTTGTTGAGCTATACTGATAGATGAGTAATCCATACATTAGATTAGTTGGCAAAAGGCAGCTTGCCACCCTGGTCATGTACAGTTTCAAAGGTTTCAACCCGTAACTGCTCTTGTGCATTATTAAAATATTGCTGGCGTAGCTGCTGTATTGCCTGGTCTTTCGCTGCCTCGCTCATCCCGCCTGTCTTAATATGATCGCGTGCGCTCAGATACTGGTTCACCCGGCTTTTCCAGTCGTCACGTTCAGTGTCCAGTCTTTCCAGACGTTGGGTTGCCTCTGGTCCCACCAGATTTAGCCGCATCTGGCGTATCTCATCATTTGAACCACCGCGTGCCTGAATATCTGCGGTAAGTTTTCTTAAATCTTCGAGTTTATTAAGCTGCTCAAGATTATCCTGCCAGTCTTGTGGAAGCTGTTTGAACAGTTCTTTAAGTTTCTGTGCTTTCTCACTTTCAGACAGATTTTTATCATCCAGAATGTCCATGCGGTCCAGTGTATATTGATGATAAATATTTTCGGTTCCAAACAGACCTTCTATTTCATAAGCCGAGAAAAACTGCTGACGCAGATTTTTCATCTTGTTAAAAATAGCGCGATAGTATTGTGTGCTGTCTCTGTCGGTACTTGAAGCCTGCAAGTCACCTAGAGCAATACGGTAGTCAATATAACGGTTCCACAGGCCCAGAATCTGTGACTGTGCGGGGTCTTTATGAACTGTCTGAATATAGGACTTAAAATCGAGCTTGATCTGCTCAATATTTTTCTCACCATATTGTGTAATAAAATATTCAAAACAGTTACGGGTCTGTTCATTAATGATGAGGCGATTAGAAGAATCTAGCCGGAGCTGGCAGTTTATTTCAGTATCCTTCTGGCTTGGACTCAGGTAGGGAATACCTGCTTTAACCTGCGCTTGAGTTAGTACGGTTTGTTGGGGTAACAGCCCAGAAGCCGCTGCTGGTCCAACCGGCTGTTTTATGGTTTTATCCTGAGGCATAAGCCAGAAAATCAGGCCTGCTACACAAATGATAACAATAGATAAAACCATCCATATTTTATATTTCTGCATTCCTATGCACCTGTAATGCCGTTCTATTTATTTTAATTTTTAGAATCGGGTTCAATATGCCATAAAATTTTCTGGAACCTATAGAAAAGTTGTAAAAGGTGGGAACAGATTGATAACATGACGGCACTTACTCTAATCTGATTTTTCTCATGAAACGATCCTCATCCAAGATTCAGCGCCGCCCGGTTAACGGGGTTTTTTTATTGAATAAACCGCTGGGGATCAGTTCAAATGCAGCATTGCAAAAGGTACGTTGGCTGTATCGTGCTGAAAAAGCCGGGCACACTGGGGCACTCGACCCTTTGGCTTCAGGCCTGTTACCCATTTGTCTGGGTGAAGCCACCAAGTTTTCGCATTACCTGCTTGATTCAACCAAACGTTATCAGACCACTATACAGCTTGGGCACAGTACGACTACTGGTGATGTCGAAGGTGAAATACTTTTACAGGCCGAGATACCCGAACTGGACGAAGAGAGAATCCGGCAGGTACTGGCCCAGTTTAAGGGTAATATCGAACAGGTGCCGCCGATGTATTCGGCTTTAAAAAAAGAGGGTCGTCCCTTATATGAGCTGGCACGTAAAGGTATTGAAATTGAACGTGAAGCACGGCCAGTGAGCATTTATGCGATTGAATTACTGTCATTTACGGCGCAGAGTATTACGCTGGATATAACCTGCTCTAAAGGAACTTATATTCGTGTCCTGGGGGAAGATGTTGCTCAGGCGCTCGGGAGTTATGGCCATCTGACTTATCTGCACCGTATAAAAACAGGGCCTTTCGACCTGATTCCCAGCTATACCATCGAATACTTGGAAAGTCTGAATGAAGCTGAACGTGAAGCACTATTATTACCAGTTTATGCACCGGTTGACCATTTTCCTAAAATACAGGTACCAGAAGGACGAAGCGAATACTTTAGCCGGGGTATGGAAAGTAATATCGAGCATATAGCAGAGACCCAAGTGCTGGTATTTGACGGTGAAAAATGTCTGGGTCTGGCAGAAATTACTGATAAGAAACGGCTAGTACCAAAAAGGGTGCTGAATCTCTGATTCACTGCAATATTAAACATCAAGGATAGATCTGGATATGGATATCGAAATTATTATCAGTCTGGTTTTTTTTGCCTTTTGTGCCGGCCTGATTGATGCTGCTGTTGGAGGCGGTGGCCTGATCCAGATTCCAGCACTGATGGGAACTTTCCCGCATTTGCCCCCAGCAACAATTTTCGGTACTAACAAGCTGGCGTCAATCGCAGGTACTGCTTCAGCTGCATTTTCCTACGCCAGACGGGTGCGTTTTGTCTGGAAGTTACTGGTGGTCATTGCCAGCTGTGCATTTGTCAGCAGTTTTATCGGGGCTGCCTGTGTATCGATGATTCCGGTTTCTGTATTACGTCCACTGGTACTGCTTATGCTGATCATCATGGCTGTATATACTTTCATGAAAAAGCAGTTCGGCCAGGTACATACTGAACGTCCGGTTAACTCTAGTTTCTTGTTAATGGCGGCACTCGGCAGTATTTTAATCGGATTCTATGATGGTATTTTTGGCCCTGGTACAGGTAGCTTCTTTATCTTCTTCTTCATCCGGTTCTTAAGTGTTGATTTTTTACATGCTTCTGCACTGTCTAAAATTGGTAATTTAATGACCAATCTGGCAGCTTTAAGTTTTTTTATTCCAACCGGTCATGTTCTGTTTAGTATTGGTTTAGGTATGGCACTGGCCAATATTTTCGGGTCTTTAATAGGGGTCCGGCTGGCTTTAAAGTATGGAAGTGGCCTTATCCGGATTTTATTTTTAATTCTGGTGAGTATCCTGATTATACGCCTGACCTATCAGATGGTAACAGCAGGCTTCATATAAAATAAAAAAGCACAGCGAATACAAGCTGATACAAAAACACGGTTTTTTAAAGACAAATTGAAGCCTGCAAAAAAGTTAATATAAACAAACATTAAAGATAAGACTCTAATAAAATTATATCCAACTGGAAATATTTTGTACGGGTTGCATCATCACCTTAGCCAATGAATATTTTAGTGAAAGGGGAGTAGTATGAATATATTTGAAGCATTGCGCGAGAGCCATGAACGCCAGCGCGATCTTGCTGACCAGCTTTTAAAAACCCATGGAGACTCTCCAGAGCGCCGTAGTGTATTTCAAGCACTTAAAAACGAGCTGTTCGCTCATGAAGTGGCTGAAGACCGCTTTTTTTATATTCCCTTAATGATGACTGATTCCGGTCTGGGTATTACTCGCCATGCTTTGGCTGAACATCATGAAATGGATGAAATGGTTGAAGAACTCACCGAGCTGGATATGAGTAATACAGGCTGGCTGGCACTGGCAAAAAAACTGACTGAGACGGTTCATCACCATCTGACTGAAGAAGAACACCGTTTTTTTCAGCAGGCTGGCAAAATTCTGGATGAGCAGCAAAAAACTGTATTGGCCAAACAATATCTGAACGAATATGAACACTATAAGGAAATCAGTAAAACCATGCTGTAGTATCAGAAGAAGATGGCGAAAGCCATCTTTTTTGGTTTATTGGGCTTTTAGAAATCGGTGACCGGTTGGCGTGAACGTTTGCTAGTTCCTACCGTTACACCAACTGAGGCAAGCATAATGCAGCCAAGTGCAACCCACTGCCAGGTATTAATCTGTTCTTTTAACAGGACCATGCCAGCCAGCGCAGCCAGTGCAGGTGAGAGACTGGAGAGGGTACCATAGCTAAGTTTACTCAGGCTTTTCAGTGCCAGCAGATCCAGTGCATAAGGTATAGCGGTAGCCAATAAGGCAACCATAAGTACTTTACCCCAATGCTGGGTTTGCACTAGTGCAGGAGCATCCTGATATAATCCGATAGGCAAGAGTGCCAGTGCCGAGATAATAATGGCAATTGTCAATGCATGCATTCCAATATTTTGCTGTACTACTTTTTGACCAAAATAAATATAAATTGCCCAGCATAAGCCGGCCCCCAGTGCACAGGCAGCTCCAAATACTGAAAAGTTCTCGGCATTGGCACTGCCCCAAGGCACCATCAGTACAATTCCAATAATAGCCAGTAATACCCAGATGTAGTCGCTACGGTATTTGACCGACAATAAAGCCAAGCCTAGCGGCCCGGCAAACTCCAGCCCAACTGCAATACCTTGAGGAAGTTTATCTAGTGACAGATAAAACAGAATATTCATCAGGCCAAGTGATGCGCTATAGCAGAGCAGATCATGCCACCGTAAATAAGGCAATCTTGAAATGATACGCCAGGAACGAAACATGAGAGTTACGAGCACAGCGGCAAAACACAGCCTTAAAATAGTTACAGTCAGCGGATCCAGAACTGAAAAAAGCTGTTTGGCAAAGGATGCACTGATCTGATAGGAAATCATGGATAAAACCATGAATAGCACAGCAAGCAAAGATGAGTTTGACATAGGCGCGCGTGATCAGAGCATTTACCCAGATCGTAAAGAAAGAGATAGAGTCTATTATAACCAAAGTCCGGATAAATAGAGCTGGGAAAAATACTTAGTTTGAAGAAGTTGAGGAATCTTTAGCTTGGGCGCGCAGGCGCGCGCGTTGAGTTGTTACTGTACAGCCAATTGAAGCAGCAATAATAGTTGCCAATGCGAGCCACTGGCTCCAGAGTAGCTGTTCACCCAGAAATAAAAAACCTGAAAATGCAGCAATTGCAGGTTCCAGACTCATTAAAGTACCAAAGCTAAGTGCAGTCAGATTACGTAGTGCAATCATTTCTAGAGAAAAAGGCAAGGCACTGGCCAGTATGGCAAGGACAATAAAAGAACCTATATGAGGTAATTCAAATGCGCTAAGAGTGGCAGGTGTAAACAGTAAAGCGGCTGGAAGCAAACAGCATGTGCCGACCATCATGCCCAGGCAGACCGTATGATTCCCTGAAATACCCGAAGGTTTTTGCCCTGCAATAATATAGACAGCCCAACAGGCGCCGGCCCCTAATGCATAAGCTACACCTAACAGATCAAGTGACTGCTGCGTTTCATCTAAGGGTAGAAGTAATAAAAGGCCTAATACCGCAAGGCCGATCCAGATAAAATCATAGCGCTGACGGGCAAAAAACAGAGCTACACTCAAAGGGCCAATAAACTCAAAAGCGACTGCAATTCCTAATGGTAACCGGGCTATAGATAAATAAAACAGCAAGTTCATGCCAGCTAGTGCCAGTCCATAACTCAAGATAGCTTTCCAGCGGATATTCCTGAGATTAATTTTCCAGATTTGAAACACTGCAGCCAGAATGAGTGCACTAAACATTAAACGCAGTGCTGCCACAGTAATGACCGGAAACTCACTGATCAGTACTTTGGCAAATGATCCGCTACCCTGTACTGAAAGCATCGCCAGTATAAGAAGCAACAGAGCTTGTAAATGCGGTGCCTGTTTTATATTAAGCATGAAGAAAAGACTGGAGCAATCAAAAGGATAATATCAGGTTCACTATAGGACTGGCACAAAGAAAAAGCCACAACCTCACGGTTGTGGCTTTGTCAGTATTTGTACGGATCAGAACAGTACACGAACGCGGATTGTGCCTTCTACTTGATGCAGAGTATCGAGTGCTTCTTGAGATGCGGAAGCATCTACATCCATCACCAGATAACCTACGTCACCTTTAGTCATTAATGACTGGCCCGAGATATTAATATTATGCTCGGCAAACAAAGTATTGATTTTTGATAGTACGCCAGGCACGTTTTTGTGAATGTGTAGCAGACGGTGTTTGCCTTCGGTCAGCGGTAAGGCAATTTCCGGGAAATTAACTGCAGAAAGTGTCATACCTTTATCAGAATAGGCCACAAATTTTTCAGCTACTTCCAAACCGATATTTGCCTGTGCTTCCATGGTAGAGCCACCAACATGTGGTGTCAGGATCACATTATCAAGACCACGCAGTGGAGAGACGAACTCTTCCCCATTTGCTTTTGGCTCTTTCGGGAATACGTCCACAGCAGCGCCAGCAATATGGCCAGATTTAATAGCATCGGCCAGATCTTCAATCACTACACAGGTACCGCGTGCTGCATTTAAGAAGATTGAACCCGGCTTCATTTTTGCAAACTGTTCTTTTGTGAAGAAATTACGGGTAGATGGAACGTCTGGTACATGTAGAGACACTACATCAGCAGTTGCAAGCAACTCATCTAAAGAGCCTATCTGACGGGCATTACCCATAGGCAGTTTAGTTACTACATCATAATAAATAACTTGCATGCCCAGGCTTTCAGCCAGAACAGAGAGCTGTGAACCAATTGAGCCATAACCCACAATACCTAAAATTTTGCCACGTGTTTCAAATGAACCGTTGGCAGATTTATTCCAGCCACCACGATGACAGGAAGCAGATTTCTCAGGCACACCACGAAGCAGCAGGATAGTTTCTGCCAGTACCAGCTCTGCTACAGAACGGGTATTTGAATAAGGTGCATTAAATACCGGAATACCACGTTCCATTGCTGCTTTTAGGTCAACCTGGTTGGTACCGATACAAAAACAGCCAACCGCGATAAGCTTGTTGGCTGCTTCGAAAATCTCTTCGGTCAACTGCGTGCGAGAACGTATACCGATGAAGTGGGCATCTCTGATCGCTTCCTTGAGCGCTTCGCCTTCAAGCGCAGTCTTGCGATAGTCAATGTTGGTATAACCTGCAGCATTTAAAGTGTCGATCGCGTTTTGGTGAACGCCTTCTAGCAACAAGAAACGAATTTTATCTTTAGGAAGTGAAAGGTGTTGGCTCATTACCGCTCCGCTACAAAGGCCAAATTTAGTGGCAGTATGATAACATATTGGTCGCCCTATAGACATTTGCTTTATGACTGCCTCAGTGGATATTTTCCTGCTTTATGGTCGCTAGGCTGGTTTTATAAAACGCCAGCATGCCAAACATAACCTGAAAACCTGCTGTATTTATATATATGGTGTTGTGACAGTATATTTTTAGCATGCTTTATCCCGACCTGACTTAGGGGTAAAATGTAAGCGCTTTTAATACCGGAATGAAAAAATTTCACGGTTTTTTCATCTTGTCCAAAGCAGTGCTTCTATTTCATGATTAGATTGGTTTTCTTTAAATTTTATTGGAAATGAAGCTTCTATAGTGCCGCACTTCTAATCTATTTCTTGCTAGGTCCGCAAAACGATGAATGCTCCAGTTACTTTAGCACCTGAATTATTGATCCAACTTTCTGCAATTGTTGGGGAAAACCGTATTAAAACCGATGCTGCCAGTCTGGATGCCTGGGGTAGGGACTATACCAAGCATTTTGAACCTAACCCGTCAGTCATCGTTTTTCCATCCAGTACAGAGCAGGTTCAGCAAGTCGTCAAGCTGGCTAACCAGTTTAATATTGCGATTACCCCTTCAGGGGGGCGTACCGGGCTCTCTGCTGGAGCAGTAGCAGCCAATGGTGAAATCGTGGTAAGCCTGGATAAAATGAACCAGGTACTGGAATTTTTTCCGGCAGACCGGATGGTACGGGTACAGGCAGGTATTGTAACCGAGCAGTTGCAGTCTTATGCAGAAGAACAGGGGATGTACTATCCGGTTGATTTTGCTTCTTCAGGTTCATCTCAAATTGGCGGCAATATCGGTACCAATGCAGGCGGTATTAAGGTCATTAAATATGGCATGACTCGTAACTGGGTGTTGGGCCTGACTGTAGTAACTGGTAAAGGTGACATTTTACGCCTGAACAAAGGTATGATTAAAAATGCAACCGGGTATGCCTTGCAGCATCTGTTTATTGGTGGAGAAGGTACACTGGGGCTGGTAACTGAAGCTGAAATCAAGCTGGAACGTCAACCACAAGACTTACAGGTCATGGTACTGGGTGTGCCAGATTTTGACGCGATCATGCCTATTCTGCATGCGTTTCAGAGCAAGATCGATCTGACAGCATTTGAGTTCTTTGGTGAACTGGCAATGCAGAAAGTGCTAGCCCATGGTCATGTACAGCGTCCATTTGAAAGCCAGTGCCCATTTTATGTTCTGCTTGAGTTTGAAGCACCTTATGAGCCAATCATGGATAAGGCAATGGAAATCTTTGAACATTGCATGGAGCAGGGCTGGGTACTTGATGGTGTGATGAGTCAGACTCTGGACCAGGCACAAAATCTATGGCGTCTGCGTGAAGATATTTCCGAGTCAATTGCTCCATTTACTCCCTATAAAAATGATATTTCAGTATTGATCACGCATGTACCGGCGTTTATTAAGGAAATTGATGCAATTGTTCAGGCCAATTATCCAGATTTTGAAATCTGCTGGTTTGGGCATATTGGCGATGGCAATCTGCACCTGAATATTTTAAAACCTGAAAATCTGAGTAAAGACGAGTTCTTTGCTAAATGCCAGGTCGTTAACAAATATGTATTTGAGACCGTAAAAAAATATGATGGTTCAATTTCTGCCGAGCATGGGGTTGGAATGACCAAAAAGCCTTATCTCGACTATAGCCGTTCTGCTGAAGAGATTGAATATATGAAAGCACTTAAAAAAGTATTTGATCCGAATGGTATTATGAATCCGGGTAAACTGTTTGATCTTTAAGGCTACATAGCTTTAATAGTGTAAACAAAAAAAGCGTAGCACAATAGCTACGCTTTTTTTTGCTGAAGGGGAACATGCAATGTTAAGAGTTTTTATTTTATCTTCGCTGTTACTGGGCGTGATGAGTGGCTGCGCTACAACCAGCAAGCTCATGAACTTTAAGTCTGATACACCTATACAGCAAGTTTTACAGGAGCGTCCCGAGCTGCTCAAAGATCTTGCTACAGTAGAAATACGCCAGTTTTTTAATAATATTGAGCGTCCGACAGCAGCTCAGGTAAAGGTTACTGAAACCGGCTTAAAAGATGATTCGGTCCGTTCAGTTCGCACTATTTATAGTTTCAAACATATTGAAAATAACTGGGAACTGGTAAATACCCAACGTTCATACCAATGCATGCGTGGTAAAAATACCAAGTCTTTTCAGGCTGCTCAGTGTCCCTGAAAATATATAACTGATGTATAGAGATAATTCGGCTAAAGGTGGATCCGCTCGATATAGCCTTATTTTCTGGAATGGGTGGATCACTGTAAAAAATATAATTATTTATTTTTCTTAAAAGAAGACTGCTACACATAAATTTTGCGGCTGTAAAATTCACAGTATTTAAGATTATTCTCTGTTAGACTATACTGACTTGACCAAGTGGGTGTACTTGGTGAAGTCATAAAATCTCACATCATTATTTTTATCTTGCTAGACACTTTGTGAATACAGTGTTCTAAGTCGCTGCTCTCAAGCGCATTTTCTAAAACTTAATTTTTAAATACTCAGTGCTTGTCATTGGGCTGACGTTTATCTCCCTAAAAATGATACTCAGCCTTACAAGCCGATAAAGATATGTAGATAACAATGCAAAATATTCAAACCACCACATTGAGCCGCGCTACGCTCATGTTCCCATTGGCTTTGGTCCTGTTCGAATTTTCAGTGTATATCGGCAATGATCTGGTCCAGCCGGCAATGCTTGCTATTACTAGAGACTTCGGAGTCAGCAGTAGCTGGGCACCTTCTTCAATGTCATTTTATCTATTGGGTGGCGCCTGTGTTGCATGGCTTTTAGGACCACTTTCAGACCGTCTTGGCCGCAAAAAAGTTCTGCTCTCTGGAGTATTATTCTTTGTAGTGTGCTGCCTGCTGATTTTATTGACGCAACGTATTGAAACTTTCCTGGCCCTGCGTTTTTTACAGGGCATTGGCCTGACGGTAATTACCGCAGTAGGCTATGCTGCCATTCAGGAAACTTTTGAAGAGCGTGACGCGATTAAGGTCATGGCACTCATGGCCAATATCTCCTTGCTGGCACCTTTGCTTGGCCCTATTTTGGGTGCTTTTTTAATTGACCATGTTTCTTGGCACTGGGGTTTTATCGGTATTGCCTTGCTGGCATTTTTAAGCTGGTTTGGTCTGAAAGCTAAAATGCCGGAGTATAAGCAGAGTATTCCTAAACAGCCGATCAGCTATATTCTTTATGATTTCAAAAAGGTTTATCAGGATAAGCATTTTTTAGGCTTAACATTCGCTTTACCGATGGTCAGCATGCCGCTGATGTTATGGATTGCACTCTCTCCAGTCATGCTGGTCGAAGAACTCGGACTCAGCAGTCTGCAATATGGCATGGCACAGTTTCCGGTACTTGGCGGTCTGATCCTGGGCAATATTGTACTGATTAAAGTGATCGACAAGCTGGCATTAGGAAAAACAGTACTTATAGGCCTGCCTATTATGCTATTCGGTACTTTTATCCTGCTTCTGGGCGTGATCTGGCCAGCATATTTTTTGTGGAGTCTGATCATTGGAATGACCTTGATCAGCTTTGGAGAGGGACTGAGCTTTTCTGTTCTTTACCGGTTTGCCCTGATGTCATCACAGGTTTCTAAGGGAACAGTTGCAGCCGCAGTATCAATGCTATTGATGTTCAGCTTCTTCATTATTATTGAGCTGGTTCGTATGCTTTACGAGCAGTTTCATTTATTGGGATACAGTCTGGCATGTCTTGTACTGATTGCGCTCTGGTTTACATTTCCACGGATGCTTTTAAATAAAGTAATGCAGCGGCGTCAGCAGCAGGATCTGAATTAAATACCCATTAAGTAGGCAATAAAAAATATGGACATCTGTTGAGATGTCCACATTTTTTTTATAGGAGCTATATTCTATTTAATTACACCACAGGCAATACGCTCACCACCACCACCAAGCGGTTTAGGGTGATCTGAATAGTTATCACCACCTGCATGTACCATGACCGAAAGTCCTTGGATCTGGCTCAAGGTCAGACGCGGTGCTAGCAAGGTCTGATTAGCTTTCCCGTTGGAATCTACCGTAACAGTGGGCAGGTCCCCCAGATGACCAGTGGTTGGAGTACCATGACCTGTACCTGTCGGGTTAAAATGTCCACCAGCAGCCTGGGCGGCAGTCATTTTTCCGTCTTTCATCGCTGGTTCGCATGAGCCACGTTCATGGATATGGAAGCCATGCTGACCTGAAGGCAGACTAGACAGATTGGTCATGACTATAAGCCCCTGCGGACTGTCATGAAAGGTAACTGTACCGATTTTACTACCCACACCTTCAGGTGAAACAGCATGTACAGTAACGGTCTGCTGTTTGGCTGAATTGTGATGATCCATGGTAGTACAACCTACCGATACCGCCGCAGTCAGTGCACAAAGCGCGCTAACTTTAAATAGGGAGGGAAACATACAGTGCATCCTGATTGTGACTATTGTGCAGTCCAATTCAAGCAAAGCACTATTCAATACACAATCAGCATTAAGTATGGTCTTGTATAAGTTTATTAACTTTAATCATTTATGGTGATTTCGGCGGCTCTTCATCATTTAAGATTTCATAGGCCAAAGAAGCATCCGGCACAGGTTCGGGTTCAGTGGTTTCATGCAGCCATTCACGCCAGATTGCCAGTATTACGGCTAAGATTACCGGACCAATGAATAGACCAACCAGGCCAAAACTGGCGACTCCACCTAGAACCCCAAACATGATAAGCAGGAAAGGGATTTGAGTCGCACCAGAGATTACCAGTGGTCGAATAACATTATCTGATGTACTGACAATACAGACACCCCATGCAAATACACCAATGGCTTCTACCGTCTGTCCCTGTGAAAATAGCCAGAGAGCAACCGAGCCATAGGCGACCGGGGTACCAAATGGAATTAATGCCAGTAAGAAAGTTGCAATAGTCAGGACCATTGGATTAGGCACCCCCGCTACTACATAACTTAAGCCAGCCAGGATTGCCTGAGCAATTGCAGTTAGACCCACACCATAAACTACGGCACGGGTAGTTTCTGAAATAGTGTCCATATAATGATGGATACGTGGCCCAATTACTTTTTCCATGGCTGTACTGACCTGTCTTAAAATAGTCTGTCCGTCACGGTAAAAAAAGAATAAGGACATGATCGCAAAACAGAGTTTAATAATATTTTTGCTAATTTCATTCAGGACGAAACGGCCATAACCTAAATGACCTTGGATCCAGGCAGCTACATTTTGGGTAATGGACTGCGGGTCAGTATTTAGCTCTTTTAAGGTCCGGGTAACTTCTTTACCAATGATAGGTAACTCGCGGATAAAATCAGGTACAGAAACATGACCGGAAAAAATCTGGCGTTGCAGCTCGTAATACAGGTTACGGCCTTCATGCTGCAAAATGAAAATAGCAAAGGTCAGGGGAATACCAATGACCAGAATAATCAGAACAATCATGACAGACGCACTGATACTTGAACGCTGCCCGCACATCCGCTGGATAGACAGATAAAGTGGCCAGGTCATATAGGCGATAATTGCTGCCCAAAGGACCGGTACAATAAAGTATTTGAGCACATGGAAGCCCAAAAATACCAATATAAAAAACAGTCCAAATAACAAAACCCGCTGTAGGGTTGGAGCATATTGTTGCACTGATTTCTCTGATCTTTGATAGCCGATTAATCATATTAACCGAAAATACTCACCGGGGAAATGAATGCCGGGTGTAGGTCCGTGAATAAATTACACGATATAAAAAGAACGGATAGCAGCTCAAAAATCAGAACCACTCGGTTGGATCTTCAATAATGCTATCCAGAACCGGTTGCCACTGAGCTTGTAAAACCAGCAGATTTTTCTGATATTTATCAAATATAGCCAACCCCTGCATGGCCTGTTTGGCATAAGCTGAACGTTCTGCAATCCAGGCTACAGGTTCCTGTCCAACTTTTTGAAAAAAGCTTTGCATATCCTGCTGATTACTTTTTGGTGACTTGATCCGGTTTGCCAGCAGCAGAATTTTTACCTTGCCTTTTTGTATCCGCCTGATCTCTTGGAGATGTTTTAAAAAACGCCGGGTACTGTCAATATCAAAAAAAGAAGGTTGAAGCGGAACAATAATATGCTGGCTTTCACGGATCAGCTGTTCAGCATGTTCTCCACGTAATGCACCGGGCGCATCAATAATTAAATAGTCCAGGTCTGCGGGAGCTTCACCGATCTGTTTTTCTTTTCGCCAGTCTAGAGCAATAATTGGCGTGGCTGTTTCAGGTCGTAGCTTTAGCCATTGTAAGGCTGACTTCTGGTAATCTGCATCTGCCAGCCCGACCCGATAACCTTTTTGGGAGAGTGCCGTGGCTAAAGTGATTGCTGCAATGGTTTTTCCACAGCCCCCTTTCTGGTTGGCAATCAATATTGTTTTCATTCACTTTAGTACAATGATCTATCTCTACCCTAGCTTAGCAGCTTTTTATGTGAGAAATGTGACACATGACAAAAGTTGTAAGACTCTATACATTACTATGCACATGAAATATGAGGAATATATATGTCAATCTGGATGGCCATGCTGATTGGTGCCTGCATCGGTGTGGTACTTGCCACTTTCATTTTGTCAAATACACGTAATGGACGAATCAAGGCAGAATATGAACAGTATATTGCCGAGCTAGAACGTGAACACCAGCAGGCACTGACTC
Organism: Acinetobacter radioresistens DSM 6976 = NBRC 102413 = CIP 103788; assembly: GCF_006757745.1. Taxonomy (NCBI): domain Bacteria; kingdom Pseudomonadati; phylum Pseudomonadota; class Gammaproteobacteria; order Moraxellales; family Moraxellaceae; genus Acinetobacter; species Acinetobacter radioresistens. The sequence continues at coordinate 2,714,160 of NZ_AP019740.1, read as the reverse complement.
ATGCACAAAAGCGCAGTGTAAACACTAGCCGTGCAGTCCTCAAGGGCAAAATGGCCGAACAGCTGGCTCCAATCCTGCCTGAGTTCCAGTATTTGCCGAGCGATGCCAAATTTTTAGGGGACCCAGTGGATTATGTAGTATTTGATGGCTATACCGACTTTCGTGATGGCGAAGGCCGAGCAGATGAAATTGAAGTAGTGCTGATTGATATTAAAAGTGGAAATGCACGCTTAACCAAAGGCCAGCAGGCAATTGCTCAGGCAATCCGTGACGGGCGGGTACGTTTTGAGACCGTGCGTATTGATTTTGATGAAGTATAGCGCTTAGACCCGCGTTTAAATAAATAGAGTCAAGGCAAAATCAAACCTAAACCATGCTGATTGTTACTAAAATTTGATACTATTTTCATATTTTCTTCTTCTAATATAGAGTTAAGAAACACGCTGATTACAGGGGGAAATTGATGTCAAAACGCTTAATATGTAGTGTATTACTGGGCTTATGGGTAGGACAGGCCAGTGCATCGACCTCTGCTGAATATAATATTGCTAAAGGATTGGCACCTGCTGTAAAAGATCAGTCTATTGCAGTACTTAAACCTTTCGCTGGTGATTTCCGTATATTAGGTTCAAAAATCTATACTCATGATGAACAAGCCAAATTTTCCCCCATTGATTATGCAGTCAGTTGGGGAATGTTTGCCGAGCCGGAAATTGCCCGGCGTATCAGTGTGAACCAATATGACCGTTTCCTGAACTGGAAAATAGACAAGCTTCCAGTACCACCGAAACAGGCCATGCAAATGGTATCAAATATGCATATTATTCCAGCCAATCCTAAAATTGCCCAAGAAATTAAGAAAGTGAAACGGGGTGATCTGGTCCGTTTACATGGCGAGTTGGTTGAAGTGAAGGATAAAGATTTGGTCTGGACCTCATCACTTACTCCAACTGATTTGGGAGAAGGGGCTTGTGAATTATTTCGAGTAAACTCGATTCAATGGATCGAGAAAGTCAGAAGTTAAATTTAAAGTTGTTACGAAATTAAATAAAGGAAGTTTAATCCAGGCAACATATACCCGACTTCAGAATAATGCAGTCGGATATATGTTTTCGGGTTTCAGAGGTATAATTACCAAGAATTATATATTTTAGCTCTGCCTTTTTTTACTGCTGTTTTGTAGGTTCAGAAAATGGTGGCTGTGATTGTTTGCTGGCAGTTTGCTGCTGGTTTTTCCAGTGCTTCAATTGCTCTTGCGCATGTAAATAATCGCCTAAGCCCTGTACCTGATTGTTATTACCTTTTTGTTCAGGTTGCTGTTCAAGTAATTTAGCCTGATTATCCCAGTATTCTGCATGTAATCCCTGAATATAGCGACCCTGCTCAGTTTTTAAGTCCAGTTCACGCAACATATTACGTGCTGACTGAATATGCTCGCGTTTGCGCTGCTGCTCAAATTCTTCAGTGAGCGAGCCTTCCTGACGCATTTTACCAAGTTCTTCCTCCAGTTCGTCACTCATGGCTAAAAAACGGCTTTCATAGTCTTCCAGTAGCTGAATATCGTGAGCATCATTCGGAGTAGCCGGAAATTGTTTAACTGGAGGCGTTTCCAGCTGTTTCATGACTTCTGCATCTTCCTGCTGTTGCTGCGAAAGATCACCAGTTTCCGGGTTTTCCTTTTGGCAGCCGCCCAGTAGCAGGCCTGAACAGAACATCAGAGGTAAAGCGAGACGGGCTGTTTTATTCATATGTACTCCCTCATTTTAAACATGATTTTTTCAGTTATTTATAACTGACTTTTTTAAAGCTATAAGCATAAGTTACATATGGAAATTCAATTTCATCATGAGGTTGCTTGTTAGTATAGTGCCGGACGGTTTCTTCAAACTGCTGTTTCAGGGCCTGCTGTTGAGACTCTGACATGGCTGCAATAAAGCTGGTCGACAGTAAACGTTTGGATACCACCTGTTCTACCGTACCTTTTTGTACTTGTGATAAAACCTTGACCTTTTCCAGCTGAAACAGAAACTGATTGTCAAAAACTTCTTTCCAGTGACCACTATGATAGCGTGGAGTAGTTCCTTCAAATGGTGCAATCAGCTCAGCCAAGGCACGCACCCATTCAATTTCAATATCACGCTGGTTCCAGACCAGTCCCAGATAACCTGCCGGTTTAAGCACCTCATAAATTTCATTCAGGCTCTGAATATCAGCAAACCAGTGAAAAGATTGTGCACAAAGTACGGCATCCTGACTCTCATTCCCTAAAGGTAAATGCTGTGCGGTGCCCGGTAATGCGACAACACCCGGATAACGTTTTTCCAGTTCTGCGAGCATTTCTGCAACAGGTTCAACCGCAGTAATATGAGAAGTTAAAGCTTGTAAATATGGTAAAAATTTGCCTGTACCTGTGCCCAGATCGACAACATACGACGATTGACTTAAATTCAGGTCATTCCTTAGCCAATCAATTACCTGTTTAGGATAGCTGGGCCGTACCTCCTGATAAAGTCGGGCAGCCTGACTAAAGCCTTTTTGTGCGGCAGGATGTATTGAATGTGTCATATTTTGCGCTTTTTAATTTGAGTGACCTCGATAAAATAAGATACTGAGCAAATTGGCTCAGGCAAAGGCCTTATTGTTTTCATTTTTATAGGAGAAGTGTAGGCGCTACGGTGCCTCATAGGCGAATGGATAAGCAGATAGTTTTTGAAGACGACGATATCCGGGTAATTTTTTTAAAAGGACATTCTCGTGAACTGGTTTTTTCCTTTGGTGATTTAATTACCAAAGCTAATGGTATGTCAATTAATGCCGAGAAATCTCTTTCTAAATATGACTACAACGTTATTGGGGTCATGCCCAAGCGGAAATCATGGTTTCCGGCAGCCAGTATGCAGGCCATGCTGGAACAGATACAGCCTATTTTAGCGCAGTTCGACTATGTAGTTGGATATGGGGGCTCAATGGGTGGTTATGCTGCGATAAAATATTCTCGCTTGCTTGGCATGAACCGGGTCATTGCTTTTGTTCCGCAATACTCCATTAATCCAGATGAAGTCAATGACCGCCGTTATAGCGAGTTCTTTGATGCTGACCTGAATGCCAACATGCGGATTGAACGCTCTGATATTGCCCCAGATAGTGAGTATATTCTGGTTTATGACCCGTATTTTGAAGCTGATCATGAGCATTATTCAAAAATTCAGCCCCTAATTCAGCAACTGTATACTATTCATTTACCGTTTACCGGCCATGATGCCTTGGCTGTACTGGCCAGCTCGACCCTGCTAAATGACTTTATCTCACATGAATGGGACCAGCAATATTTTTATAAACAGGTGCGTGAGGTTAAAAAGAACAGTAAATTCTATTACCGTAATGTTATTGCCAGGTTCCTGCCAAAACACAGCGCCAAACTTGGAAAAATCCTGAAAAATGGTGAATTCCAGCTCGACGGGCAATATCTGGATGCTCAATTAAAGCAGCTGATTACCCGAACCTTGCTGACCAACAAGCAGGTAAATGAGCAGGACCTGTTGAAGCTGGGTATTAAAGTCAACATGCCCCATGATCAGGAGCAGCGCAGCCTGTTGCAGGACTGCCATCAGGCCTATCTGGTATTTAATTTAATTACACAGAAGCTGGAAAGCTATAGTCAGGATGCAATTAGTCTCAATAACAAGTATCTGATCTCTCTACAGGCGAAAGAAACTGGTCTGCTCAGTGTTGATCTGAACAATGAGCGCTATATGGTGGTAATGAATGACCGCCGTATTATGCGGCTGGTAAAAGAGCAAGATGCACTTTCTCCAGACATGAGTCCGATTGTTCTAAAAAAATATCCGGATTTTTATGTACTCAGTTATAAAAACCTGAACCTGAGCTGTGATGAATATGGCAATTGCCATTTTTCTGTAGAACACGTTCAAAATACAGAGAAATTTGTGGTGATCTAAAGGCCAGCTTAATCTGTTAGCCGGGCTAAGCCTTCATGGTTTAGCCCGGCTTTTTTAGGTCTGTAAATAGCTGGAATTTAAATATGAAAGTTACCTGATCTTACAAACTTGCTTTATTCTGTATGTGGGCTATAGTCGGGATTCAGTAATAGGTTTTTTGTAAATACCTAAATTTAAAGAAAAAAGATAAGGAGTGTAGATGTGAATGTTTATCCATCTTTGCTGTTTAGCTTAATATTTTTATTCCCTGGCTTCGCTCATGCGGGTGCAGTACATACACCGCATCTGGTTTTTGGTCTGGGAGTCATGGTAGTGCTGACTTTCGCGCTGTATGTCTTAAAAGAGGCCTGGCAATTTTATAAAAGCCATCAGCACAAACCAGTGATTAAAAAACGCAAATTGCTGTCACCTGAAATTTAACACTAAAACTGTAGGCTAAGGATCATCTCTTGCACTGCTCTGGAATAAACATGGACGAGCTGTTTAAATAGAGTAGAGTCGCAGGAGATGAATCCAATGAAAGCCGTATTTCTAGACTTTAATTCACTGAACCAAAATGATCTGGAGATCAGCCATCTTCAACAGCAGTTTGACCAGCTGACTTTACATGAAGTTACTGCACCAGATGAAATTCTGGAGCGTGTACAGAATGCCGATGTCATTATTACCAATAAAGTCAGAGTAAATGCCGAACTGATTCGTCAGCTTCCCAAGTTAAAACTGATTCTGATTTCTGCTACCGGCACCAATAATGTAGATCTGAGCGCAGCCCGTGAGCATAACATCGTGGTCTGTAACTGTCAGGGCTATGGCACACCGGCTGTTGCCCAGCATACCTTATTGCTTATGCTGAGTCTGGCGACGTCTTTTTTAAAATATGACCATGCGGTGCGGACTGGTGTATGGAACAAGGCCGAGCAGTTCTGTTTGCTCGACTTCCCGATTGTTGAACTGGCTGGAAAGACTTTAGGAATTGTAGGGTATGGCGAACTTGGACAGGCTGTAGCCCGGCTGGCAGAGGCATTTGGCATGCAGGTCAAGATTGCCTCTTTACCGTGCCGTCCGGGGGGGACTGACCGGATTCCATTAAAGGAGCTGCTGCCGCAAGTTGATTTTCTGAGTCTGCATTGTCCTTTAACCGAACAGACCCAAAACCTGATTGGAGCAGCAGAGCTGCAACAGATGAAACCTACCGCCTTTCTCATTAACTGTGCACGTGGTGGACTGGTGAATGAGACAGCATTGGCCCAAGCCTTAAAAAATGGTGAAATCGCCGGAGCTGCCAGCGATGTACTCACCGTTGAGCCACCTAAACAGGGTAATATTTTACTGAATGAGGATATTCCAAATCTGATTATTACACCGCATTCTGCTTGGGGAAGTGTTCAGGCGCGACAGCGTATGCTAGAGCAGCTTGCTGAAAATACTGAAGCCTTTAAACGAGGCCAGCCTATCCGGCAGGTCAATTAGTAAAGAGTTTTAACCAGCCAGCCCATTCCAAAGCATGGGCGTTGCATAATCCTAATCTCTTAATATTTTGCTCAAATATTGTGTAAGCCTGTTAAGCATTTAAAGAAACGTGTTAGCTCAATATATTTATTTAACCCCACGCAAGTTTAAAGTTCTGTGATTGCATAGCTTGTAGCACCTGAATGGGGTTGTAAGGGCGCTGTAGTTTGGGTAGCTGTCGATGACTGGCTTAGAGGTTGCTGAATAATAGGCGCCGGTTGTTGCGGTGTACCACCCCATGCTTCTCGAGAGCTCTGGATTCTCTGGTTAGCTTGTTGAGCTGCCTGCTGTGTTCCCTGATCCACCTTTTGAATAGTATCTGAGGCAACAGATTTGGTGTTGTTCCAGGCGCGGTCGACATCTGGTTTAATTCTGGCGATACTTTTTTCAGTCACCTTTCCCACTTTCTCCGCAGTATTGATTACGCCTTCTTGTGCTTTATAGGCAAATACATGCAGCAGATTTGGGTTCTCACCATAAGGTGTGACCGGTTTAGTAATCTGTGAAGAGGTCTGAGTAGAATTCGCCTGGGCGAGGAGTGGTACAGCGCCCATAAGAGCGATGAGCAAAAGTATTGGAGTTTTAATATTCATTAAGAATCGACCTCGAATTTGTTAAAGAGCGGTCTGAATGTTTTAGTGTAGCGGATGATGTTTTAAAAACAATGAATATCCTGTGAAGAATCGCTAAAGAAGAATATTGCAGTATCTTATAATTATTTTAATTTAAAAAAGATATAGAGGGTTATACAGCGATTTATGCAGCAACTTCATAGAGGACGCCCTATCTTTTATAAAACAGGGCGAGTTTGCTAGTTACATTGATCTAGCGCTTCTTTGGCAAAATGATCGCGCAGGGTAACAAAGTTCTTTTGAACATTCGCATCATGCAGGTTAAATTTTTCTGCTTTGCTGGTGCCATCACGCTGGAATGTGGCCGAACCGGCATTCATTAATCCCATACCTTTAAATGACCACTGCTCCACAACACGGTTTTCACCAATATCACCTGTAAATTCAATCACGCATTTATCAAGGAATTTGGTCAGTTTTGCCTTATTGTTGGTAGTTGCAGGAACAACTTCAAGATTTTGTACTTCCTGTAAGACGCCAAGATCAAGCTGAGGAATTTTTGGGGCTGAGCTACAGGCTGTAACTGCGATACTCGCAAGACCCGCCAACATGAGTGTTTTAAATGTCATATGATTCTTTCTTGTTGAGTGTTGTTAGTTTGAGTATATGAAATATATAGTGAAATGCCTATAGTCATACATTATCTATTCCAATCTTGAGGACGAATACGGCCTGTTTGATAGTAAATAGAAACAAGTTCTATAAAATTTCTAAAATCAGAATTTTCATTTAATATTCGATTAATGGATTGCCAATCAACCTCTGGTCTACGACGAGCAGGTAATAAAATTTCACTTTCACTTGGATTTTCAGGAATTAGAAGTATTACCCCGATACCGTGGAGGGCAGAAAGCATCCGAAGCTCTTCTTCAACCTCACTCGTAGATATTGATGTTGCGACTAAATATCCTTCATTAGCCCAACTTGAATTACTCACAGCCTGAAAAAAACTACTACGAATATTACTGCTATTTAGTTCCTTCTTGACTTCAAAAGACCATAGACGAACATTTTGACCAGAGCTATGTTTTACACAGGTTCTAATTAATTCATTCCAACGGTCATCTAATGCTTGCATAGCAACAACGTCAGGATGTAGCCATTGATTTCCATTCTGACCACGGGAATTTTTTGAACGTTTCTCATCAATTCTAAGGCAGTTTAGATTAAATTCAGAATTTAAAAACTCAATAAGAATTGGATAAAGATCATGTTCAGATAAATGATCTAATTTAATAATAGGTAAGTGAACTTCAGCATCAATATTTTCAGAATTAAAAATAGTATTAATTTCCCGTGTTAATTCATATGTTGAATTAGGATCAAACCAGAATTGTCTTGGACGAGGTTGATCACGTATATGAATATGCGGCGATACCTTTAAAATACTAGTTTTTGCATTACTACTAATTTCACGAACAATTTATTGTACAAAATCTGAATTTGATTCAAATCGATGATTTAATCTTTTTTGTTAGTAATCTTCAGGAAAAAGCTGAATAATAGCCTCAGCTATTTCACGCGATGTAAATTTTTGATTTGGGTAAGATTTTAAAAATTCTACAACTTTTTGCGATTGTGATAATTTCATTATATTTAAAAAAATAAAAACCCCACTAACTTATAGCGGGGTTCTATAGACTTTTCAACTAATTAAAGCTTAGTGCTGCAACACCGAAATATCAGCTACTTTGGTAAACAAGTCACGCAGCTGAGCTAGCAAACGTAAACGGTTTGCTTTTAGCTCGCTATCATCAGCCATGACCATTACGCCGTCAAAGAACGCATCGACTGGCGCACGAAGAGCAGCAAGTGCAGACAACGCAGCAGTGTAGTCTTTGGCAGCAAATAATGGCTCAACCACAGGCGTAATTTTCGCAAGTTCAGCGAACAATGCTTTTTCGGCATCTTCAATCAGGCTCGCTTCAACTACTAAACCTTCAGGTGCAGCTTCTTTCGCCAGAATATTGGCTACACGTTTATTGGCAGCAGCAAGCGCAGCAGCTTCAGGCAAATTGCGGAAATGGTTAACGGCATTAACACGCTTGTCAAAGTCAAGCGGAGAAGCAGGTGACATCGCCTGGACTGCCTGAATGACATCTACCTGAACACCTTGGTCTTCATATTTGGCCCGGTAACGGCCTTCAAGGAAGGCAACTGCATCACTACGGGTTTTATTCGGATCAGTAATCAGCGCGCCATAGGCATGCAGGGCAGAGTTCACCAGTGTTTCAATCGTTACATCAAGATTATTTTCAATAATCAGACGCAAGATACCAATTGCCGAACGGCGAAGTGCAAACGGGTCCTTTGAACCTGTAGGAGCCTGCCCAATCCCAAAAATACCTACCAGTGTATCCAGACGGTCGGCCAGTGCAATCGTAGTGCCAGTTTTGGTTTTTGGTAAAACATCACCTGCAAATTTTGGCAGATACTGCTCGCCAAGCGCTTCAGCGACTTCATCATTTTCACCCTCAAGTCGGGCATAGTATGTCCCTGCAATCCCTTGAAGCTCAGGGAATTCACCTACCAGCTCAGAAGTCAGGTCGCATTTAGACAGCATGGCGGCTCTTTCAGCATCGGCAACCTGTGCACCTGTAAACTTGGTCAGTTCCACAGCCAGCATTGCGATACGTACAGTCTTGTCCCATAAGGTGCCAAGCTGTGCCTGAAATACCATGTTAGCCAGTTTTTCTGAACGTGAAGCCAGCGGCTGTTTCTGATCCTGCAAAAAGAAGAACTCAGCATCTGACAGACGTGGGCGAACAACTTTTTCATTACCTTCAATAATCTGCTTCGGGTCTTTTGACTCAATATTCGATACGGTAATAAAATAAGGCTGAAGCTTGTGGTCGCTGTTGACCAGACAGAAGTATTTCTGGTTATCCTGCATGGTCGTGATTAGTGCTTCTTGTGGAACGGCAAGAAAACGCTCTTCAAAGCTGGCACGCAGAGCCACCGGCCATTCTACCAGTGAAGTTACTTCATCACGCAAGTCAGCCGGTACAATGGCAATTGCATTAACTTCATCAGCGAGAGCTTTTACCTGCTGGTCAATAATGGCTTGACGTTCTTCAAATGAAGCTACGACTTTAGCTGCACGCAGTGCATCCAGGTAGGCATCAGCATTTGCAAGTGTAATTGCGTCTGGTGCATGGAACCGGTGACCATAGGTTACATTAGCGGCTGTATGGTCCTGAATAGTAGCATCAATGACCTGATCATCTTTTAGTAATACTACCCATTTGACTGGCCGTACAAATTCAGTACGGCTGGCTGCTGAGCGCATACGTTTTGCCACAGGCAGATGATCTAAAGCAGTTTGCAGGATTTGTGGCAGTAATACATCCAGACTCTGACCTTTTACATCTTTTAAGTAGCAGACCTTTTCAACTTTACCTGCCTGGAATGTTGATACTTGATCAATACTGATACCCTGACCACGCATAAAGCCTTCTAAAGCTTTGGTTGGTTTGCCTTCAGCGTCATAAGCCGCTTGAACCGCAGGACCATCAAAACGCTTCTGTGTATCTGCTTGTGCACCATCGACATTCACAATTTTAAGGGCTAAACGACGTGGGGCAGCATAAGCTTCGATTGAATCAAAGGCTAGACCAGCATCTTTTAAACCTTTCACTGTTTCTGCCTGTAAGGCATCTCGTAGGGTTTTCAGGCTTTTTGGAGGAAGTTCTTCACAGCCAAGTTCAAATAAAACTGTATGTTTAGACATTATTTGTTCTCCGCTGATTTTTCTGCCTGAGCAGCATCATTTTCCGCTTGAGCTTTAAGCTGGGCCAAGACTTCATCACGCAGATGAGGCTCGGCCATCGGGAAGCCTAGTTTGGCACGGGCCTGTACATAACTTTGTGCAATGGCACGGGCCAGTGTACGTACACGCAAAATATAGCGCTGACGTTCAGTCACAGAAATCGCACCACGTGCATCAAGCAGGTTAAAGCTATGTGAAGCTTTGATCACCTGTTCGTATGCCGGTAGTGGAAGTTCTGCTTCCATTAAACGGCTGGCTTCAGTTTCGTAAAAATCAAATAGTTCAAATAGTTTTTCAACTGGCGCATATTCGAAGTTATAAGTAGACTGTTCTACTTCATTCTGGTGAAACACATCGCCGTAAGTGACCGTACCAAACTGGCCTTTGGTCCAGACCAGATCATAAACCGAGTCTACACCTTGCAGGTACATGGCCAGACGCTCAAGACCGTAAGTAATTTCACCTGTAACCGGATAGCACTCTACGCCACCAACCTGCTGGAAATAGGTAAACTGTGTCACTTCCATACCGTTCAGCCAGACTTCCCAGCCCAAGCCCCAAGCGCCAAGTGTTGGAGATTCCCAGTTGTCTTCTACAAAACGGATATCATGTGTTAGCGTATCAATACCAATAGCTTTTAATGAATCCAGATAAAGCTGCTGGATATTATCCGGATTAGGCTTCAGCACTACCTGGAATTGGTAATAATGCTGTAGACGGTTTGGATTCTCACCGTAACGTCCATCTTTAGGACGGCGTGATGGCTGGACATAAGCCGCATTCCAGGTTTCAGGGCCTAATGCACGCAGAAAAGTCGCAGTGTGGAAAGTACCTGCACCCATTTCCATGTCGTAAGGTTGTAATACGACGCAGCCTTGCTCGGCCCAGTAATTTTGTAAGGCAAGAATTAAGCCTTGAAATGTATCAATATGTGATATGGCGCGACTCATGTAGCATCCACTAGAATATGAGAAAAAATTGTCCCTAAGTATAGGGAATTTGCAGGGGAGTGGCAAAGAATTCTATTTAAGAGTGCGAATCATGAGTTAAAGCAGAATTTTCAAGTCAGACTAGGCTTATTATTAAAATCAGTTCAGCTTTTTTGTACAGATAAAATTCCACCAAGCAGATATTTAAACCTGGATTCTAGAAAATAAACCAGCATAAAACCTGATTCAGCTATAGCGAAATTCCTGTCCTTCAACTATTCATCAGTAGGTTTTTAACTTGTTAAAATGTGCAATTGCTGGGGCAGGTTGTGAATCAAAATATTTAAGTAGCAACCAGTAAAAGAATCCGGTCAATAAAGCCATCATATAATAGCCACCGCTCAAATAAAGTTCCCAGCCCATTGAAATATTATGATTGAGTATGAGCTGCAATAAAGTCAGCATAATTAACCATACACTTATAGAGCCGACTAAAATAATTCCCAGATTTAGATGAAATTTGAGCTGTATAAGCTGAGATAAGCCGTAAGCAAACGGTAATGCCAAAATACAGTAAACTGCATAAATCATGACAGCTACAAACAGAATACTGACTACAGAGGATAACTGGCCTGCACCATTGGCGGCTGCCGAGAAAATTAAAATCACCAACAGGCTTGGTATCGGTGCCAGAAGCAAAGAGCGTATTAAAGCTGTATTGCTATAGATTTTATTGTTCATATCATCCAGTCTTGATTAATCCCTGATCAATTATGAGTAAATAACAGAGCCAAGTAAGTATAAAGCCGAGAAAAGTTAAGTAACGCTAAGAAGCGTTGTGACTGCTTTACAAAAAAACCAATATTGTAAAGATATAAAATCAATGCACCTTAATAAGGCTTAGGCGTATACTCGCCCTGTTTTTTATCTAACAAGAACAGGTTGTGCAGTGAGTAATTCACAGTTTTGGCTAGACACCCTTAAACCTAATTTTAAAACGCTGCCTTTAAAAGAGCGCTTACTCTGTGGTTGTGGCGCTCTGCTGGGACTGGCGATTTCATCAATTATTAGCTGGTATACACTGGGCGGAATCAATGCCTGGTATATTGCACCCATGGGTGCTTCCTCGGTTTTATTATTTGCAGTGCCGGCCAGTCCACTGGCGCAGCCCTGGAACATGGTGGTGGGCAATACCATTGCCGGATTAATTGGTGTCAGTTGTGCTTTATGGATTCCTGATCTTACTTCTGCGTTTAGCTTGGCCGTTGGTCTGTCTATTTTCTTGATGATGACTACAGATTCATTACATCCGCCTAGCGGAGCTGTAGCAATTACGGCAGTTTTAGGTGGCGAGGGTGTACATCATCTGGGTTATCAATTTTTATTTTATCCCGTATTACTAAATTCGGTTTTATTGCTGGGTTTTGCTATTTTTTTTAATCGTCTGCTAGGGCGGCATTATCCTTATCCACGGCAGGTAAATGAGCGTTCCAAAGACCCGACGCCTACCCAGAAGGTGACCATTCAGCCACAGGATATCCAGCAGGCACTTGAGCATCAGACCGAGCTTCTTGATATCAGTCAGTATGACTTGGAAAAAATTATTCTAGAAGCCCAAGAACGGGCAAATGAACGTATAGTTTTACACTATCACTGTCGTGATATTATGAGCCGTGACGTCATTGTGCTGCATGAAAACGATGATATTCATAAAGCCTTAGACAAGTTCAAGCAGGTCAATTTAATGAGTCTGCCCGTAGTGAATGCCTCAGAGCATTTGGTGGGTACACTTGCGTTATATGATGTGGTCGAGTGGTTTAAGCGCGGTGCAGATTACCGGGCATCATGGGAGTATCTGGTAAAACAGATTATGAACCGTAAGGTGGTGACAGTTCACCCTGAACAGCCAATTCAAGATTTGGCGCCCTATTTTGTAGAAAAATCTTTTAACTATATACCTGTAGTTGAAGCAGAACAGCTAATTGGAATCATTAGCCGGGCAGATATGATTGCAGCCATGCAGCAAGAAATTCTGCATTTGCGCCAGAAACCATAATTTATAGATAGATAAATAAAAAGGCTACGGCTGTCTAGGGGCACAACCGTAGCGACCAAACCACTTAGAGAGGAGAGCGATTTAGCGTTTTACTTTATGTTCATCATAAACAGTACGTACTGGCTGCTGATAATTTCGTGGCGGTGCATCCAGACGATAATCACGTTTAGGCATCAATAGCCATAAAATCAGATAAACCAGAATTCCAGGAAAAGCTGCACTCATAATCGAGATCAAGACAAAAATGATGCGCAGCAGATTGGCATTCCAGCCAAAACGTTCTGCAATACCGCCCATTACGCCGGCAATCATGTTTTGTCGGTTAGAACGATATAAGCCAGAATCTGACATCGAAGTCTCCTCGCTGTAAAAAATAAATCTGATAACGAAAAAATCATTACCCCCGATATTTATATAGTGATGAATGAATACCTTTTAAAGACGTATGTTCAGTAACTTGGTTAAGTTATGTAAGCAGGAGTTCAAATTTCTATAATTTGACCACTAAAATACCCTTAAAGTTATTTCCAACTCAGGAAGTCGACTTTATTTTTATTGGTATGCCTTCTCTACTCTTTTGAGTATTTAATTTAACTTGAGCGACAATGGTATTGAAACGCCTGATTTTAATGATAAAAGTGTATTGAAAATACATTTATTGGCCTGTATAAGCCGAATGTCGTCGGACCAACAAGTGAGTGATGAATAGAAAAATGCCTGTTCTAGCCAGAGTCTGTACCATTGTGTTATTAGGCGCATTGATGGGTGGCTGTGATCTCTCGCAGTCAGAAACACGGGAAAGCTCACCTCTAAGTCAGGGTCAGCTCCCTTCTTTGAATAATATAAATTATACTGATGAAAGTTTGGTGACAGGCCGAAAACTGACTGAGGTTGCAGGCCGTGCGTCTTTGCCAGTACTGCAAAATGAGCAGAATGAAGAAGTACGCAGTACAAATTTACAGTATGCAGGACGTTACTATACGCAGGTTCCCTGTCAGGATGCTTTTGTAAATTGTGGCAAAGGAAGGGCAGAATATATTTTAAATTTGCTGCCTGACGGCAGTGCCCACCGTATGATCGCTACATTTGGCCGGGTGCAACCTGGCGTAGACAGGCCTGATACAGCGCAACGCCGTTTTTATCGCAGAGATCATTGGTCTGTTGATCAGGCTAAGAATGAAATTATTGTGCACCTCGCTGAGGGGGTTAATTTTTATTATCGTGTTGATCCCAAGCAGAATCTGGTCATGAATCTCTATAAGACCTTGCATGCTAATGATCAGCGGGTAATACAGACTTTTATACAGCAGCATCCATTACCTGAACAGCCCTATAAACTGGTCAAAGATGCAGTAGAGTTTTAAGACTTGGAATAATTTAGAATCAATAATAGTCTGAAGTTAAAAAGAGCGCCTAAGCGCTCTTTTTAAAGAATAACTTATATTGAAATGATGAGCTTAGTAGTCAAAGCTGAAATGTTCAGCTGCCAGAGAAGTCATGGTGCGTGAAGGATTCACCATAGCTTCAGCATGACCTTGTGCACGTGGCAGCATACGCTCGAAATAGAAGTCTGCAACCTTGATTTTAGCTTTATAGAATTCAGGAGTTTCTTTACCTTCACCCGATTCAAGTTTTTCTGAAGCCACTGCAGCCTGCTGGGCCCAGAAATAAGCCATCATGGCGTATCCAGAGAACATGAGATAATCAAAAGAGGCACTTGAAACAATATCCCGGTCTTTACGTGCAGCCAGCATGATACGTACAGTAAGAGCATTCCACTGAGCACAGATTTTAGTCAGGTCCCAGGCAAAACGGCGCATATATTTGTTGCGTGCATGACGGCCACTGAATTTTAAAATTTCAGCGGTATAATCACGAACGACTTTACCTTTAGAAGACAGCAAAACTTTACGGCCAATCAAATCCAGTGCTTGCACACCGGTTGTACCTTCATACAAGGTGGCAATCCGTGCATCACGAACGATCTGCTCCATGCCCCATTCTTTGATATAACCATGACCACCAAAGACCTGCATACCATGGTTAGCTGCTTCAAGACCAAGTTCGGTCAGAAAGCCTTTTAAAATAGGCGTATAAAAACCGAGTTTATCATCGTATTCTTCATATTCAGCATTGTCACCACGGGTAAGGGCATCTGTCATTTTATCGGCAAGCTGTGCAGCATGATAAATCATGGCACGGCCACCTTCGGCAATAGCTTTTTGTGTTAGTAGCATACGGCGTACATCAGCATGATGAATAATCGCATCAGCAACTTTTTCCGGATCTTTTTTACCGGACAGGGCACGCATTGACATGCGCTCTTTGGCATAAGGCAGTGCGCCTTGGAATGAAAGTTCAGCATGTGCAATACCCTGAACCGCTGTCCCGATCCGGGCAGTATTCATAAAGGTAAACATGGCATGCAGCCCTTTATTTTGTTCACCAATCAGATAACCGGTAGCATTATCAAAGTTGAGTACTGCTGTTGCAGAGGCCTTGATACCCATCTTGTGCTCAATTGAACCGCAGTTCACTGCATTGCGCTCACCGACATTTCCTTCAGCAGTTGGGAGGAACTTCGGTACGATGAACAGTGAAATACCTTTTGTACCCGCAGGTGCATCTGGCAGACGAGCAAGCACGATGTGTACAATATTTTCAGTCAGGTCATGTTCACCCGCAGAAATAAAGATTTTGGTACCGGTTATTTTATAGGTACCATCAGCCTGAGGTTCAGCTTTAGTCTTTAATTGACCCAGATCAGTACCGCATTGGGGCTCAGTCAAACACATGGTCCCTGACCAGGTACCTGCAACCAGAGGTGGCATATAAATATCTTTCTGCTCTTCAGTCCCGAATTGCAAAATAGTATTCATGCAACCCATGCTTAAACCTGGATACATGGTAAACGCCCAGTTGGCTGTGCCCATCATTTCCGACTTGATCAGATTGAGTGACATAGGGAGACCCTGTCCACCATACTGCTCCGGATAAGACAATCCCTGCCAGCCGCTTTGTACAAACTGGTCATATGCTTCTTTATAGCCTTTAGGGGTAGTGACTTCACCGTTGTTCCAGTGACAGCCTTCATCATCGCCGGTTTGATACAGGGGGGAAATTACATTTTCACAGTAATCTGCTGCACCTTCTAGAATCATATCGACGGTATCACTATCAGCCAGTTCACCATTGGATAAAGTCTGGTAATGGGCTGGATAATCAAAAACTTCATTCATCAAGAAGCGTGTATCACGAAGGGGAGCTTTATATGCTGGCATGGGTCTTAATCCTAATCTAGAAATTGTTTTGGATTATCTGGTGTATGTATTCAATTATTCATAAATTCTATAAAAATACATTGATATGACAGCAAAATTAAAATGTCAGAAAAGCTAATCTAAGCACAATTGCCAATCTTAAAAGGACTTGAGCTTGTTAAAATAAGCCGGATTATCTGTACAGATTAATTTGCAGTTTTTTTAGTTTAAATTATAAATAAATAAGGTGTTTAGAAAAACCTCATGAAATTACAATATTTAACCTTGTGCCTGTTAGGTTTAAGTCTGGGGGCGTGTACACAGCATGTCATTAAAACCAGTCCAGATGCTGCTAAAAGTGCTGGACAGCGCGCGATACATGGTCTTAATTCCATGCTTGAAACCTCGAGCTATGATTATCGTGGCCAGTTCTTAGTAAAAGCATCTGCGTTACAAGATATAACTAAAACTCAGGAGGAACAGAAGAAATCGGATCGGTTCGACCACACATTGCAAAAGCAGATTGACCAGTTTTTAAAGAAACAGCATATTTCTCTTACAACACAACAAAAGCAGCAACTTTATCAGGCAATGTATAAGGACGCTGATCGTTATAGAGCAGCGAGTACAGCTTCCGGGCGCCAGTTTGATGTTTGGGCGTTAAATCTGCTGAGTAATATTCAGTTTGATTATGCTGGTTCGGTACATTATCGCCAGAAACTGGCGTCTCTTAATCTAACGGCAACCTATAAAAAACCGACTCTGCTGGTACAAGCCAAAATTCCAATGGTCGTGGACTTTAAAGACTATAAGTTCTATAGCAATTATTTTGCGCTTATGCCTTATCTGGTCAATCAAGACAGTCAGAGCAGCTTTGCCTATATTGACTTTTCCAAATATAAAAGTGATATCAATAAAGTAAACCTGCAAGAGCTGGCTGAGTACATTAAGCAGATGAATGCAGTCGCTTACTTGCTAGCAGAGCCGCAACAGATACATTCGCTCGCTCTAACGGCTCAAGACCGTCAACAAGGCCTGGTTGAGAAAGTCCGGTTAGATACCACTCTTGAAGCTATTTCTTTACAATCAAGTCTGTTTAGTCAGCTCAACAAAGGGTACTTATCTCATACCGTCTTAGGTATGCCAGTACAGTCTAAAGACAATCAAATAGCAACCGATGCTGCTAGAGAAAAGGATGACTTTTCACACAAGGTAGAACTGGATGTTTTATCTTCTGAAATAGGTGGTAGCGCCGAAACAGAAGCTTACCAGTCACGTGTATTATTAACCCAGTTGGTTAATGAGCACTTGAACCAGTTACAACATCCTGATATGGCAACAGACAGTGCTGTTGAAACCAGTTGTATAACGGACAGCCACAAGAACTGCAGAGATGCAGCCCAACTGACAGAAGATTCTGGACGTTTAGATACTGCTAAAGAGCAGACGTATACAGCGGCTGAAGAGGAAGCGAGCGGTTACCTAACCAAAGAGGAATGTCAAGCATTGCTTCAACAGCCTCAGCAGGTTGCTATGGGGCAGCTGAATGCTTGTCGAAATGAGTATGGTTTAGATGTTTTTCAAAAAAATGTAAAAGATAAGGGAACACTTTATAGTCTCAATGAAGCTTTGCTGAATTTACAGAAGGTATTTACCCCTTATGAAAAACGGCAGTTGACTACAGCTGAGGAATTTACCGGTTTATGGAAGAATCACCAATCCGATATACAGCAGGCAATGAGGGGGCTTCATCGGCAGACACCGTTACAGGTGGATGTTGGACTAGACCAGCAGGGCCGGGTAGTACAGATTAAATATGGCTTGCAGTACACAACACAAAAATATGGTGTACTGGATGTAAAAGCTGACATGGATATTTTAAATTATGGTAATGCTACCAAAATTGACCGTGCCCAGTTGCGTAATGCCAAGTCGATTGAGGAAGTCAGTAAAGGCTCAATGTTTGAAAACCTGATTAAAGGAGTGGGGCGCTCTATGGGTGAAGATGAGTCATCCAGAACCAATACTCATAATGAAATGCCTGATTTTGAGCAGCAGGTACATAAGCTGGCAGAAAAGACTTACGCCCGTACTCATTCTTACCAGCAAACTTATCAGACTGTTTTCCTGATGGAACTGGCAGTTCAACAGCCAGAACTGCTGAAGAATTACAGTCCGCAGGCATTACAAGAAATTTCTCAGGTTTATGCGTATCGTTATCAGGACGTTGATCAGAACACACCAGATACACAAGAACTGGCAAAAATTAAAATCTTGCAGGAAAAACATCAGCTCAAGGAAAGTATCCAGTTTGATGAGGTCTTGGGTAAAAGCGTAGACAAAATGGTCTCGGAAGTGATTGCAGGTGCTGAAGACCGTCAAAACTGGAACAAGCTGGCAACCCAGTACAAACAGCCCCAAGCTCTCTTTATTCAGTATTATATACAGCGTTTTAATGAGGAATATGAAGTTGAGCCAGCTAGCCGTCCCTTTCTGAAAGCAGCCGCAACAGTACTGGCGCGTGCATATAAAGACACTACCCAGAATAATCTTTCGGTAAGAAGTATTCAGCAGCTGACTTTAGATCAGGCCGATTATATTGACTTCGATTTATACCAAGAGACTTATCAAAAATTAAAGCAGCATGTTAAATAAGGCAGTTTAATTCTCTATTCTAAAAAGAACCTCAGTTGAGGTTCTTTTTATATTTAATCTAGAAAATCCTGCAATTCCGGTTTAACACTGTGCCAGATTGAAAATGATTCAATTGCTTGCCCGACGAGCATGCCATACCCATCGGCATACTTTACTCCGCGTGCTTTGGCTTGTTCCAGAAAGCTTGAAGCTTTGCCATAAGCCATCTCATAGGCATAGTGAAAGCTCATACTTTCAGGTAGAACCAATGCTTCACCAGTTAAACTGGCTGAAGTCGCATTAATCACTAAGTCAAAGTTTCCACTCAGTTCGTTTAATGCCATGGCCTGCAACGTGGTTTGTGGTACGGCTTGCTGCAAATCCTGAACTAGCTGTTCAGCACGACTTAAGGTACGGTTAGCTATAACAATCTTTCTGGCACCTGCCTGAGCCAGAGGATATATCACACCGCGAGTAGCGCCACCTGCCCCAATAATCAGAATTTGACTATTTTTTAATGGCCAGCCCAAAGCAGTAATGGCGGCCACTAAGCCCTGCCCATCGGTATTGTCTCCATATAGCTGGTCATTTTCCCGCCATAACGTATTGACTGCTTTGGCAATCTTGGCACGTTCAGTCAGTACATCACATAAGGCAAATGCTTCTTCCTTAAAAGGTACCGTCACATTCATGCCTCGGCCGCCTTGTGCAAAAAAAGCTTCAACCGAAGTTTTAAATGCATCAGGTGCTGCCAGTTGTTTGACATAATTTAGATGAATGCCGGTTTTCTGGGCAAAAGCCTGGTGAAGCTCAGGAGAGCGGGACTGCTCAATCGGGTTACCAATGACGGCAAACTGCTGATTCATCTCACAGTATCCATTAAATGAAATGCAGACAATATACGTCAATCAGTAATTTTTGCCCACTGAAGTTAAAAACGGTTTCAATCAAAACTGAAAGCTAAAAATAAATAAAATCTTTAATCTGACTTAAGGATCACAAATCGAGCGGATAACATCAATAAGGACTGTAACCAGACTTAAAGCCAGGGCAATACCAGCAATCACACTGACTGTTATGGATACGCCATCTGAGATCGTATTATCAGAGACAATTGTTACAGCAATGGAACATAGAAGAATAGAGAAAATACACCATGACAAAATCACAGTATGATTATTTGATTTTCTTAACATTATTTTGCTCAAGATAACCTGTTTAATAGTAGCGGTATAACTCGGCAGACCTATCATTACCTTTTCATAGGTAAGAGCGACAACCGGGCCTAAAGAAATAGGCTAATGTATTCTCTTCATGAACATGCAAATATGCACCAAGAGAACTGATCTATAATCAGGATCAATAGCCTGACCAAGTACATAAAGTGTACCTGATATTTTTTAATTTATAAGTATTAAAATGCTAATGAATGAAACACTATGTGAAGCTGTTTAACAAAGTGCAAAGATGTAATTTAAAATTGCATAAAAAAGCTGCTTTAAATAAAGCAGCTCCCATACTTTAAATGCTGAATATTATTGCAGTTCATTCAGCCAGTCATGAGGTTTTAAATAATAATCAGTCAGGCGTTTTTCTGGCGAATCCTGTTCCCATTCAGGGCGATATGACCAAGCGGCCAGATTTGGCAAACTGACCAGAATGGATTCAATTCGTCCGCCAGTTTGCAGGCCAAACAGGGTGCCACGGTCATAGACCAGATTATATTCAACATAGCGGCCACGACGGTACAGCTGGAATTCACGCTGTGCTTCAGTATAAGGTTTTTCTTGGTTCTTTTGGAAAATTGGTAAAATCGCCTCAAGGTAGCCGTTACCTACAGCTTGTATATATTTAAAGCAGGTTTCAAAATCCCACTGGTTTAAGTCATCAAAAAACAGGCCTCCTACTCCGCGTTGTTCATCACGGTGCTTCAGGTAAAAGTAGTCATCGCACCATTGTTTATGTTCGGTGTATACCTCTTCACCAAAAGGCTGGCAGAGATCATGGGCTTTCTGGTGCCAAGCCCGTACATCTTCATCATCTGGATAAAAAGGAGTAAGGTCAAATCCCCCACCAAACCACCAAACCGGATCTTGGCCTTCTGGTTCAGCAATAAACAGACGGACATTTGCATGTGAGGTTGGGACATTCGGATTTTTAGGATGAATGACCAGTGATACGCCTAGAGCCTGTGCTTTGGCACCTGCAATTTGAGGATGACGTTCGGTAGCTGATGCTGGAAGTCTGGAGATATTGATGTGAGAGAACATCACTCCACCTTTTTCAATCACTTCGCCATTTTGCAATACGCGTGAGCGCCCACCACCACCTTCAGGGCGCTCCCAGTCATCAATTAAAAATTGCGCCGTTCCGCCGCCGGCCTGTTCCCGCTGCTCTAACCCGGCACAGATACGTGCCTGCAGATCAAGAAGAAATTCACGAACACGTTGAATATCAGCTGAAGTTGGATTCTGCATGATGACCCTCGAGGGAGAAATAAAAAAGGTTAATCACATCAAAGCATAAAGACATAGAAAAAGTAAGGGATTTTTTCTAATAATATTGAAAGAACCCCTTAAGTTTTTATTTTATCTGGTTTAAAGAAAGTGAATCAGAAGTCATCTTTTTTATAAAGATGTGACATGCGCTTATGTTTAGTTTTTAAATATTCTTCATTAAATGGATTTAAGCCCACAGTTAATGGAATACGGTCTACCACGTTTATACCCTGATCCTGCAGCGCTTTAATCTTTAATGGATTATTGGTGATCAGACGTACCTGTTTAACTCCAAGATGATTAAGCATAATTGGACACATATCATAATGACGCGCATCTGCAGGCAGATTTAGCATTAAATTGGCATCGACAGTATCATGACCCTGATCCTGCAGGGCATAGGCACGGATCTTGTTAGTCAGGCCAATCCCGCGTCCTTCCTGACGCAAATACAGGATCACACCTTGACCTGCTTCATTGATTAACTGCTGGGTCGCCTGTAATTGTGGACCGCAATCACATTTAAGTGATGCAAAGGCATCTCCAGTAAGACATTCAGAGTGAATACGGACCAGCACCGGGCCATTTGGCGGAGTTTCCAGCCCTTTGGAAAGTGCCACATGTTCCTCACCGGTCTCCGGATCTTGAAATACACTGATCTTGAACTCACCAAACTTGGTGGGTAATTTGGATGTGGCAACAAATTCAATCGGCACAGCTCAGCTCGTCTTTGTCATAGAAAATCGCTAAAGTATAGCCTAATGCTCGGCTATTGGTAGAATTGCAATACTGAAATTATTGATAAGATTTTCTTTTTTGTAGAAAGCACACAATAATAGTTGATAAATAGTAAGATTATTCAGGATAATCCTGTGCACTAAACAACGCCCTATGAGATAATGCTCGAAATTACGTCGCTAGAAATGTGGCTGATGGAAGGTGATTTCTTTCGATAATTTATCGATTTAACCCGTTTACCTAGCTTAGATTTGCCCGGCTTTAGAAGGCTTTGCCACATATGCTGTATACCGAAATTCCCACTCAACGCCCCGTAATCTCCTTGTTAGAGGGTATTGATCATCCACAACAATTACGTGAGCTTCGCCAAGAACAACTGGCTCAGGTTGTAGATGAATTGCGTCAATATATTTTATATGCGGCCGGACAAAGTGGCGGGCACTTTGGTGCAAACCTGGGTGTAATTGAACTGACCGTCGCCCTGCATTACTGCTTTAATACACCAGATGACCGCTTGATCTGGGATGTAGGTCATCAGGCCTATCCGCATAAAGTACTGACTGGCCGGCGCGAACAAATTACTACAATTCGTGCCAAAGATGGTCTGGCAGCCTTTCCTGCACGAGATGAATCTGAATTCGATACTTTTGGTGTGGGACATTCATCCACAGCAATTTCTGCCGGCCTGGGTATGGCACTTGCACGTCGTTATCAAAACAATCCGTGTGAAGTGGTATGTGTGGTGGGCGACGGTGCCATGACTGCGGGCATGGCTTTTGAAGCCATGAATGACGCAGTGGCTCATGATGCTGATCTGATCGTAGTGCTCAATGACAATGACATGTCAATCTCGCAAAGTACCGGCGGTTTTGCCAAACATCTGGCTGCAATCTGGGAAAAAGGACAATTTGTCAATGTTGATGAAAATGGCGAGGCTTATGTACAGCCGCATCCACAGTGGATTTATAATTCACGTTTGCATCAATCAGCGACCAGTGCAGCTGATAACCTGTTCAAAGCTATCGGATTCGACTATTTTGGTCCTTTTGATGGTCATAATATCGACCAGCTGGTTCAGGTGTTCAATGCCCTGAAAAAACGCAAAGGTCCACGTCTGGTTCACATATATACCAAGAAAGGAAAAGGGTTTACACCTGCCGAAGCTGATCCGATTACTTATCATGCTATTAGCAAGTTGCCTGCCCAACCAACCTTGGCGACTAAAAAGGCTCCACCTAAATATTCGGAGATTTTTGGGCAGTGGTTATACGATCAGGCAGCGCAGGATAAGCGTCTCATGGCAATCACGCCTGCCATGTGTGAAGGTTCGGGTATGGTTGATTTTGCTCGGGACTATCCGGAACGCTTCTTTGATGTGGCAATTGCAGAGCAGCATGCCGTCACGCTGGCTGCCGGTATGGCTTGTGAAGGCCTCAAGCCTGTCGTGGCCATTTATTCTACTTTTCTGCAACGCGGTTATGATCAGCTGATTCACGATGTCGCATTACAGAATCTGGATGTTACTTTTGGAATTGACCGGGCCGGTCTGGTAGGTGAAGATGGTCCAACCCATGCAGGGGCTTATGACTATGCTTATATGCGGACTATTCCAAACATGATCATTATGGCACCTAAAGACGAGAATGAATGCCGTCAGATGCTACATACAGCCTATGTCTATCCAGGACCTGCTGCGGTACGTTATCCACGGGGTTCAGGCTTAGGTGTAAATGTTCAGCAGGAAATGAGTTTGCTGGAGCTTGGCCGTGCTGAATTACTGGCTGAGTTTAATCCGCATCATGAGCAGCAGATCAGTATTCTGGCGTTTGGAAGCCGGGTACAGGCTGCACTCGAAGCAGGACAGGAACTGGCCGCTGCGCACAAACTTGGTGTTCGTGTAGTCAATATGCGTTTCGTGAAACCGCTAGATGAAGAAATTATTCAACAGCTGGCCGGACAGACCACATTATTTGTAACTGTAGAAGAACATGCAGTGATGGGCGGCGCAGGTAGTGCTGTTAATGAGTTCTTGGCCGAGGCTCTTCTTGTGAAGCCAGTGTTAAATCTGGGGCTGGCAGACAGCTTTATGCCACAGGCTTCTCATGCGCAAATGTTAGAGGAAAGCGGCCTCGATGCACTCGGTATTCAGCGCTCGATTGCACAGTGCTGGGCCAAGCTGACTTTACATCCGTAAAACAGGCTCTAAAATTTAACAACATTTTCTCCCTAAAAGCGCATTCATTTGATAAAATGAATGCGCTTTTATGCACTATTCTTTGTCAAAATTTTTCTATTCTGTAGTGGGTGTTCAATGGAACCTATGGTGGTGATGGCTGCGCGTGCGGCTCAAACAGTTGGTCAAGAGCTTTTAAAAGCGCATCAAAATCGTCATAAGCTCGATCTACAAGTGGAAGAAAAAGGAATTGATGGTCCAGTAACGCGTGTAGACCGTTATCTGGAACAGTTAACTATCGATACACTTCGTAAAAGTTACAAAAATCATAGTTTCTTGGGTGAAGAGTTCGGTCTTCAGGAAGGAAAAGGTCACGATGCCGACTGGTGCTGGGTGATTGATCCGCTGGATGGAACTTTAAACTTTATTCATGGTTTTCCACATTTCTGTATTTCTCTTGCGGTTCAGCATAAAGGGATTACCCAGCATGGCGTAATCTACGATCCGGTAAAAGATGAGTTATTCTCTGCCAGCCGTGGCCGCGGAGCAATGATGAACCAGCGCCGCATTCGTGTAAATGTTAAGGACAGCCTGGACAATACCTTCCTGGCAGTAGGTCATCCTTACCGTACTCAGCGTGCTGGTGAAGTAGTATCTTATGCCGAGCAGCATTTTGCTTCTTTGCTGGCTGTGACTAAAGCTGGTGCACAAATTCGCCGTGGCGGTTCTGCTGCGCTGGACTTGGCTTATGTGGCTGCTGGCCGCTTTGATGGCTTTTTTGAAGTTGGCCTGAAGCCTTGGGATATTGCAGCAGGTGAGCTCTTGGTTAAAGAGGCGGGTGGTACTGTAGTGGATGCGCGTGGTGGTTCTGAATCCATGTCAAATGGACAGGTCTTGGCATCTTCAATGAAAATGTTAAAACCGTTGATGCAAACTGTAGTTCCTGCTTGGGGCGATGCAGCTAAATAAACTCTGCAATAACGTTTAAAAAGCCCTCAATTGAGGGCTTTTTACTTACTGGTACGATGTATATATTAAGGTTTATTTTTCTATACAAGTTTCTACAAATACTGAATTAAGATTTTTTAAAAATTGAGTGTATAAAAAATAATCTAAATTAACTTAAAAATGAGCCAATTACTGCTAAAACCGCTCTTTGTTTTAGATTTAATCGAAAAAAATGATTACTTTTTAAAATGTTTCTGGTATCATGCTGTCACGCACTTAAATTTCCGTTCATTACCTGAACATTCTCTTCTAATCATTGTGTATGCGCGTACTGTCCATAGAGAGGACTATTCCTCGCGCCCCAATCGCTTAAGCGATTCTTTCAGGTTGCGGCCGTAATCATGCGTGCGTTTAATCCACATCGTCGTTATTCGGATCGCTGCTGAATTCTATATTTTTTCAGCTTCTAGTCGCTGTGCCGCTTTGTGCCGATGTCCATATTTGTATTTATTAAATGGAGCACCCAAAACAGGGTGAACACTCTCTATGAGCAAAACTTTTGCTGAATTTTCTTTACATGAATCTCTTACCCAAGCACTGACAGACTTGGGCTTTACAGCGCCAACTGCTGTACAAGAACAGGCGATTCCTGCTGCCTTAGAAGGTAAAGACCTTCTTGTTTCAAGCCAAACTGGCTCTGGTAAAACTGCGGCATTCTTACTGCCAACATTAAATGCTCTTGCTGATCAAGATACTTTCCTGCCATTTAAAGAACGTATGCGTGCAGTGACTCAACCGAATATTCTGGTGATTTCGCCTACTCGTGAATTAGCCCAGCAGGTTTGTCAAGATGCAATCGCGCTGGTACGTCACATGAAAGGTGTACGTATTGCTGCGATCATGGGCGGTATGCCTTTTGGTAAACAAATCCAGCAGTTAAAAGGTGCGCAGGTTGTAGTGGCCACTCCAGGCCGTCTGCTTGACTTGGTAAACCGTCGCCAGATTAAACTGGATAAAGTTGATGCGTTAATTGTAGATGAAGCTGACCGTATGCTTGACTTGGGCTTCTCTGAAGACCTGGAAGCGATCAGCGAACTTGCTCTAAACCGCAAGCAGACTTTAATGTTCTCTGCAACTTTTGCTGATCGTATTATTCGTCTTGCTGAATGCATGATGAAAGATCCAATGCGTATTGCTATTGAAACAGGTCATTCAACCAATACTGACATCACCCAGACATTACACTGGACTGATGGTTTTGAGCACAAGAAAAAACTGCTGACTCACTGGTTAGAAGACGAAACTCTGGATCAGGCTGTTGTGTTTGCAAGCACTCAAGAAGATACCGACATGCTGGCTGAAGAACTGGCTGAAGCGGGTCACTCTGTTGTTGCATTACATGGTGCGATGCCACAAACCGTACGTAACCGTCGTCTGCGCAGTATTCGTGAAGGCCGAGCTAAAATTCTAGTGGCAACTGATGTAGCTGCGCGTGGTCTGGATGTACCAACCATTTCGCACGTAATCAATTTCGGTTTACCGATGAAGCATGAAGATTATGTACACCGTATTGGTCGTACTGGTCGTGCTGGCCGTACCGGTAAAGCCATTACACTGGCAACTTACCGTGAACGTGGCAAGATCCGTGCTTTGGAAGATTACCTGGAAACTCGTCTGAATGTTTCAGAAATTGAAGGCCTAGAGCCATCCCCACCACCGGCTCGTCCGCGTCGTGAAGGTGGTGGCGGTAAACGCCCGGGCGGCCGTGATGGTGGTCGTGGCGGTTTTGGTGGTGGTCGCCGCTTTGAAGGTGAATCAAACTTCAAACGTCGTGAAGGCGGTCGTGACGATCGTCCTCGTCGCAGTTTTGATGATAAACCGCGTGGCGAACGTCCATTTGGTGATGATCGTCCTAAGCGTGATTTTGGTGACCGTCCAGCCCGCCGTGATTTTGGCGACCGTCCACAGCGCAGCTTTGATGACAAGCCACGTGGTGAGCGTAGCTTTGGTGGTGCTGAACGCCCACGTCGTGAATTTAATTCAGACCGTCCACAACGTAGCTTTGGTGATCGTCCGCAATCACGCAGTTTTGGTGGTGAAGACCGTCCACGTCGCAGCTTTGATGACAAGCCACGTGGCGAGCGTAATTTTGGTGGCGATCGTCCACGTCGTGAAGGCGGTTTTAATGACAAACCACGTTTTGACTCAAATGATGACAACCGTGGAAACCGCGTAGATTATAAACCACGCACTGGTGGATTCCGTGCTGCGGGCGACCGTAGTGAGCGTCCAGCCGGTGGAGACCGTCCACGCCGCAGTTTTGATGACAAACCGCGTGGCGAGCGTAGCTTTGGTGGTGAAGACCGTCCACGTCGCGACTTTGGCAGTGAACGTCGCCGTAAATTTCAAGACTAAGCTGTAATAAAATAAAAAAGTCAGTTCCTGAACTGGCTTTTTTATACTTTTAATTTAATTAAGTTTAATGGGACAACATCTTATTTTTATAAAAATAATGAACCAATAAAAAAGAAGCAGTATCAAACGATTTATTTTGTATATGTCACTTTAAACTTCTTGAATATCAAGTTATAGCTTTCAAGTTTAAGTCTTTTCAAATCTCATTATTTGAATCAAATAGAATGATCTTAGCATTTTTTCTTAATCCTTTGGCACTCTCATAGGACAAATTGTTAAAATACAACCAAGTTTTAATGGTTCGATGCTATAGTAGGCGAGCTGAAAAAGGCAGGAAATTCTCAGTTATGAATTACCCAAGTTCTCTTGATACTCGGCCCCTGATTGAAATCAGGAACCTGAGTTTTAAACGTGGGGAACGTATCATTTATGACAATGTTAGTTTAAGCATCCGTCGTGGTCAGATTACTGCAATCATGGGCCCTTCCGGTACGGGTAAAACTACCTTACTACGCCTGATTGGTGGTCAACTTACACCTGATCAGGGCGAGATATTGCTTGATGGCCATAACATTGCCAAAATGTCGCGTTCAGAGCTGTTTAAAGCGCGTGCTCGTATGGGGATGCTGTTTCAAAGCGGTGCATTGTTTACAGATATGACTGTATATGAAAATGTCGCATTTCCATTGCGTGCTCACACGCAGTTGCCCGAGCACCTGATTACTGAACTTGTTGCACTTAAACTCGAGTCAGTCGGTTTGCGTGGTGCCGAACAAATGATGCCTTCCGAACTCTCAGGTGGCATGAACCGTCGTGTTGCACTGGCGCGTGCGATTGCTCTTGATCCTGAACTGATTATGTATGATGAGCCCTTTGCAGGACAGGACCCGATTGTCATGGGGGTACTTACCCGCCTGATCCGTTCTTTACGTGAAGCACTAGATCTGACGACAATTGTGGTTTCACATGACGTTGCTGAGACTCTTTCAATTGCTGATTATATCTATGTAATTGCAGAGGGCAAGATTCAGGGTGAGGGTACACCTGAACAGTTACAGGCTGATGCTTCACCCTTTGTTCGCCAGTTTTTAACTGGTGCTGTGGAGGGGCCTGTGGATTACCAATTTAGCAATCAGGCTTATCTGAAAAATGAGGTTGGTTCATGAATGCCATTGCCTGGTTAGGCCGACTTGTTATTGAACGGGTGCGTGGTATTGGTGTAGCAACCTTGATGTTGCTGCAGATTATATTTTCATTGCCGACCTGGCTTGGGGTAAAACTATTTATTTACCAGATGTACCGGGTTGGGGTGATGTCGCTATTGATTATTACGGTCTCTGGACTCTTTATTGGATTGGTATTAGGGCTGCAGGGCTATTCAATTCTGGTGAATGTGGGTAGTGAAGCCATGCTGGGTACCATGGTTGCCTTAACCTTACTGCGCGAACTGGCTCCAGTGGTCGCGGCACTACTATTCGCTGGCCGGGCTGGTTCTGCACTGACAGCAGAAATTGGTCTCATGAAAGCCACTGAACAGCTTTCCAGTATGGAAATGATTGGGGTAGACCCGCTTAAACGGATCGTTTCGCCACGTTTATGGGCAGGTATAGTAAGTCTTCCCATGCTTACCGTAATTTTTGGTGCAATAGGCATACTGGGCGGCAAACTGGTCGGCGTAGATTTTCTGGGTGTAGATGAAGGCTCTTTCTGGAGTGGAATGCAAAGCAGTGTACAGTTCGGGCATGATGTAGTGAATGGCATCATCAAAAGTATTGTATTTGCATTAATCTGTACCTGGATTGCAGTTTATCAGGGCTATGCCTGTGAACCGACTTCAGAAGGCATCGCTACTTCAACCACCCGCACAGTAGTTTTTTCTTCATTATGTGTTTTAGGTTTTGATTTTGTGTTGACTGCGGTCATGTTCGGAGGGGTTTGATGAGATCACGTATTAGTGAGCTGGCCGTAGGTATTTTCGTTATTCTTTTCGGCATCGCTCTATTTTTTCTTGCCATGAAAGTCAGTGGTCTGGCGGGTACCAGCTTACGTGACAGCTATGAAATGAGTGCTCAGTTCGACAACGTAAACGGACTGAAACCCAGAGCTAAGGTTACCATGAGTGGCGTCACAATTGGACGTGTAACCGATATTACCCTAGATCCAGTGTCGCGTCTGGCCAAGGTGGATTTTGAGCTTGATGGTAAACTTACAGGTTTTAATCCTGAGCAGTTAAAAACTGTACAGCAAAATGCCATAGAGGAATTACGCTACAGTAGTGAATATGCTGCTGCGGCACCGGCACAACAAAAAGCTATGGAACAGCAACTGATCAGTAACATGAAATCCATCACCAGTATTGATGAAGATGCTTATATTATGGTGGCTACCAATGGATTGTTAGGCGAGAAATATCTGAAAATTGTTCCAGGCGGTGGACTGAACTATGTCAAACGTGGTGAAACAATTGCCAATACGCAGGGCACTATGGATCTGGAAGATTTAATCAGTAAATTTATTACAGGTGGTGCGGGTAAATCATCAGAAAGTTCGGCAACTGAAACGGCTGAAGCAAATAATGCTCAGACTTCATTTGTCGAGTAATGTAGAGGAGTGATTGAGTGAAAACTTTATTTAAACAAACCCTGACAGTAAGTATATTAACCAGCTTATTGGCAGGTACAGCATTTGCTGCACCTTCTGAAGCTCCTCCGGCTTTCATTAAACGTGTAGCAGATGGGTTGATTGGCCGTTTAAAAGCTGATCATAACAAGCTGCAAACTAATCCGGCTGCAGTCAAAACCATTGTACGTGAAAATCTGGACCCTTACATTGATTCCCAAGCATTTACACGTATTGTGATGGGTACTTACGCAACCAATCAATACAGTTCAGCTGCCCAGCGTGCTCAATTTGAGAAAAATTTCCGTGAAACTCTGATTGAAAATTATGGCAGTGCTTTTGCAAAATATAGTAACCAGTCTTACAGCATTCGTCCTTATAAAGCCACTAACAGCAAAAATCCTGTAGTTACTGTCGACTTTAACAATAAGGGCGAGAAAATTCCGGTTTCTTTCCAGTTGGTAGATAAAGGTACGCAATGGAAAATCCGTAATATTAACGTCTCTGGTATCGACTTGGGCTTGCAGTTCCGTAATCAGTTTGCAGCTACGGTAAAACGTAATGGTGGTAATCTGGATAAAGCGATTGCAAACTTCCAGCCGGATGCAGATGCTGCAGTCAGTCAGGCAAAAAAATAAGGTTTAGTTAGGGCAGGTGCAGAGTGGTTGAATTAATTGGGCAGGAGCTTAAGGTTACTGGGAAAATTGATTACGCTAATGCGGAACAATATTATCAGCAGGGCCTCAAGCTTATTCAGTCTCAGCAGCATTACCCACTTATAGTTAACTTGGCTGGACTAGAGCATAGGAGTACGCTGGCCTTAGCGGTGCTGATCCGCTGGTTAAGGCAAACTCCACAGGCTCAGGGTTTGCAATTTAAGGGTGTGCCAGACAAGATGATGAAAATCATTCAGGCTTGCCATCTGGAAAATGACTTGCAACTGCTCAGCTAAACTGAAATTAGAAAAGCACCATAAGGTGCTTTTTTTATATCCATTTTTTCCAACGGAAGTAAATTAAGGGGCCTACAAAAAAGGCAATCAATATACTGATGACTACCATGAAACTGGTGGTACCTTTAGCAAATGGAAGCACATCAGTATTCATACCATAAACACTGGCAATCAGCATCGGTGGCGCCAGCATACTAGGCAAAATCGAGAAGCGACGGATCGTATCGCTCTGTTCAGTATTAATAAATCCTGAAGTTGTATCCAGCAGGAAGCGAACCTTTTGAAAGAGGAAAGCATCATGTTCAACCAAAGAACGTACATCTTCACTTAATTCACGAATATCTGCATCATAAATATGACTGCTTAGAGCACGCGGACGCGATAAAAAAGTTAGTACTCGACGCAGGTCAATCAGGCAGAGCTGGGCTTTACCCAGGGTATCTTCTTGCTGGGCTAGCCGCGTAATCATGTCGTCCAGATCCAGAATCTGTTCGCGATGATGATTATTTAAGACCTCAGTAGAGTATTTTTCCAGATCCCTATGGATATCTTCTAATATATCCGCAAGTTCATCCAGTTTGGCTTCTAATAACCCTAATAAAATCCAGGTCGGATCTTTATAATCCATTTCATAATCATTACGGCGCGCACGTGCCCGGAATGCCCGAAATGCCACCAGTTTTTCGCCACGTAATGTGAATAGATGATTTTTATGTAAAATAAAAGCCACAGTCTGTACGGTAGCCAGTCGGCTCATTCCATCTTCAGTCTCATTATCGACTTGATAATTTTTATTTTTCGTTAAAAAGTAGGTACTGATATGCAAAATTCCATCGTCATCGCGGTAGAATCGTGCTGATGAAGAAATGTCTTCTAGAGACTTTAAAGTCGGTAAATTTTGGTTATAGGCATCTATGACCCATTGCTGTTCCTCCTGTGAGGGCGCAATCAGGTCAATCCATACAAGTTCTGGATGTAAATCAAAGCCACCATTAATAGTGGCATCTTCCAAACTACCGCGCTCTGTGGCGTAAAAGGCTTCAAGCATATCTTTGGCTCCCTTGCGCAGTATTGGCGTTCAAGATGGGTGAGTATTTTAGACAAGGATTGCCGGAAAAACACACCCCAACAGAGATTTTTTTAGTCTCCTTTGCAATTCTGCTTTAAGCTTACTTGAAAAGTATGAAAAATTTACAACATGGTCAACATATTATGAAAGCTATTGGTGTTTTTTGTGGTTCTGCCATTGGAACTGAGCCTGTTTTTTTAGAAACGGCCCAAGCAGTCGGACAGGCAATCGCCCAGCGTGGGCAGACTTTGGTTTATGGTGGGGGACGTTCCGGCTTAATGGGTGTTATTGCAGATAGCGCCCTACAGGCAGGGGGAGCAGTGATTGGCGTGATTCCCCATGCTTTAGTTGACCGTGAATTGGCACATCCAGACCTGACTGAATTGCATGTCGTTCAGAACATGCATGAGCGAAAAACTAAAATGTCAGAACTTTCAGACGGTTTTATTGCACTGCCGGGTGGCGCTGGAACCTTGGAAGAAATATTTGAACAATGGACATGGGCTCAGTTAGGGATTCACCAGAAGCCTTGTGCTTTTTTAAACCTGGATGGCTTTTATAATGATCTGCTTAAAATGATTCAGTTTACAGTCGATAAAGGTTTTACCCATAGCCGGTTTGTTGAAAAATTAATTGCCTCGGACAATATCGAACAAATCTTGCAGCAGTTTGACCAGTATCAGCCGCCTGCACCGAAGTGGGGAACTTCTGGCGTAAATCCATAAGGCAAATTGATGAAAAAAATTACTGTGGCAGCTGCCGTAATTCTAAATAAAGAGCATGAATTACTGGTAGTACGTAAGCAAAATACTCAATATTTTATGCAAGTTGGTGGCAAGCTGGAAATAGATGAGCCACCAGAGCAGACAATTATCCGCGAGATTCAGGAAGAAATTGGTTGCGAGGCACAAGTAGAGCAGTTTATTGGCCGTTTCGAAACACAGACAGCTAATGAGCCTGACCATGAGCTGATCAGTTACCTATATGTGGTTGCTATAGCCCAGTCACCCCGGATTGCCGCAGAAATTGCTGAAATGAAGTGGGTCAGACTGGATGATCAGACCACTTTGCTTGCTCCGCTGACTCGTGAGATTGTTATACCTTGGTGCGAGCAGCAATTGCTGGAAAAAAACTAGGCTGTTTCTGCGGCTGCAATACACGCAGCAAAAATATGCTGGCAGCCCAGCTGGGTCAGGGCTTGAGCCAAGGCCGAAAGTGAGCTGCCTGTAGTCACTACATCGTCTAGCATTAATACCCGGCGGTAACGCCGGCGTTCGGTGAGGATCGGCTGAAATTGCATTTCAATCTGGTTCAGACGTTCGAGTCGCGATAAGCCTTTTTGCGAATGCTGAGCCAGCCGAATTACAGGTTGCCAGACCGGAACATTCAGCTCACGGGCTAGAATTTTTGCAATGACCAGTGACTGATTATAGCCGCGTTCAATTAAACGTTCGGTTGATATGGGCATAGGCACAATGGCCTGAACTTTAGGTAACCTGAGGGTTAGTATCGATGCAGTCAGTAGCTGCTGATAGTTTAACTGCTGCTCATATTTAAACTGCTGGATGATGCGATCTATTGGATACTGATAGCCACAGGCAACATGAATGTTTAATTCTTGTCGTTCTACAGTCTGCCGATACCAAGGCAGCTGTTCCCAGCAATCATGACAAACTCCATGCTGCATTTGTAAACTGCTGCTACAAAGCGGGCAGGGTAGCAGCCGTGAGATAGGTCTGAGTAAAGAGGATGGGTTAAACATAGGCATAACGTGGTGCCTCAGGTAACCAGCGCTTAAGTAAAGCTTCTGCATTTACAGGATAATCCTTGAGGACTTGTTCGGCTACATAGTGTGCCTCAGTCAACAAATGATCGTCCCGCTCCAGTTTAGCCACGCGAAAGCCCATATCGCCCGTCTGCTTGGTTCCAAGTAGTTCCCCCGGACCCCGCAGTTCTAGATCTTTTTCGGCAATCACAAAGCCATCATTACTTTCCCTTAAAATAGAAAGCCGCTCCTGTCCATTTTGTGAAAGAGGAGTTTTATAAAGTAGGGCACAAAAGCTGGCTTTTGCTCCCCGCCCAACTCGGCCTCGTAACTGATGCAGTTGTGACAGCCCAAGGCGCTCGGCATTTTCTATCACCATAATTGAGGCATTAGGTACATCGACCCCGACTTCAATTACTGTAGTCGCAATCAGAAGTTGTAGTTCATTGTTTTTAAATTTTTGCATGACTGACTGCTTTTCATCAGCTTTCATTTTGCCGTGTACCAGTCCAATATTCAGGCTAGGAAAGCGTTCCTTAATTTCTGCATAAGTCGCTTCAGCAGCCTGGGCATCCAGTGTTTCGGACTGTTCTACCAAGGTGCAGACCCAATAAGCCTGTTTGCCCTCCTGACAGTTGGTAGCAATTCGCTGCAAAACTTCTTCACGGCGGTCAAGTGGTATAGTCACAGTCTGAATCGGTGTACGTCCGGGAGGAAGCTCATCAATCACCGAAGTGTCGAGGTCACCGTAGGCACTCATGGCTAGAGTACGTGGAATTGGTGTAGCTGTCATCACCAGCTGGTGTGGAGTCATCTGTTCAGCCCCTTTGTTACGTAAAGCCAACCGCTGATCGACACCAAAGCGGTGTTGCTCATCGATAATAACTAGACCTAAACGGGCAAACTCGACATTTTCCTGAAACAGGGCATGAGTGCCTACAACCAATTGAGCTAGTCCACCCCGTATAATTGCTTCTGCCTGTGTCCGGGCTTTACCTTTTTGTTTGCCTGATAGCCAAGCCACCTGAATGCCCAGTGGTTCGAACCAGCGTTTGAAATTTAAATAATGCTGTTCAGCCAAAATTTCTGTAGGTGCCATGAGTGCGACCTGCCAGCCGGCTTCTAGGGCATGACAGGCGGCCACTGCTGCAACTAGCGTTTTACCTGCACCTACATCACCTTGGACCAGCCGTAACATGGGTTGATGCTGCTTGAGATCAATCATGATCTCTTTAGATACTCTTCTTTGAGCGCCCGTCATATTAAAAGGCAGATTAGCCAATAATTTTTTAGCCAGTATTGTGCTGGGTTCAAAAGCGGGTGCTTCAATTTCACGGATATAAGCGCGCCGAGTTAACAGGCTGATCTGATGAGCGACCAGTTCTTCAAAAATAAGTCTTTGCTGTGCGGGATGTGAACCTTGCATTAACTGTTGCATATTGGCATCAATGGGTGGCTCATGAATGTATTCAAGCGCTTCTTTTAAGGCGTAACCGTTGGTGAATTTTTCTGGTAAAAGTTCAGGAAGATTTTCGCTGTGCTGCTCGAGAGCTTGGCGTACGTATTCACGTAGCTTGGCTTGAGTTAGGCCCTCGGTAGAAGGATAAATGGCAGTTAAGCGGGTTTTAGGCAGAGCAGTTTGTGCACTGATTTGCTGAATTTCCGGATGGTAAAGTTCCAGTCCGCGTGCGCCTACTCTGACTTCACCGAATACCCGCAGCCGGTTGCCACTACGCATTTTATCAATCAGGGCCTTGTAGATATGATAAAAGCGCAATGTAACCTTACCAAAATCATCTTCGAGCAATACCGCCATAGATTTGCGTTTGCCGGGCGGAAAATCGATAGAACTTACCGTTCCTTCAAGCAAATAGCTACGGCCCACGACAAGTTGGTTCATGGGAATAATAGTGCTACGATCTTCATAATCACGCGGAAGATGAAATAGCAGATCATCAGTAGTAAAAATATTCAGTTTCTCGAGTAATGCAGCTGACGCTGTACCGACACCCTGTAATTGATGGACTGTAGCCATGTCCCCCTAACTTAGGTCATACCATGCATATTCTATTTATTGGTTATGGTAAAACATCTCAAAGACTTGCAAAACAGTTATTTGAGCAAGGCCACCAAATTACCACAATCAGCCGAAGTCCGAAATTTGATCCTTATGCCACTCATCTGATTCAGGATGTACAGCAGGCTGACTTCAGCCAGATTCCCCCTGTTGATTGGGTGTATATTTTACTAAGTCCAGACCAAAGTACAGCTGAGGCATATCAACAGACCTATGTATCTCCAATTGAATCGTTAGCAGCTGCTTTAAATGGCCATCCGGTAAAACGTATTGTAGTAGTGTCATCTACCCGGGTCTATGGTGAACAGGCAGGACAGGAAATTAATGATGAAACTACAGTTTATCCATGTGATGAACAGGGCTTTCTATTACAATTAATGGAGCTGAAATGGCAGGCAGCCTGCCCTGAACAAGTGGTAGTTGTGAGGCCGACCGGAATCTATGGTACATCGGTTGCACGAATGCAAAAGTTGGCCCAGAGCCGAAAGACTTATCCAGACCTGCATTATAGCAACCGCATTCATATTGATGACCTGGTAGGTTTTCTGGCACTTCTAATCTGTATTGAAACTCCGCAATCGAGTTATATCGTAACGGATAACCGGCCTTTGCCTTTGCCTGGTATTATTCAGTGGTTTCAGCAGCAGCTAGGATTGCCCATACTGGCCCTTGAGACGCAGCAAGCCAGTGGTAAACAGGTATATGCCAGCCGTATGCTGGACAGTGGTTTCCAGCTTAATTATCCTGACTGTTTTCAGGTCTATGCTGACCTGTTAAGTCAATCAGCTTAACCAGTTTAAAAAAAGCCGCTGTCAGCGGCTTTTTTTAAATTACTTTCTCTTGCGCATCAAGCGGCGTTTAGCTTGCTGTGCAGCCACTGCATTTAAAGCTTCTTGCAGTTCTTCATCACTAAAGTCAGTAATGTGATGCAACATTTGCAAGGTCACTTCATCCAGTACCAGTTTGGCACCTTCGGCCATATTGCTAAAACCGGCATCGAATTCAATTAGGCCATTCTCATTGGTACGGATATATTCTTGCTGGGTTAAGACTTTAATAAAGCTCTGGAACAGGGCCTTATCAAAGAATTCTGGTGAGTTAAATTCATAAAGTACAGACAGGCGCTGACCCAGCAGATGGCTTAAATCTTCAACCTGTTTTGCAGAAATGGTGCCAGAACCCCGTTGCGTAATTAGGGCCAAGGTCATGTAATAACGCTCTAGGCTCTGTTTTACTGGGGCGGCTAATACAACCAGCTGATTATGTTCTTCAGTATTTGGGGCAGAACTGAGCAGATTGCCTTCTTCATCCTGGCTCATCAGGCCACCTTGAATCAGGGCATCTGCATTTTGGCAAATCTGCTCTTTCAATTCATCAGTATTCCATTTCAGGAATAACTCGGCCTTCAGGAATGGATATAAAGTACGGATAACACTGATCAGATCGCCGCGGCTGATTTTACCATTGTGCTCAACCAGTGATGCAACCAGAGAAGGCAAAACAAACGAATGCAAAATATTATTGCGGAAATAGGTCAGTAAGACTGCCTGATTATCTTCAATTGCAATAATATCCCCCAGTACATGCTGAACCCGTTTGATCAGTTTTAGTTTCAAGCCATAGGCAATTATTTCTTTACCAGATAAAGGCGTAACCTGAGTACGTTCATCATAAGGCAGTGCAGAGGCCAGACGTCGGTAAGCATCAAGCTGTTTAATACATACTTCTTCATCAAGTGTATGTTTCGGAGTGGCCAGTAAGATGAGTGATAATAACGATACTGGATTAATTACCACCGCACGGTTGATATTTTCTAAAATAGCAACAGCCGAGCTATTAATTGCTTCTGAAACTGCTGCAGGAACCGGATCATCATTTTTCTCGATGACTATATTTTCGGCGCCGTGCTGTTTCAGCAAGTCATCTAGAAACACAGGTTCACCGAAATTTACGTGGACCTTACCAAAAATCCGTTCGATTTTACGCAGGGTCTGCAAGATTCCAAAAATAGATTCAGCTTCTTTTGGTTTGCCCTGCATTTCACCTACATACGTTGCGCCTTCCATGAGACGTTCATAGCCAATGTAGGTGGGTACAAAGGCAATAGGTTTAGCACGTCCACGTAGATGGCTATGCACAGTCATCGCCAGCATGCCGGTTTTGGGTGGCAGCAGACGGCCGGTACGTGAACGGCCACCTTCAATAAAGTACTCAAGCGGTGTATTACGTGAGAGAATGCTATATAGATATTCTTTAAATACCGAAGTATACAGTGCGTTGCCACGAAAAGAGCGACGAATAAAAAATGCGCCCCCACCACGTAACAGCTGGCCCACGAATGGCATATTCAGGTTGTCGCCTGCCGCAATATACGGAACCATCAAACCACGCTTATAAATCACATAAGAAAGCAGCAGGTAGTCGATATGACTACGGTGACATGGTGTATAGATAATTTCATAGTCTTTTGCCAGTTCACGAACAGTATTAAAGTTATGTACTTCTACACCATCATAAAGCTGCGTCCAGAGGCGGGTCAGTGCCATATCGGCAAACCGTACTGCTGAAGCTGAATAATCCGATACGATCTCATTCAAGTAACCAATTGCACGGCGTTCAGCTTCCAGCATGCTAATTTTGCCACGGATGCTTTCACGGCGAATGGCTTCTTGAACATCACGCGATTTGATCAAAGACTGCATCACATTGCGACGGTCAGATAAATCTGGTCCGAGTACGACTTCGCGCTGGCAATCCAGATAGTCATTTAAGGTACTAATAATATAAGTCGCTGCTGAGAGGTTCGGATAATTTTCTTTGGCGTATTCAACCAGTGTACGTAAAGACTGGCCTTCATGAAATTCCAGATACGTTTCACGGCCATGTAAACCAATATTAACCAGCTGTTTGACTTTACCCGGCGTCGCCCAGGTATCTGTAAATAAAAGTTTAAACCAGGAATCTTCTTTATCTGGCGAGCGGCCCCAAAGCACAGTAACTGGCACCAGTTCAATATCGTACTGTGGA
This sequence comes from Acinetobacter radioresistens DSM 6976 = NBRC 102413 = CIP 103788, assembly GCF_006757745.1. Taxonomy (NCBI): domain Bacteria; kingdom Pseudomonadati; phylum Pseudomonadota; class Gammaproteobacteria; order Moraxellales; family Moraxellaceae; genus Acinetobacter; species Acinetobacter radioresistens. The sequence continues at coordinate 2,675,131 of NZ_AP019740.1, read as the reverse complement.
TACTGGTCGAGAAGCTCAATCAGACGAAGTAAACGGGGTGGAAAATTATGAGCTGGCGGATTTAAAAGATTTTTTTCATCATGATGTTGCAGAAAAAGAACCGAAGCTTTTTCTTTATGCTCGGCAATGACCAGCGGGTCCAATGCCGGAGCAAGCTGTAAACGTCGGGTTTCTGCATCTACAATTAAGGCGTTACTGCGAGAATAGTTTTGCAGGACATAACAGGTAATTTTTTTATTAACTTCAGCCAATTCCTGCTCTTCAGCCGGTGACTTGCCTGGAACTTCGCCAATAACATGGGGGGTTACGACAAGGTCAAGCAGCTTGCTTGAAAGCCGCCGATACAACTGACCAAATCCACTCTTGGACATAAAAACTCCTAGCTAGACGACTGAAACCGGTATCCGGTCATCGACTGATTTTGTATTAAATCGAACAGAAAAACGGGTCTGCCATTTTCTGCTAAAACAGAAGAGAATGGCTAGCTTTTATCGTTAAAAATCGTATTTTTAGGGATTATAACCCAAAAGTAAATATGGCAGCAGCTCTCAGGAAAGTTTAGCGTTTTACTCAGAAAATATGGCAAAATAGTTTATCTATCTTGTTTTCGTTCATCATTTCATGGGGCTGTTTCGGTCTTCCATTCATTAAAGGTATCTTATGAATACTTTAACTCAAGAACTTGTTGAGCTTTTAACCCTGGAAAAGCTAGAAGATAATATCTATAGGGGAATAAGCCGCAACCTGGTCGGTAAACGGGTGTTTGGAGGCCAAGTACTTGGACAGGCCTTACGTGCAGCATCTTATACTGCGGACCGTCCCGCACACTCCATGCATGCTTATTTCCTGTTTGGTGGCGATGTTAATGCGCCTATCATTTATGAGGTTGAACGTCTGCGTGACGGAAAAAGCTTTATCAGTCGTCAGGTGCGAGCCATTCAGCATGGACGTACCATTTTTTCTGCGATGGTGTCTTTTGCAGAACCGGAAGAAGGTTTGAACTACCAGCATCAGGAACCAAGTTATCCTGCACCTGAAACACTAAAAGCCGAGCAGGAGTTAAAAGAAGGTTTAATCAGCTTTATCCCTGAAAATGTACGTGCCAGCTTTATGCGGAATCGTCATATTGAAATCCGTCCGGTAAATATAGATAACCCGTTTCAGCCCCAACCTGAAGCGCCTTATTATGCCCACTATTTACGGACCCATGACCAGATTGCAACCGAAGTCGATGAAATTTCCCTGCATCAGGCCATTGTAGCGTTCTATTCTGATTTCACCTTGATGACCACAGCGCTACGTCCACATGGCTTAAGCTATCTTTCACCAAGTCTGCAATGTGCCAGTCTGGATCATGCAATTTATTTCCATCGCCCTTTGCGCGCGGATGAATGGATGTTATATGACATGGAGGCAACAGTCAGTGCCAGCTCACGCGGTTTAAACTTTGGCCGCATGTGGCAAAATGGCCAGCTAGTGTGCAGTACTGTACAAGAAGGCCTGATGCGTTTACGTGAAATTGAAACCCAGTAATATCTGCTAAAATGTACATTCTAAAAGCCCTCCTCAGGGAGTGGCTTTTAAATATTAATAAAAGTCCCTATAAATAGCCTCGATTCTTGTGGAAGCTCATGGCATAGTGCCTGAAAGGGACTACTTGACTACTACTTACTCTAATGAGCCTAAATACACAGATTCTATTTGCTGCCATTATCGGGCTGGCTTTCGGTTTTTTCTTAAAATATAACCCTGACCTCAGTTTTTTTGACAGCAGTATTTATCTGCTCGGCATTGCCAGCAGTATATTTATTGGTTTGCTCAAGATGTTGCTCATTCCACTCATTTTCAGCTCGATTGTGGTTGGTGTTTCTAACCTACAGTCTGGTGGGCAATTGGGCCGGGTCTGGAAAACCACTTTAATTTGCTGTGTGACCACTACAACCCTGGCACTAATTTTAGGTATTGGTTGTGCCCATCTGTTTGAAGTGGGTAAAGGGATGAATATTAATTTATTCCAGGAAGCCATGCAGTCACATCAGACCCCAGATACAATGACGCCGTCTGCTTTTTTTACCAATTTTATTCAAAATACTCTTATTAACCCGTTTAAAGCTTTTAGCGATGGTAATGTGCTGGCTGTAGTAGTGTTTGCATTGTTTCTTGGGGTTGCACTGGTGAAAGGCGGGGAGAGGTTTAATTCGATTCGCGGACTGAGTCAGCAGTTTTTTGATCTGATGATGATGTTGGTCGGCTGGGTCATGAAACTGGCTCCCTTGGGTATTTTGGCACTCCTGGCAAAACTGGTCGCGACTGAAGATATTTCTATTTTGAGTCGACTGGCTGAATTTGCTGCAGTAGTAACCGGCACAACAATTTTTCATGGACTGGTAGTCTTGCCGCTACTGCTCTGGATTTTTGGCCGGATGTCACCGATACGCTTTTTCCGTGGTGCACGTATTCCCTTGGTAACAGCTTTTGCAACCAGTTCGAGTTCAGCAGTCATGCCTTTGAGCCTGAAGGCTGCACAGGAGAATCTGGGAGTACGACCTCATATTGCCGGTTTTGTAATTCCTTTGGGCACACAGCTTAATATGGATGGGACGGCTCTTTATGAAGCTGCGGCGGCTTTGTTTATTGCGAATCTGATCGGGCTGGACTTAAGCTTGGGACAACAGGTGATTGTCTGCCTGACCGCCATGATTGCTTCATTAGGGGCCCCGGGAATTCCAAGTGCAGGAATGGTTACCATGATTATGGTATTACAGTCAGTAGGTTTGCCTGCCGAAGCAATTGCTATTTTACTGCCGATTGACCGTTTACTTGATACAGTGCGTACTGTAGTGAATGTGCAGGGTGATATGATGATTAGTGTAGTGGTAGACCGTTATAGCCAGCCGGCTAAAGATCTCCAGTCCGAAGTTTAAAAGAACTGTGTTCTGTATTTCCTTAACATGGACTGCAAAGTATTCCTACCGGAGAAAGAATATATTCCGGTAGGATAATTTCTGTATCTTTACCGGGTTATTCTGGTTTTTGTTCAGCGTGCTGTTCTGGTAAAAAGTCTTCTAGTTCTTCTACAGTATCCGCTTCATCTTCTTCAACTGCTTCTGGAATACTGTCCAGATCAAACTGTGTGGACTGTTCTAGCGTAAAGTTCAGACGACCCGCCATAACACTGGCCAGCTCTTCTAACCCCTGTTTGTTCAATGAAGAAAATAGCTGGATCGAGAAATTGAGCTTCATCTTCTTCAATTCCTGCTTGACCTCAAGCAAAGTTTTATTAGCCGGACCGCGGTTTAACTTGTCTGCTTTCGTCAACAGGATATGTACAAACAGTTTCCGGGAATGTGCCCATTCCAGCATCATGGTATCGAAATGCTGTAACGGATGACGGATATCCATGAGCAGTACTAAACCTTGCAGGCTTTCACGGTGAATCAGATAATTTTCCAGTTCTTTTTGCCAGACAATTTTCATGGTCTCTGGAACGGCCGCATAACCATAACCAGGTAAATCTACCAGACGCTGGTTAGGGTTACCCAGACTAAAAAAGTTGATCATCTGGGTACGGCCAGGCTTTTTAGAGGCACGTGCTAGTTGTTTTTGGTTGGTTAATGCATTAATGGCACTGGATTTTCCAGCATTTGAACGACCTGCAAATGCAATTTCGTAACCGGTATCTTCAACACAAAGCGAAAGCTTGGGTGCACTCATCAGGAACTCGGCTTTACGTAACCAGTTTAGTGCTCGTACAGAGTATTCGGTAATAGCAGGGTCCAGCGCTTTTTCATAGCTGATTTTCTGCTTAGGCACCTGCGCCGTTTTACTGTTTTTAGATTTACCACTGCTGCGATGCATAGCACTTCACTTGCGTTACTGAGATTACAGCGCCTAGTATAAAGGAAGTAAAGGATTCTCGCGAATCTTGTACTATCAAGTTATACAGATTAGCAAAAATTCAGGAAAGATTGAGTAAAGTAATTGCTGAATGAGTAGAGAGATGTGGTTGAACAGGCTGAATATTTAGAACCTGGCCCAATGTATATTGGTTCAGACTCTGATAGAACTGTTCAACTGCTGTATCTAAAATACCTTTAAGGCCACAATCTGAACGAAGCACACAAGGCGGTGAATTGCATTCTACAATTGGCTGGTCACCTTGCAGTATCCGAACAATATCACCTACACGTGAATCAAGTGCCTGCGGATTCAGCTGAATACCGCCCCCTTTGCCACGTAATGTAATCAGCCAGCCCTGTTTACCCATAAAATGTACAATCTTGACCAGGTGATTATGAGAAATCTGTAGATCTACTGCAATTTCTGCAATGGTATATGGCGTATTTCTTGGACGTGAAATATACATCAAGCTACGCAAAGCATAATCAGTGAATTTATTTAATTGCATGACCAGCCAGCTTTGGAAACAGGGAAATAGGACACTATCTTAGCCTGAAAGCTTCCCGAAAGAAACTTTCAGTACATTATATAAATCTTTATATTCATAACATCAAAAACTTACCGGTGCAGTCACATCCACTTGGTCGCCTGCTTTATAGTGGTTAAGCAGAATGTCTTCTACAGAGTATTCCGTCGGGGTTGGCTCAGGCTTGACCACAAATGTATAACTATTTTCTTGAGCTTCCTGAAAACTGAACTGGAGTGGTTGTAACAGTTCCTGACCAGGAACATGGACACGGACTGAAATAAACGCGCCCGCATCAGCCGGAGAAATTGGCTGACCATCTGCTGCCTCTATGGTAAAGCGTTTACCACCTTCTACATCTTCAACCTGTGTAATCTTGAAAGAACGCCAGCCAGCCCAACCACCTTGATGCTCTGCCAAGTTGCTGTATTTCTGTTTTTCCACCCCAATTAAAATATCTGCCAATTGTAAATAAGCCTGTTTCCATGCTTCGATCAATTCCGATTCGAATGGTACATCCAGTACTTCACTAATCGAATGCAATAAATTATCACCCACGATTGCATATTGATCAGGTTGAATGTCGAGGCTGACATGTTTGGTAGTGATGCGTTCAACGGCCTTAGCTAAAACAGCAGGATTCTCAATGTGCTCTGCATAAGCTAGTACCGCAGCAGCCAGTGCGCGTGGCTGGCGTCCTGTACTTTGATGGTCCAGATTGAAGACATTTTTTAATTCTGGATGGTTGTTTAGCATGCGTTTGTAGAAATAGCTGGTTAATGCCACACCATTTTCACGCAGTACAGGAACAGTAGATTGGACCAGTTCGATTTGTTGTGAATTCATGTTGAGAATCTCAAGGTATCTAAAAAGATATATTTAAAATACATTTTTAAAAATTGTTATGCAATAGATTGCTCATACAAAAACCATATTTTTTTTATGGTTTAAGATAAGTGGTTATAATTAAATATGAAATAATCATAAATAAAAGCGAAAAATTGTAGTTATATTGAACAATCTACTGTTAATTAAATTTAATCAGCCCATTAAGAATATAATTTTTATGACATGAATAAAAAAAGAGGAGAGTAAGCTCTCCTTAATTAAAATTATCTTAAAATCTGTAAAGCTTGTTGAATATCAGTTATCAGGTCATCTACAGCTTCAAGACCAATACAAAAACGGACTAAAACACCCTCTTTTAGGTGGGTATATTCAAGCGTCCGCATCTCTTTGAGCTGATACAGCATAACTAAACTGACCGGTCCACCCCAGCTAAAGCCTAGCTTAAAGAGTCTGAGCTGGTCACAAAATTTTCGTACTGACTCAAGATCATATTCAGGTTTAAAAATAACGCTGACTAGTCCGGCACTTTGTTTATCTATACAGGTTTCTTTCCAATATTGATGACCGGGTGAATTTTCATCTGCGGGATGTAATACCTGTACAAACTCAGGCTGCTGCTTCAACCAGTTCAAGAGCACAATGGTATTGGCAGACTGCTGCCGATAGCGAAGTTGCATATGAGCCAGACTGCGTTGTATCTGGGCTGCATCATCTCCAGAAATCGAGATTCCCTGAATGGCATGCATGCGAAACAGTTGTTGATATAGTTTCCGGTCATGTGTAACTACACTTCCCATTAGAATGTCAGCACCGCCACTTGGGTATTTGGTCAGGGCATGGACTGTCAGATCTACACTCAAATGCTCATCAGAGAAATCAAAAGCATTAAAAGCAAGACCGGCTCCCCAGGTATTATCTAGTGCAGTAAGTATTCCTGACTGCCGGGCTTTTCTAACCAGTCTTTTTAAATCTGGAAACTCCAGACTGACTGATCCTGCTGCTTCCAGCCATAAAAGTTTGGCCTTTGAAGTAGGCTGAAAACTTTCATACTCCAGCGCATTATAAATTTTAACCTCAATACCATAACGTTGATGCAGATTGCGCAAATGCTCCATGTTTGGACCATAAATATTGTCTGGAACCCACACCTCATCCCCGTGACTTAAGAAACAGGAATTGACCAGATTAATTGCTGATAGCCCACTAGGGGTAAGCAGACTGTGCTGCCCACCCTCAATCTGGGCAATATTATCTGCCAGGGTAAAAGTTGTCGGTGTACCGTGTGTGCCATAACTATAATCATATGCATCAGTCCAGTGCCGGTTAAACAGGGCATCGGTGTTTTTAAAAATGATAGTGGATGCACGAAAGAGGGGAGGCTGCACTGTTTCAATATATTGAGGAGCTTTACGTGGTGCGTGAACTAGGCACGTCTGTTTATTCTGAATTTTAGACATAATAAACTGGTAACGCTAATGTGGATTAAAATGACAGATAAAGTGATTTTTCCAGATTTTGCAAATGAATTTGTGAAAATGCGTAATCAATTTTCCACTTATCCAAAATTGGCGTCATTTTTGCAAATATTTGGCTAATACATTAATGATTGGTCAATACTATGAAAAAATTTAAAGGTCCATTATTTTCAACATATTGCCGGTGAGGGTTTTGGAAGTTGTTACGATTTTTTACGTCAGCATCAAGCCCAGATTAGTGCAACAGAATTTTTTGCCTTGCCTTTTAACCTTCCCGTAGATCTTGAGGCTCTGCCTGATATTGATGATGTCGACTTGCTAATTGTCATGGGTGGAAAAATGAGTGTAAATGATGAAGCACTCTATCCATGGTTAAAAGTAGAAAAGCAGTGGATTCGCCGTTATATTTCAGCTGGAAAACCGGCAATTGGTCTGTGTCTGGGCGGACAGTTGATTGCCAATGCGCTGGGTGCAAAAGTTAAGCCTAATCATCATCAGGAACTTGGCTGGACTACAGTTTATCGTAGCCGAACTGTTCCCAAAGACTGTTTTGCTCTACCTGCCCAGTTCGAAGTAATGCAATGGCATCGGGAAACATTTGAAATTCCTCACGGGGCTATCCAGTTAGCAGAAAATCCTGCGTGTGCCAACCAGATGTACCAGGTCGGAAAAAATGTACTTGGTTTCCAGTTCCATCCAGAAATCACTCCAAATACCTTGAGGCTTTTTCTGGATGATGATGAGGAGTTATCCATATTCAACGGTGATTACATACAGTCCACCATACACTTAAAAAAATCGGTTTCCGAACAGTTTGTCGTGGGGAACTCTATTTTGAATGAAGCGATTCAATACGTATTGCGTAGTTAACATGCCAGTGCTCCTTAAATATCAAATCACCCAGATAAAATCAGGAAAATTGAAAAAGAGAATTGCGTAAGAGTTAAACAATCGTTATAATGAGCAACCCCTAAATTTGGGGCACTAACGGCGAATAAAGTTGTTAGGATCGTGACAGTCGTGGCATCGATCATGACCTTAGTGATTTTCACTGCCTTTGACACTTACCAATAGGTGAGGTGCGTCAAGGGTGATTCTTTATATATTTTGGCTTGGAGTTTACTGGTATGTCTAACCAGAGAATCCGTATCCGTCTTAAGTCTTTTGATCATCGTCTGATTGATCAATCTGCTCAAGAGATCGTAGAAACCGCTAAGCGTACTGGCGCACAAGTGTGTGGTCCAATTCCGATGCCTACTCGCATCGAACGCTTCAACGTTCTTACTTCACCGCATGTAAACAAAGATGCGCGTGATCAGTACGAAATCCGCACCTATAAACGTCTGATCGATATCGTTCAGCCAACAGACAAAACTGTTGATGCGCTGATGAAATTGGATCTTGCGGCTGGTGTTGACGTTCAGATCGCATTGGGTTAAGGCTTTCGGTTAATTAGCTCCTAAGTTAATTAAGCCGCTTTTTTAGAGGTTTACACACATGGCTATTGGTTTAGTCGGTCGCAAGTGCGGTATGACCCGTATCTTCACAGAAGCCGGCGTCTCTGTGCCAGTTACAGTGATCGAAGTTGATCCAAACCGCATCACGCAAATCAAAACGCTTGAAACTGATGGTTATCAAGCAATTCAAGTAACTACTGGTGAACGTCGCGAATCTCGCGTTACTAACGGTCAAAAAGGTCACTTTGCGAAAGCAGGCGTGGCAGCTGGTCGTCTGGTTAAAGAGTTTCGTGTTACTGAAGCAGAGCTTGAAGGTCGTGAAGTTGGTGCTTCTATCGGAGTTGATTTGTTCGCAGTAGGTCAGATCGTTGACGTAACTGGTCAATCAAAAGGTAAAGGTTTCCAAGGTGGTGTGAAGCGTTGGAACTTCCGTACGCAAGATGCTACTCACGGTAACTCTGTTTCTCACCGTGTTTTAGGTTCTACAGGTCAAAACCAGACTCCTGGTCGCGTGTTCAAAGGCAAAAAAATGGCCGGTCACCTAGGTGATGAACGCGTAACAGTACAAGGTCTTGAAATTGTATCTATTGACGCTGAACGTTCTGTTTTAGTTGTTAAGGGTGCTATTCCTGGTGCAACTGGTGGCGACGTGATCGTTCGTCCTACCATCAAGGCCTGAGGGGAAATAACGTGAATTTAAATACTGTTTCCGGCTCTGCTGTTGAGTTGTCTGAAGTTGCCTTCGGACGTGAGTTTAACGAAGCACTTGTACACCAAGTTGTTACAGCTTACTTAGCTGGTGGTCGTCAAGGCTCAAAAGCTCAAAAGTCACGTGCTGACGTATCTGGCGGTGGTAAAAAACCATTCCGTCAAAAAGGTACTGGCCGCGCTCGTGCTGGTTCTATTCGTAGCCCAATCTGGGTTGGCGGCGGTAAAACTTTTGCTGCTCGTCCACAAGACTGGTCTCAAAAAGTTAACCGCAAAATGTACCGCGGTGCAATGCAATGTATCCTGGCTGAACTTGTTCGCCAAGATCGCTTGGTTTTGATTGAAGAGCTTCAGGTTTCTGCTCCTAAAACTAAAGAATTGCTTGCAAAACTGAACGACTTGAACGCACCTCGCGCATTGATCGTTACTGATGCGGTAGATGAGAACTTATATCTTGCAGCACGCAACCTTCCACACGTTGATGTGGTAGATGCAACTGCAATCGATCCTGTAAGCCTGATCGCGTTCGATAAAGTTGTAATGTCTGTAGCTGCTGCTAAGAAAATTGAGGTAGAACTCGGATGAACAACGAACGTATCTATCAGATTCTGAAAGGACCAGTCTTCTCAGAAAAAGCACAAGTTTTAGGTGAAACTGCTGGTGTTCAAGTATTCAAGGTTGCGATTGATGCAAACAAGCTTGAAATCAAAAAAGCAGTTGAACAACTCTTTGGTGTAGAAGTGGTTAAAGTAAACACGACTATTACTAAAGGTAAGTCTAAACGCTTTGGTAAAACATTGGGACGTCGTTCTGATGTTAAAAAAGCATACGTCACCCTGAAAGCTGGCCAAGATGTTGAAATGGCTGACTTGGGCGATACCGCTGAAAGCGCAGCGGAATAAGGACGAAAATTATGCCGATTCAAAAATGTAAGCCAACGTCTCCAGGACGTCGCTTTGTAGAGAAAGTCGTTCACGACCATCTTCATAAAGGCGCTCCTTATGCTCCGTTGGTTGAAGCTAAAAAACGTACTGGTGGTCGTAACAACAACGGTCACATTACAACTCGTCACGTTGGTGGTGGTCATAAACAGCACTATCGTATCGTAGACTTCAAACGTAACAAAGATGGTATTCCTGCGACTGTAGAGCGTATTGAATACGATCCGAACCGTACCGCACACATCGCATTGCTGAAGTATGCTGACGGTGAACGTCGTTATATCATCGCGCCTAAAGGTCTGCGTGCTGGCGATAAAGTACAGTCTGGTAACGATGCTCCAATTCGTACCGGTAACTGCTTGCCACTTCGCAATATGCCACTTGGTTCTACACTACATAACATCGAACTGAAAATTGGTAAAGGCGCGCAGTTAGCACGTTCTGCTGGTACTTCTGTTCAGTTGTTGGGTCGTGACGGTTCTTACGCAATTGTTCGTCTGCGTTCAGGCGAAATGCGTAAAATTCACGTTGAATGCCGTGCTGTAATTGGTGAAGTTTCTAACCAAGAAAGCAACCTTCGCTCACTGGGTAAAGCTGGTGCTGCACGCTGGCGTGGTGTTCGTCCTACCGTACGTGGTATGGCGATGAACCCAGTTGATCACCCGCATGGTGGTGGTGAAGGGCGTAACAAAGGTATTCAACCTGTAAGCCCATGGGGTCAAAAAGCTAAAGGGTACAAGACACGTACCAACAAGCGTACGACTAAGATGATTATTCGCGACCGTCGCGTTAAGTAACAAGTAAAGGAATCTGACTAATGCCTCGTTCTCTGAAAAAAGGCCCATTCGTCGATGCGCACTTGTTCGCTAAGGTTGAAGCGGCTGTTGCGGCTAATAACCGTAAGCCGATCAAAACTTGGTCGCGTCGTTCGATGATCCTCCCAGACTTTGTTGGTCTAACAATTTCTGTTCATAATGGTCGTAACCATGTTCCAGTAATTATTACTGAACATATGGTTGGTCATAAACTCGGTGAATTCGCGCCAACTCGTACCTATCGTGGTCACGGTGTTGACAAGAAGTCTAAACGTTAAGGTGCTATGATGGAAGTTACTGCTAAATTACGCGGTGCCGCTATCTCGGCACAAAAAGCTCGTTTGGTTGCGGACCTTATTCGTGGCAAATCTGTTGCTCACGCGCTTAATATCTTGAACTTCAGCAATAAAAAAGCTGCGGTACTGGTGAAAAAAGCTTTGGAATCTGCAATTGCAAACGCTGAACACAATAACAGTTTAGATGTAGACGACCTTAAAGTTTCTACGATTTATGTGGATGAGGGCATGAGCCTGAAACGCATTATGCCACGTGCTAAAGGCCGTGCAGATCGTATTACTAAGCGTACTTGTCACATCACCGTTAAGGTAGGGGTTTGATATGGGTCAGAAGGTTCATCCAATCGGTATCCGCCTAGGTGTTGTGAAACGTCATAACGCTAACTGGTATGCGAATCCGAAACAATACGCTGAATATTTGCTTAAAGATCTTCAAGTACGTGAGTTTTTAACTAAAAAACTTAAAAGCGCGATGATCAGCAATATTCTTATCGAACGTCCTACAGGTGCTGCTAAAGTAACTATTAGCACTGCTCGTCCAGGTATCGTAATCGGTAAAAAAGGCGAAGATATTGAGAAATTACAGCGCGAACTTACCAACATCATGGGTGTTCCAGCGCAAGTAAGCATCAATGAAATTGATCGTCCAGACTTGGATGCTCGTTTAGTTGCTGAAGCGATTGCTTCTCAACTGGAAAAACGCGTTATGTTCCGTCGTGCTATGAAGCGTGCGGTACAAAATACGATGCGTGCTGGTGCTAAAGGTATCAAAGTTGAAGTTTCTGGCCGTCTAGGTGGTGCAGAGATCGCTCGTACTGAGTGGTATCGTGAAGGTCGTGTACCTTTACATACACTTCGTGCTGACATCGACTACGCTACCATGCGTGCTGAAACAACTTACGGTACAATCGGTGTTAAAGTTTGGATCTTCCGTGGTGAGATCTTGGGTGGCATGAAACAAGTCATGAACCCTGCTCCAGCTGAAGAGCGTCCAGCTAAACGCGGTCGTGGGCGTGGTGAAGGTCAAGAGCGTCGTGGTCGTCGTTCGGACCGTGCTGCAGACAAGGGAGAATAATCCATGTTGCAACCTAAACGTACCAAATTCCGTAAAGTGCAAAAAGGCCGTAACACTGGTCTAGCACATCGTGGAAGTACAGTATCATTTGGTTCTATCGCACTCAAAGCTACTGGCCGTGGTCGTATGACTGCGCGTCAAATCGAAGCTGCGCGTCGTACCATTAGCCGTCGTGTTAAACGTGGTGGTAAAATCTTTATCCGTGTATTCCCGGACAAACCAATTACTGAAAAGCCATTAGAAGTTCGTATGGGTAACGGTAAAGGTAACGTGGAATATTGGGTTTGCGAAATCAAACCAGGTAAGATCCTGTACGAAATGGAAGGTGTGAACGAAGAACTGGCACGTGAAGCATTTACGCTTGCTGCTGCTAAGCTTCCGTTTAAAACCACTATCGTGACTCGGACGGTAATGTAATGAAAACTAAAGATCTACGTGAAAAATCGGTAGAAGAATTGAAAGCTTTGCTTGATGAGCAGCAGCTTAACCAATTCCGTCTTCGTATGGCGAAAGCAACTGGTCAGTTGGGTAAATCGCACGAAGTGCAACTTGCTCGCAAGGCGATTGCTCGCATCAAGACACTCCTTACCGAAAAACAGGGGAACGGACAATGAGTGAAAATACAGTCCGCACGTTAACCGGCAAAGTCGTAAGTGACAAAATGGACAAGTCTATTGTTGTGCTTATTGAACGCCGCGTTCAACACCCGTTGTATGGCAAACTTATTCGCCGTTCAACTAAATTACACGCTCATGATGAGAACAACGTTGCTAAACTTGGCGACCTTGTGACCATTAAAGAAAGCCGCCCAATTTCTAAAACCAAGTCATGGACATTGGTTGAAGTTGTTGAAGCAGCTGCTGAGTAATTAGACGTTCTTGTTGCATCATCGGACAATTTCAAGTACTCTTTGAGCCTTTCGAAATTGTGACCGGTGATGCTCGGTTTTGGAGTAGGGCAATGATTCAAACCGAAACGATGCTCGACGTAGCAGACAACAGTGGTGCACGCCGCGTACAATGTATTAAAGTACTTGGTGGCTCACATCGTCGTTATGCTTCTGTTGGCGACATTATTAAAGTTACTGTAAAAGAAGCAATTCCACGTGGCCGTGTTAAAAAAGGCGACGTAATGAATGCAGTTGTGGTACGTACTAAGTTCGGTATCCGTCGTCCGGATGGTTCTTTGATCCGTTTTGATGACAATGCTGCTGTATTGTTAAACAACAATAAAGCTCCGATTGCCACTCGTATTTTCGGACCAGTGACTCGTGAACTTCGTACTGAACAGTTCATGAAAATTATTTCACTGGCTCCTGAAGTTCTATAAGAGGCAATCATGGCTAAGATTAAAAAAGGCGATCAGGTAATCGTGATCGCAGGTAAAGAAAAAGGCAAACAGGGTACTGTTCTGTCTGTTTCTGGTGACCGTGTTAAGGTTGAAGGCCTTAACTTGGTGAAGAAGCATCAAAAGCCAAACCGTGTAACTGGCGCTGAAGGCGGTATTGTTACTCAGGAAGCTTCGCTTCATATCTCAAACGTGGCAGTTTTTAATGCTACAACCCAAAAGGCTGACCGTGTTGGTTACCGCGTAGATGAAAACGGTGTGAAAATTCGCGTTTATAAATCTAACGGTGAATCAGTGGCGGTAGCGAAGTAATAGGTTGAATGGGCAATGGCCAGACTTAAAGCGCGTTACAATGAAGAAATCAAGACTAAGTTGAAAGAAGAACTTGGTCTTGCTAATGTGATGGAAACTCCTCGCATTACTAAAATTACCCTGAACATGGGTGTAGGTGCAGCTGCAACTGATAAGAAATTATTAGATGGCGCTGTATCTGATATGCAAGCAATTGCTGGTCAAAAACCAGTGGTAACACTTGCACGTAAATCAATCGCTGGTTTCAAAATCCGTGATGGTTGGCCGATCGGTTGTAAAGTAACTTTACGTGGCGACCAAATGTACGAATTCTTGGACCGTCTGATCTCAATCGCAATCCCTCGTATCCGTGACTTCCGTGGTTTCTCAGCGAAATCTTTCGATGGTCGTGGTAACTATTCTATGGGCTTGAAAGAACAAATCGTTTTCCCTGAAATCGATTTTGACAAGATTGATCGTATTCGTGGTATGGACATTACCATCACTACGACTGCTCGCACCGATGACGAAGGCCGTGCGCTTATGCGTGCATTCGGCTTCCCGTTCAAATAAGAGGTCGATATGGCTAAGAAAAGTATGATTAATCGCGAATTAAAGCGCGAGAAAACCGTTGCTAAATACGCTGCAAAACGTGCTGAATTAAAAGCTACGATTGCAAACGTAAATGCAAGCGACGAAGAGCGTTTTGAAGCGATGATGAAATTACAAGCATTGCCGCGTAATGCATCTCCAATCCGTCTTCGTAACCGTTGTGGTTTAACTGGTCGTCCTCATGGTTACTTCCGTAAGTTTGGCCTGGGCCGTAATAAACTACGTGATACAGTAATGCAAGGTGATGTACCAGGCGTTGTTAAGGCAAGCTGGTAAGGAGCGACTATAATGAGTATGCAAGATACCGTTGCCGACATGCTAACACGTGTTCGTAACGCACAAATGGCGAAGAAACAAACTGTTTCTATGCCGAATTCTAAGTTGAAAGTTGCGATTGCTAACGTACTTCAACAAGAAGGTTATATTTCAAATGTAGAAGTTGCTGATGTTGAAGGCAAACCTACTTTGACTATCACTTTAAAGTATTTTGAAGGCAAGCCAGTTATCGAAACTGTGAAACGCGTAAGCCGTCCAGGTCTTCGCCAGTATCGCGGTAAAGATAAACTTCCAAGCGTTAAGCAAGGTTTGGGTATTGCAATTGTTTCTACAAGCAAAGGCCTCATGACTGATCGCGCTGCACGTGCTGCAGGTATCGGTGGTGAAGTTATTGCTTTTGTTTCTTAATAGGTGATTCCTCATGTCTCGTGTGGCTAAAGCCCCAGTAGCTGTACCTAACGGTGTTACAGTTACTCAGAACGGCCGGCAGGTCGAAGTGAAAGGCACAAAAGGTAACTTGTCTTTCAACCTGCATGCGCTGGTCGAGCTAAAACAGGAAGAAGGTCAGCTTCATATTGCTCCAGTTAAAGAGTCGAAAGACGCTTGGATGCAAGCTGGTACTGCTCGCGCTGTGTTAAATAACCTTGTAAAAGGTGTTAACGAAGGCTTCGAACGCAAGTTGCAACTGATCGGTGTTGGTTATAAAGCTGCGGTTAAAGGTGACGTTGTCAACCTGAACCTGGGTTATTCTCACCCAATCGATTATTCCCTTCCTGAAGGCGTAACTGCAGAAACTCCTACTGCAACTGAAATCGTACTTAAATCTGCGAATAAACAGTTGTTAGGTCAGGTAGCTGCTGACATCCGTTCATATCGTCAACCTGAGCCGTATAAAGGTAAAGGTGTTCGTTATTCGGATGAAGTTGTACTTCGTAAAGAAGCTAAGAAGAAATAAGGCGCGAGGTTCTGATGAACGAAAAGAAACAATCCCGTTTGCGTCGTGCGAAAAGCACACGCTTGCACATTCGTGCATTGGGTGCGACTCGTTTGTGTGTAAACCGCACTCCGCGTCACATCTATGCTCAAGTTATCTCAGCAGATGGTGGCAAAGTTTTAGCGCAAGCTTCTACTTTAGATGCCTCTCTGCGTAGTGGTACTACCGGTAATGTTGAAGCAGCTACTAAAGTGGGTGCTTTAATCGCGGAACGAGCTAAAGCAGCTGGCGTTACTAAAGTTGCATTTGACCGTTCTGGTTTTAAATATCATGGTCGTATCAAAGCCTTGGCTGATGCTGCTCGTGAAGGCGGCTTGGAGTTCTAATCATGGCGAAAGTTGAACAAAACGAAGGTCTCGTTGAAAAGCTGGTTGCCGTTGATCGTGTAGCCAAGGTTGTTAAGGGTGGTCGTATCTTCTCTTTCACAGCATTAACTGTTGTGGGTGATGGTAATGGTCGTGTAGGTTTTGGTCGTGGTAAAGCACGTGAAGTTCCAGCTGCTATCTCTAAAGCACTTGAAGCTGCTCGTCGCAACATGATCACTATCGAGCTTAACGATGGTACTCTGCAACACCCAGTTCGTGCTCGTCATGGCGCAAGCCGTGTATTTATGCAACCTGCATCAGAAGGTACTGGCGTAATTGCTGGTGGTTCTATGCGTGCTGTTCTTGAAGCAGCAGGTGTGCGTAATGTATTGACGAAATGCTATGGTTCTACTAACGCTGCAAACGTCGTAAATGCAACCTTTAACGGTTTGCGTGACATGACTACTCCTGAGAAAGTTGCTGCGAAACGTGGTCTATCAGTAGAACAAATTCAAGGGTAATCAGTCATGAAAACGATTAAAGTTACCCAGACTAAATCTTCATCGCACCGCTTGAAAAATCACAAGCTGAGCCTGAAAGGTTTAGGTCTGCGTCGTATTGGTCATACTGTAGAAGTGCAAGATACGCCTTCTAACCGTGGTATGATCAACCAAGTCTACTATATGGTTAGTGTAGAGGAATAAGCCATGACTCTGCGTTTAAATGAACTTGCACCTGCAGAAGGTGCTAAACGTGAAAACCGTCGTCTGGGCCGTGGTATCGGTTCTGGCGTTGGTAAGACCGGTGGCCGTGGTGTCAAGGGTCAAAAATCACGTAAGAGCGGTGGTGTACGTCCAGGTTTCGAAGGTGGTCAAACTGCACTTTACCGTCGTTTGCCTAAATTCGGCTTCACTAGCCAAATCGCTTTAAAAACTGCTGAAGTACGTTTGTCTGAACTTGCTAAAGTTGAAGGTGATATTGTTTCACTTGAAACTTTAAAAGCAGCGAATGTAGTACGTAAAGATATGTTGCGTGCTCGTGTCGTACTTTCTGGTGAAATTACTCGTGCTTTCACTGTACAAGGTGTTGCATTGACTGCCGGCGCTAAAGCAGCTATTGAAGCTGCTGGTGGCAAAGTCGAGGAGTAATCGCTAGTGTCTATGTCTCCTGGTTCTTCAAGTCATGTTAACATGATGAAAGGTCAACCTTTTCATGTGAAATACCGTGAAATTATTCGTCGAATGATGTTTCTGATCGGCGCATTGTTGGTCTTTCGGCTAGGAGCGCATATTCCAGTACCAGGCATTAATAATGCTGCGCTCGAAAACCTATTTAATGCAAACCAAGGTACGATCCTTGGTTTGTTTAATATGTTTTCAGGTGGGGCATTAGAGCGAATGTCTATCCTTGCGCTTGGAATCATGCCCTACATTTCTGCCTCGATTATTGTGCAGTTGATGTCAACCGTGATTCCAAGTCTTGAAGCCTTGAAAAAAGAAGGCGAGCAAGGTAAGCGTAAGATTAATCAGTACACACGGCAAGGTACGCTGTTGCTGGCTTTAGTGCAAGCAACCGGCATGTGTGCCGGCTTGATTGGGCAGGGGATTACCCTAACTTCAGGTTTGGCTTTTTATGTACCGGCTGTAACCTCTCTGGTTGCAGGGACCATGTTTTTGATGTGGCTTGGAGAACAGATTACCGAACGTGGTGTTGGTAATGGTATTTCCATGATTATTTTTGCAGGTATTGTAGCAGGTTTACCTAATCTGATTATGCAATCGCTTTCATCTGTAGATAGCGGCCAGACCAGCCTGATTGGCTTGGTCATTTTTGGCTTGTTATCACTTGGGGTGCTGGCGGCAATTGTATTTATCGAAAAGGCCCAACGCCGCATATCAGTAAACTATGCACAAAAACAGCAGGGCCGTCGTGTATTTACTGCTCAGCAAACCCACTTGCCATTAAAAATTAATATGGCAGGCGTTATTCCGGCAATTTTTGCCAGCTCTTTGCTGCTGTTTCCAGCAAGCTTGGGCCAGTGGGTAGGGAGTGCTGATCCAAATGCAGGGATGATCAAACGTGGTCTTCAAGACTTGGCTCTTGTATTATCGCCTGGACAGCCTTTGTATTTGGTGCTCTTTGGTGCGTTAATTATCTTTTTCTGCTATTTTTATACGGCACTTGTTTTTAGTCCAAAAGAAGTATCAGAAAACTTAAAACGCAGCGGAGCTTACGTGCCTGGTATTCGCCCAGGTGAGCAAACTGCTCGTTATTTAGATCATATTCTCAATCGTCTGACCTTCATCGGTGCGATGTATATTACAGTGATCTGCTTGATGCCGATGGTATTGCAAAGTTCATTTGGTATTCCGTTTTATTTAGGCGGAACCTCCCTGCTCATCGTAGTAGTGGTTGTTATGGACTTTATGGCCCAGCTTCAGGCTCATCTGACTTCGCATCAGTATGACAACCAGAGTTTAATGAGAAAAACGACTGCTCATCCTAAAGGATAAGCGCACTTAGAGGTTTCATCATGAAAGTACAAGCTTCTGTAAAGAAAATTTGTGGTAGCTGTAAAGTTATCCGTCGTAATGGGGTTATCCGCGTGATTTGCAGCGCTGAACCTCGTCATAAGCAGCGTCAAGGTTAATCTGATCAAGACCTGTTGATTTCAGTAGGCTAATTAGGTTAATATCCGCCCCTCAAGATTTTTGTGGGGCGGTTGATTATCTCTACTGCCTTTTTGGAGAAAGTGAATGGCTCGTATTGCCGGTGTAAACATTCCGGATAACAAGCATGCTGTTATCTCCCTCACGTATATCTTTGGTATCGGTCGCCACACTGCTAAGAATATCTTAGCTGCTGCAGGCATCACACCGACTGTCAAGATCCGTGAATTGGATGATGCTCAGCTTGATGCGATTCGTGCAGAAGTTGCCAAGGTTCCAACCGAAGGTGATTTACGTCGCGAAATTTCCATGAACATTAAACGTTTAATGGATTTAGGCTGCTACCGTGGTCTTCGTCATCGTCGTAGCTTGCCTGTCCGCGGTCAACGCACCAAAACTAACGCACGTACCCGTAAAGGTCCGCGCAAACCGATTAAAAAGTAAGATTTCTGGAAGCTAAAAGATGGCTAAAGATACTCGCACACGCAAGAAGGTCACTCGTACCGTCTCTGAAGGTGTTGCACACATTCACGCGTCTTTTAATAACACCATTGTGACTATTACCGATCGTCAAGGTAATGCACTGGCTTGGGCCACTTCAGGTGGACAAGGCTTCCGTGGATCACGTAAATCAACTCCGTTTGCTGCTCAGGTAGCTGCTGAAGTTGCTGGTAAAGCAGCTTTGGATTACGGTTTGAAAAACCTGGACGTCCTTGTAAAAGGTCCTGGTCCTGGTCGTGAGTCTGCGGTTCGTGCATTAGGTGCAGTGGGTTATAAGATTAATAGCATTACCGATGTGACGCCAATCCCTCACAACGGTTGTCGCCCACCTAAAAAACGTCGCGTGTAAGGAGAAACATTCATGGCTCGTTATATTGGTCCAAAATGCAAACTCTCTCGCCGCGAAGGGACAGACCTGCAACTTAAATCTGGCGTTAAACCTTTTGACGTCAAAACTAAAAAACATGCTAAAGCGCCTGGCCAACATGGGCAATCTCGCGCTAAGCAATCTGAGTACTCACTACAATTACGTGAAAAACAAAAAGTACGTCGTATGTACGGTGTGTTAGAGCGTCAATTTAGTAATTACTATAAAGAAGCTGCTCGTGTTAAGGGTGCAACTGGTGAGAACCTGTTGAAGCTGCTTGAAAGCCGCCTTGATAACGTTGTTTATCGCATGGGTTTTGGTTCTACACGTGCAGAAGCTCGTCAGCTTGTAAGTCACCGTAGCATTACTTTAAATGGCCGTCGTGTAAACATTGCTTCTATTCAAGTAAAAGCTGGTGATGTTATTGCGGTTCATGAAGGTGCTAAACAACAATTACGTATTAAAAGCGCAATTGAATTAGCTGCTCAACGTGGAATTCCAGCTTGGATTGAAGTTGATCATTCTAAGTTCGAAGGTACGTTTAAAGCTGCGCCGGATCGTTCTGATTTACCTGCTGAAATCAACGAAAGCTTGATTGTAGAATTGTATTCTAAATAATCCTTGAGGTAGCAATAATGACGCGTACTGCAAACGAGTTTCTAACTCCGCAAGCGATCAAGGTCGAAGCGGTAAGCGGGACCTCGGCAAAAGTGATTCTGGAACCTTTAGAGCGTGGCTTTGGTCATACTCTAGGTAATGCTTTACGTCGCATTCTATTGTCTTCTTTGCCTGGCGCTGCTGTGGTTGAAGTAGAGATAGAAGGTGTCGAGCACGAGTACAGTACTTTAGAAGGCTTGCAGCAGGACATCGTCGAGCTCTTGCTGAACCTAAAAGGATTGTCTATTAAGCTGTTCGATCAAAACGAAGCTTACTTAACATTAGAAAAACAAGGTCCAGGCGATATTACTGCTGCTGACCTGCGTTTACCTCATAATGTTGAGGTGGTTAACTCAGAGCATTTGATTGGTACACTAAGTGCTTCAGGCTCAATTAAAATGCGCTTGAAGGTTGCTCAAGGTCGTGGTTATGAGACTTCTGACTCACGTTTCCCGGAAGGTGAAACCCGTCCAGTCGGTCGTTTACAGTTAGATGCTTCTTATAGCCCGATTCAACGTGTGTCTTACACAGTAGAAAACGCTCGTGTAGAACAACGTACTGACCTTGACAAGCTGATCATTGATCTTGAAACCAACGGTACTGTTGATCCTGAAGAAGCAATCCGCAAAGCGGCAACAATCTTGCAACAGCAAATTGCAATTTTTGTTGATCTTCAGAAAGATCAGGCACCTGTGGCTCAAGAACCTCGTGAAGAAGTTGACCCAATTTTGCTTCGTCCAGTGGATGATCTAGAGCTAACTGTTCGTTCTGCTAACTGTTTGAAGGCAGAAAATATTTACTACATTGGTGATCTTGTTCAACGTACTGAGGTTGAGTTACTTAAAACTCCAAACCTGGGTAAAAAATCGTTGACTGAGATTAAAGATGTTTTGGCATCGAAAGGTTTACAACTCGGCATGCGTTTAGAGAACTGGCCACCGGCTAGTCTGCGTATGGACGATCGTTTTGCCTATCGTAGCCGTTAATTAAGTAGGACTATCACCATGCGTCATCGTAATAGTGGTGTGAAATTAGGCCGTACAAGCAGTCATCGTAAAGCGATGTTCCAAAACTTGGCTAATTCTTTGTTCGAACACGAGTTGATTAAAACAACTGTGCCTAAAGCAAAAGAGTTACGTCGTGTTGCTGAGCCTTTAATCACTTTAGCTAAAAACGATACTGTAGCAAACCGTCGTTTAGCGTTTGCTCGTACTCGTTCAGCAGCAACTGTTGGTAAGTTATTTACCGTTCTTGGCCCTCGTTACAAAGAACGTAACGGCGGTTATCTGCGTGTTCTTAAAGCTGGTTTCCGTGCAGGTGATGCTGCACCGATGGCTTATGTAGAGCTTGTAGATCGCGAAGTTCAAGCTTCTGCAGAATAATTTTTATTATTCAAAAAAAGGTCGGTTTTTAATCGGCCTTTTTTTATTGATTGTCTGACCAAATGTAAAATTGTCCTCAACTGATAAGAAAAATAGATAAATTGCATAAACTTGACATTGTCTATTGTCAATTTTATGTTTTAATAAAATAATCGTGTTCAACAAGGTTATAACAATAAAATGGATAAACACATTGATGTTCTAATTGTAGGAGCTGGTATTTCAGGCTTGGGTCTGGCTGCACATCTTTCTAAAAACTGTCCCCAACGCTCATTTGAAATTGTAGAAAGACGTGAAGGAATCGGGGGAACTTGGGATTTATTCCGCTATCCAGGTATCCGCTCCGATTCGGATATGTCGACTTTTGGTTATAATTTCAAACCATGGCGTAAGGCCAAAATTCTGGCAGATGGTGCCTCAATACGCCAGTATTTACATGAGGTTGTGGATGAATTTCACCTAGACAGGAAAATTCATTTTAAACACCGAGTAATTTCTGCGAATTATGATACGGCCCTTAAACTCTGGATAGTGGAAATCGAAGACCAGCAAGGTCAGAACCAGACTTGGTACGCTAATTTTCTACTCGGCTGTACCGGTTACTATAATTATGATGAAGGCTTTATGCCTGAGTACCCTGGACAACACCAGTTTAAAGGTACTTTGGTGCATCCTCAGCATTGGCCAGAAAAGCTGGACTATACTGGCAAGCGAGTCATTGTGATAGGTAGCGGTGCAACAGCTATTACTCTCGTACCCTCTATGGTGAAAGGGGGGGCGGCTCATGTAACTATGCTACAGCGTTCGCCTACCTATATTGCTTCAATTCCTTCTATTGATTTTGTTTATCAGAAAATGCGTGGTTTTCTTTCGGAAGAGATGGCTTATAAACTGACGCGTGCACGTAATATTGGTATGCAGCGTGCAGTCTATGCACTCTCACAGAAACAACCTAAACTGGTACGTAAGCTCCTTTTAAAATCGATCGAAATGCAGCTTAAAGGTAAAGTGGATATGAAACACTTTACTCCAAGCTATAATCCATGGGATCAACGCCTTTGTGTAGTGCCCGATGGTGACCTGTTTAAAGCTTTGCGTGAAGGTCATGCCAGTGTCGAGACTGACCATATTGAAAAATTTACTGAAACAGGAGTCCAGTTAAAGTCAGGCAAGCATCTGGAAGCAGATATTATTATCTCTGCAACTGGTTTGCAGATCCAGATTATGGGTGGAATACAGGGAACTGTAGATGGTCAACCGATAGATACCTCAGAACATATGCTATACAACGGTATTCTGATCAGTGACGTACCTAATATGGCAATGATTATTGGTTATATTAATGCTTCTTGGACATTAAAAGTCGATGTTGCAGCAGAGTATATCTGTCGACTACTTAATTATATGGATAAGCATCATTATGATGAAGTGATAGCGCCTACCGATCATAGTGAGATTGAACAGGATACTGTGATGGGTAGCCTGTCCGCAGGATATATCCGTCGCGCTGCCGACGTAATTCCAAAGCAGGGGAAACATGCACCCTGGCAAGTGACTAATAACTATCTGGCTGATCGTAAAGCCCTGAAACAGGCGGGTTTTGAAGATGGAATCTTGCAATTTACTAAGCGTGATAAACAGCTAGAACGTAAACCTAAACTGGTTTCATAATCCCAATTAAAAAGGAGCTTTAAAGCTCCTTTTGTAGTATTAGAATTTAGATTTTATAATGTTCTGGAAATTAACTCTTTCATGATTTCATTGGTACCGGCATAAATTCGGTTAGCACGGTGATCAATATAGGCACGTGCGATTGGATACTCCAGCATATAGCCATAACCACCATGCAGCTGTAAACATTCATCCACGACTTTTGAATACATATCAGAAAGCTTGTATTTGGCTGCTGCTGCTGCATCAATACCTAATTGTGCTTCAAGCTGCAATTGCATACAGCGGTCCAGGTAGGTACGGCCCATGTCAATTTCTGTACGCAATTCAGCGAGCTTAAATCGTGTATTTTGGAAAGTTGCTATCGGTTTACTGAAAGCTTTGCGTTCTTTTGTATATTGTACCGTATGCGCAAATGCAGCTTCAGCACCAGCTTGGCAAATGATTGCTACCAGCATACGTTCCCATGCCAGCTCTTTCATGAGCATCATAAAGCCCATACCTTCCATGCCCAGCAGATTTTCTTTAGGTACCCGGACATTATCAAAAAATAGCTCACAAGTATCTTGGCCTTTCATACCAATCTTATTGAGCGGTTTACCTTTACTAAAACCTGGACGGTCAGCCTCTACCATAATCAGAGACAGGTTTGCTGAACCTTTATCACTGTTCCCGGTTTTACAGACTACAATTGCCATATCGCAAAGATAACCATTGGTAATGAATATTTTCGAACCATTGATGACATATTCATCCCCATCCAGTATCGCCGAGGTACGTACTGCCTGAAGATCAGAACCAGTACCCGGTTCAGTCATGGCAATAGCAGTTACTACTTCGCCGGTAGCCATTTGTGGCAGCCAGTACTGTTTCTGTTTTTCATTACCAAAGTTATTAATATAATTCGCTACAATATCAGAATGCAGAGAAAAACCGGTCGCTGAGTCACCCGCATAGGCCTGTTCTTCAATCAAAATCATACTATAAAGCCGGTCTACACCAGCGCCGCCATATTCTTCTGGCATGGTCGGGCAAAGCAGACCCAGAGCTCCAGCTTTATTCCATAAATCACGATCTACATGCTGCTGTTGCTCGTATCGTTCTGTATAAGGGATGACTTCCTTTTCATAAAATTTACGTACAGTCTCACGAAATGCATCATGATCAGAATTAAACAGATTTCTAGGTAACATGGGTGCAAGCGGACGAATAGCAGCAGATTGCATTTTTTGTTTTATCCTTGTGTGATATTTTCTTTTAAACCTAAACAGCCCGGCTTTTTTGTACAATAGGCCAAATGCTCAATCACCATCAAAAAATTGATGGTTTTCGCCATTTTATGGAAAAGCTGCAAATTTTAAGAGTGGATCAGTTAAACTATTCTGAAATTATTCACTTGGGGATAGAAAATGTCTGAAGAAATGACTTTGGAAGAACGTAAAGTAATTTACCGTGCACGCCGGGGACTAAAAGAAATTGATGTATATTTTGACCCTTATGTAAAACAATATTATTTACAAGCTGATGCGGAAGAAAAAGCCACCTTCGCCGAGCTCGTCGCACAGGAAGATCCTGATCTTCTAGACTGGTTTATGGAGGTTTCTGAACCTCCACGTCCGGAGATGAAACAGCTAATCATTAAACTTAAACATTATGTCCATGGTTAAGCAGTGTTTTAAGCTGAAACCTAGCCGCATGGCTATTATGGTTCAGCTTTCTTTACTACTCGGTTTGCTGATTTTGTTCTATTCACTACTACCGTTGGGGCTATGGCTACTCTGTTCTGTCATTGGTTTGATAAGTTATAGCTTATTTTTAAAAGCGCCGCGTCCTGTACGCTTTGAATATCTAGATGCTGAAGAATGGACTCTTCAGTTCTGTAAAGCTAAACACTTAGATCGTGTTGTGATTCGAAAGATAATTGATCATCAACTTTATATTGTAATTTATTTTCAGAAAAATCAGGTTAAACCCTTGGTTATCTGGAGTGATCAATTGTCTCTTGTATACTGGAAAAAATTAAAAATGTTAGCCAAGCTGTATTAGTAATATTAAAATATTGTTTTAATTTACTTTTTTTTATGTAAATTATTTATTAATCCGATTATTAGGTGAGTTGCTGTTCGTCAAATAAATTATAAAAATTTTAATTTGTCTGACAATTCTTCATGTCTAGTTGTCAAACATAGGTTAAATTGATTCACAAGCAGTTTTTAATATCTTTACTTTTTAAGATAACACTAGATTAAAACGCTGCATCAAATTTAAAAAATTACAAATGAATTTGAATGTAGGGTTTGCACTGAATATGTCCAGTTAATAAGTAGCATGTGCTGAACCGTCGCAATGCTACTTTTTTTTGCCTAAATTTTTTAAATTTCCTGATTCAGGTCATATTTAATCGTACTTTTTACTGGCACAGTTGCAGTGAAAATTAGAGTAATTACTCTTCTCTTCAGATTTTGCATCTGATATGTTGAGCTAACTCATGGATATAACAAAATTAAAAAGAGGACAGGAAGAATGTTAAACGTCCAAAAAATTGGCCAAGGCATGGCACTCGCAGTAATGGCAAGTTCTTTATTTACCGGATGTTCTTATGCAGTAAAGTCTGGGACAAATCTGGCCTTGGGCTTTAGTGAACGGCACATTGTGCCCCCAATACTGGCTATGAATGATTCGGATATGGTCTGTAATTCTGGTAATGCTTTAACACCGGCAATTATGGCGACTAAAGATATGGGGGGAGATCCTACCCGCATAGCTGTGTTGCTTTACACGGCTTCTGGCATGTGTGCGGAAAATCAGGCACTTGAAGCCGAGCTGCGTTATTTGCGTGCATCAAAAAGTGGTAACGTGACCGAAGCACAGGATGCCCGGATTGAGCAAAAACGCTGGGCTGCAACTGCTGCACAGCGCCAGTATACGGCCTATCAACTATTTGCAGAGCGCTGGGAAGCAAAACATAAAGCTACCCTCGGTGACTCATGTCCGACCATGCGTAGTGACCTAGACCAGACTGTGTATTTGCTGGGAATGATCAGCGGCTTGCAAGCCATGACTAATGATATTAATTCGGGGGGGGAAGCCAATGTACCTAAAGATATCGCTGCAATTGTAGAGCGCGGCATGACTTGTCTGGATAATAACAAGTTCTGGGGCGCTCCACAGGCGACCCGCGCCGTGATCTGGACTCTGTTGCCTGGTTCAGGTGATGGTAAACCCGACCCGTATCAAACCTTAAAACAATCGGTACAAATTGGAGAGCAAAAAGGCGTGCGCATGTCACATGCATTATATGCAGTCGCAGCACAGGCATCAGGTGATGATAATAAAATCCGTGATGCATTACGTACCTATCATGCCTCACTTGCTGAAGACAAACCGGTTAATCCGGATTACCGTTTAATCGATACAATGGCAGGAATGATGGTTCGCGGTATTTCTGATCGTTACTGGACTGAGAATACCGGAGTACGTACTGCTGAAGGCGGGATGAGCAGTTTCTGGGATGAGCAGCAATCTGGCAATGAACTAGAGGACCTGTTTGAAGGGGGAGATACAAATGGCGTGGAGGACTCTAGCGATATAGAAGTCGAAGCATCAGATACCCCAAACGAAACTAAACAGGGCAATTAACAGTTCAAAAAGGGCAGAACATGATGCTAGCATAATCTAGATTTACCTACATTTGAATATGGCGAGTATAAGGGCATATGACTATAAACGACTGGAATTTAATTAAGAAGTTAGTTTTTATAGCCAGCTGTGCCTCAATTTCAGCCTGTTTACAGGTATATGCGGATTATTTTATTTATTGGCGTGATCTTGTATTTAGAGAGCCGTGGCGTTTATGGTCTGCCCACTGGGTTCATGTAGGCTGGATACACTATTTACTGAACATGCTGGCATTCTCTTGTCTGCCTTTTATTTTTCCCCATATTCGTATTCGCAATTTCTTTTTCTTGCTGATTGTTTTAGCTCCACTCATCAGCCTGAGTTTTTATTATATTTTACCCTCAGTTGAAGCCTATGCAGGTCTATCCGGTGTCTTGCATGGTTTATATGTAGCAGGCGCAGTCATCTATAGCCAGTATAAAAGAGAGCGTAAATTTGCATTGTTAGTATTCAGTCTGATACTGGCCAAACTACTTTGGGAAAATACAGTAGGTCAGCAGGGAACAGCAGAGCTAATTGGCAGTCCCGTACTGGTTGAAGCTCATCTGCTAGGCGTATTCTGGGGCACTATATTGGCCTTAATTGCTCTGGTATACCGCAGGAGGAAAATTAAAATAGGCATGGCAATTTAGAAAAAGAGCAAGGATCGTATTTAACTACTTTTTACAGTTTCATCATAAATAGCGTAACCGTAGTGTGGATAAGGATATATCCACATTAAAGAAATAAAAAAAGAATTTTATGCCTAAGCATTGCTGAAGCATAAACACAGGATAAAAGTGGAAAGAACATGCAACCAACACAAAAACAAACTGGCTTGGGTCGCCTAAGCTATATCTGGACAGAGTGGATTTCCACTTTTGTTATTCTTGTTTTGTTACTGCTTACACTGGTGATTGGGACCGGTGAAATGATTCATGGTCAACTGCTACGGATGGGAGAACGTCTGTATGGCGATCCTGCAAGTGGAATGCAATATTCGTTTTTACGGGCTGAACCAGAAAAGCCAACCTGTGAACGTCATCCTGATATTGATGCACAGGTACAAAAACAGATGCAGGCCAATGCAGCAGATGAGTTCGCTGATATTTTCGGCACCGCTTCAGAGGCTGATGTTAGGGCTTCGATCTTGGCAGGGCAGCAACTCTGTGAAGAAAAATATCAGTTCCATGATCGGGCAGTTACCTATATTGATGACCACAGTACCCTCAGAACATATCGTGCCGTCGAAACTTCATTTTTCGGAGTTTTTCAATTTGGAACCGAAAACCGTGCTCTAATTCTAGTTATTATGGTGGTATTTGCTGCCATCAGCGCGACTTTAAAAACTCATCATATTGGTTTGCGGAGTCCTGCTACCCGAATTGACTATAAAGTATATTCGGTCTTCATGCTGGCGGCGAATCTGTTACTCACTTCATCTGCTTTAAGCCAATATCATTCAATGATGAATGCCGGAGTTGAAATTGGCCGGGAAATCCAAATTATTTATGGGCTGTGGATTACCCTGTTTGGTATATTAAGCCTGATCAGCTTATTTTATCTGTTTAAGCCTCCTAAACCGTCACGTGAAGGCGGCAGCTTTGGTCTGGCATTTCTAAGTGTGCCTTTATATGCCTATATGGCAGTAATTACTGGGGTGGCCTTTACTTTCTTCATGGACTATCCGATGGGTCAGGGAATTTATCTCGGACAATTGGTGGAGTTCTCCAGTATCTTTTTAAATTTGGCTTTATTTATCTGGGCAGGGATGCTGTTAAAACAGACCCAGATTGTAGATATGTTCCTGAATATTTTACGTCCATGGAACTTGGCTCCAGAAACTTTGACCTGGTTAATTTTGCTGGCTGCTGCTTTGCCTACAGCTTATACCGGTGCATCGGGAATTTTTGTTATTGCAGCCGGCGCGATTATATATAAAGAGGTTTGGCTTTCAGGTGGGCGCCGACAGTTCGCACTGGCTGCAAGCGCCATGTCTGGCTCACTTGGTGTAGTATTACGTCCATGTCTGTTGATTGTAGTGGTCGCTTCACTGAATAAGGAAGTAACGACTGACTTGCTTTACCACTATGGTTTATATGTATTTTTATTGACTTCGACTCTGTTTCTCGTTATTTCACTCTTCTTTGCCGAACAGAAATTTCGGATTGCTGCGCCAAGTGTCGCTTTTCCAAAGTCATTTCGTGCTATAGGCCCGGTACTGCCTTATGTACTGATCTTTGTATTGATCTGGCTGTTTTACAAATATATCCTGGCAACCGATCTTAATGAATTTACAGCACCAGTCATGATGCCCGTAATTCTGCTTATGATTGTTCTGTTTGATAAGTTAAGGCAAAGCCCGGAAGCTGTTACTACGGTAGGCTACAATCCTGCTGTAGACCGTTATGCAGTAACAATGGGAGATCCTGCTACGCTGGCTACAGTGAATACCGCTATACCTGCGACTGAATACCATCAGGTGGTTACAGCTAACGCAACACAAGGAATGTCTGCTGATCATAGTGTAGCAAGATCAGGTCCGGTAAAAGAGCCCCAAGTAGGTTTTAAGCGTGCTTTACATTTATCTACCAGTGAAACAGTGGGCCATATTGGTGCCTTAGTAATTCTCATGGCACTGTCAGTCAGTGTGGGTGGGTTTCTGGAACGCATTGAGATTATGAGTGCTTTCCCAACCGATATCAGCAATACCTTTTTAGTGCTGGCAATGATTGTTGCTGTCATGGTATTTGTTGGCATGATTATGGACCCATTTGGGGCAGTCATTCTAATCTCAGCTACAATTGCGCCCGTGGCTTATCAATATGGTATCCATCCTGTACATTTCTGGATGATTGCTTTAATTGGTTTTGAACTAGGCTATGTCACGCCACCTGTTGCCTTAAATCATCTCCTTGCCCGTCAATCTATTGGTGATGAAGAGGTAGCAGATGCGGATGCAGAAGTACGCCATAAATCATTTTACTATCGTTATGAGCGGTGGATATTACCAGTTATTGTCATGTTTCCTGCGATGCTAATTATTACTTTCGCGCCTTATATTTTTAAGCTGTTCGGCTGGTATCATTAAAATATTGAAACATTAATAGAAAAGCACTCTCGAGTGCTTTTTTTGTAGATATCTTTAGGTAACAGATTAGCTCGAAGGTTGTTGTGCCAGCTGGGCTTCAAGTAATTTAAGCTGCTCTTCTTTAAGCTGAATCAGTTTATCTGCACTGGCATGCTGTTCTTGAAGAAGTGCCTGCTGTTGCTGTAACTGGTCCTGGATATCATCCAGTTTGGCAATTTCTTCTTTGGCCAGTGCTGGAGCCGGATGAACAGGTTCATTTAGGAGCTGATCATCGACCAAGGGAGGACCTTGTTTGGCTTGCTGAGTTTCGGACTGGTCTGAAGATGCAGCATTCATAGGCTTTGATGTACTTTGCTTAATTTCTACCGGCTGTGAGACAGCAGGGGACTGGTCTTGTAGCAACCAGAAATACAGCGCGATCATGACGATGATTGCCGTAATAACGCCGGCAATAAACCATAATAAGTTTGAATTATTTTTTTGCACTGTAACAGGCATCTTTACAGCCTACTGTTTCTGACGAGGCTTGAACTGGATTACCCCTACATCATCAGGAAGAGGAACCTCCTGTGGCTGCTCTATATGAGTAGGACGCCGATCTGAATAACTACATTCAATGCATTCAATCCATTCATCATCTTCGGTGGTCAGCATAATAATTTTATCCAGCGCTTCGCATTTTGGACATCTTACTCCTGCGATAAAACGACGTTTAATATTCATTATCCTAACCACACACTGATTAAATAAAGGACTAGTTTAAGCGGTTTTAGGGTGATCCGTCCAACCTTGATGACGTAATAGCGCGTCAATTTTAGGTTCACGACCACGGAAATTGACAAAAGCATCTAGTGCCTTATCTTTACCGCCTGCGGCCAGTATGGCTGAACGGAAAGCCTTGCCGGTTTCAGTATTGAAAATACCTTCATTCTCAAAGCGGTCAAATGCATCACTTGCCAGTACTTCAGCCCACTTATAAGAATAGTAACCAGCAGCATAACCACCGGCAAAGATATGACTAAAGCTGTGCTGGAAGCGATTATAGGGTACAGCTGGCACCACGGCATATTGTTCACGAATATTATCCAGAACTTGTTGAATCTGCGGGCTATTTAATGCTGGCGTCATTTTATGAATAGTAAGGTCAAATAGTGCAAACTCGACCTGACGTAAAGTCTGCATGCCAGACTGGAAAAAACGTGCTGCCAGCAGTGCCTGTAGTAACTGCTCTGGTAAGGCATCTTTAGTTTCAATATGTTCACTTAACAGGTTCAGGCTCTGCTGATCCCAAGTCCAGAATTCCATAAACTGACTAGGTAGCTCGACTGCATCCCATTCCACGCCATGTGTACCTGCTACTGAAATATTGTCGACTTCGGTGAGCATGTGATGCAGACCATGACCAAATTCATGGAATAGCGTATTGACTTCATCATGAGTGAGCAGGGCAGGTTGTGTTCCGACCGGGGGAGTAAAGTTACAGACCATGTAACATACGGGCTTTTGCAGGTGTTCGGATTGCTGCATGCGTGAACGGAATCCGCTCATCCAGGCTCCGCCGCGTTTACCGCTACGCGCATACAAATCAAAATAGAAACCGCCCAGAACTTCGCCTTGGTCTTCAAGCTCAAAATAATGTACATCGGGATGCCATGTGGCTGCTTCCCGCTCTACAATCTGGATACCATATAAACGTTCTACGATCTGGAATAAACCACGAATGACTTTAGGAGCAGGAAAGTAAGGCTTTAAATCTTCCTGAGACAGATTGAACTGTTGTTGTTTAAGTTTTTCTGAGTAGTAAGCTGTATCCCAAGGTTTAAGCTCATTCACTCCATCTGAGCCGGCTATTGCTTTAAGTTCAGCAATTTCTTTCAGAGCGGGCTTACGGGCATGTTCAGCCAGTTCAACCAGAAATTTATTCACACTGTCTACATCGGGCGCCATCTTGCTAGCCAAGGAGTACTCAGCATAGTTGTTAAAACCTAGCAGTTTTGCCATTTCCTGACGCAGACTCAGAATTTCTTCCATAATCTGGCTATTATCATATTCAGGATGGTCAGACTGCTCTGAAGCGCGTGTAGTATAGGCCTTATACAGTTCTTCACGTAACTCGCGGTCATCGGCATAAGTCATAATTGCCAGATATGCAGGCAGGTCCAGTGTTGCTACAGGCTGTTCCAGTTCACGCTGCTGTCCATACTGTTTTAGCAGCTCGATACTGCTTTGTGGTAAGCCCCTGAGCTGCTCCTGTTCAAGCGGTTTAAAATAGGCCTGCGTAGCATCTAGCACGTGATTGGAAAAATCTGAAGAGAGTTGTGATAAACGTGCAGAAATCTCTGCATAGCGTTTCTTTTCTTCACCTTCTAGAGCAACACCTGAAAGTTTAAAGTCACGTAAGGCCAGTCGAATGGCGCTTTGCTGAGCTTCTGGCAGTAGGGAAAAGTCAGGGCTATCATGTAGAGCCTGATAAGTCTGATACAAGACACTATGCTGACCAAGCTCAGTATAATATTCACTTAAGGCAGGAAGTAAGGCCTGAAAAATCTCGCGTGTTTCGCTATTATTCATCACGGCATTTAAATGCGAGAGTATGCCCCAAGATTCGCTCATATTATTCTCAAGCGTATCTACCTGTTCCAGTATGTGAAGCTGTTGCTGGTGATTTTCTGGGACTTGCTGTAATTGCTTTAAAAAAGTCTGGCCATATTCAATCTGCTGTTCAATCTGCCGCTTTAAATGCTCAAGTTTGATCTGGTCAAATTGTGGCAAAGGTAAAGTTGCTTTTTCCAAAGTCATCGTTATACGCCTGATTTTCAAAATACTTGCTACTAGATGTAAGTCTTGTATAAAGGGAAATCAAGACTTGGCAGGAAAATAAGCGTGGGAATCTTGTGGCTGAGCATTAAACTTGCCTTTAAAAAAACATGATTGCAATAAAATTTTTAATAAGGCTAAAAATGAAAAGGCAAGAGATTAGCTCTTGCCATTCACCAAAATAAAGAAGATTTAATCCTGCCGTGATTTGGCATTGGACCTGCGCTTCTTATCCTTTGATTTTTTCTTGGGAGCTTCTTTGCTTACAGAAGCCTTTTCAGCAGATTTTTTTCCTGACTTCTTGGTATAAGAGCTAGGCTTACTGCTTTTATTGCGTTTTTTACGGACAGGTTGCTCACCAGAGTCATCCTTGTTGCGTACGCCGTGATTTTCTTCCCGCACCTGTGCAACGCGAGGGGCACGGCTACGCACTGCTCGTCCAGCATGAGTAAGTTGCCGAACCAGCTCAAAGTCAATTTTCCGTTCTTCAAGCTGAACACCTGCAACCTTAATTCTGACTTCATCTCCCAAGCCAAAAACCTGGCCACGAGACTGGCCAATCAGACTCTGACTCGGCTGGTCATAGACAAAAAAGTCATCTCCAAGCTGGCTGACATGCAGCATGCCATCAACGTACAGATCTTTCAGGGTAACGAACAGCCCGAATTCAGTTACAGCACTGATTATACCGTCGAATTCTTCACCTAGATGCTGCTGCATATAATGGCATTTTAGCCACATTGTTAC
This sequence comes from Acinetobacter radioresistens DSM 6976 = NBRC 102413 = CIP 103788, assembly GCF_006757745.1. Classification (NCBI taxonomy): domain Bacteria; kingdom Pseudomonadati; phylum Pseudomonadota; class Gammaproteobacteria; order Moraxellales; family Moraxellaceae; genus Acinetobacter; species Acinetobacter radioresistens. The sequence continues at coordinate 2,641,705 of NZ_AP019740.1, read as the reverse complement.
ACTACGGGAGGCTTCATCAGCACGGCGTTCTGTCTGAGAATAATGCTCACCTGCCTCAGCCAGCTGGTTGCCTGACAGGGCAAATTGTTTATGTTTCAAATGTGCTTTAATTGCGCGGTGTAACAGTAAGTCCGGATAGCGGCGGATTGGCGAGGTAAAATGAGTATAAGCTTCATAAGCCAGACCGTAATGACCGATATTTTCTGGTCCATAATAAGCCTGCATCATAGAACGTAATAACACGGCATGAATACTTGGTGCATCAATCCGGTCTTTTGTTGCTTCAATGACGGCCTGATAATCAGCCTGAGTTGGCTGCTCCGGGAAATTTAGTCCCAGAAGTTTCACATAATCTCGTACTTTCTGGGTACGTGAAAATTCTGGTGCATCATGAACCCGATATAACATTGGAATTTCATTTTTCAATGAATATTCAGCAGCTGCAACGTTAGCCAGCAGCATACATTCTTCAATCAGTTTATGTGCTTCATTACGGCTACATGGCAAAATTTCCTTAATACCGCCCAGCTCGTCAAATGTCATATATGTTTCGACAGTTTCAAATTCCATCGCATGACGTTTTGCACGTAATTCTTTCAGGACCTGATAAAGTTGGAACAGGGTATTAAGTGATTTGCGAACAGTACGATCTTCAGGGACAGCCTGGCTGTCACCGTCCAGATAGGCAGCAACCTGGGTATAGGTCAGACGTGCTTTAGAGTGCATGACTGCCGGATAAAATTCATACTGGGTAACACGGCCGGCACGTGAAACATTTAAATCACAGACCATGCACAAGCGGTCCAGATGCGGATTCAGTGAACAGAGACCATTAGAGAGCGCTTCTGGCAACATCGGCAGGACAAAATGCGGAAAATACACAGAAGTCCCGCGTTCTTCAGCTTCTTCATTCAGTGCTGTGCACAAACGTACATAGTGACTGACATCAGCGATTGCGACCACCACTCGATAGCCACCGCCCGGACGTTTTTCTGCATATACGGCATCATCAAAATCGCGTGCATCTTCACCGTCAATTGTGACCAGAGCCAGATCACGTAAATCTACCCGGCCCTGACGGTCCTGTTCATCCGGCTCTTTAAAACTGGCTGCTTCCTTTAAAACCTCTTCAGGAAACTCATAAGGCAGCCCATATTCCAAGATGGTTTGTGGAATGATAATTTCAGTATCGGCTTTATCTGCCATTGATTGCACAATATGACCGGTAGAAAACTCTTCCCGAGTCGGATAATCATCAATGGCAACACGCACCATATCACCCAAGTTAATTTTGGCGTGATCGATCAGTTCTTTTTCCAGGGTAATCGGTTGATGCTGGTTTGGCATGGAAGGCTGAATAAAATATTCACCCTCATACATTTTCAGCTGCCCAATAATCTGCTTGACCCGGCGCTGGATTACTTCAGTAATAAAGCCCCAAGCTTTACCCTTGCGGTCAGTACTGGTCTGACGTACCCGTACCCGGTCACCATTAAAGACCAGACGAAGTTCACGTTCTGGTAAATACAAGTTATCCTGGCCATCAATCTGTGCGATGCCCATACCTTTTGTATTGATATACACTGTAGCTTCATAAGTAGGCAAGTCAGCAACCAGCTGAAACTTGAATCCATCCTTGACCAGTTGTCCATCACGTACCATTGCAATCAGGCGGTGATTAAGCGCGTCAATACTTTTTTGGTCCTGGATTTCAAAATGCTCAACCAGGTCGGCATGGGATTGCGGCGCCTGTAACTGTTCAATCGTTTTTTGAATCAAAATACGACTAGGAATAGGATTGTCATAACGTTCAGCTTCTGCTTTAGCTTCAGGATCGACCCAATTTTTCATAATTTCATTTGGCTTGACATCAGAAGATACCTTTAGCATAAGTCATGCCGGCCCGGACTGCACGTAAATGATTGCAATAATGTGTTTTATCTTGAGAATAATCGGAAACTAAGTATCTCAAAAATTATAGAGTGAGCATTTAAAGATCAGAAAAGTCTGTAAAACCCGATAAATTGCTTAAAAAATATTTAATTGAACAAAAAAGGCAGAAATTTTTTCAGTCATGGCTTGATGATTGGGAATTAAGTTTGTATTATGGCGGCTCGTTACGGTGAGATGGGTGAGTGGCTGAAACCACGTCCCTGCTAAGGACGCATACGGGCAACTGTATCGAGGGTTCGAATCCCTCTCTCACCGCCAACGATTACCTCAATGCGCTCATAGCTCAGCTGGATAGAGCACTTGGCTACGAACTAAGGGGTCGGGAGTTCGAATCTCTCTGAGCGCACCAATTTATTGGTTTAATTCCTATAAATATTTGAAGTAATTGATTGTAACGACTTGCCATTAATGGCACACAAGTACGCGCTCATAGCTCAGCTGGATAGAGCACTTGGCTACGAACTAAGGGGTCGGGAGTTCGAATCTCTCTGAGCGCACCAACTTGAACATTAAACCGCTTTATAGCGGTTTTTTTGTGCCTGAAAATAATAGATTACTACTTTAATAAATTGGCCTTTAGCTACTTTGGAAATATGAAAACTGCTTATAAAAATTTTTGATCAAGAGTTATCTGATTTTCTCCAAAACGCTTACTAACTAGGCATTCAGATAAAAGTTGTTAAAAAAGACTTATAAAATTCTGAAAAACACGTATAATGCGCAGCATCAAGTACGCGCTCATAGCTCAGCTGGATAGAGCACTTGGCTACGAACTAAGGGGTCGGGAGTTCGAATCTCTCTGAGCGCACCAACTTGATAAACAATAGAAGAAACCGCACATTTGTTGCGGTTTTTTGTATCCAAAATAACGATAAAATATTTAATAATTATCTTACTCGCTGTTTAATTTTTAAAGCTAATATTGTATTTCCACCTATGGCAGGTAATATATCATGATAGGGCAAACTGCGCATGGCCCGCAGCAGGAAAGGCGCCTGGTCATGAATTTTTACCGCACTGGTAAGCTTTAATACAGTACCCTGACCATATGCATCAAGCTGCATACCGCCTTGTATATACTTTAAGTCTCCACCCACCGCATGAAAAACATTTTGTAGTGAATTCGGGTAGTCAAAGCGCAGTTTAAAATCGAAAGGAATACTGATTACACCTAAACCGACAGAAACCTGATAATCAGCATCAAGTTGTTGTGGATTAAGCTGCTTGGTCTGTACATTTTTAATCTGACGTGGAAAGAGCGATTTAAAGCTAGGTGGCTGTAGCCAAGGTTTAAGTTGCTCCGGGCTCTGTGCAAAATACTGATAGCTGGTACTAAAACGCATAGCTTCTGTACCCTGCTGATAGGGCACTTGATAGCCCGAAAGAATAAAAGATACAGGTTCTTGAGACTGCTGGCTTAACTGGACAATTTTCTGACGCTGAGCAGTACTGAGCTGGAACTCTGGTAATATGCCTGCTTTCAGGTTTTGGGTTGTTGATATTTTATAGCGACGTTGCAAGGCTTCTAGTAAAAAGGCATTGGTAGCACCTGGAATACCAAGTTTGGCTTCTGGAATGGCATTCAGGATCTTACTGAATAAAAAACCTTTAGGCTGGTTAAGATCACCCCATTGGGTAATCGTAATTAAAGTTCTCTGGTTGCCTATATCAAACCATTCAATTTTTCCTGCACCGTAAGGAACAGGAGCATCAATTACTAAGGTGGCAATACTATTATTGCTGTATTGATGCTGCATTAATACCTGTTCTTTGAAATTGAGTACCGGAATAGGCGTGGGAATATGAATCTGATATTTGACCTGAGTAATATTGCCTTGTTGAGCTTGGATCTTCGCAGATTTAAGCGTAGGAAATAAACCGGCATAATTACGATAGTGAGTCAGCAGTTTGGCAATATTCTGGCTAGAGGTTGGAACAATTACTGCACCACTATAATATTTTCCTTGTATTTTCTGCTGGGCTTGAAATGTAGGCAGTTGAATATTTTGTTTAGGGTGAGCATAAATAAAAATACGGTCGCCTGTGAAGCCTGCAAGCGTCTGGATGTTACCTTGAAATGGTGAAAGACTGCTGGGTATCTGTTCGGTCCAGGTTATAATTTGGGCTGATACTACAGTACTAGCAGATAGCCAAAACCATACAATGAGATAAAAATATCTGTTGCTATAGAACATGCCAATCCTGTTTATCTATTTTTTATGGGACAAAGTGAAATAATATTAAGGAAAAAGGGCAGTTATCTACTATAACTTCGGACACTAAAAAGATGAGGAAATAACGTATTCTGGTGTAAGATTTAAAACAATTTGAAAGTTTTGTTGATGTGCTTATGTCTGAAGTTCAGCCTGCTGTATCTGTGCGCTATAGCCTAAATCTGGAAGAATCCCAAGATGGCTTCTCTTTGGCAACATTTGGCAAAAAACAGCTGACCCGTTTTATTACACCTCTTGTCAGCATCGCTATTGTGACATGGGGTATTTATTTAGGACCTACCGGCGTTGGCCGTTATTATGTGGCACTTGGCGTATTCTTTCTGATATTACAACTCATCATGCGTTACTGGTTTTTACCGATGATGTTCAAACGTCAGTTTATCAAGTATCAGTTTGGTAAAAGTGAGCAGGGAATCGAGCTGTTTCAGGACTATATTGAACTCTATGCAAATGGTCGCAAGCAGACTTTCCAGTATGCAGAAGTACAGCACTTTGCTATAGGCAAGCTTACTTATATGCTTGAGTTCAAGAACCGGACTGTCATTATTGTACCAAAACGGGCTTTTCTGAATGCCCAGCAACAGGCTGTATTTGAAAATACATTCAAGAAATAAATTTTATTGAACTGAAATAGAAAAGGAAGGGAAAAGCATGGCTACGCGTCCATCAAAAATTGTCTGTGTAGGCCGCAGTTATGCGGATCATGCCAAAGAGTTGGGGAACGCCGTACCTGACCATCCGGTACTATTTATCAAGCCGCCAAGCAGCTTGGTTGGACTTGAACAGGGAATCAGCTGGAATCCGGCATGGGGCGACTGTCACCATGAATGTGAACTCAGTTTACGTATAGACCAGCCATTACATAATGAAACTGATCCGCAAGAAGCTTTGAAAGCTGTTGGAGCAGTAACTCTAGGTTTGGACCTCACCTTACGAGAGTTACAAACCGAACTTAAACGCAAGGGCCAGCCTTGGGAGCGGGCCAAAGCTTTTGATGGTTCCTGTATCTTGGCAGACTGGGTAAGTCTGGAAGAAATAAAAGACTGGAAAAATATTCATTATAGCTTACAGGTAAATGAGGCATTACGTCAGGAAGGTGACACTTCATTACTGATTTTTGATATTGGTTATCTGCTTGCAGATATCAGTCAGGTATTTACACTTGAACCGGGTGATGTCGTCATGACCGGTACACCGGCTGGTGTGGCTGCATTAAAATCTGGAGACCGTCTGATCATGACGTTAAAAGGTGTTTCCCAAGATTTTACATGGAATACATTTGTTCAATAAGCAGATGGTTTTAAGTGTTAAAAAAGGCCATTTCATATGGCCTTTTTTAAGCAGATAGGTAATTTTAAATTTTATTTTCTCTCAAAAATCGTTGAAAGAGGAACAGAAAGTTTGGCAGAAAGATAGTCATCACTTTCAATGAGTACGGGGCCAAGCTTTTGCATCCATTCATCATCTGGATGAATATTGCCTACATCATTACGTCGTGGCAGTGGATACGGAAGTGCTTTATAGAAACTCCAGAAGTCAACCTGACTTAGATTACGTACCAGTACATAATCATTATTTTCTGTACGCTTGACCAGATTCTGCTCTTCCAGCATAGCTACATAAGCGGGCCAGCGACCTATTTCCCCCCGGCCCAAGATATTCATAGCTTCTTTTTCAGTAACCGTTTCCCCCAGTTTCTGTTTTCGATAAAACAGATCCAGAACATCCAGCAGCATCAATACCGGATGACGTGTCTGGCCATAGCGAGAATGAAACGCAGTAATCGCAAAACTGACCTCAACCCCTAAAAGTACAATATTCCAAGACAGGTAAATCCATAACAGGAAAATAGGAATTGCGGCAAAGGCACCATAGACAATTTCATAACTGGTAAAATTGGACATAATGGTGCCAAACAAGTTCTTGAGCATTTCAAAAACAATTGCACTGAATACGCCGGCCAAGGCAGCAGCAATCACAGGTACATTGCGGTTGGGTATAGTCCAGTAAATAATAAAGAAACCAGCAATCGTCAATGCAATGGAAAGCAATGACAGGAGAAACGCGCCATCCATTTCATAGCCTGCAAAGTTATTGCTTAAAATACTTAAAGAAGCCAACGCAGATGAGATGACAAAAGCACTGCCAAGCACAATGGGCCCTAAAGAGATAATTGTCCAATAACGCATAAACCCGACAATGCCTCCCCGCGTTTCTTTAACACGCCAGATCCGGTTAAATGCGGTTTCAATGGTACTTAACATCATGATGGTTGTGACAAAGAGGAACAGCACCCCGATGACAGTCAGATTACTAGACTTCTCGGTAAAAGCATTGAGCATCTTGTCAAATGCAATCGTGCTTTTAGGCAGAAAATTGCTATAAATAAGCTGCTGCAACTGCTGACGCGCTGGTTCCAAGGCCTGAATAGAGGAAATAATGACCAGAAATACGGTCAGCATGGGCACAATCGCAAAGAGCGTGGTATAGGTTAAAGAACCTGCCAGCTCTCGACAACGGTCTGCTTCAAAACGGCGAATGACAAACAGGATAAATTTGAACCAAGTTTTGTCATAGAACGGAAGCTTCTTTAAAAAATTCAACATAAAAATAAAATCTCGATTTTTTTCATGATCTTTATGTAATTCGTTGTTCCAGCTTAGCAAAAACTTAAAGAAATACCGTATAGTTTTCTTTTTAGCTAAACTCTAAAAGTGTATGCAAGCTTATATTCTTGTTTTTTATTACAGTAAATATGGTTCTACCCGAGATATGGCGCATTTAATTGCAAATGGTATCGAAGCCACCGGTATGAATGTAAAGATCCGTACGGTCCCACAATTGGCGACAGTAGTCACAGAAGCTGCACCGAGTATTCCTGCAGAAGGCGATATCTATTGTACGCTAGATGAGCTGGCTAACTGTAGCGGTCTGGCTCTTGGTTCACCTACCCGCTTTGGTAATATGGCCAGTGAGATGAAATATTTCTGGGACCAAACAACCAGTTTATGGCTGAGCGGAGCATTGCATAACAAACCTGCCTGTGTATTTAGCTCGAGTGGTTCTATGCATGGTGGGCAGGAAAGCACTTTGCTGAGCATGCTGCCTCCACTTTTCCATCATGGTATGATGATTATAGGGCTTAGTAATGACCATCCGGCGCTCTCAAATACTAAATCTGGGGGTACACCTTATGGTGCCACACATGTGAGTGGACCACGCCATGACCAAGGGTTGACTCAGGAAGAAAAAGATTTGTGCTTCGCCCAAGGTAAAAGGCTTGGAGAGATTGCTCTTAAACTGCAGCCATAAAAAAGAGCGCTAATGCGCTCTTTTATTGTCAAAGAAGCTTATTCCTGAACAAAAACTACTTTGCCATCTGCTAGTGACTGTACACGGGCTAGTGACTCGACACGATATCCTTTTTCAAGTAAGACATCGCGGCCAGGCTGAAAAGACTTTTCAATTACAATCCCGACCCCGACAACTTCAGCACTGGCTTGATGAATCAGGTCAATCAGACCTAAAGCCGCCTGGCCATTCGCCAGAAAGTCATCAATGACCAGTGCGCGGTCACTTGAGTTCAGATGTTTGTTTGAAATCGCAATTGTACTTTCAGTCTGCTTGGTAAATGAAAAAACTTTAGAACGGTATAAGTCATCTTTTAAAGTTAATGACTGATATTTACGGGCAAAAATTACAGGAACACCCAGTTCTAAACCTGCCATGACTGCAGGAGCAATACCAGATGCTTCAATCGTGATAATTTTGGTGATGCCTGCATCTTTAAAGCGGGCAGCAAACTCTTTACCAATTTGCTGCATCAATACAGGATCAATTTGGTGATTTAAGAACGCGTCCACTTTTAAGACTTGATCAGATAGAACGATACCTTCACTTAAGATTTTCTGTTCTAGTGCATGCACGGGAGAATTCCTCTAGGGGCGGATGCTTTTTCAAGCAAAAGCGTATTTTAAAAAGCATCCGCAAAAATGCAAGCTGAAATTGATCAAATTACTTAATTTGTTGGTCCTTTATAACCTGTTAATAACAGGCCATAGGACGTTTTACCATCTTGATGGGTAACTTTAACCGGTAAGTAATCTAATTTTGGGGCCAGCCAGAAAACTGTATTTCGCTCGGCCTTGTCATGTTGCATCCGTACTTTAATGGTGCTGAATGTACCATAAGAGGTTTTCACCTGTTCAGTACCTTGCCTAACAAACTTACGGTTTTCCACTTCTTTGGCATCAGCAATTGGATAGGTTGACTTTAAACCTGAGCCTTTTAAATCTTCCCGAATCTGTAATTCGGCATTTAGCTCATCGAGTACCCCAGATTGCCAGGCAAAAGAACGGGACTTATCATCTTTTTGCGTTTTGATAAGTTTGGTGCCCGGATTAAACTGGATGCTCATTTTGTCATTATGTACTAAAATTTTGCTGGTCCGGTTAAAGCTGTCAGAGATAATCTTGTTATTGTTAAAGCTAAAACGGCTGGTTTCGGTGGCTGATGCAATAGCGCCCGCCTTTGCGGCAAAGGTGTACACCCACTGGTTACCGTTCTTACTTAAAGTCCGGGTCGCTGTACCCATATTCTTATCATTATAAGAAAATTGATAGCTGGCTTGAAAGGGACTCATGGCGAGAGCATGACTTGAAAAACCGGAAAATAACAGCGCCGTGGTCATACCAGTCGCTAAGGTCAGGGTTTTAAACAGGGTAGTTGCCATAAGTGTGGGGATCCTTTTACAGAAACAGGTTGCATCAAAGAAACATAACTTATTTTTCATCTAGTATTATGCTCTTCAATAATGAAGAAGTAATAGAAATAGGCTACTTAACTGTATCAGTATGTAGGTTTTTCACAGTTCAGCTTAAATATAAGATATTTTAAAGTCTATTTTTGTTGAAGTGGCGTCACATGGGTAGCTTCAATATCATCTTCTATTTTCTGCATTTGGGCATCGCGCATAGACTTATGCAGAATAGCCCGCATATTAACATTCCCAACCAGAACCAGTTCTGCTTCACGTAACAGCCCCTGATTTACATTGATTTTATCCAGTGTTTCCAGAACCGAACGGCTTTTGCCCAACCACTGATTCAAATCCAGATATAACAGGTCATCTTTAACTTGCACAATATTAAAACGCTCCAAGATAGAACCTAAAGGGTCTTTTCTTAAAATTTTCTGGTAAAAGAAGAGAGCGGCATTAAATCCGATTTTTATAAATACATTTTTAAATTTGGCCTCAATCACCTGCGTGTCACTGATCTGCTCAAAAATCAGAAGCTGGGTGTTTTTATTGAGTTCCATCTGTAGCAGTTTTAAGTCAACAGACAGGGTGGTATATAAACCCTTTACTTCCAAAGTGGCGTACAGTCTGAGCCAGTCATCATGCACATCAGCATGCAAATCCTGCAAAAGTTTAACATTATTGGTGACATAACGTTCAAAAGTGGCATTCAAAAAAACTTGAGACAAGGCAAACTCACGCTCTTCTTCAATAAATCCCTCTGCTTTTTGATATACTTGACGTATACGTTTAGAAATATTGGAAATTAGCGTTCTAGGCATAAAAATGATTCCAGATGGAGAGTTCTTTTTCGTTCAGTTGCAATCTTGACGGGACGTAAGAAAATTTCAAGCTTGAATCCTGCAGTTAGCTGAATTTAATCGCGTCATTTTTAATGTTGAGTATGAAGATTGGTGACTGGGGTGACAAGTCCATAAGTTTAATAATAACTTTGTATTGTTGTTATTTTCTACTTCTTTCTAAACCGACTTCAAACCAAAAGAGTCTGGCTGGTAAAAAGTCATATGTTGAAAAAAATAATTTTACCTGGTGGGATAGGTCTGGCTTGGTGGCAGGATCCGATTTTTATGGGTGCTCTGTTGCTGGCTGTCATTTTACATTCGGCGATTTTAACTCTGCATTTTGCAATGCCAGATCCAGAGGCTGCTGCCAGTAAGGAAATCGCTGTCAGCATTCGTCCGAGTTCTGAGCAGGTCAAAGATGCCGACTATCTGGCACAGGCAGACCAGCAGGGTTCAGGCCGCTTTCGAGAGGCTCACCGTATCTCAAGCCAGCTACCGGCCAGTTCACAACAACAGAGTGCGGGTGAGCAGCAGCAGGAGACTTTACAGCAGATGCACCAACAGCCTCAAATACAGTTTGAAGACAAAGTCCTGATGACAATCATGAGCTGGCGCAAAGAAGCGGAGCAAAACCAGCGTAAAAAGGCTTTAGAAGAATTACAGAGCCAGTTTCAGGCTAAGGCAGCAACGGCTGCCAGTCTGGAAGCCCAGTATTTACAGCGTCAGCAGGATTTCAGCCGTCAGCAGCGTATCAAAACGGTGGATGGAATACAGGCCAAGCAGGATGCAGCAGCTGCCTATCTGGACAAGTTCCGTGAAAAAGTTGAACTCTATGGTAACCGCTATTATCCGCAGCAGGCTAAGGCTGAGCGCCTAACAGGAGAAGTGCAGCTTATGGTCATCCTGAATGCTCAAGGCGGGATACGTGCAATCCGGTTATTGGAAAGTTCAGGACATACCATTCTAGATGAGGCAGCTAAGGCTTCTGTACGTAAAGGTGCGCCATTTGGGCGATTTGATGCAGGTATGAAAGATATTTCTGAACTACGCATTGTACGGACGTGGCGATTCGACCCGGCCGAGGCTGAATTCGAAGTAAAATAAATTAAAGGTTTCGTATTAAGGATTAGAGTTCAGTTTCGGCCGGTAATAAGTTCCCTGCTCACGGCCATCTGCCCAGACAGCTTTGAGTTTTTCATCAGCAAGATAAAGAGAACTTGGAAAAATCTGAAGCTGTTTTAAGAATTTGGCTTCAGGTTTGAGACCGATACACTCTCCGGTTTTCCACCAGATACCTTCTGCATATTGGTCCAGGCTACCGACTGCCAGCATCCATTTAAAATGACCATTTTCTTCCAGTAGCAATTCAGAGCCAACTTCCATGACGCCGCTGAGATAATAATGTCCACTCCATGTTTTATCTTTAGACTGAAACTCAGACTGCGGACAGCTGCTCTGCACAGTAACAGGTTGTTCTGCAAAAACTACAGGCATAAACATTGTACTGGTCAACAGGGCAGTAATTTGCATGAGTAGTTTCATAGTTATTATTCCTGCCAAGTTTGTAATTATTAAAATAGCTTACTTTAATTTATTCTTCCTGATAAGGATTATTCAGGCCAAGCTTGGCCAGAATTTCAATTTCCAGTGCTTCCATTTCATCGGCATCTTCATCACTGATTTCGTGGTCATAACCTAACAAATGTAATGTGCCATGGACCAGCATATGTGTGAAATGCTCTACGGGTACTTTCTGCTGCTCGGCAGCTTCTTGTAATACGACCGGAATACAAATCACCAGATCACCCAAAGGCCGGGCTGCCAGCATGGGTAAAATTTCTTCCGGAATTTCACTCGGGAAAGATAAGACATTGGTAGGTTTGTCTTTCCGGCGGTATTCCAGATTCAGCTGTTGACTTTGATCAAGGTCAACACAGGCAATTCCAATTTCGCAGTCCTGTTTAACGTCAAGATGACGAAGAGTGGTTTCAATCACTTTTTTAAGATAAGCACGTTTGAGCACCAGTTCAGGCGCTACAAACGTTTGTTGCAAAGAGAGACTAAGTTTCAAAATAAACCTTAAATGTTGTCTGGTGTTTCTGATTGATGCTGTGCATCTGCAGCAGTATCATTTTCATTTACAAGTGCTTCTTGACGTGCCTTGCGCTCAGCACGTGCTTCAGCACTCAGCCGGGACTGTTCACTGTCCCAGCCTTCATATGCTTCTACAATTTTTTGTACCAACTGGTGGCGTACTACATCACGTGAATGAAAGCGGGTAATATGAATTTCCTTAATCGGTTCCAGTACCCGCAAAGCATGGGCTAGTCCTGATTGCTGTCCACGTGGTAAATCTACCTGAGTAATGTCTCCGGTAATTACTGCACGCGAACCAAAACCCAGACGGGTCAGGAACATTTTCATCTGTTCTGGCGTGGTGTTCTGTGCTTCATCCAGAATGACAAAAGAATGGTTCAGGGTTCGACCACGCATATAAGCAAGTGGGGCAACCTCAATGACCTGCCGTTCGATGAGTTTGGCAACCTTCTCGAAACCGAGCATTTCATACAGTGCATCATAAAGAGGGCGAAGGTAAGGATCAATTTTCTGGCTTAAATCACCCGGCAGGAAGCCCAGCTTCTCACCTGCTTCTACCGCCGGACGGACCAAAAGAATTCTCTGGATTTCATTACGTTCCAGCATATCGACTGCAGCAGCAACCGCCAGATAGGTCTTACCTGTACCAGCAGGACCGATACCAAAAGAGATATCACTTTGCAAAATGCGCTGCACATAACGTTTCTGGTTGGCACCGCGTGGATTGATCCGGCCTTTTCGGGTCTGTAACCAGACACTGTCGAGGCCGGTATGTTCCTGCTCGGTATCATCCATCAGCTCGCGCTCGGTCTGACTGCCTTGAATCATCATATGCAGTACATCGGCACTGATCTGCTGCGAAACCTCGGCTTCTTCATGCAGTCGCTGTAACAGGCTTTCTGCCCGTTCAACTGCATCGATTTCACCATCTACAAAGAAGCTATCACCACGATGGGTAACTTTGACATCCAGACGCTGTTCAATCTGTTTCATATGTCCGTTATAAGCACCTAACATGCTCTTAAGGCGTTCCATAGAAATGCCAGGGAAACTTACTGTACGTCGAATCGCTGCAGTCAAGAGAAATCCTTTAAGTAATTTTTGTCGTTCCCCTTACATTACGCCACGTCAGGCTCAAGATTCAAGAGTTCTCCGTAAACTAAATTTAAAGTTTTAATTTCGGTAATTTCAATCTCGGCAAAACGTCCCACCCAAGCCGGGTCTCCGATAAAGGTAACCAGACGGGTATTATCGGCTGTACCGACTAGCAAGTTCGGATCCCTTTCTGAAATATTTTCAATCAGAACACGTTGAATCGTTCCTTGCATGGCATTTGTTTTTGCAATACTGGATTGCTTGATCCATTGCTGAACACGTGCTAAACGCTCTTTTTTCACTTCTTCCGGTGTGTCATCGGCCAGCTCTGAGGCTGGTGTACCAGGACGTTTGGAATAAATAAAGCTATAAGAGTGGTCAAAGTCCATTTCCTGAATAAACTGATAAGTTTCTTCAAAATTCTGATCAGTCTCGCCTGGAAACCCAATAATAAAATCACTTGATAAATGCATATCGGGACGGACTTTACGAAGCTTGGCTATTTTTTCAATATAAACATCAATAGTATGGTTACGCTTCATTGCCTGAAGTACGTCATTTGAACCACTTTGTACCGGCAAATGTAGGTGTGAGACCATTTGTGGCAAGTCGCGGTAACACTGAATCAGATCATCATTAAATTCTAGCGGGTGTGAAGTGGTATAACGAACCCGGCCAATACCCGGAATTTCGGCCACCAGACGCAGCAGGTCAGCAAAGGTACAGATAGTGCCTTCGAAAGTCTCTCCACGATAGCCATTTACGTTCTGGCCAAGCAGATTGATTTCGCGAACGCCTTTTTCTGCCAGACCAGCAATCTCGGCCAGTACATCATCCAGCGGACGTGAAACTTCTTCACCACGGGTATAAGGAACTACACAAAACGAACAGTATTTTGAACAGCCTTCCATGATTGAAACAAAAGCTTTATAGCCTTCTACGCGTGGTTCGGGCAAAAAGTCAAATTTTTCAATATCCGGAAAGGAAATATCAACCAGCTTGATCTTCTCTTTCTTTGGCTTCTCAAGCTGGTCTATATGCTGGTCCAGCATTTGCGGTAAACGGTGCAGGGTTTGCGGGCCAAATACCATATCGACATAAGGCGCACGCTTTTGAATATTATCGCCTTCTTGGGAGGCCACACAGCCACCCACACCAATCACCAAGTCAGGATTCTGGTCTTTCAGCTTACGCCAGCGGCCCAGCTCACTAAACACTTTTTCCTGTGCTTTTTCACGGATTGAACATGTGTTCATCAGCAGGATATCGGCATCAGCCGGATTGCTGGTCAGGATATAGCCATGTGAGTCGCCTAAAAGGTCTGCCATACGGTGACTGTCATACTCATTCATCTGACACCCTTGCGTTTCAATATACAGTTTTTTAACTGGCATATTATCGGCAGGGGTGTGCTGTGGCTGGGTAACAGTGTTTTCTGAGGCAGCTTTGGCACCATTTGGAATGAAGGTTTGAACCGTCATGTAGGCTCCTAAAGGATAATGATCAGATAACCGGCCTGAATATACATAAATCAACCGGTAAAGGGATTTTTAAGGTCGCACATTTTAACAGTATTTTTAACTAAAGCCCTAAAAATAAATTCAGTTCAGTTTACGTTGATTTTACAGACAAAATTACTTTTGAATTAATGAGAGGTGAATCATGAGTTTACATAACACAACAGTAGTCATCATAAAGAATAATTAAACTATCGGTCCGGAACTGGGTTTTGCAGCTGGAAAAGGGCGGGTATGCATCTCAAGAAAAATAATTCATTAAGTAAATATGGATTAAAAAACAAAAGTTTTCAGCGCCTCTTGCTTGGAAGCTTGATGAGTGTATTCGGTATACATTGTAGCCAAGCTGCTGACGAGCAGTTTAATGATGCCTTAAGGGCTGCCAATGCGGGTAATGTTGCGCTGTTAGATCAGTATCAGGCTGCTATGCAAAATGATGTACTTGGCTATTATCCGGAATACTGGAAATTAAATACCAATCTGGGTTTTCAGTCGCCTTCAGCAATTATTAGCTTTGCCCAGCGGTATCCGCAGGCTGCCATGACCGAAAAACTTGCCGCTGACTATGTAGAAGAAAAAGTAAAACAGGCTGATTATGCCAATGCCCAGCCAGTTTTGGCTTATGTGACCAATCCTGACCGTGCAGAAAGCTGTGCGGTTGCCCAGGTGCGGGCTAAGACTGGCGACCCTCTGGTCTTCGCCGAGTATAAGGATATATGGTTTACTACTGAATCGCAGCCTGATTCCTGTACCGGTTTGGGGCGTATGATGCTGGCCAGCCCATTAATGACTGCTCAAGATCGCCAGCAGCGTTTATGGGGACAACTACGGGCAGGACAGTCGGGTCATGCGCTGGCAACTGCACAAACTATTGGGCTACCTTTATCATTGCCCCAGCTGAACCAGATTCAGGCTAATCCGCTTAATTATTTATGGTCTGCACCCAAAGCGACTCCAACCGATCATGCTTATCTGATTTTTGCCTTGGGACGCTTGGCCAATAACGAACTGGAAACAGCGTTATCTTCGGTAAAACGCGCGGCTGAGGGTACGCCTGCCGATGTACAACGCTATTTGTATCGCACAGTGGGTTATATTGGCGGTACTACTGTCATGAAGAATAATTTTAATCGGGAAGTCCTGAATGCTTTAGATACCAGCTATGGTTATCCATTTACCCCTGAAGAAGCAGAAATCTATGCGCGACAGGCGATTCGCTTTGGAGCGTGGGAGAGTGTAATCCGTGCTATTGATAGTATGACAGTCACCCAGAAACAGGAAGACCGCTGGCAATACTGGCTGGCCCGTAGCGTGGAAAAACGGAATGACAGTGGTTCACGCCAGACAGCACGAGCTATCTATAGTAAATTGGCCCAGGCAGGCGATGATTATCATAATCTGTTAGCAAAGGATCAGTTGGGCCAAAAATACAGCAGTGTGCCGGGTAATCAGCAACCTTCTAGCCAAGACATGCAGCGGCTGAACCAGAATATCCATTTTAACCGCGCGTTTACCTTGCGCCGTATTAATGCACCAGATAGCTATATTAACCGTGAGTGGAACTGGGCAGTACGTCAGGCATACCTGAAGCAGGATGATGGTTTATTACTCGCTGCGGCGAAACGTGCTCATGATATGGGATGGTATGATCGAGCAATCTATGCCGCAGAACGTACAGTGAGACAGCATAATTACAGTTACCGTTATGCTACTCCACATCAGGGTACAGTGGTGAGTCATAGCCGCAATGTGGGAGTAGATCCTGCTTGGGCTTATGGACTTATGCGTCAGGAAAGCCGTTTTGTATCTTCTGCACGTTCACATGTTGGAGCTGGCGGATTGATGCAGATCATGCCGGATACAGCACGACTGGTCGCCCGGCAAATGGGCGAGAGTTATAACCCGGCTGCCCTGACTGATATGAATACCAATATCCGCTACGGTACTTATTATCTGTCCATGATACAAAATCAGCTCAGTAATAACCCTGTATTGGCAACGGCTGGCTATAATGCCGGTCCGAACAGGGCTAAGCGCTGGCAGCCTGAATTTCAGAGTCTGACTGCTGATCAATATACGGAAGCCATTCCGTTACTTGAAACCCGTGACTACGTTAAAAATGTCATGGCAAATGCAACTCATTATGGGGTGCTATTGGGGCAAGGACCACAATCTATTCAGAACCGGATGAAAGTAATACCGGTCAGGAATACACCATAAGGGTCCGGTGAATTAATGTGTTACTGCAATTTATAGCTAGTTTTTCAATGAAGAAAATAAGTCTAAAGGCAACCTCTTCTTTTGCAGCTGCCGGATGTGTAACTGCTGTGATCGGGTTGTGTAGTTCTCCGGCCTTTGCTGCACCAGCTTTGCAGGGGTATGTGATGCGTGTGCAAATGACACCGGCAGTATGTGCACTGGACTCATCCAGACAGAAAACCCGCCAGTGTCTGGAAGGGTATTCATTGACGATTGCCGGTTTGCTGCCTGAAACAACAGAAGAAGACTGTACAACCAGTTCTTCTGCAAATCTGTCACCCATTCAGGCAAACGTTGTGTCGCGTATTATGCCGGGTGAAAATAGCCGTGCTCAGTTATGGCATAGCGTAGGAGGGTGTTTGCCAATGAATGCCAGCCAGTATTTCCGTACCATTATTAATTATGCCGAGCGCTTAAAAATACCTGCCGATCTGACCGGCTCAGTCAGTCGTCAAATGCAAAATAATTCATTAAAACAGCAGTTTTTAAAACTGAACCCTGCTTTGCCAAATAATGGAATACGCTTTAGTTGTGAAAGTTTAAGAGGCACACCTGTCTTGACAGAGGTTCAGGTATGTTACCGGGTTAATGGGCAGTATAAACAGTGCTCAAGTGAAGTCGTCTCCAGTTGTCCAGGTAGCTTTACCGTAAAAGGGGCATATTAAACAATTATTTGATGCTTAAAGATAATCTGAAAGTATGAAAAGGATTTCATTTATATTTCCTATCAGACTTTAGGGGAAATCCATTCTCTTTTACATGCATCTATCAGACGATTGGAGTACAATCTTTGCCGTTTATGTTTATTAAGATTAGATAGAACAGCTATTTAATCATTATGACGATCCTCAATTGGAGATAATTACATGAAGCAACCTGTTCGCGTTGCCGTTACTGGCGCTGCTGGTCAAATTGGTTACAGCCTGTTATTCCGTATCGCAAGCGGCGAAATGCTGGGTAAAGACCAACCAGTTATTCTTCAATTATTAGAAATTCCTGTTGAGAAAGCTCAACAAGCGCTGAAAGGCGTAATGATGGAACTAGACGACTGTGCTTTCCCATTGTTGGCGGGCATGATCGGTACTGATGATCCTAAAGTAGCATTCAAAGATGCTGATTACGCGCTTCTTGTGGGTTCACGCCCACGTGGTCCTGGTATGGAACGTGCTGACCTGCTTAAAGTGAACGGTGAAATCTTCATCGGTCAAGGTCAGGCGCTTAACGAAGTGGCTAGTCGTGACGTTAAAGTATTGGTTGTAGGTAACCCTGCAAACACCAATGCTTACATCGCAATGAAATCTGCTTCAGATCTTCCAGCGAAAAACTTTACAGCAATGCTACGTCTTGACCACAACCGTGCCTTGACTCAGCTTGCTCAAAAAGCAGGTGTTGCAGTTTCTGACATCGAAAACATGACTGTTTGGGGTAACCACTCTCCAACCATGTATGCTGACTATCGTTTTGCAACTGTGAACGGCGAAAGCTTGAAAGACAAAATCAACGATGCTGAATGGAACAAAGACGTATTCCTTCCAACTGTTGGTAAACGTGGCGCTGCGATTATCGAAGCGCGTGGCCTGTCTTCTGCTGCTTCTGCTGCAAATGCTGCTATCGACCATATGCGTGACTGGGCACTTGGTACAAACGGCAAATGGGTAACAATGGGTATTCCTTCTGATGGATCTTACGGCATTCCTGAAGGCGTAATGTTTGGTTTCCCTGTAACCACTGAAAACGGTGAATACAAAATCGTTCAAGGTCTTGAAATCGACGAATTCAGCCGTGAGCGCATTAACGTAACTCTGAACGAACTTGAAGAAGAGCGCGCAGCAGTTGCTGATATGCTTAAATAATCTATTTTTTAGATTGATAAAAAGCGCCTGTCATAGGCGCTTTTTTTATAGTCATCTTTAGATTTATCACAAAAGATAACAAGAATACATCGGCCTGTAGCCCTAATTTTCTGCGTATTTGTTAGTTTATAGATTGATGAAATAACAAATAGGAGTCAAGTTATGGTACTCGAACAACAACCCACTTTAGAATTATTATTTGAGCAATTAGGCTTACCTTCAGATGAAGCTTCTATAGACCAGTTTGCAAAAGATCATCAGCTTCCTTCTGATGTAATTTTACCAGAAGCAGATTTCTGGACACAGGGGCAGAGTTCTTTCCTGCGTGAACACTGGCATCAGGATGATGAATGGATTGTGATTATTGACAAGCTGAACCAGATGCTGCACGTTGAAGACGATAAAAATCCTAAGCATCCTGAATAAGAAAAAAGGCTCTTCTGTGAAGAGCCTTTGATTTCAATCAATGAACACGCGACTGAAGCAGTTTCATAAACCAGTCCTCATTACGCACAGCCTGAAAGGCAAAATGTTGTCGTAATGTTTCCCGATCAAACTCTTGAGTCTTGGTATATTTGCTCAGCCAGTGCCGGGTAAGAGCCAATTCATTTTTAGCAACAGATGCATAGCCTAAAATCAGAAAAATTTCACCATGCTCATAATGTGCCAATGGTTTTAAAATCTGCTGGGCAATTAAGGCAAAATGCGCTTCACGATTCAATTCAAAGAAAACCATATAAGCTTTAGCTAGCTGAATCGAGAGGTCAAGGTAAACCCTTAACGGCATTTCTTCATATTCCAGGCGGCCTTGTTCAAGAATGACAATAGCCTCCTGTAAGAAATGAACCTGTTCCTGACGATGATTGCTGCGATTTACCAGTTCCATGCGTAACTGCCCACGCTCAAGCGCCAGTTCAGGCGTACTGCATGACAAGAACAATTGATCTGTTTCACCGATGCGGGCTATCAGTTGCTTGGTATCTTCTAGCATTCGCCATTACTCTTATAAATATTAAGTTTATATATGAGGCTGGTTTTACAGATTTAAAGCGACCGGCCCGGCCTTTACCATAACACCGGTCCACTACGTAGCCATGCAGTAATAGACAGGCGCTGTTGTTGCGCCTTTAAGACTTCATGCAAAAGATCACTTTGAAAAATCACCAATCGATTGGGTGTGGGTTCAATAATATGCCAATCCTGATGTACATCCTGTAAGCGCAACTGCCCACCCCAGTGACTCTGCCATTGTTCATGTAAGTAGTAAACAGCAGAAAAAACCCGATCATTTTTTTGTTGGGGATTATCACGGTGTAAAGTATAAAACTCGCCAGCATTATAACAGGCGAAGTGAGCTTCAACTTCACGAATACTGGTAAAGAATGCCCGGTTAAGTGTGATAGCCAGTTGTTGCAAGGTGTTTATATGTTGCTGTGCAATAGGCAAATTCTCATTGATCCATAAAATATGGTCACTGCGGATTTGCGTAACCACTCCGTTTTGAACAGCAGCTTCCCGAAAACGATTAATATTTTCAGTACATTCTTCTACTAAATCATGCAAATAAGCTTGCTCATAGGCTCGATCAATAACTGCAAAACCATGTTGATGTAAATCACTGATCACTTGGTCAAGAGCCCAGGATTGCGGTAGAAGAACGTCTTCCATATCACCTCGAAAAAATAAGGATAAAAAGTAAGGGATTATTTTAGAATAAGAGAAGTTCCTTAAAGAAACATTTTTTCATGCTAAAATGCCTATTGAACTAAGGAATTAATGCAAAAATGAATTACCGTCACCATTTCCATGCAGGCAACTTTGCCGATGTTATGAAACATGTACTGTTGCTGCAATTGTTGACACGCCTGAATAGTAAAGACAAGCCTTATCGTTATATCGATACGCATGGCGGCGCGGGTCAATATGATCTGTCGTCTGCACCTGCACAAAAGTCTGGTGAATTTCTGACAGGTATTCACCGTTTGGTCAAGCTGGATGACTCAGTCAAGCGTAATGCACCAGAAGGCGTACAGCAATACCTGAAACTGGTTGAAAGTATGCGTAGCCAGCAGGGTCAAGGAGCTTATCCGGGCTCACCATGGTTTGCATTACAGGGAATGCGTGATATTGATAAAGCCACAGTGTTTGAAATGCAACGGGATATATTTCAGCAGTTACGTGACAATATTCGTGATTCACGTGCTGGGCTGCATGAACGTGATGCTTATGAGGGACTACTGGCCGTTATTCCACCGAAAGAAAAACGCGGTCTGGTCATGATTGATCCGCCTTATGAATTAGAACGTAAAGATTTTCCGCAATTGGTAGAGCTTTTACAGAATGCCTATAAAAAATGGCCGACGGGCGTATTTGCCGTGTGGTATCCGATTAAGGATCGCGCCATGATTGAGCGTTTTGAAAAGAAAATGATGAAGACCGGTATTCGCCGGCAGCTCATCTGTGAAATCTGTGTATGGCCGGATGATACGCCAGTCGGTTTAAATGGTTGTGGTTTACTGGTCATTAATCCGCCTTGGAAGTTTTCTGAAGATGCAGATGAGGCACTACAATGGTTGTTTCCACATCTGCGCATGCAGGAAATTGGCGGACATGCGGCAGTACGCTGGCTAGTTGGTGAATAATCTGTATTTTACCGTAAATTGGATAAGGTCATAGTTAGGACGTATAAGAATGACAAATATACCTAAGCCTGAACGGGATGATAATTCTCACGACTCATTTGATGGAATTACCTTTGAAGTAGTCGAAGAAGAGCATACTCATGAAGGGCAGAAAATAAGGCGTCGTGGAATTTATCTATGGCCGAACCTAATTACGACCGCAGCTTTACTTGCAGGGTTCTATTCAATAGTCGCGAGCATGAATGGAGTCTATAGTCAGGCCATTTATGCGATTTTTATTGCTGCGCTCTTAGATGGTCTGGATGGACGGGTAGCACGTGCCATTGGTGCACAAAGTGCTTTTGGTGAACAATTTGACTCATTGTCTGACCTGCTGGCTTTTGGCGTAGCGCCTGCAATGCTCATGTATAGCTGGAGTCTTAATGATCTTGGTCGTATTGGTTTAGCTTGCTGTTTTGTCTATACCGCTTGTGCCGCCTTCCGGTTAGCCCGTTTCAATGTGCAGATCGGAGTAGTCGATAAGCGTTATTTTATCGGGATTGCAAGTCCGTTGGCTGCAATCATTGTGGTTTCATTAATCTGGGTAGGAATAGATTTTCCAGCGATTTTTGATCTGCAGGACCGGGGAATTCAAGCCACCAATGCTGTCCTGATGCTGATTATCGGAATCCTGATGATTTCTAATATCAAGTATTACTCATTTAAACAGATGGATCGCAAACGTGTACCTTTTGCAGTCATGCTTCCTGTTGTTTTGATTCTTGCAGCAATTACGTACAATATACCTGTTGGAATACTGACTGTTTCTATTATTTATGCATTATCAGGTTTCATTACAACATTTTTGGCCCGAAGACATCAAAGTCGTATTATAACCTAACCAAATCAGGGGGTTCAGTATGGTTAAATTGATTACGTCGTTGAATCAATCACAGCAGCTGAACCCTAAATCATTTTCTAAACTGAACTTGGCTTATCATCCGCCTAAAGGCCGTTTTAAAATTATCCATCAGGGTCTGATTCTACCCAATCTGCCTGCTCCATTTCATTATCTTAATTTTATAAGTCTTATCGGCCAGCCCCGAATACCAGTATTTTTTAATCAAAGTGCCATTCTTGAGCAGGCGCTCGATACTGCAACAGTTTTGGTCAGCTCCAGTCCACATATGGTGGGGCAACTTAAAAGTTACTCTATAAAAGAACAGTGCCTTTTTAATTCTGATAATTTTTCCTTTGCAGATATTGATCAAGTATCTGGTGAATTACCTGCATTGCGAATCAAACACCAGTCACCCGAGTTTTCTATAGATTTAAATGTGGTGACTCTGCCTGTTCTTTCTCAATTTATAAAAATAAAATGGGGCTTATTCGAGCACTGGTCTTTGCTTTGCCAGTGTAAAGGCGAAGTTTACTACCAAGAACAGCGTTATTTAATTGAAGGAACCGGTAGCTTTGAATATGCCCGTGCTGCCAATATACCCGTAATTACCTGGTGCTTTTTTACCTATCAGGTTATTAATCTGAGTCCGTCCTTACAAGTTCTGCTTCTACAAATCCGTAATAATTTTAATCAACTTGTTCAATCACATCTTTATGTGCGTGATATAGCTGGAGACATGGAGCTCCATGACAAAAATGTAATATTCAAAGTAGACCGTGTTTATCCTAAAGTGACTACACCTAATGGTAAAAAGATGTACTTGCCTAGAGAATTTTCTTGGTGCGTAGAACATGAAGGACAAATATTATTTGAATTGCATGCACAAAGCCGAGGGGATTTCAAATTTGGTTTGGCAGCAGGCTATGTCGGAAGCTTTCGTTATCAGGCTCATTGGGAGGGCGAAAGCTATGAAGGCGAGAGCGGTTATATTGAATATATTGACTGCCGACCTTTGCGTTGGCAGGAAAAAAATGAACAGGATAAAATACTGGATCAGTTAAGTGTGGCTGAGCCGTGTATACTTAAGAAATAAAAAAAAGCCGGGTTTTTGCCGGATAAATAACCAGCCGATCACTTTTTTATAAAATACCGCTTGCGTTGAGAAAAAAATGGCCTATAATGCACATCCATCGGCGGTGATGAAGATTAAAACTTCTGATAAAACAGCAACTTAGTTAAATATAGTTAAGTCGGGTTTTGTTAGATAAGTTTAAAATAATCTGAATTACCAGTTGACTTTCTGAAAAGAAAGCGTAATATAGCCGACCTAGCTTGCTGCTGACGAAGCAGTAAGAAGATCATTAAGAGAATATGAAGAACAACTTGTGTGGATTTTTACTGGTTGATCGATCGAAATAATTTTCATTGATTGAATGGTAGAAATTTCTCGAAGTTTATTTGAGTAAATTTTTAGTCAGAAGATTAATGAGCCAGAATTGGTACCTTGTCTATAAATAAGGTACAAATGATTTTAACTGAAGAGTTTGATCATGGCTCAGATTGAACGCTGGCGGCAGGCTTAACACATGCAAGTCGAGCGGATGAAGGTAGCTTGCTACTGGATTCAGCGGCGGACGGGTGAGTAATGCTTAGGAATCTGCCTATTAGTGGGGGACAACGTTCCGAAAGGAGCGCTAATACCGCATACGTCCTACGGGAGAAAGCAGGGGACCTTTGGGCCTTGCGCTAATAGATGAGCCTAAGTCGGATTAGCTAGTTGGTAGGGTAAAGGCCTACCAAGGCGACGATCTGTAGCGGGTCTGAGAGGATGATCCGCCACACTGGGACTGAGACACGGCCCAGACTCCTACGGGAGGCAGCAGTGGGGAATATTGGACAATGGGGGGAACCCTGATCCAGCCATGCCGCGTGTGTGAAGAAGGCCTTTTGGTTGTAAAGCACTTTAAGCGAGGAGGAGGCTACCTAGATTAATACTTTAGGATAGTGGACGTTACTCGCAGAATAAGCACCGGCTAACTCTGTGCCAGCAGCCGCGGTAATACAGAGGGTGCGAGCGTTAATCGGATTTACTGGGCGTAAAGCGTGCGTAGGCGGCCAATTAAGTCAAATGTGAAATCCCCGAGCTTAACTTGGGAATTGCATTCGATACTGGTTGGCTAGAGTATGGGAGAGGATGGTAGAATTCCAGGTGTAGCGGTGAAATGCGTAGAGATCTGGAGGAATACCGATGGCGAAGGCAGCCATCTGGCCTAATACTGACGCTGAGGTACGAAAGCATGGGGAGCAAACAGGATTAGATACCCTGGTAGTCCATGCCGTAAACGATGTCTACTAGCCGTTGGGGCCCTTGAGGCTTTAGTGGCGCAGCTAACGCGATAAGTAGACCGCCTGGGGAGTACGGTCGCAAGACTAAAACTCAAATGAATTGACGGGGGCCCGCACAAGCGGTGGAGCATGTGGTTTAATTCGATGCAACGCGAAGAACCTTACCTGGCCTTGACATACAGAGAACTTTCCAGAGATGGATTGGTGCCTTCGGGAACTCTGATACAGGTGCTGCATGGCTGTCGTCAGCTCGTGTCGTGAGATGTTGGGTTAAGTCCCGCAACGAGCGCAACCCTTTTCCTTATTTGCCAGCACTTCGGGTGGGAACTTTAAGGATACTGCCAGTGACAAACTGGAGGAAGGCGGGGACGACGTCAAGTCATCATGGCCCTTACGGCCAGGGCTACACACGTGCTACAATGGTCGGTACAAAGGGTTGCTACACAGCGATGTGATGCTAATCTCAAAAAGCCGATCGTAGTCCGGATTGGAGTCTGCAACTCGACTCCATGAAGTCGGAATCGCTAGTAATCGCGGATCAGAATGCCGCGGTGAATACGTTCCCGGGCCTTGTACACACCGCCCGTCACACCATGGGAGTTTGTTGCACCAGAAGTAGGTAGTCTAACCGCAAGGAGGACGCTTACCACGGTGTGGCCGATGACTGGGGTGAAGTCGTAACAAGGTAGCCGTAGGGGAACCTGCGGCTGGATCACCTCCTTAACGAAAGATTGACGATTGGTAAGAATCCACAACAAGTTGTTCTTCATGACGATGTATCTGAGGGTCTGTAGCTCAGTTGGTTAGAGCACACGCTTGATAAGCGTGGGGTCACAAGTTCAAGTCTTGTCAGACCCACCACTACTGACGAAAGCAGTAATGCAGAAAAACAGATATGTTGACTTATTGATAAGCTGGGGACTTAGCTTAGTTGGTAGAGCGCCTGCTTTGCACGCAGGAGGTCAGGAGTTCGACTCTCCTAGTCTCCACCACGAATCAAACATGATTTGATTCGAAGCTAGAGATTACAGAATTTAGTAAATGGAAGGTTCAAGAATCCTGGTTTATTAACTTCTGTGATTTATCACAGTTGACTGCAATCCGACGAGGATGCAGTGAATCATTAACAGATTGGCAAATTTGAGTCTGAAATAAATTGTTCAACTCATTCAATAGACGTTACAGGGCAACCTGTTGACTAACGTAGATTGAACTGAGAACTAGCAAATTAACTGAATCAAGCGTTTTGGTATATGAATTTAGATTGAAGCTGTACAGTGCTTAAATGCACAGTGCTCTAAACTGTAATGTTGAAGTTGCTCCTTGTAGGTAACGTCGACTGTTTGGGGTTGTATAGTCAAGTAATTAAGTGCATGTGGTGGATGCCTTGGCAGTCAGAGGCGATGAAAGACGTGATAGCCTGCGAAAAGCTTCGGGGAGGCGGCAAATATCCTGTGATCCGGAGATGTCTGAATGGGGAAACCCACTTACCATAAGGTAGGTATTGCATGATGAATACATAGTCATGCAAGGCGAACGAGGGGAAGTGAAACATCTCAGTACCCTCAGGAAAAGAAATCAATTGAGATTCCCTCAGTAGCGGCGAGCGAACGGGGATCAGCCCATTAAGTTATGTGTGTTTTAGCGGAATGCTCTGGGAAGTGCAACCGTAGAGGGTGATAGTCCCGTACACGAAAGGGCACACATAATGATGACGAGTAGGGCGAGGCACGTGAAACCTTGTCTGAATATGGGGGGACCATCCTCCAAGGCTAAATACTCCTGACTGACCGATAGTGAACCAGTACCGTGAGGGAAAGGCGAAAAGAACCCCTGTGAGGGGAGTGAAATAGATCCTGAAACCGCATGCATACAAGCAGTGGGAGCACCTTCGTGGTGTGACTGCGTACCTTTTGTATAATGGGTCAGCGACTTATATTCAGTGGCGAGGTTAACCGAATAGGGGAGCCGTAGAGAAATCGAGTCTTAATAGGGCGTCTAGTCGCTGGGTATAGACCCGAAACCGGGTGATCTATCCATGAGCAGGTTGAAGGTTGGGTAACACTAACTGGAGGACCGAACCCACCGTCGTTGAAAAGCCGGGGGATGACTTGTGGATAGGGGTGAAAGGCTAATCAAACTCGGTGATAGCTGGTTCTCCCCGAAAGCTATTTAGGTAGCGCCTCGGACGAATACCATTGGGGGTAGAGCACTGTTTCGGCTAGGGGGTCATCCCGACTTACCAAACCGATGCAAACTCCGAATACCAATGAGTACTATCCGGGAGACAGACTGCGGGTGCTAACGTCCGTAGTCAAGAGGAAAACAATCCAGACCGCCAGCTAAGGCCCCAAAATCATAGTTAAGTGGGAAACGATGTGGGAAGGCATAGACAGCTAGGAGGTTGGCTTAGAAGCAGCCACCCTTTAAAGAAAGCGTAATAGCTCACTAGTCGAGTCGGCCTGCGCGGAAGATGTAACGGGGCTAAAACTATGTGCCGAAGCTGCGGATGCACATTTATGTGCGTGGTAGGGGAGCGTTCTGTAAGCCGATGAAGGTGGATTGAGAAGTCTGCTGGAGGTATCAGAAGTGCGAATGCTGACGTGAGTAACGACAAAACGGGTGAAAAACCCGTTCGCCGAAAGACCAAGGGTTCCAGTCCAACGTTAATCGGGGCTGGGTGAGTCGACCCCTAAGGCGAGGCCGAAAGGCGTAGTCGATGGGAAATTGGTTAATATTCCAATACTTCTGTGTAATGCGATGAGAGGACGGAGAAGGTTAGGTCAGCCTGGCGTTGGTTGTCCAGGTGGAAGACAGTAGGCATGCATCTTAGGCAAATCCGGGGTGCTCTATGCTGAGAGTCGATAGCAAGCCAGTTTACTGGCGAAGTGGCCGATACCATACTTCCAAGAAAAGTCTCTAAGCTTCAGTTACACAGGAATCGTACCCGAAACCGACACAGGTGGTCAGGTCGAGTAGACCAAGGCGCTTGAGAGAACTCTGCTGAAGGAACTAGGCAAAATGGTACCGTAACTTCGGGAGAAGGTACGCTGCTGATGGTGATAGGACTTGCTCCTTGAGCTGTCGGCAGCCGCAGAAACCAGGCCGCTGCAACTGTTTATTAAAAACATAGCACTCTGCAAACACGAAAGTGGACGTATAGGGTGTGATGCCTGCCCGGTGCTGGAAGGTTAATTGATGGGGTTAGCGTAAGCGAAGCTCTTGATCGAAGCCCCAGTAAACGGCGGCCGTAACTATAACGGTCCTAAGGTAGCGAAATTCCTTGTCGGGTAAGTTCCGACCTGCACGAATGGCATAATGATGGCGGCGCTGTCTCCAGCAGAGGCTCAGTGAAATCGAAATCGCTGTGAAGATGCAGTGTACCCGCGGCTAGACGGAAAGACCCCGTGAACCTTTACTGCAGCTTGACACTGAACTTTGACCTTACTTGTGTAGGATAGGTGGGAGGCTTTGAAGTAGGGACGCCAGTTCCTATGGAGCCATCCTTGAAATACCACCCTGGTAATGTTGAGGTTCTAACTCTGACCCATAATCTGGGTCGAGGACCGTGTCTGGTGGGTAGTTTGACTGGGGCGGTCTCCTCCTAAAGAGTAACGGAGGAGTACGAAGGTGCGCTCAGCGTGGTCGGAAATCACGCGTAGAGTATAAAGGCAAAAGCGCGCTTAACTGCGAGACCCACAAGTCGAGCAGGTACGAAAGTAGGTCTTAGTGATCCGGTGGTTCTGTATGGAAGGGCCATCGCTCAACGGATAAAAGGTACTCTGGGGATAACAGGCTGATACCGCCCAAGAGTTCATATCGACGGCGGTGTTTGGCACCTCGATGTCGGCTCATCTCATCCTGGGGCTGAAGCAGGTCCCAAGGGTATGGCTGTTCGCCATTTAAAGAGGTACGCGAGCTGGGTTTAGAACGTCGTGAGACAGTTCGGTCCCTATCTACCGTGGGCGCTGGAAATTTGAGAGGATCTGCTCCTAGTACGAGAGGACCAGAGTGGACGAACCTCTGGTGTACCGGTTGTGACGCCAGTCGCATCGCCGGGTAGCTATGTTCGGAAGGGATAACCGCTGAAAGCATCTAAGCGGGAAGCCTACCTCAAGATAAGATTTCCCCGTGACTTTATGTCACCTAAAGAGCCGTTCAAGACCAGGACGTTGATAGGTTGGATGTGGAAGCATAGTGATATGTGAAGCTGACCAATACTAATTGCTCGTGAGGCTTGACTATACAACACCCAAACAGTTGTATACAAAGCATCAATCGATTCATAAATATGCAATATCCCTTGATTCAGCCT
The DNA here is from genome assembly GCF_006757745.1 of Acinetobacter radioresistens DSM 6976 = NBRC 102413 = CIP 103788. Classification (NCBI taxonomy): domain Bacteria; kingdom Pseudomonadati; phylum Pseudomonadota; class Gammaproteobacteria; order Moraxellales; family Moraxellaceae; genus Acinetobacter; species Acinetobacter radioresistens. Next base: position 2,612,913 of record NZ_AP019740.1, on the reverse strand, counting down.
AATGCTGGAACATACAATTCAGACCCAGATCTGCCCGCTGTTAATAACTCATTTGGACTAAAGTACGGCATATACTGCACCGCAGTTAAATCAGACCCGAACAAGTCCATCAACAGTTGTGCTGGCGACCATAGCAAGAGTGAACCACCTGATCCCTTCCCGAACTCAGAAGTGAAACCTCTTAGCGCTGATGGTAGTGTGGGGTTACCCATGTGAGAGTAAGTCATCGCCAGCTCATTATTCTAAAAAGCCCCCTCACATGAGGGGGCTTTTTTTATGCGCAGGGGTTATATAAAATAATAGTTACTTTTAATAAATAAATTATTATATTGATTTTTCACTTATTTAAACTTCAGCTTATGAGCTGTATTTATAAAGCAGATAAATTGATAGGGATTATTATTAAATGAAAAGACAATTAAAATATGGCATAGGTATAGGTATATCACTTTTTATTTGTACTTCAATCAGTCATGCCGCCTCAGCTCAAGAATTAATAAAAGTAGCTGAGTCACAAAAGCAGCCTTTTTTAAATACTTTAAAAACTTTAGTAAATATTGAGTCTGGTAGCCGCGATATAGAAGGGCTGAATATAATTGCCAAGCAGGTAGCGCAACAACTTAAAAATACGGGTGCTCAAGTAGAAATTATTACTAATCACGATATTTATCGTATGGATGATACGCCCGAGCAAGTGGGACCAGTTGTGAAAGCAACCCATAAAGGTAAGGGGCAAACTAATATTATGCTAATTGCGCATATGGATACAGTTTATCCGAAAGGCTCGTTAGCAAAACAGCCATTTCGTATTGAAGGTGATAAAGCATATGGCTTGGGAATCATTGATGACAAGCAGGGAGTTGCATCGATTATTCATATTCTGTCTATACTTAAAAAATTAAACTATCAGGACTACGGCACCATAACAGTATTGATGAATTCAGATGAAGAAATCAGTTCGCCAGGTTCCCGTAAACTGATTAGTAAAATTGCTCAACAGCAGGATGTCATATTTTCATTTGAGGGTGGGGGAACAGATGGAAGTTTACGCTTGGCTACCAGCGGTATTGGCGCTGCCTATTTAGAGGTTAAAGGTAAGGCCTCTCATGCGGGTGTTAAGCCTGAAGATGGGGTAAATGCATTAACTGAGCTTTCTCACCAGATATTACAGCTGCAGGATCTGTCTGATGCTAAAACAGGTTTAAAATTAAACTGGACAGTTGCTACAGCTGGCAGAACCCGTAATGTAATACCAGAAGAGGCTCAAGCCCAGGCAGATGTACGTGCCTTAGACAATGCCGATTTTAAGAAAGTTGAAAGAATATTGGCTGAGCGGATAAAAAATAAAAAATTAAAAGACAGCCAAGTGGCAGTTAAATTTGAATTGCGCCGGCCTCCTTTATCTGCAAGTGAGCAAGCTCTATCAATTGCCAAGCAGGCCCAACAAATTTATTTGCAAGAATTCAAACAGCCGTTAAATATTCTAACTGAGGCAACAGGTGGAGGGACAGATGCTGCCTTTGCTGCGCTGGATTCCAAAGCAGCAGTCATCGAAGGAATGGGAGTTTCAGGATATGGAGCCCATTCCAATCAGGCCGAATATATTCTGGTAGAAAGTATTGTTCCACGTTTATATATGGCTACTCGGCTCATTATGGATATTTCAGAGCAGAAAAATAAATAGTTTTATATAAGACTAGAGTAAAGCCATGAATTCTTATTCATGGCTTTATTTAATTTAGGACATTTAATTGTCTGCGTGCGTGCTTTAATGCTGTTCTTAATCCTTCTTCCATAGTTGGGTGATAAAATGGTTTTGCAAGTAAGCGATCAACAGTTATATTTTCGGCCATCATCCAGTTTAGCAGATGGGCAAAATGTTCAGCATTGTTTACTAATAGTTCTGCACCCAGTAATTGTTTAGTCTGTTTATCTACGTATACCTCAACTTTGCCCATATTCTTTCCTAATACGATGGCTCTTCCCTGTTTCTCATAAAAAACTTCTCCAGTCACAAATTGAGAGCCTGCTTTAACCAGTTGTTGATAACTTTTTCCAACTATAGCCATTTCTGGTTGGCTAAATACAATAGATAGGGGCGTAAATAATTTTATAGGTTGAATATGGGGGTAACTTAAACAGTTATGTACAGCAAGCTTGCCTTCTTGTGCTGCCTCATGCTGAATGGGAGTATCTGTATATGCATCGCCTACTATAAAGATAGGGTACTCTGTAAGCTGTTTGGTTTCTGGATGAACAGGAAGATTTTTAATATCTTTAAAATCAGAGTGAATCTGGTCAAGTTTTAATGTATTTAGAAGACTTTTCCTTCCGGTAGCTACTAACAAATAATCAACTTCTAAGTCTTTAAATTTTCCATTCTGCTGATAACTTAACTTTACCCCATGCTCTGTTTTTACTACCTGTTCAGGTAAGGTGTTATATAAAATACATAACTCTTTAGCAAATTCCTGCTGGGCGATTTTCTGAAGTTCTGGACTGCTTAAATTACCTATCCGCTGACTACGTGCAAATATGGTTGTTTTTACATTTAAACGTTGCATGGCTTGTGCGAGCTCAAGGGCAATTACACCGCTACCCACTACGGCCAGTGAATTGGGTAGAGTCTCGAGCTCAAAAATATCATCTGATGTAATTAAACGATCCTGAAGTTCTTTTTTCCATTTAATATCGAAGCTTGGAGTTGAGCCAACTGCAAGAATAAAGCTTTTAGCCTGATAATGCTGGCTATTCACTTCTATGGTGTTGGCATTAATAAAATGTGCCTGTCCAGAGATTTTATGAGCTTCATTCCAGCTTTTTACATCCATCAGAGTAGCTTTTACAAATTGATCTCTGAGCCGTCGTACATGTGGCATGACGTGAGCTGTATTAATCTTACTTTTAGCTTTTAAGCCAACTTCATCTGCATGATGTATGTCATGCATCCGGTTAGCTGAAGAAATCAGAACTTTACTTGGCATACAACCTACACGGGCACATGTAGTATCCCAAGAGCCATCATTGATAATTAAAATATTTTGTGTATGTTTAATTGCCTCCTTATAGGCACCGATGCCGGCTGTGCCTGCCCCAACAATAATAAGATCGTACATTTATCTACCTATTTTAAAAGATTTTTTATATTCAAGGCTTCATCATATATTGTTGTAATTTTTGGTCTGTATCTTTTGTTAAAACTAATTAAAGAAAGGTATTAATAAAGAATCAGATTGATAAAAAATGTTATTTTAAGTAAATTTCACTTATAAGTAATCAATTTTTAAATGATTTGAATTTTACAAGAAATATAGGGTCTATAAATGTCTAACTATTTAATCAAATTAAAAAAACTTGGGGTAAATATAACTCTACTCACGAGTTCAATTGTATTGGTCGCTTGTGGTGGAGGTGGAAGTGACGGATATTTTAATCAAGATGGTGGGTCTGGAAATGGGTCAGGCTCGACCGATGGGGGGACTACAGCTGAAGTTCGTATAAGTAATATTGAGCTCTATGATACTAACAATTTATTGACCCGTACCGTTACAGTGCAAGGCGCTACAGCAAAAGTTAAAGTAACTAATGCTTCTGGTCAAGCTATAAGCAGTGCTTTAGTTACTTTTTCAGGTTCAGGTGTCACATTTGGCACCACTAATAATGCTGTCTTAACTAATGCTGAAGGTGAAGCCAGTATTTCTCTTAAACCATCAAATACTACAGATACAGGAAGTCACCAGATTTCTGCCACTGTAATTTATAATGGTATATCGTCAACTTCTTCTCCCTATTATTTCACTTTACAGGCTTCTAATATAACTTTAGCTAACATGACTGCAGAAAGTACACTATTGGAATCAGGTGCTTCTACAAATATTACTTTAAAAACTCAAGATGCAGTAACAGGTATTAATCAGAACGATGTAACTGTAAACTTTAGTGCAACTTGTGGAAAATTTGAACCAAGTTCTATGGTTTCTTCAAATCAAGGCGATATTACTACAACTTATACAGCAGTTAATGCAAATGGTAACTTGTGTGAAGGTTTACAGACTATCACTGCAACTGGCAGTAATACAGCTATAAGCAATAGTATTCAAGTTAATATTGCGAACATACAGGCTAACTCAATAGTTTACAGCTCAGATCCGGTAAATCTTGGCATACAAAGAAGTGGATCTGCATCTTCTGGCCAGATTGAATATACGATTTACTCTAATGGAAAACCGGCTACCAATCAGGATGTCAGAATTGAGCTTATGCGAGGGCCAGAAGATATAAGCTTCATTACGCCAGGTAATCGCTTAACTAAAATTGTCAAAAGTAACTCATCTGGTAAAGTAATTATTAATTTATATCCAGGTAATAAACCTGGGCCTGTAGAAATCAAAGCCTCATTAGCTTTAAATTCTAATATTTTTGCACTGTCTAAAAACGTTACTATCTCTACGGGGCGTGTGACTCAAGATGGACTAAGTCTCTCAGTAGATAAAAACTCGCTTCAAAATGATGTAGATGGAGATTCTGCTACAATTGTAGCTCGTATGGTTGATAGAGTCGGTAATCCTGTACCCGATGGTACGAGCATCAGTTTCGTTGCAGAAGGCGGAAGTATAATGCCTAATTGTTCTACAGTAGGGGGCGCTTGTACTGTAAAACTGATTACCCAGAATCCTCGTCCTGCTGACAATCGTGTGACTGTGTTAGCTTATGTAGAGGGAGATAAAACCTATGAGGATTTAGATGGCGATAACTTATATACAGCTGGCATAGATAAGCTTAGCTCTAATATTGGTGACTTCTTCCGCGATGATAATGAAGATAATATCTACAATTCTAACTTGGGCGAGTTTCTTTATAAACGCGGAGCTAGTGGTACAGCTTGTACTGATTCTAAATTTGTGCAACCTAATATACCTTCTACTTGTGACAATAACTTGGATGCAGTTATTCGTCAGCAATTATTATTTGCTTTTGCTACAGATACTCCTACTATTTCTGATATTAGTCTTTCAAATACGCAGTTCTCATTCAAGCTTTTTGGTAATAGTGCTAGATCAGTTCCGATGCCTACAGGAACCACAGTTGCAGTTAAAGTTGAGGATAATACTAAAAACAATGAGTTATCATGTTCAGCTGAATTAAGAGCAGGTGGAGCGACTGTACCTAATGTATTTGACTTAAAAACACCTTCAGCTTTTAGGAATAATGAACAAGTCAATTATGAATATCGCTTAAAAGAGTGTGCTGCAGGAGACACTATTATTCTGGGTATAACAGCTCCTAATGGAAAGATCAAATCAGTAGAATATACCATCCGTTAATTAAAAATAAAAAACAGCGCCTAGGCGCTGTTTTTTTATGAATGTCAGTATCTGAAAATTAAAGTGAGGTTCCCACACTTACCCCAACAGTTGGGCGTACATTCATAGAACTGCAGCCCATCAAGGTAAGTGAACATAAAAGAACGAGTAAAATTTTATTCACGTAATAATCCCTGTTGCTTGGCCTGATTAAATAGAGCAGTCGAGCGCCCCCCACTATGACAGATCAGCAGAATCGGTTTAGGCAGGCTATTATAATAACGAGCAAACTCAACAATATCCGGCTGTGAAACTTTTACACTTTCAACAGGCTGGTAAATCAGACTGACATGAGACTTTTCTGCAACAGTCCGGAGCTGATTTACGGTTACAGGATTGCCGAGCTCACCGTCGGGCCGGTTAACAATGACTGATTTAAAACCCTGCTTGAGTAACTGCTGAAACTTTACCAAATCCATCTGTCCGGCTACGCTAACCTCTTCATTTAAAGGTTTGCTGATGGCCTGGTCAGTAACAGCAGCATTGACTGAAGAGATGGCACTTCCACACCAGCCCAGACTGAGCAGAAGGGCGCATATGTATTTAGTCATCCAGCAGGTCCATCTGTTTTGCTAATTGATAGAGGTTATTTGAGCGATTGCCAGTACGGCAGAACATTAAAATAGGTTTTGGCAGTTCATTATAGTGATTTGCAAATGTGCGCACATCAAGTTCACTGATCTGGCCAGCAACAACAGGCTGATAGACATAATCTAGGCCCGCAGCTCGAGCGGCCTCTTCAATCTGTGCACTGGTAGGCTGTTCAGCACCACCTTCCATATCTGGACGGTTATTGATGATCGATCTGAAACCTTTTTCAACTACTTGGGACACATGATCAGGGCCAATCTGGCCTGCAAAACCTACATTCTCGCTCATTTTTTTACTCCATAGACTCATAAGGAATTTATGCAGACATGATAGCATTAAGCAAGATTATGCGTCGAAATCGGTAGAAAATTAATAAATTTTTCCCAACAAAATATTAATGGATCTGATGAATATTTTTGATTGGAAGGTTTTTTAATCATATATGGGCTGAGGGCAGATTTAGAGTTTCTGTTTTTATAAAATAATACCATTTGAAAAGTCGGGCATACTCGCATTAAAATTTTCATATACATTGACTGGATGAAAATGAATGATTCTTGTATGTCCAAGCTGTAGTGCAAAAAATCGTGTACCAGAGGAAAAGCTTGATGCAGCTCCGAATTGTGGACAATGTCATGCTGCCTTGCTTCCACGAGCACCAATTGAGTTAACTGAGCAGAATTTTAGTAATTTCATGAGTCATAGTGACCTGCCTGTACTGATTGATCTATGGGCCGACTGGTGTGGGCCATGCAAAATGATGGCGCCGCATTTTGCTGAGGCTGCCAAACATAACCCGCATGTTATTTTTGCCAAGATTAATTCCGAGACTTCTCCACGCTTAAGTGCTGCATTTAATGTCAGAAGTATCCCGACCCTGGTACTGATGAATAAAACCACAGAAGTTGCTAGAATAAGTGGCGCCCTTCGATCTGCCGAGTTACAACAATGGCTGGATCAGCAACTTAAAGTCCGGAGTTAATGTGTCAGATATTAATCTAAAACCTGAAGGGGTATTGTCTCTTCAAACAATTGCTATGCCTGCTGATACCAACTGGAGCGGAGACGTGTTTGGTGGCTGGATCGTTTCACAGATGGATTTAGCTGGTGCAATTCATGCTGAACGTTTTAGTAAAGGACGATGCGCCACTATTTCGATTAACCAGATGACTTTTCTGGTACCGGTTAAAGTGGGCGATGTAATTAGCTGTTATACCAAAATTTTAAAAGTTGGTAATACTTCAATCCAGATGCAGATTGAAGTCTGGGATAGCCATGATTCATCACGGCCAGCTAAACGTGTTACAGAAGGAGTTTTTACTTTTGTCGCTGTAGACGTAAAAGGTAATAAACGCATAATTCCAGAAGAGGTTAAGCAGAAGTTTTAGAGTCACAACAGGTTTAAAATAAAAATCCCAGACATAATCTGGGATTTTTTATAATTGTCATTAAGACGGTTTAAGCCGATCTTTAGCGACCCAGGCCCACAGCATTTCACACTGAATGGGCTCTTCACCAGACTCGTCTACCACTGAGACTGTAACGAGCGTTTCGCCTTTCTCCGAGGTTTGCATCATCTGCTGCTGTTCAGCAGACAAAGTTGCTACAGCGGTCATCGCTCCTTGAGTGGGCCGTTTAAAGTCAATTTTAAAACTTTTAATCAGTACAATAGCATTTTGAGGAACATTCATTGCAGTTACAAAACCAGTAGCAGTTTCGGCAAGAAGTGTCATGGCACAGGCATGAATCTGACCAATATGGTTCTGCATGGTATGATGATTCGCCATACTGACTACCACTTTGGATGCGGTTACTTCAAGATAACGAATCTTTGCTGTACCTACCATTGGCACCACCCGACCAAATGCTCTACTCCACAAAGTACTGCGCAGGCCTTTAGGAAGCTTTGAGGTGGTCTTGATCAGTCTGGACAAGCGATTATTATGGGCCATGAGGTTTCTCTTGCAAGCAATAGTGTCTTAATCTTTGAAGTTGTTAAATTGTAGTGGCAAGCCAAACTGCTGCTCACGCAGAAAGTTCATTACCTGCTGCAGGGTATCGCGCTTTTTGTCTGTTACACGGATTTTGTCACCCTGAATCGATGATTGCACTTTAATCCCACTTTCTTTAATGGCTTTATTAATTTTTTTTGCCGTATCTGAGTCAAGGCCATCTTTAAGTTTGATCACCTGGACTACATTTTTTCCTGAAGCAGTCGCTTTTTGGGGATCGAGTGCCTGTACATCAATTTTACGTTTATAAAAGTGATTCTCTAACATGCTATACACTTGTTCACATTGGAAATCACTTTCTGTGATAATTTTAATTTCTTTATTTTTTTCATTTAGTTCGATGGAAACATCCTGGCCGCGGAAGTCAAACCGGGTTGCAATTTCCTTTTGGGTATTTTGAACAGCGTGATTAACTTCAAATAACTCTAATTCGGATACAATATCGAAAGATGGCATGGTTTAGACCTTTACAAAGGGAAAGAATATCTGAGATGCTAGGGATGTTTTCTTCATTTGCCAAGTATTGTTTACATCAAAGGAGTGCGCAATGATCCGTAAACAAGAAATTACTACATTTGAGTTCCCAGAAAATGCTGTTATCTGGGATGTCCGTGACACAGGTGCATATGCAGAAGGTCATATTCGAGGTGCGATCAATCAGCCTATCAATGATCTGAGCGCAGAAAGCTTGTCTCAGGTAGCAGCGGATCAACCGATTTATATCCTGTGCGGTGGTGGCAGTAAAGCCCCGCGTGCGGCTGAAATGCTTGAAAGCATTGATGACTCGCGTGAATACGTGGTATTGATGGGGGGGACCCGAGCAGCACGTGATGCAGGATTGCCTTTGGAACAAGAAGGATAGAAAAAAGCGCCCCAGAGAGGGCGCTTTTTTTCAGGCTATGAGTACTGTACTGTCCAGCTTCGCACAGGCTGGTTGATTCAAGAATTTCTTTGCTGTTTTAAACGTTTTTGAAACCGTTGAGGGTTGAGCTTCTGTACTACACTGGCCGGTACAGGGCAGGCTTCTTTAAATACCAATGCGGCCAGTATTTCACTGCATAAGGGTGCATACAGAAAACCTTTAGAGCCTAAACCGGAAAAAGTATAAATTTCTGTATCAGACTCTATTTTGCCGAGCAGGGGAAAGTAATCCATAGTTTGGGCACGAATAGAGGCACGGCCCTGCCAAGCTTCTATAGGTGGTAAAGTGGCTGCATATTCTGGAAATACTTTTGCAAGAAGTTCTGCATTATGCTGATGATCCTCAGCCAGGACTTCATCATCTTCACGGCCTGGTAAGAACGAAGCGCCAAGAAGCAGATTTTCAGGATCAAATTGCAGACAATAACCGCCATAACTGATGGCTTCCTGCATATTCAGAGGTTGTACCGTATTATTGACCCAGCTTACTTGCCCTCGAATTGGCCGTAGTTTCGGGCAATTGCTGAGCAGTGACTGGCTCTGTCGAGCACAGCACACCACCACATGGTCAAATTTACCCAGAGATTTACCGTTGGCATCATATAAGACGGTGTCTTGAGCTTGCGGAATAATACGTTCCACGGCTGCCTGCGCAAACTGGATCAGTGAATGTTCTAAAATCTGGTCACGTAACAGATGTGGAGAGACACCGCCAGCTTGATTAAGCCGTAGACTTTCAGACTGTGTAGAAAGCGGGTGACATTGAGCAGTTTGTACTGTAAGTAATTCATCCGGATATTGTTCTGCCAGACTCAAGAGCTGTTCGCCTTCTTTTAAAGCCATCTGGTGAATCTGTAATGGCCGGAAAGCTCTAAATTGCTGATAATAATTAAGTGCATATTGCCAAGTAACTGTCATTAAATGGGTATGACTTTTTTCGATCTGGCTGAGCTTCGGATTTAACAGGGCAAGTGGATTTCCAGAGGCACCAGCTAAAGGCGCATTGCGGTCAAACAGTTTAACCTGATGGCCACGCTGGGCAAAAGACCAGGCTACACTTAGTCCGGCAATACCTGCACCAATCACAGCGATCTGTTTTTGCCGATGAGTTGTTTTAACAGCTATTCGGGGGGGGAGTTGCCCTGAAGTCAGACTCTCTGGTTTTTCCTGCTTTTCAGTTGCAGCATCGGCAACGGACGGCTGCCAGATCGCTTTTAACATTTCACGCTTATGACCAAAACCACGTGGACGTGTAACCTGAATGCCGTGACTACGTAACCCCCGCTTGAGAACACCGGCGACGCTGAATGAAGCAAATGTAGTACCATGGTCAGATAAACGGATAATATGATTTAAAACCTGTTCTTCCCACATATCCGGATTACAAGAAGGCGCAAAGCCATCCAGAAACCAGGCATTTACAGATGCTGTCTTTTCCATAAGGGGGAACATATCATGTGCATCTCCCAGCCACAGGTCAAGGCTAAAGCGTTCTTCAGGAAATGACAGCCGGTGACAGCCTGCAATCAGTAAGGGATACTGCTGGAGCAGCTGCTCGGCTAAAGGAGCAAGTTCTGGCCAAGCTTTTAATGCACGGATCAGATCAGGTTTACCAAGCGGAAACTTCTCTACACTGACTGCATGCAGATGGCTATGATTATCAGGTCTGACCTGTTGCCAAAGTTGCCATAACGCTAGAATATTCAGTCCAGTACCAAAACCGGTTTCACCTACACAGAAATATTCAAAGTCGCTTAAGGTAGCGAGGCGTTCAGTCAAGTCATTGCCATTTAAAAAAACATGGCGTGTTTCCAGCAGACCGTTATCTTTAGAGAAATAGACATCTCCAAACTGTCGGGATACCGGTACCTCAATATTATCGATAAGTTGCCAGTCTAAAGCAGCTGTTTGAATCGGATAGGACAAACCATAAAACCCTTTATTTATGCAGAGAAAAAGTGGAAATTACCACTGACGCCGGCGCTTGGTGTATACATAACTTGCAATAAGAAAACCCATCAATACGCCTACAGCTAAAGTTGCTGCGCCGTAGAGAAACATCTGGGCACTACGTTCACTCTGTAAAACCTGAACCTGTACAGCAAGGCTATCATTTTTTAATTGCAGTTCCTGATTTTGTGCCAGCGCGTCCAGATTGGCTTTTTCCAGTTGTTGCAGGCGTATACCTTGATCTTTGATCAGTGTTTTAATCTTGGCATCTTGCAAGGCCTTATTTTTGGCGAGTTGTTCAGCTGTTAAAGGCCGGACTTCCTGAGGTTGGCCTGTAGGGGCAACTGTTGCAGCGACAGCCATAGCGGCTGGTCGGTTAGCCGTATTAGCATTTAGTGGGGCTGTTACAGGTGCAGCTGCTACAGGTTCACTGACTGCTTCAACAGCCCAGGCGGTAGAACAAAAAAATAGAATGCCCAGACAGCTTTGGACTACAACACGCATGAATTTATCCTTGAGGAAAGGCTTTATTGAAAGGCTTAATATCGATATGCGCATAAACACCAGCTTTTAGAAAAGGCTCTTCTTTAAGCCAGACATCCAGTGCTTCACGGCTATCAAACTCAACAATCATAGTACTGCCATAAAAACCTGCCTGAGGATCAGCAGGGTCTTTAGGCATCGCACCTGCTACGATCAGGCGGCCTTCGTCATTTAGCTTTTGTAACCGTTCAATGTGTTGAGGACGTGTGGCGAGACGTTTTTCAACTGTACCCTCGTGATCGGTACAGCTTAATACAAATAAAGGCATGAAATTTTTGACCTGTATGACACACCTTAAGCTTCGGGCGACTTAAAGTGTTTACGTAAGACTATGAACTGAATAATGATAAAGGAAAACATAACAATCATGTCACCAAATGCCGTAAATTCTCCCCAATATTTTCCATTCATCCAGATAAAGGCAAAGAAAATATGCAGGCAGGCCATGACTACAAACATGGCAGCCCAAGCAAAGTTCAGATTCTTCCAGCCTTTTTCGGTCAGGTTGAAAATAGGACCAAATAAACGCTGGATCAGGGGTTTACGTTCTTTACCGAAAAATGGCGACAAAAGGAAAGCTCCGGCAAAGACCAGATTCAAAATAGCTGCCTTCAGACGGATATAAAAATCATCGCTAAGCATTAAAGTGATACCACCAAAAATTACGGTCATAAACAGCACAATCCACTGCTGTTTATCCAGACGGAATTTTTGCATGACAAATAAAGCACCATACACCACCAACATGGAAATGATGAGTCCTGTGGTCGCCACCAGAATATTATTGTTATCTACACCGCCCGCAGAGCCGATCAGTTGTAAAAGTGGATGTTGGGTATCATCTGGTTCAACCGTCTTGTACAGATAAAAGAAAATAATCAGTGGAACAAAGTCCAGAAGCGCTTTCATGTTAGAGTATCAGTTCTGTTTAAATAAATAGCATAGTATAAGAGATGCACGGCATAGATTTACATACACACAGCAATATTTCTGATGGAACTTTGTCTCCAGAGGCGCTGGTGCATGCTGCTGTTGCAGCAGGTGTTCATACCTTGGCCCTTACAGATCATGACAATATGGACGGCATCCAGCGGGCTAAAGCCTGTAGCATGACACTTGAGGCTCCTTACTCACTCAGGATTATTCCTGGTGTAGAGATTTCAAGCCAGTGGTCACGCCCTGCCACCAAAAAGAGTTATGGTGTACATGTGGTCGCGCTGGGCATGCAAAATCCGGCCCCATTATTGCAAATGCTTGAGCAGCAAAAACGTATACGTGCAGCACGTGCCAGACACATTTGTCATCTGCTCACCGATATTATTCAGGTAGATATTTATGAGCAGGTTCTGGCGCTGGTTGAAGGTGAACCTGACCGGATTACCCGAACACATATTGCCAAAGCGCTGGTACAGCAACAGATTGTATCCCGGCCACAGCAGGCTTTTGACCGTTATTTAAAAGAGGGGAAAAAAGCTTTTGTAAATTTTGAAGGTCTAGGGCTGGCCGAAACCATTCAAGTTATACATGCCAGTCGTGGTTTTGCAGTTTTGGCTCATCCAACTCGTTATACCTTGTCGGCCACCAATATCCGTTATCTGGTCGAGTTATTTGCAGAGTCTGGCGGGGATGCCATCGAATTGCCACCGGCCAGTGACCCGACTTCTACTCGCCAGATGATTGACCGGCTGATTCAGCAGTATGCACTGAAAGTTTCAATTGGTAGTGATTATCATGGTGAAAACATGCCTTGGCTCAAACTGGGCAATGTACCTTCACTCCGCCCAGACCAGATTGGGATTTGGGAAAGTTTTTCGCTATAAACCTGTTTAAAGAAGATTATCGTCCTGTGCCTGAATTGGGGGAGGCGTAGGCTTACCTAAAGTGCCGAGCAGTTCAATTTCAATCAGTCGTACCATTGAGTCTAGCGGTAAGTCATTACTTTGGGTGCCAAACGGTTCTTCAAGTTCTGTACTCAGTGCGTCAAGCCCCAGGAATGTATAGGCCAGCAGCCCGACCAGAAATGGGGTAAGCAAACCTAAAGTCTGGCCCAGACTAAAAGGCAGCAAGAAACAGAAACAATAAACAGTACGGTTAAGCAAAACCGAATAGGCAAACGGAAGAGGCGTATTGGCAATCCGGTCGCAACCAGTCTGGACCTCACTCAGTGCTGCTACATTTTGATTCATCTGTGTATAGATGATGTCGGAAATTTCGCCTTCTTTTAAAGCCAGCAACAGTTCCCACTGAATCAGGCTCAAAGTATACTGCGGCGCATTATGGTGCTGATAAAGCTGGGTCAGTGCCTGTTGTGACATACCGCTGGTCTGCAAAAGTTCAGTAGGATTAGCAGTCTGATGACGCAAACGGTCACGTAATACATTGGCAAATACAATGACGTGCTGAATAATACGTTCACGACGTGCCTGTGGCAGTACACGGCAGTCACGGTCAAAATGGCGGGCATTGGCAATCAGAATACCCCAGAGACGCCGGGCTTCCCACCAACGGTCATAACAGGCGGTATTTTTGAAACCCAGAAAGATCGAAAGTACTACTCCAATTAAAGTAAAACCGGCTAAAGGAACTTCCGGAAAGCGATACAGATCAATATATTCAATTCCGCCTACAATGGCTGAGATGAGCATAACAATCCCAAGCGGCGGCAGAATTTTAGGTAGAATTGTACCGCGCCAAGAAAATAATAACTTTAAAACATCGGGTTGCTCGCGGACAATCATATCTGCTAAAACGTCACTGGGTTTAAGCTGATCTTTACGGCTTCAACCAGCTTTGTCAACCTTATTCTCGACCTGTTCTGAAGTATTGAATAAGCCCTGCTCAGCAAAGGAAAAACTGCATTCTGGAGAGATAATAAAATGATCAAGCAGGACAATTTCTACTAACTTACAGGCCTGAGATAATTGCCGTGTAAGTTCCAGATCAGCCGGTGAAGGTTGTGGCTGTCCAAAAGGATGGTTATGTGCAATAACCAGATGACAAGCATGCTGTTTTAAGGCATAGCGCAAAATCTGGTTGATAGATACGGCACAATGATTCAGTGAACCAAAAAATAATTTCTTGAAACTGAGCTTGCGCAGGTCATTATCCAGACAGAGCACTGCAAAAACTTCCTGCCGTTCTCCCAGCAGTTCGTAACGTAAATAGTCTAACACCTGAGCTGAAGAGTTAAGCTCGAGCTGGGGCTGGTGGAAATATTGCTGGAGGTAACGCCGTCCTAACTCTTTAACTGCCATGAGTTGTGAATATTTACTAGGTCCCATGCCATGGAACTGGCTTAGGTCACTTAGTTCGGCATCAAATACCGGACTCAGGCCACCAAAATGCTGAATCATCTGTCGTGCCAGCTCCACTGCTGAATGCTGTCTAGAACCGGAACGCAGGAAAATGGCCAGAAGTTCTGCATCGGAAAGGCTTTGTGCTCCTTGCTGTAATAGCCGCTCTCTGGGCCGTTCCTGTTCCGGCCAATGCTTGATTGAATTTTGCATAATAGTTCACTTTTCTTGTTTATTTTCGTTTTTATATTTCCAGCCGAGAGGCTTGGGTCAGCAGATATTTAATGCTATTGTGAGCGGCACTGCAACAGAGGATTACTGTTCGTGAGCTTTGATTTAAGTGTAATTTCAAATAAAAATATTATTGTCGCTGTCACGGGCGGAATCGCCGCCTATAAATCTGCTATTCTGGTCCGCCGGCTAAAAGACTATGGTTTTAATGTCAGAGTAGTGATGACGCATGGTGCCCAGGCTTTTATCACACCGCTGACTTTCCAGGCCCTCTCAGGTAATCCGGTATATACTGAACTTTTAGACCCTGAAGCTGAAGCAGGAATGGGGCATATTGAACTGGCACGCTGGGCAGATCTGGTTCTGGTTGCACCCGCCAGCTGCGATACACTGGCAAAATTCGCTGCCGGTCTTGCCGATGATTTGCTGAGTACCTTATATCTGGCGACTAAAGCTCCAGTCTGGGTAGCGCCAGCAATGAACCAGCAAATGTGGGCAGCAAAAGCTACACAACGAAATCTGGCGACACTGGTTGAAGATGGTGTTCATGTGGTTATGCCAGAAGCAGGTGCTCAGGCTTGTGGTGATGTCGGACTTGGTCGCATGCCGGAACCAGAAGATCTGGCCCGTCAGGTTAAAGACTATTTTCATAAAGCCCAGCGTGCCATTGCTGAAAAATTTGGTCTTCTGGCCAGCAAACATGTGGTCATTACAGCAGGTCCGACCCGCGAAGCGATTGACCCGGTACGCTATATTTCTAACCATAGTACCGGAAAGATGGGTTTTGCTCTGGCCGCGGCCTGCTATGCAGCAGGAGCTAGAGTTACCTTAATTGCTGGCCCGGTAAGTCTGGATACGCCTAATGGGGTAAGACGCATTAATGTATCTTCAGCAGTTCAGATGTTAGAACACAGTATGCAGATGCTGGAAGAAGGCTGTGATATTTTTATCGCCACCGCAGCTGTTGCCGATTATCGTGTAGCAGAAGTTGCTGAGCATAAAATCAAGAAAGCCGGCGATGAGCTGAATGTTTCCCTGATTAAGAATCCCGATATTGTGGCAACTATTGCCCAGCAGCAAAAGCGCCCATTTATGGTCGGTTTTGCAGCAGAAACCCGTAATGTAGAAGAGTATGCAGCTGGGAAGCTGATTGCGAAAAAGCTGGATATGATCGCTTGTAATGATGTATCACGGAATGACATCGGTTTTGCTTCCGATGAAAATGCCATGATTGTATTTTTTGCCGAGCAGTATCATCTGCAAAAACGTGAGCTGGAAAAGGCGTCTAAGCAGGAAATTGCCCAGCAGCTGGTTGAGGCTGTCGCTGATGCACTGCATCAAAATGCCGCTGTATCCTGATGTATAAAAAACAGTTAATAAAAAAGACCGCAGATTGCGGTCTTTTTTTTACAGGCTGGTAATTAAGCCTGACCTTCAGCATCGGCAGCCCGTTGCATATTAGCTTCAAACTCGGCATCAAAGTTGATTGGAGTTAAAAGCAATTGCGGGAAGCTACCTTTAGTAACCATATCATTTACAGCTTCACGCAGGAACGGAAATAGGATATTCGGGCAATAAGCACCCAGAATGTAAGGAAGACGCTCTTCCTCAACATTATCTACCAAAAAAATGCCTGACTGGGTTACATCGACAATAAACGCAGTATCGCCGGCATTGTTCGCTTGAACTACTACTTTGAGTGAAACCTCAAAATGAGTCGGATCAATTTTCTCTGCGGAAGAGGATAAATTGATATTCAGTTCAGGCTGCCATTCTTTAGTAAATACTTGTGCCCCTGGTACTTCAAAAGAAATATCCTTAGTATAAATACGCTCTAAGGCAAGTTGTGGTTGAGTTTGTTGTTCTTCACTCATTCTTTATATCCTTGATATGGAAACGGGTTAAGCTAAAAGACTATCGAGTTTACCTTCGCGCTCAAGAGCATAGAGCTGATCAAAACCACCGATAAACTGATCTTTAATAAAAATTTGTGGAACAGTACGATGATTAGTGCGCTGCATCAACTCCACACGTACTTCAGGTGCTTCATTTGATAAGTTAATTTCTTTGTATGCTACACCTTTACGCTCAAGAAGCTGTTTAGCACGTACACAGTACGGGCAGAAGGTGGTTGAGTAAATTGTTACTTCAGCAGCCATAAAATATCTCCTTAAGCTTTGGTGGTTTTATTACCTTTTACCAAGGGTAAACCTTGGGCTTTCCAGTTGCTAATGCCACCGTCGAGACGGTAACTGTCATTATGTCCAACTTTCTGTAGCGCACTACCTGCAACCTGACCCAGATTGCAGATAAAAACTAAAGGACGTTCTGTCGCTTTTAATTCATCAACATGATTGGCGATCTGGCTATAAGGGATATTTCGACTACCACTAATATGGCCTTCACGAAAATCTTTAGCATCACGCAGATCGATCAGCATGGCATTTTTTGCCTTGACCAGAATTCCAAGTGACTGCGGTGAAATTTTGCGGCCATTTCGCTGTCCTTCAAAAATGAAAAACAACACCAGCAAAACCCCTAACGTACCAAACAAAAAGGGGTGATTCCCCATAAATTCAAGCCAACGTTCCACAAGTCACCTAATTCAAATCAAAACTGATCTAGAGTATATCGTATATATATGGTGATCAAAATCATCCCTTCAAGGGATGGGCTTTAGAAAACCGTAATAAAACTAATTTTTTTGCTGAGCTTCAGCAATCTCATCCTGCAAGCGTAAATAGCTTTCCAGACGACGGGGCAGAATTTCTCCATTCTTCGCCGCCTCTCTAAGCGCACAATGTTTTTCATGTGTGTGAGTACAGTTACGGAACTGACAGTGCCCCAATAGATTTTCAATTTCAGGAAAACCGCGCTGAACCTTATCTGCATCCAGATGCCACAGGCCAAATTCACGAATTCCAGGCGAATCAATCAATGCGCCGCTAGTTCCAAAACGGATTAAACGCGTAGAAGTAGTCGTGTGCTGACCTAAAGCAGAATTCTCGGAAATTATATTGGTTTTCTGAGAGGCATCAGGAACAATTGCATTGATCAGGGAACTCTTTCCTACACCAGACTGGCCTACAAATGCGACAGTTTCACCATCCAGGCGTTGTGCCAAAGCAGACAGATCACCTTTAGACTGTGTTTGCATGACTTCATAACCCAGTGCTTCATATTCGGACACTAGCTGTAAAATAGGATCATTCTGACTGAGCAGATCAGTTTTGTTGAGTACTAGAAGCGCAGGTATCTCGGCATCTGCACATGCAACTAAATAGCGGTCAATTAGCATCGGGGCCGGTTCTGGCAAGACAGCAAAAACGACTACGATTAGAGAAATATTAGCTGCAACCGGTTTGACCTTATGATAGCGATCCGGACGGGTGAGTAAGGAAGATCGCGAATGAATCGCTGTGATAATACCTAAACCGGTATTGGGGTCGGCTTGCCATTTGACCCGGTCTCCTGTAACCAGTAATTCTAGATTGGTACGGGTATGGCAGCGCCAGATACTGCCCAGTTCCACTGGTTTCCAGAATGGCTCCGGTTCACCTGGCTGGGTCACAGGTTGTGGCGGATGTTCAACAGGAACAGACAAGGCTTCCACTTCAAGCTGGCGGCCATAATGCTGTACCACCAGACCTTCAAGGTCATTTGAAGTATCGATTTCTTCCTGACGTGTTTTTTGCTGTTTCTGAATCCGGCGTTGCTGTTGTTCAGTCAAGCGACGTTTACGAATTAATGCCATTCATATCCTGAGAAAAACCACCTGTTAAGGATGGCAAAAATAGCATGAAGCGGGGTTGAAGTTACAGCCAAGATACAAGAAATTTGCTACTATTATTACTTTCCAAGTACATTAAGATGGTCTTTCATGAGTAGTACCCCAGATACACGGTTAATTTGGATTGACCTGGAAATGACCGGTTTAGATACCGATAACGATCAGATTATTGAAATTGCAACAATTATTACAGATGATCATTTAAATATTCTGGCTGAAGGTCCGGTACTGGCTATTCACCAGTCTGATCAGGTCTTAAATGCAATGGATGAGTGGAATACTCGCCAGCATGGACAATCGGGTCTGATTCAGCGTGTACGTCGTAGTACTTTAACTGCTCTTGAAGCAGAACAGCAGACGATAGATTTTCTAAAAAAATGGGTTAACCCGAAAACTTCACCAATGTGTGGTAACTCGATCTGTCAGGATCGCCGTTTTCTGCACCGGTTAATGCCAGAACTGGAACAATTCTTTCATTACCGTAATCTGGATGTTTCTTCAGTCAAGGAACTGGCGAAACGCTGGCGGCCAGAAATTATGAGTGGCCTTAAAAAGCAGGCATCGCATCTGGCAATGGATGACATTCGTGACTCAATCCGTGAATTGAAATATTATCGCGAGTATTTCTTTATTACACATGATAACCAGCATTAAGATATTTTTAGACTCAAATATGCTGCTGAATAGAAATATCAGTCATAAAAAAACGCCTGAATTTACAGGCGTTTTTTTAGATATTGAATCAGGATTGTGATGTAAAGAACTCTTCACTAAATTCCATCACCAGGTCAGAGCCAGCATTAATCTTGGCAATACGCATAGACAGTTCAGGTAAGATGCGCTGTACAAAATAATGTGCCAAGGTCAGTTTGTTCTGGTAAAACTCACCAGATTTATCTTTTGCTGCCGCTGCAATACGTGCAAACATATAACTGAAGCTGAGCAGGCCAACTGCATGCAGGAAGTCAACTGCAACAGAGTTAGAGAAATCTGGTTTTTCTGATGCCTGTTCAATGATAAAACGACTTACCGCTTCAATATCAGTTGCCGCGTCTAGTGTTGCATCTTTAATGAAGTTGAGATGAGTATCCATATTGTTGGCAAAATCACGGATCTCTGCAATGTACTCTTCCAGGAAAGCACCATTATTTTTTATCAGCTTACGGCCAATCAGATCTTGTGACTGTACACCATTGGTGCCTTCATAGATCTGGGCAATACGCAGATCACGAACACATTGTTCCATACCCCATTCGCGAATATAACCGTGCCCGCCTAAAACCATTTGTGCATCCAGAGTTGCCTGGAATGCCGTATCCGTTAAATATGCTTTAGCAATTGGAGTGAGCAGGGCCACGCGATCATTGGCTTTTTTCACAGCTTCAGGGTCAGTAGAGAACTTGGTAATGTCCAGTTGCTGACCTACATACACCGCAAATGCACGTGATGCTTCACTGTTAGCACGAACATTAAGCAGCATACGGCGTACATCGCCATGAACCAGAATACTGTCGGCAACCTTGTTGGGTGATTTTATACCTGAGGCGCTACGACCTTGAATACGGTCAGTGGCATACTGGGCTGCATTCTGGTAGGCGAACTCGGAAGCTCCGATACCTTGAATGCCCATTGACAGACGTTCATAGTTCATCATAACGAACATGGCTGCCAGGCCTTCATTCTCTTTACCAACAATAAAGCCTTTAGCGCCATCAAAATTCATTACACAGGTAGCGGAGGCTTTAATACCCATCTTATGTTCAATAGAGCCTGGTCCGACAGGGTTACGTTCACCTAGACTGCCATCTTCATTGACCAGAAATTTTGGAACAATAAAGAGCGAAATACCGCGTGAACCAGCAGGGGCATCCGGAGTTTTTGCCAATACCAGATGAATAATATTATCACTCAGGTCATGGTCACCACCGGTAATGAAAATTTTGGTACCGGTAATACTGTAACTGCCATCTTCATTTCGTTCTGCTTTGGTTTTAATAATACCCAAATCAGTGCCCGCATGCGGCTCAGTCAGACACATGGTCCCTGACCATTCACCTGAATAGATTTTTGGCAGATAGGTTTCTTTTTGTTCCTGCGAAGCATAACTGTTAAGTGCCATACCTGCACCTACAGAAAGCAGGGGATAGAGCATGAATGCCGGATTGGTCGCAAACAGCATTTCATCTGCCAATACAGTCAGCATTTTTGGCATTGCCTGACCGCCCCATTCTTCATCGGCGCCCAAGCCAATCCAGCCACCTTCTGCATATTGGCGAAAAGCTTCCTTATAGCCCGCAGGAGTAGTGACTGCACTATTATTATATTGTGCACCTTCTTCATCACCACTGCGGTTTAATGGCAGAGTCACGTTCTGTGCAAACTTGGCCATTTCTTCAAGAATTGCTTCAGCAGTTGCTGCATCTACATGGTTTAGGTTTTCATTGGCTTGCCAGAATTGTTCTGCCTGAAAGACATCATTCAGAATAAAGCGCATATCTGCAAGAGGTGCATTATAAATTGGCATAGTTCACCTGTTTATTGTTCGAATCAGTAGATTTTAATCAAGTTAAGTAAAGTGCCGTTATACCTTAACCGATTACGTACCAGATTTTGAGTATTTGATAAAAGAAAAGGACTGTCCAGAATAATGCTGTGCAGTCCTTTCCCATGAAAACTTGCTATAACAATGTTTTGTTAGAAGACGAAATGTTCAGCATCAAGTGCCATGAGTGAATCAAGGCCGCCTGCGATTACGTCAACATGTGAGCGTACACGTGGCAGGATTTTCTTGAAGTAGAACCGTGCAGTGGTAATTTTGGCATTGTAGAAATCAACTTCTGTACTGCCGGCTGCCAGCTGCTGCTGAGCCAGAAGCACCATACGTGCCCACAGGTAAGCCAGTGTTACATAGCCCGAGAAGTACATGTAGTCAACTGCTGCTGCACCTACTTCATCCGGATTTTGCATTGCTTTCATACCAATTTGCATAGTCAGCTCACCCCACTCTTTATTGAGTTTGGCAAGTGGCTCGATGAACTCGGCAAGTTCTGCATTGTCTTTGTTGGCTTCGGCAAATTTATGAATGATCTTGGTGAAATCTTTCAGCATGGCGCCTTGAGTGCCCAGCACTTTACGGCCTAGCAGGTCAAGAGCCTGGATTTCAGTAGTTCCTTCGTACAGGCAGGCAATACGGGTATCACGTACAATCTGTTCCATACCATGTTCAGAAATGAAACCATGACCGCCATACACCTGAATACCTTTATTTGCAGCTTCCAGACCGGTTTCAGTCAGGAATGCCTTAGCGATTGGGGTAAGAAGTGACAGGATATTGTCGGAGAATTTACGCTCTTCTTCAGTTGCGCCTTTTTCAACAACATCAGCATGCTGGGCCAGCAGATAAACCAGTGCACGGCCACCTTCGGCAAATGCTTTCTGAGTCATCAGCATGTTACGTACTGCCGGGTGAACAATAATTGGATCAGCTTCTTTTTCTGGGGCTTTAGGGCCAGAAAGCGAACGCATCGCCAGACGGTCTTTTGCATATACAATAGACCCTTGGAACGCTGACTCAGATGCAGCCAGACCTTGTACTGCCGTGCCAATACGTGCCGTGTTCATGAATGTGAACATACAGTTCAGGCCGCGGTTTTCAGGACCGATCAGGTAACCGGTTGCGCGATCAAAATTGATAACGCAGGTGGCATTACCATGAATTCCCATTTTATGTTCAATTGAACCACAACGCACGGCATTACGCTCGCCAACTGAACCATCAGCATTCACATTGAATTTTGGCACAATAAACAGGGAAATACCTTTGGTACCTTTAGGCGCGCCAGGCAAGCGGGCAAGAACAATATGAATAATATTTTCTGCCATGTCGTGTTCGCCGGCAGAAATAAAGATTTTTTCGCCAGAGATTGCATAGCTGCCATCAGCATTTGGTTCAGCTTTGGTACGAATAATACCCAGATCAGAACCTGCATGTGACTCGGTCAGGCACATGGTACCCGTCCATTCACCTGATACCAGTTTCGGCAGATAGGTCTCTTTTTGTTCATCAGAACCATGATGCTCAAGAGTACGCACTGCACCATGAGACAGACCCGGGTACATGCCCCAAGCCCAGTTAGAACTACCTACCATCTCAGAAATAGCAATGCCCAGCGAGTTTGGCAGGCCCTGACCGCCGTATTGCTCTTCAGCAGAAAGAGATGGGAAGCCGAGTTCGATATATTTTTGATAAGCTTCTTTAAAGCCGGTTGGTGTAGTTACTACACCATCATTCCAGCTACAGCCTTCACGGTCACCAATCTGGTTTAACGGAGAGAGTTCGTTTTCACAAAAGTCTGCTGCCGCTTCAAGATACTGATCTACTAAATCACGGCTTACATTTTCCTGAAAAGCCGGTAATTTTGCATAATGTTCTTCGGCATTTAACAGTTCATGCAGAACAAATTGCATATCACGTAAGGGCGCTTTGTATTGTGGCATATCGGGTTCCTCAATACTGGTTAAACCAGATTTATAATCCTAATAAACGATTTACGTGCCAGCAGCGACACATATATTTGTACGCTTACATCGTGCAATAAGTTGCACCACCACACAAGCGTCGAAGGGGTATTGTTGGTGACTGTAAAGTCAAAGAAAAGACTCTTGAAAAATCTAACCTGTTTGAGTGTAAACAGTTTTTATTATTTTAAGCTGACACAAATAGTCAAAATCGTAAGGGAATATGTATGGTATGAGGCAAGGAATTAAATAAAAAAGACACCCAAAGGTGTCTTTAATAGTTTTACTTTCATGCTACCGGTTTAGCAGCAGGCTGCGGTGTTAATGGCTGAGCAGTTGAAGGCTGGGGCGCCACTGTTGCTGTCCGTTTAGGCTTAAAGCGCATTTCACAGGTGCCTTCAATGGTTTTGTCGGCCATTTTGAGCTGAACGGTTTGTCCGGCAGGCTTACCTGCACAGGCCTGCTGAAGCTGCTGATAATGCATCTGCCGTTCAGCACGGCGCTTATCCCACTCTGCACGTTGTTCCGGTGTCATATTCCGGTGATGGCGTTTCATATGATGGCCTCTATCACCATCTTTGTGCATCATTGGGTGATGTGGTTTATCTTGTGGAGCTGTAGAGGATTGACAGGCAGTCAGGCCTATAACAGCAGTCAACGCTGTACCCAATAATCCGGCCTTGATTAAAGATTTCATTATTACTCCTGAGCCAACTGTATTTACCAATAGCTTAAGATTAAATAATAAAGATGTAGAAACAATGAAGAGTATTTTTGCCAGAGCTTGGTTACAATGATGAATCAGAAGAATAAATTGAGAAATTGTTTTGAAGATCCGCCGAGTTCCTATTGCCTTACGCCTGTTTCTGACCGTGCTGTTTACGACGTTATTCATTACGACGCTCAGCTTGGGGGTATTGCACTGGACCATGCAGAAAAACTTTGCCAAGTATGTGGCAGATGTAGAAATGCAGAAGCTGGATCTTCTGATCAGTAATCTGGCTGGTGTATACGGTTTATATCAGGACTGGGGTAATGCTATTCAGGCGCAGATTTTACAGATTGAAGGTGAGGCTGCACCAGACGACTATGACCGTCTTTCGCGGTGGTGGCTGCGCCGTCAATACGATATTGCCTTGCAGCAGCGTTATTTTCAAGAACATTCTATGATGAATGTCTCTCCCCAGTTTCCGGCCAATGAACAGTTACGGCAAAAAATGGTGGATACTGAAGAACTACGGTTTATTGAAGAAAATTTACCTTCCGAATATCAGCCTTTTGAAGGACTGCGTTTTCCGTTAAGTGCTAACCAGAGCATGACCCATAATCCGGAAAAGAAAACCAATCCCTCTACGCTTCAAAGCGTAGAAGCTCAAGCTGGTAAAAAACGGTTCATTTTTATGCCAGACCGTCTGGGGCTGAGTTCGCGGTTATCACTGTATGATGCCCAGCGACAGTTTGTAGTTGGTGAGCCCTCTGATCAGGAAGTATCTTATCGTCCTATAGTAGTAGGTAATCAGGTAGTCGGCTATCTGGGCTTAAAACCTGTACTGGATCAGGATGATGCTTTAAGTATTAATTTCTTCAGTAACCAGAAGCGCTACCTGCTTTTAGTATATGCCTTAACCATTTTGGCCAGTTTGATTGCCGCTATATTAATGGCAACCTATTTTAAAAAGCCGATTCAACGCCTGCTGCGTGCCACACAGGAATTAACTCGAGGTAATTATCTGCATCAGGTCAAAATTCGCCGTAATGATGAGTTAGGTGATCTGGCCAATGAGATTAACCAGTTAGCAATTATTCTTGACCAGCATGAGCAGTCACGCCGGCAATGGGTTGCAGATACTTCACATGAGTTGAAAACACCGTTAGCGGTACTACAGGCCCAGATTGAGGCCATGCAGGATGGTATCCGAAAAGCTACCCCTGAGCATCTTGCTGCCATGATGCGTCAGGTCAGCAGTCTGAAAAAACTTACTAAAGATCTGGCGGATCTGGCCCAGGCCGAGGCCCAGCAGCTCAAGTGCTATTTCTCTAATGTTGATCCGTGGTCTGTGGTACAGCAGGAAATTGAAAACTTCCGGCCGAACTTTGAACAGGCAGGACTCTCAGTACACTCAGAGGGAACAGAGGCTGAATTACAATTGGATGTAGACCGATTCAAACAAATTGTGGTCAACTTGCTTGGAAACAGTATTCGCTATACAGAAAGTGGTGGAGAAATCCGTATTCATACTGAACAGTCTGATACGCATTGGAGTCTGTATGTGGATGACAGCCCATTTGGGCTCAGCGATGAGCAGCTGTCACGTCTGGGTGAGCGCTTTTACCGAGTAGATGATTCGCGTACGCGCAGTACCGGCGGAACCGGATTAGGTCTGGCCCTGTCCTGTAAAATTGCCCAAACCATGGGCGGAGAATTAACATTCCATCATTCACCACTCGGCGGTTTGCGTTGCAAGCTGACTTTTCCCAAATTAACCACTATATAAGGAAGCACACTCATGAAGCATGTCATGCTAGTAGAAGATGAAGTTGAACTTGCTGGACTGGTACGCGATTATCTTGAGGCTGGCGGTTTTGAAGTGAGCGTCTTTCATGATGGGCAAGAAGCCTATGACCATTTCCTTCAGCGCAAACCAAGTCTCATGATTCTGGATCTAATGGTACCGCGTATGGACGGGTTGACTATTTGCCGAAAAGTACGTGAACAGTCAGATATTCCTATTATTATGGTCACTGCCCGGACTGAAGAAATTGATCGTGTGCTTGGCTTAAATATGGGTGCTGATGATTACATTTGTAAACCGTTTAGTCCTAAAGAGCTGGTAGCACGTGTACAGGCGGTACTGCGCCGTCTGGACCGCAAGGCTGAACCTGAACAAAATAGTCTTTTCAGAATCGATAAGGCGCAACAGCGTATCTGGTATCAGCAGAAATCCTTGAATCTGACACCCACAGAGTTCCGCCTGTTAGAGCTGTTTTTAGAACACGTGGGACAGGTATATTCACGTGCCCAGCTGTTAGATCATATTAATCCTGACAGTTTTGATGTAGCTGACCGTGTGATTGATAGCCACATTAAAAATCTGCGCCGTAAAATCACTGATGCAGCTAATACTGGCAACCGCCATGAGTGGATTCAAGCAGTTTACGGGGTAGGCTATCGTTTTGAATATCCAGATGAATAAATAGCACAGCTTTAATTTTCTTACTAAAAAGCGGAGAGCATATGATCCGCTTTTTTATTGATTAGCTCTGGTTAGAGGCTGTGGATGCTGAGACTAAGAAGTTGTCTGATGATCAGTGCGGTGCAGAATATGATAAGTCTACTAGCCATATATTATTCTCTTGTCTTTATACCACAAATACTCTATTTCTTATAAAACACATTAGATAAATTGTTTTTAGAGAAATAGTTGCTGAACAAATACTTATAATTTCCTGTATTTTTTCTAATTAGCTGACTCTAATCGGATTAGAGGTGTGGATAAAATGTATTTTATCCACACCTCTACAGTTTCAGCTATGAAGAGCAGCTAACCATAATTTCGGGTATATCACTTGGTAGAGGCGCCTGGTCTTCCGGTTTTTCGGTTTCTGGCTGAAAAACAAACGGCTGACTGAGTAAGGTGAATAAACGGTCTACTTCAGAAAAGTCATCCTGTTCTGCCAGTTCAATCGCTTTTTGTGCCATGTGATTACGCAGAATATAGCGAGGATTAACCTGTTGCATGGCCTGATCCAGCTTATCTGTATCTTGATGCTCACGGATTTGCTGATATAGGGTCAAGAAGGTATCAAACTGCCGGATATCGAGGCAGTCATCACGAAGAGCCTTATATTCCTTTTGCTGTAAGCGGATAAAACTGTGAGTGTAGTCCAACTGTTCACTTTGCAGAATTCTTAAGAAGGCCATACCACATTCCATACTCTCTTTATGGAATTCGGGTAAGCCCATTTTCTGACATAAACCAAATTGATACTGTTCCAAAAAGGTCGGTTCAAACTGTTCCAGACATTTGGCAAGTTCTTCCTTGAATTGTTCCTTGTCGGTTTCTTCAGCCAAAGGAATAAGGTTATTTAACCAGATCCATAAGTTCCAGTGGGCAATACTTGGCTGGTTCTGGTAACTATAGCGCCCCTGATAATCCGAGTGGTTATTGATCCAACCCGGGCGGAAACGCTCCATAAAGCCATAAGGACCAAAATCAAGAGTTGAGCCAGTAATATTAAGATTATCGGTATTCATCACCCCGTGGGCAAAACCAACCAGTTGCCACTTGGCGATCATGCTGGCAGTTCTTTTAATCACTTCTTCAGCAAACGCCAGTACAGGTAATTGTGTTTTCAGACAATCCGGATAATGCCACTCGATACATTTATATGTGAAATCTTTAAGTAACTCTGGAGCATACTGGTTAATCCACTCAAAATGTCCGAAGCGGATATGGCTATCAGCAGTTCGCAGTAGCATGGCACCTGGTTCCAATGTCTCGCGCTGTATATTCTGGGTGGAACTGGTGAAACCTACGGCATTGCTAGATGGTACACCCAAGGCATTAAGTGCATGACCAGCCAGATATTCGCGGATTACCGAACGCAATACTGCCCGGCCGTCACCCATGCGTGAATAGGGGGTAGGTCCTGCACCCTTAAGATGAAGGTCAATCGTCTGGCCTTGTCGGTCAAGTACCTGTGCAATCAGCAGGCCGCGGCCATCTCCAAGTTGTCCGGCCCACTGCCCAAACTGATGTCCTGCATAGACCATGGCTAAGGGCGAACATTCCTGAAACGTTCTTTGTCCGCTGCAAATTTCAACCCAGTTTTGTTTTTCTTCTTCAGTCCATTGCAACTCTTCCGCCAGATGCAAGTTAAAGTGACCCGGCTTGGCACCTCGTAATGGTACAGGCTGTTGCTGATGATAAAGTCGGGAGTCGAGGGAAGAATATCTTGGATTAAACTGCATAAGGTACCAGACAAATAAAAATATAGATTTACTATAACAAATTTACTGTTCCTGCCTAGCACTAGTTAAGGCGTGATAAGAATTGGATACAAATACCTTAAAAACATAACTGCTTTAAAAGAAAAAAGGCTAAAACCCATTTCCGGTTTTAGCCTTTTTTAAAGTTTTAAAAATCAGGTGGTCTGTTTTTTCAGGCCACGCATAACTTCTTCTAACGATTTACGGTGATGAGCCAGACGCTCCTCTACCTGCTGGAATTCACCTTTTAGGCGGTTATCCATCTGGTGGATTTTTTCTGCTACAGCAGCTTTCTTGGCATGAAGCTCCTGTTCCTTGAGTTTAGCCCAGTCATTTAAGGTATGAGTAAAAGCTTCGTATTCCTGAGCAAGCCGCTGTTTAACAGTACTGATATCTGTATTCACATCATGGCCGTAGATAGCAAGATCTTGTTCAGCATATTTAAACTTCATTGCCAGTTCAGCTTTCTTGATATTAAAGCTTGGTATGCGGCGCAGATTTTTAGCAAGTCCCAGTTTTGAACAGCTCCAGATGAGCCACTTGGTAGGGTCGTATTGCCACCACTTTACACCATTACGATAGTCGTACTGGAAAATGTGGTGATAGTTATGATAACCCTCACCCCAGGTAGCAATTGCCAGCCAGA
Organism: Acinetobacter radioresistens DSM 6976 = NBRC 102413 = CIP 103788; assembly: GCF_006757745.1. Classification (NCBI taxonomy): domain Bacteria; kingdom Pseudomonadati; phylum Pseudomonadota; class Gammaproteobacteria; order Moraxellales; family Moraxellaceae; genus Acinetobacter; species Acinetobacter radioresistens. The sequence continues at coordinate 2,584,065 of NZ_AP019740.1, read as the reverse complement.
AGTTATCACGTGCTGTATTTTCATCTGTATAGGGACGTTTGCCCCACATATGACAAAGAGAGTTAATAAAGAAAGTCACATGATGACTTAGAACCAGACGTAACAACCCACCCAGTAGAACTACTCCCCAGATATCACCTACAGCCCAGCCAATCCCGCCCAGAATTGCAACATGTACGGCGATTACCAGCGGTACATAGTACTTGTGCTGAAACATAACCAGTTTGTCATTCAAGAGGTCAGGTGCATTTTTATAGTTAGGTGCTGCAGCCGGATAGTCACGAATCATCCAGCCCAAGTGGGCATACCAGAAACCATTATTGATGGAATACGGATCTTCTTCTACATCATCAACATGACGATGATGGGTACGGTGGCCAGAAGCCCAGTATAAAATACTATTTTGTACTGCAAACGTTCCACCAATCATCAGGAGGATTTTTAAAGGCAGGGAGGCTTCATAGGCACGGTGCGCCCATAACCGATGGTAACCTGCAGTAATACTTAAGCTACTAAATGCTAACAAGAAAAATAAGCTGAGCCATGCACTTAAGCTAAAATCATGATGATACGCGTAAAGCGGAATCAGAACAGCGGCAGCAATGGGAGTCCCAAGTAGAGTAATACTGGCGGTCCAGTTAATTGGGGCTTTGGTTAGGGGAGGATTATTCATCTCCAGTAACGCTCCTACAAGCCTTTGCAACAAAGGCAAAAACGAAACAGCGCAGCTATTTTTTGACAAAAATAGCCATAAGACCCGCATCTTAACATGTGAGTACAGCTGTTCACTAGCATTATTGTACGCTTGTACACCTTAAACCGTAACAGAATGAATGTTTGTTTTTCACGCGTAAGTAGCAGAGTACAATATGAAGAAATATACTGATAAAGCGTTTAAAAAATATACCTTTTTGAATCTAAGGCTTAGCGTGTTTACAGGCAGTTTAATGTTCTTGATTGGGCTTGCAGGCTGCCAGTCATCACAACCTTCCACTTCTCTAGAATCCCGCACAGTCTCAAAACAGAAAGTAGTGACTCAAGCGTCATCTAAGCAGCTCAGCCGTGACGGTGTTCAGGATGTAAATTGGCGTATTGTCAAAATTAAAAGCCAGCCAGCCAAATTTTTCAATCAGGTACCTTTTATCCGTTTAAACTCTGTATCAAGAACCGTGACCGGACATACAGGGTGTAATACTGTCTTTGGGCGTTATGACATTAATACGGCCCAGAAAACCCTGAACTTGACTATTAAGGCAGGACATCAGAGTTGTGATCAGGCACTGGCACAGGAAGCTGATCTGGCTGATGCTTTAGAGCGGATCAGCCGTTTCCAGCTGAATAATAAGCAGCTGTATTTGCAGGACCGGGCTGGCCAGATTCTGATTCAGGCCGAGAAAAACTAGTCGACTGGTTTAAAGCTGGCTCTGCATGGTTTTGGGAATGTCGGTAATAAGACCTTGTACACCTGCATCACGCAGGGCTTTTGCCCGCTCAATACTGTTGACTGTCCAAACACTAATATTCAGTTGAGCTAAATGAGACAGTTGAATCATTTCAGGAGTAGCCAACTGGTCCATCCAGCCAATATGCGAGCAGCCTAAATGATGGGCTTTTTCGATTGCCTTGCTTTTAATATCATCTTCTACCAGAAGGCCGCGTTTAAATCTGCTGCGTTGCTGCTGCAAGCTACTTAAGACTTTTTCATCAAAGCTGGTGATAGTAACCTGTTGCTCCAGACCCTGTAGCTGTTGTTCTAGGCTCAGTGTCAGTTTTTCTGCTTCTGGAAGTGTAGTAACCGGTTTAATCTCAACTTCAATATGCTCAAAGTCATTTACCAGACTAAGCACCTGCTGTAATTTTGGCGTGTTTTCCGTTTTAGGCCAGTTGGCCCACTGATGCCGGTGGTCATAACGTACCAGATCACTTTCAACACATTCATACAGGGGGTGAGGCAAGCCTGCAGTTCTCAGAAAGTTATCATCATGAATAACAGTAAGACAGTTATCCTTGAGCTGCCGTACATCAAACTCGACAGCACGGACTCCCAAATCACGTAAATACTGGAAGCCCCCTAGTGTATTTTCAGGAGCTTCACCACGGGCACCACGATGGCCAATAATTTTCATGAAACAACTCGAACGAGTTTTGAACTTAACTGAATATTATAAACCTAAATTGTGTCATTTATATTTTTTTGCCACAGAACCTCATTGCCACCCTCAGCCCGTTGCAAGGCACGTGAAGCCACGAACAACCAGTCCGATAAACGGTTCAGAAGTTGTAAGGACGTTGGTTGGATATTCTGGTCACGGCTATGTACAGACATCAGGGTGCGCTCGGCACGACGGCAAACAGCACGTGCCTGATGGGCATAACTACAGGCTAAAGTGCCTGCCGGTAAGATAAAGTCCTTTAACATCGGTAGATCTTCATTCATCCGGTCAATTTCCTTTTCAAGAAATTCCACTGAAACTTGTTGTAGCAGGTTGAAATTTGGAATACAGACTTCACCCCCTAAGTCGAACAGCCAGTGTTGAATTAAACTCAGAGATTTATCCCAGCAGCTTTTGTCTTTGATTGTACTCACTGCAATTTGTGCACGTAAGACGCCTATACATGCATTCAATTCATCCACATCCCCTAAAGCGTCTATACGCAGATCATCCTTGGCGACGCGTGAGCCATCTCCAAGGCCGGTAGTACCTGAGTCGCCTGTACGGGTATAAATTTTACTTAAACGGTGGCCCATAAGTTTTCCTTAAACTGAAAGCAATAAAAAAGGATAATGCCGGTCAGAACATTATCCATAAACTGCGCTGTTTTAAATATATTTTTTAGAGTTCAAATATTAATAACGGAATGTAACACCGGCTGAGGCGAGGCGGCCGCCATTTACATAATAGTAGCCTTGGTCTTGATAAGCTGTTTTATAATCGACATCTCCAATATTTTGAATATTGGTAAACAGTTTAATATTTGGATTCATATTCCAGTAGGCATTAACATCTACTGTTGCATATCCTGGATTGTGGTAGTTGCTATTCCAGTCTTTCGATTTTGATTTTGCAACGAGCGAAGCACTGATGCCGTAAATTTCATTTTGCAGACCTGTTGTTAGGGTCAAACCTTGACGAGGACGGCGATTTAAATCCTGATGAGTCTCTTCGTTCTCAGGTTTGACATAGCTATAAGTTGCTTTTGCAAATAGATCTTCTTTCTGCCAACCAATATAAAATTCACCGCCTTGGTAAGTTGCTTTATTAATATTGGTTAATTTACCGAAGTTCACTGAACCTATAAGGTCTTCAACTTCAGTATAATAAGCAGATAAACCTGTTTTAAAACCTAATGGTAGATTTTGATCTATACCAATTTCATAAGATGTACTTTCTTCTGGTTTTAAATTTGGGTTGCCATTAAATGAGTTAAAGAGTTCATTAAGCGTTGGTGATTTGAAAGCAGTGCCAATATTAGTATAGATACTTGTTTTATCTAGAATTTGGTAACGTGCAGCAAGCTGACCAACAGTATGCGAGCCGTATTTTTCATTATCTTCTATACGAACACCAACTTGAGTATTTAATTTACTACCATTAAATTGATGTTGTAGATAGTATCCTGTAGAGTCGACATTCTCATTATAAGGCGTTCCATAGGAGAGAATATCTCCGTCCAGTGAGCGGTGGGTAACGCCAGTTAAAAGTATTTGTTGCGGTAAAAAATTCCATTTACTATATAATTCTAGTTCTTGAGTTTTACTATGAACAAAGTCAGCAGAATCTTTTTGATTAACTTCATCTTTAAATTGAGATAAACGAGTATTTAATTCGAAGTTATCTGCTACATTTAAACGACTGCGTAAATTAATAATTTCATTTTCGAAGTCTTGTTTTAGTAATGCGCCATTAAATGTGTACGCATCATAAAGACTTGAACCTTCATTATGACTATAGTCAACAGAAATACCGTAATCTTTCTGCTTAACTCCAATCTTTGTACTAAAACCTTTTTGATCAAAGGATGCAGTGTCAGTCGTATCAGTTTTTTGGTTAGTTACTTTAGTTGCATCAGATTCTAAACGTTGTCCACGAATTTGAGCGTAAAAACCTTCCTCATATAAATCGGCACCAATAACTCCTTTATAAGTTTTATTTTCCCCAACTTCACCTGTTATAAAGGCACTATTTTTTTCTGGTATTTTTGATACAAGTTGAATAACACCACCAATTGCATCAGTACCGTATAAAACAGAGGCTGGTCCTTTTAGTACTTCAATCTGCTGAATATCTGTTGTATCAATAAATGCAAGACTTGCACTTCCTGAAGATGCATTATTTAGCCGAATTCCATCTCGTAATACAAGAATATGGTCGGATTCTGTACCTCTTAGATAAATCTCTGCAAGTTGGCCATAACCTCCGCTTTGTACCATATTGATAGCAGCATCTGTCTGTAATAATTGTGGTAAAGATGCGATGGGTGACTGTTCAAGAACCTCAGGTTCAATAATCGTAATTCGAGCGGGAACTTCACTCGCTTTTTCAGCACTTTTTGACGCAGTCACTACAATTGGGTCAAGTTGAGCCGATATAATCGTATCTTCAGCAAAAATGGCAGGAGAATACCCCATCGCAATAGCGATAGCTCCTACCAGACGGGTAGGTTGAAATAAAATAGACATGACTTTATGCTCCATACATTCACCCCCCGTGAATGATTGAGTTGACAGGCGCAACAAGCAGGTCTCCGGACTCAAATATAAATATTGCTTTGCAATATTGGCATATTCGCCTTCCCACACTTTATGCAGTGGCGTAAGTTAAAACTCAAATAATATGCGGTTCATTTTACCGTTGCGGGGGCAGTGTTGGATTTGCACCAACTTCCCTAAAGCTCTAAGCTAGACTTGTTGCAATCGCGCGCAGTATAAAGTTTGCCTGTCAATTAAACAATCCATATCAAGAATATTCAGGATGAACTTTACGCAAGCCAAAAAAATTGCATTACAATGAACGGCCCGTCATATTTATAGATGAACTATAAACCAGGCAGTCTAAGAGCCAGAACTGTATGCGTACCCGTGCTAAAATTTGTGGAATTACCCAAACTTCTGATATTCAGGCCGCTGTAGAGGCGGGTGCAGATGCTATCGGGCTGGTGTTTTATGCACCAAGCCCCCGATATGTCAATATCATACAGGCTAAAAATCTGATAAAACATATACCTGCTTATGTCCAGATTGTTGGACTATTTGTTAATGCTACTGCAAGTGATGTCTGTCAGGTACTGCATGACATTCCATTAGATGTGCTTCAGTTTCATGGTGATGAAACGCCTGAACAGTGCCAGAATATTGCAAAGCAGGCTAAACGGCGCTGGTATAAAGCAATTCAGGTCAAACCTGATCTGGATATATTGGCCCAGATCAGTCATTATCAGCAGGCAGGTGCAAGTGCTGTATTACTGGATGCCTGGCATCCTGTACTTAAAGGTGGTACAGGACACCAGTTTGACTGGTCAAAATTTCCTAAAATCGATGTACCTTTAATCCTGGCAGGCGGTTTAACGCCTGAAAATATTGAAGAAGCTATTCAGACTACCGGAGCATTTGCGGTAGATGTCAGCGGAGGCGTAGAGTCCGCAAAAGGTATTAAAGACCAGCAACTCATTGAACGATTTATGCAAGGAGTCCAACGTGGATCAGCAAAATAATGTGATTGACTACACCCGGTACCCGGATGCCCGTGGGCATTTTGGTATCCATGGCGGACGTTTTGTGTCAGAAACGCTGATGGCGGCTTTAGAAGATTTAGAAAATCTATATAACCGCATGAAAAATGATGAGCAGTTTCTGGCAGAATTCGACCGTGATCTTGCCTACTATGTAGGTCGTCCTAGTCCTTTATATTATGCTGAGCGATGGTCGAAAGAATTAGGTGGTGCGCAGATTTATCTGAAACGTGAAGACTTGAATCATACGGGCTCTCATAAGGTGAATAACACGATCGGACAGGCTCTGCTTGCCAAGCTTTCCGGTAAAAGACGGATTATTGCAGAAACTGGGGCCGGTCAGCATGGAGTAGCTACCGCTACGATTGCAGCACGTCTGGGAATGGAATGTATCGTTTATATGGGCGCAGAAGACGTTAAACGACAGGCCATGAACGTGTACCGTATGCGTTTGCTGGGCGCGACTGTAGTACCGGTAGAAAGTGGCTCTAAGACACTCAAAGATGCCATGAATGAAGCCATGCGTGACTGGGTTACCAATGTCGATTCTACTTATTATGTGATTGGTACAGTAGCGGGTCCGCATCCATATCCACAACTGGTTCGTGACTTTCAGTCGATTATTGGCCGTGAAGCCCGTCGTCAAATTCAGGAGCAGGCCGGACGTTTACCCGATGCACTGGTTGCCTGTGTAGGAGGCGGCTCTAATGCTATGGGACTATTTTATCCGTTTTTAAATGATGAAAATGTCCAGATGTATGGTGTAGAGGCCGCAGGACACGGTATCGAGACAGGCAAACATTCAGCACCATTGAATGCTGGTCATGTCGGTGTATTGCATGGTAACCGTACTTATTTGATGTCAGATGCACAGGGTCAGATTATTGAAACCCATTCTATTTCGGCAGGTCTGGATTATCCGGGAGTAGGGCCGGAACACAGTTTTCTAAAAGACATGAAACGTGTGAATTATGTGCCCATCAATGATACAGAAGCCTTACAAGGTTTTCGTGATCTGACCCAGATTGAAGGAATCATTCCTGCACTGGAAAGCTCACATGCTATGGCTTACGTTTCCAAGCTAGCACCGACCATGTCAAAAGACCAGATTATCATTGCAACCGTATCAGGACGTGGTGACAAAGACCTGATGACTGTTGCCCGTATTGACGGTGTAGAAATGGTTGAGATGTAATTCTCCATCTTTTCATACACCTAAAATAGCTCGTGCTGGATTAAACTCCAGCACGATTTTTTTATTTATCAGATCAATTAATGCTTTTATCAATTTTAGAATATTAAAAATATTTATTAGTAGAGTGGCTATTAATATACTTGGTATTTCAATGATTGATTACTAAAAATATAAGATCTTTTTCTGGTTGGCCCGATTTTATCAAGACAGGATAAAATTATGGCCAATACAGCTCATCTATAGATATTTTGACAGGAGTATCAATGCCTAGTCTATTTATTGTTATGCTTGGCGGACGACATGCACGTGCCAATACTGAAGTACATGATGTGGTACTGGCAGTCGGGGATACACTTGAAGAAGTTTACCCTCAACTCAAGCAGTCGTGGTTTGGAGAACAGAAAGGCCTGCACATAGATGCATGGGCTAAAATCAATGGTATAACGTTTGAAGAAAAGAATTATCAGATCCATTTTACCCAAGCTCAGCCTCAGGCTTCTGAACAGAAACTCTATTTAATTAACCTTGGCGGTTACGATGCACAGGAATTTGGGGAACTGCATCGTTATGTACTGGTCGTAGCACAGAACCATATGATAGTCAAACAGCGGGGGAAGCAGTATTTTGCCAGACATTGGAAAAAACAGCATACAGACCGCGTATTAAATATTGATGACTGTATTGCCATTGATCAGGTCTATGGCCGTTACATACAATTGATAGAAGGTAATTTTTTTGGTAATTGTTGGGAAAATACCTATCTAACCATTTAATCAAAAAATTGGTAAAAGAAGTTCTGGATATTTTCTGGAAAGCATAATTGACTGTTAAACCCAACTGTTTAATACTTGAACAGTGTTTTTTCTATATTGTTTTGAAATTTATGGAAGAGCCTCCTTAAGCTGTTTAAATGAGCAAAAAAATAAAAGGAAATATAGAGAGTAAAATGATCTTAGTAGGCAGATTATAATTTTTAAAAGCTTGAATAAGCTGATATAGCTTAGGTTTGGGAGCAGGGGAAATAAAATGGATTTGATTCAGGCAAATGGACAGCCGCGTTATGGGCGATTTTCTCAATTGCCGAGTAGTATCAGCCTTGATCAGTACGAGTACAAAACACCTTATGGGGATGTCCTTCAAGGCTGGCGTAAAAAGCTAAAATATAAAAAGTTTAAATTCTGTAGTATTCAGCATGAACATTATTCAATTGGTCTGGCAATTGTTGATATTGGCTGGGCCGGCCATGCTTTTTTCTATATTTATGATCATGCAAATGAGCAGGTGCAGCAGTGGAATGCAATTCAGCCTTTTGGCTATAGAACCCATCTGGATGAACAACCACTTTACAATCAGAGTCATTTCTACAAATCACCCTTTGCAATTGAAATCCAGCATGCCAATGGGGTGCGTTATATCCGTATAACCAGACATGGCGAAATTAAATTAAGTGCACGAATGTTTTGTGCCGGTACCCAGCCCTTGAGTTTGTGTAGTCCAAATGGAATCAATGGGTGGACTTATACCCAGAAACTGACCACCTTGGCCGTAGAAGGTTATTTTGTTAATAAAAAGAAACAGACCATTCAGTTTAATGAAACCAGTTTTGCTTCACTGGATGACACCTGTGGTTTTCTAAGACCGGAAACTGCCTGGTACTGGCTGTCATGCAATTTCTGGGATGCTAAAAAACGGCGGATTGGATTGAATCTGGCCTCTGGGGTGAATGAAAGTTTTGGTAATGAAAACTCGCTCTGGATTAATGGTGAGCTTTTTGCTTTAAGTGATGTATTATTTGAACCGATTGATGACAAAAGCTGGAGTATCCGCGCATTAGATCAGCGTTTAAATCTGGTGGTCCAGACCAGCTGGCGTCGTTATGAAAGTATTAACTTACGAATGGTAGGAAGCCAGTTTAGCCAATGGCAGGCAAAAATAAGTGGAACAATCCGGACTGAACAGGATGAAACCATAGAACTTTTATTTGAACATGGCTTATTAGAACAGCACTATGCAAAATGGTAATGTTCGCTTATTTATAGTGACTCAAAAATGAAAAGGCCAAGATGACTCAGCCTTTCCATTTTTTATATATAGCTTCAGTCTTGCGCTGCCTGCCAGAAAGCCTCTCCTGCCAGAACCGGATCACCCGTTTCTTCTAGTGTTTTTATCCATACATCATATTGCGCAATAATAGGATGCTGACTGGGATGAAAGTCTTTTTTAAACCAGTCCCGGTACTGTTTGCCCATACGTGTTAATGTACCGTGACGGCCAAAAAACCAGGGTAAACCCCGAACATTCATCTGCAAGCGTTGCCAGGCAGAAAAGCCGTCATGCCTTAACATGACGTTGGCACGATAAAGAGTAAAACCAAACATCAGGCCGGTAGTCCACGCTAAAGTAAATTTACGGGTCATTTCTGGCACATTGGCGATGTCATGCATGACATCAAATGCAACATCACGATGTTCCATTTCTTCAATAGCATGCCAGGCAAACAGAGCACGGACATAGGGATGCGCATCTTTTAAAGTTGATTTGTATGCAAAAAAAGTCTCGGCCATTAACGCGGTGAGATGCTCGGCAGCAGCAGTCATGGCAATATTATATTCAGGAGAACGCTGTTCGAGTTCAAATTTGAAAATTCTGGTTAAACGCTGAATAAACTGGTCTACGGGCATACCCTGTGCTTTCATGAGCTGGTTCATCTGATCATGGGCAATTCCATGCTGTGCTTCCTGACGGATAAAATCAGCCACCCGGTTCTTCAGCTCAGGGTCGGTAATCTGATCACGAAACAGGCGTACACTCTGAATAAAATAACGCTCACCATCAGGAAAGGTCAGACTTAATGCATCAAACATACGGGTAATAAACGGATCACCGCCAAACCAGAAACGTGGTATCTCATTCAGTTTGAAATTCAGGTGAGAGCGTACCACCGGACGGGCTTGATACTGGACTACTGCATTCATATTATTTTACTTCATATAGCCATTTATACTGCTCAGTATGTCGGGCTTTATCGCTTTTGTTTTGACAGTTCTTGCCAATTTTTATACTTTTTACGACAGCAGGACAGTTAATGGATTAAGCTGCACATGTCAGTATTCAAAATATCAAATGGTTATTTCCATTTATGGAAAACCTGCTTGCAGAGCAAAAACCTGAACTGGCGCCAGCTGGACTTATCTGCTGAACAGCAGCAACAGCTTGAGCATATTTTAAGTCTGCCGATTGATACCCAGTCAGACATGCAGTTTTTTCTTGATTTGATTGAGGTAAGCCGGCAACAGTGGCTCCTTCCGAATCTGGTACTCGATATGGCCTACTGTATTAGCCCGGCAAATTTCGGTGTACTAGGCTATATGGCTTCCAATAGCGCTACCTTGGCACAGGCAATTCAATACGTGATGCGGTTTCATCGTTTAGTGATTGACAGTGAGCAGGTATTACCTCTGCATATTACCGAATATAAAAATAAAATCCGCCTCTATTGGCCTTTGGTTGATGAGCAGATGACGGTATTATGCGAACTGACTCTAGCTGCAATGGTACATTTGGCCCGTCAGATCATCCCTGAACAGCAGCTTTTTTTACAGGCTGTGGAGTTTGTCCATTTTCCAAAAGTTTCCTTTCTTAATTACCAGAAGTTTTTTCAGTGTACGCTAAAGTTCCAGCAGCCTTATTATGCTATTACCTTTGCACGGGAAAGTTTAAATAGCCGGCCATATCAGGCAGATTCTACCCTTATACAGTTGCTGGTCAGGCAGGCAGAAGAAGCGCTGGCCTCTAAATCGACAGCGCAGGATCTTACCCAGCAAATTCACTGGATTGTAGGTGAATATATGAAACAGCAGCAACGGGCACCTTTACTGGAATGGATTGCAGACGAGTTGCATCTATCTGTGCGAAGTCTGCAGCGCGCCTTAAAAAAGCAGGATACTTCCTTTAAGGAAATTGTAGACCTGCAGACGATGAAGCGCTGTGAGCTATTACTGGTACAAAATGAAAGTCTAAACCGGATTGCTGAGCAGCTGGGCTATTCGGACCAGTCAGCATTAGCACGCGCCTATAAACGGGTGAGAGGCTCTACACTGCTGGCATTTCGTAGAGCACAGCAATGAGACCATTTATATAATAACTGTTTACAATATAGGCTGATTCAGACTGTTTTCAGGCGTGGATAACGGAACAGGATGGAGAGGATGGCAAAAATTGCCAAGACCCAGCAGTAATAAATATGGCCAAGCAGCTCAACAGGCGACAGTTTGGCAATGGAGCAGGCCAATAGCAATTGAGCTCCATAAGGAATCAGACCCTGAACAACACAAGAAAAAATATCCATTAGAGCAGCCACACGTTTTGGATCAAGTCCATATTCTTTGCTGACTTCACGTGCCATGTCACCTGAAAGGATAATTGCTACGGTATTATTTGCCACAAACAGATTGGAGAAAACTACCAGAAAACTGACCCCCAGTTCACCGGCCCGTTCACGGCTAATCCTGAATAGACGCGTAACGCTATAGATCCGCTCAATCAGCCACTGCAGTCCGCCTTCCTTTTGCATGATGGCAGACAAACCGCCTAAAAACATAGACAGCAAGGCAACTTCAAACATGCCGACAAAACCGTCATATATTGCAGTGTTTAGCTTCAATAGATTAAATTCAGGCTGTACAAACAAACCGATAAGACCTGAAAGCAAAATTCCTGTACCTAAAGTAACCAAAACATGCAAACGGCTAAAAGCCAGCAAGAAAACAGCCAGATACGGTAAAATGAGCCATAAATTATAAGAAGTATGCTCAATGGTCTGGGAGTCATGCGTGGTTAGAATATAGATCATCAAAGTAATTACCGAAGCGGGGACGGCAATCCAGACATTCACCCGGAACTTATCGCGCAATTCAACATTCTGACTACGGGTAGCGGCAATTGTAGTATCTGAAATCATTGAAAGGTTATCACCGAACATTGCGCCACCTACCACTGCACCAATGGCGTAAACCACTTCAATATCGGTAACTTGGGCAAATCCAAAAGCAATGGGTGCACAGGCAGCAATTGTTCCCATTGAGGTGCCCATCGCCGTAGCGATAAAAGCTGAAATAATAAACAGCATGGGTAAAACAAAAGAAGGCGGAATAATAGAAAGTCCGAGCTGTACGGTTGCATCTACGCTGCCAATAGTACTGGAAACACTGGCAAAAGCTCCTGCAAACATAAACACCATGAACATGAGAATCAGGTTCGGATGACTGGCACCTTTTAGAAATTCTTCAATAGCTTCATTAATCTGGCCGCGATAGATCAGCAATGCAAGAATAATCGCTGGGAGGGCTGCAACAGGAGCTTTAACTTGATAAAAGGCAAATTCGGTTCCGATAATTGAATGGTAAATACCACTGCCTAAAAAGATGGCCAAAAATACAATAAGCGGAAGCAGTGCAAGCACGCGAGCCTGCACCTTGCTAGAAAGGTCGGAGGTCATAAAGTATAAGAGAGAATAAGAAAACCCTTATAGTATAAGGCAGGTTTCAATATTTCAGTAAATTTAAACAACCGTGCAGGAAAACTGCAAAATATAAAAAATAAAGGCTGTAAAAATTAGGTCTAACTCATTTAAGTTCATTTCAGACAGCCCAAAAATAGGAAGCTTTGATCATTGAGAAAAAAACGAAAATATTGATAAATGTAGACCTCGGGTTGTTCTGGAATAGATCGCCACAATGCGCTGCTTGCTTGCTCTATCTATTGAGTAAAAAATAGCGTTACAATGCAGCGTCTTGTATTTCTACAAAACCAAATTCTCAGTTTTCAATGATTCAAGGAATGCACAACCCTATGTCACGTTTAGCCACCCGTTTTGAGCAGCTTAAATCACAACAGCGTAAAGCTTTGGTTTCTTATGTGATGGCTGGTGATCCAGCACCGCATGTAACAGTCCCGCTGTTACATCGTATGGTGGAAGCAGGGGTAGACGTGATTGAACTTGGGTTGCCATTTTCAGATCCAATGGCGGATGGTCCAGTCATTGCTTTGGCTGCAGAGCGGGCACTGGCAGGCGGAACCAATACGCTAGATGCACTGAATATGGTAAAAGAATTCCGTGAGACAGATCAGGAAACACCGGTCGTACTTATGGGTTATCTGAATCCGGTCGAAGTAATTGGCTATGAGCAGTTTGTTTCAACAGCCAAAGCTTGTGGTGTAGATGGCATATTGCTAGTCGACTTGCCGCCTGAAGAATCTGATCGTCTGGTGACGATCCTGAAACAGCATGAGATGGATCAGATCTTCCTGCTTGCTCCGACTTCAACCGACCAGCGTATTCAGCACGTAGTAAAACAGGCTAGTGGCTTTATTTACTATGTTTCGCTCAAAGGTGTAACTGGAGCTGCCAGTCTGGATGTCACTGCAGCTGCAGAACGTATCGAAAAAATCAAAAAAGCCACCGATGTTCCAGTCGGAGTAGGCTTTGGAATTAGCGATGCGGCTTCTGCAAAAGCAATGGGCAGTGTGGCAGATGCAGTAATTGTGGGAAGCGCTTTTGTAAAAACTTTTGCAACTTTGGCCCCAGAACAAGCCGTTGAGCAAACGGTCAATAAAGTCAAGGAGCTTCGAGCAGCGCTCGATGAATTAGTATGAATCAAGAAGTGAAACCAGGGAAAATCCTTAGTACACCAACACCATGGACGGAACGTTCAGTTCCGGGTATTGAGGTACCTGACGAACAGCAGGCTTTAAAAGCCACCTTTACCGAGCCAACTATTGAGTGCCCGGAATGTCATGCCCTGGTTACACGTACGGCTATGTCTTTTAATGCGTATGTTTGTCCACAATGTGATGAACATTTGCGTATGAAAGCCCGCGAACGCCTGACTTGGTTCCTGGATCAGGTCACAGCTGAACTTGGCCAGGAATTTACTGCTAAAGATCCATTACATTTCGTCGACAGTCGTCCTTATCCGGAGCGTATGCGTGAAGCACAGGATAAGACCGGTGAAAGTGAAGCTCTGATTGTCATGCAGGGTACGCTTAAAAATCTTCCGCTAGTGGCTTGTGCTTTTGAGTTTGATTTTATGGGCGGTTCCATGGGTACGGTTGTGGGCGACCGCTTTGTGCAGGCCGCTGAGCGAGCTATCGCACAACGTCAGCCGCTGATCTGTTTTGCAGCTTCAGGTGGTGCCCGTATGCAAGAAGGGATGTTGTCTCTTATGCAGATGGCTCGTACTTCTGCAGCGATCCAGCGACTTAAGGATGCCGGTTTACCTTATGTTGTGGTCTTGACTCATCCAGTATATGGTGGTGTTACTGCATCTCTAGCTATGCTGGGCGATGTACATATTGCTGAGCCTAAAGCCATGATTGGTTTTGCCGGTAAACGCGTTATTGAGCAAACTGTTCGAGAAAAGCTTGAAGAGCCGTTCCAGCGTGCTGAATACCTGCTTGATCATGGTGTAGTCGATCAGATTGTCCACCGTCATGCATTACGTGATACTGTATATCGCATTGTAGCTAAACTGATGAACTTGCCTTGAACAATGCTCCACATGCAACCGATACATTAAACACATGGCTCGATTATTGGAGCCATGTTCACGTTACAGGGATTGATTTAGGTCTTGAACGGGTCATCCCTGTTGCTGAAAAACTGGAAGTCACCCAACCTGTTGCCAAGATATTTACTGTCGCTGGTACCAATGGCAAGGGATCAACCACCACCACTCTGGCCGCAATTCTCAACGCGCAGGGTTATAAGGTGGGTTTATATCAATCTCCTCATATTTACCGTTTTAATGAACGGGTCAAACTGGCTGGTCAGGAAGTTGATGACCAGACCCTGATCAATGCGTTTGTAGCTGTAGATCAGGCCCGCCGTGAATGTGGACTGAGCCTGTCTTTTTTTGAAGCCACTACACTGGCCGCTTTTGTAATCTTTAAGCAGCAGCAATGTGATGTCTGGGTACTAGAAGTCGGGTTAGGTGGACGCCTCGATGTGGTTAATGTGGTTGATCCGGATATTGCTGTCATTACCAATATTGGACTCGATCATACTGACTGGTTAGGTGATACTATTGAAAAAATTGCCTATGAAAAGGCCGGGATTATCCGTCCTGGAATTCCTGTAGTATTTGGTGGTTTACAAACTCTGCCTCAAGCCATCCAGACAAAAGCCGAAAGTTCACAGGCAACGCTATATACCGCTAATCGGGATTATTTCTTTAAATATAGTGAAGATGGACAGTACTGGTTTTTTGCTTCATCGGGTCTGACCGTGAAATTGCCAGTCGGCTCACTGGCACTGGAAAATATTGCGCTGGCTGTTGCGGCAGTTCTGCTGAGTGGCCTTGATGTTACTCAAACTGCTATTGCTCAGGGCATTCAAAAAGCTCGCCTGTCGGGGCGTTTTGAAATACGTAAATTGCAGGACCGCACTATAATTTTAGATGCAGGACATAATCCTCATGGTGTAGAATTTTTGTTAAAGCAATTGCGAAAATTTCTAGAATACAATAAACAATACACGGAAATTATAACTGTCTTTTCAATGTTGGCAGATAAAGATATTGAAACCGTGGTGGATATACTCAAACCTGCTGTTTTAAGTTGGAATATTGCCCCGTTAACCGTACCGCGTGCAGCTTCTTTGGAGCAGCTTGGCTTTGCATTACAGGAAGAGACAGTTAAACAGTTCAGCAGTGTGCAAGAAGCATTTCACTCGGCAGTGGCCGAAGCTCAACAGCACCAGCTGATTTTGGTTTGCGGTTCGTTTCATACCTTAGAAGCGGTTTGGGAGTATCTGGAAGAATGTCAATGAATAGCAAACAGCGCTGGATGGGAGGCGTTGTTTTATTAGGTGGTGGTGTTTTATTGGCAGCATTACTCTTAAAGGGTAAAGAAGAAATTGACCAAAAACATGTTCAGGTTCCCCCAACTGAACAAGTACAACAACAACGTAAAAATCCTGCTAACCAAGATCTGGTTCAGCTACAACCTTTAGCTGTAGATGTCGAAACTGAAAAGCGTCTGCTTGAGGAGCAACGTCGCGCGCGTGAGAGAGCAGTTGCCGAACAGGAAGCACGTGCTGCAGAATTTTTACAAATGCAACAACAGGCCGAAGCAGAGGCTGCAAGAAAAGCTGCTGAGGAATATGCAACGTTAAATGCCTTGCGTAATGGAAATCAGGAAAGTTCAGATAATATTCCACCTGAACTGGTTGATGAGAAAGCTAAATCAGCACCTAATACACAAAATAAACCACAGAATACTCTGAACGCACAGCAGTCAGAAGCTCAGAAGAAGGAAGCTCAGCGCAAGCAGGAAGCTGAGCGTCAGGTGGTTGAAAAAAAGCGCAGTGAGCTAGAGGCCAAACAAAAGGCTGAGGCAGAACGCAAAGCGGCGGCAGAGAAAAAGGCCCAAGAAGAGCAAAAACGTAAAGCAGCAGAGAAAAAAGCTGCCGAGGAAAAAAACTTAAAAGCTGAAGCTGAAAGGAAAAAATCTCAGGAAGAGGCCAAGAAAAAAGCCGAAGCTGAAAAAGCTCGTAAATTACTAGAGGAAGGAGATGATGACCGGCAGTGGATGGTCCAGGTGGCTTTGGCAGCTAATGAAGCTAATGCAGATGCCATTGTCTCCAAATTACGTGCTAAAGGCTATAAAGTTACCCGTAGCCCAACTTCTAAGGGAATCCGGATTATGGTCGGACCGGCTAAAGACCGGGACACGGCAGATGAAGCCCGTAAAAAAATTGTTAATGATGCCAGCCTGAATATGAAATCTGCTTGGGTTATTGACTGGGTGCCACTCGATAAACGCTAATCCTATCATTATTTTTGTTCTGGACTCTGCAGCTGTTGCCGGGTCCATTGAATATTTTCTATACTAAAAAGTCTCTCTATATTCTTCCAGATAACATGGTAACCATAACCCCCATGCTTCATTTCAAGTAAAGCCTGCTCTGTGCTCCAGTTTTCAAATACAATACGGTACATTGCAATACTGGCACCAGTACGGTCTGAGCCGTGATAGCAATGAATCAGTACCTTCTGTCCAGAGTGTTGAGCTTGCTTTAGATATCGCATAATTCCCAGCAACTGTTCACGGTTCATTGCCCAGGTGCGAATGGGCAGATGTATGACTTGAATATTCTCTCCCTCTAAAATACCGCTATCCCGGTCGTGTGTACGCAGATTAATTACAGTCTTGATATTTTTCTGTTTTAATAAAGGTAATAAACCGGAACTGGGCTGTTCGCTACGGTAGACCCATGAACTGACCTGATAAAAATTATGTGCTGCTGAAAGCTGGTTGCCCCAGTGCTCAGGTCGCTGATGGTCAGGCAGCGCAGGAGCAGTCATGCATCCATTAAGTATCAAAATGCTGCTGCATAGACCTGTGAGAATGTATCTGTTTTCTATCATCCTGCTCTTCTTTAAATGGAGTAGCCATTTATAACAAAAAAGCCTATCTGCAAGAGATAGGCCTAAGAGAATATAAACAGATTAAATTTAGTCTTTATCAGGTTGTGGAGTTAAGCGTAGATAAGGTTTAACCGCCTTATAACCCTTTGGAAAACGTTCTTTCAGTTCGGTTTCATCCTGAAGAGATGGAACAATCACAACATCTTCACCTTGTTGCCAGTTTGCTGGAGTGGCGACTTTGTGATTGTCGGTAAGTTGTAATGAATCTACAACGCGCAGGATTTCATTAAAATTACGACCAGTAGATGCAGGATAGGTAATAATCAAACGTACTTTTTTATTCGGATCGATAATGACCAGAGAGCGGACAGTTGTAGTTTCACTGGCATTCGGATGCAGGAAACCATAAAGTTCAGAAACCTTGCGATCCTGATCTGCAATAATCGGAAAATTTACTGTAGTGTTCTGGGTCTCATTAATGTCATTGATCCAGCCTTTATGTGATTCCACATCATCTACAGATAAAGCAATCGCTTTCACTCCGCGGCGTTCAAACTCGTCTTTAAGCTTTGCAGTATAGCCCAGTTCAGTGGTACAGACCGGAGTATAGTCGGCAGGATGTGAAAACAGAATTCCCCAGCTATCTCCAAGAAATTCATAAAAATCAATAATTCCTTCACTAGACTGCTGCTGGAAATTTGGTGCGGTATCGCCTAGGCGTAATGTCATGATTATTGCCTCTAATTCTGATTGGTAAGTATAGTCTTTATATAATATGGAACAGATCTTTAGTATTGAGAACCACTGTTTACATATTTTCTTATGAAAATTTTGTATATGAATATTTTAATTTTCATCAGTAATTCTGATGGAAAACTCTTTTCTGTGCTAGGTGAAACTGTTGTAAGTTTGCTAAATTAGCAGCATTTTCGTGCAGCGATATGAAAGCCATTCAACAATTTTTTTTACAGGTTTTGTGCAAAGCCCTTGTACTTGTAAATTCTGGCATCATAATAACGACTGAGAAAAAATTACCATTTGACAAGCAAGATTTAGAGAGTCTATTACATGTTGGCAAGTCTGATCGGAGGTATCTTCGGTACAAAAAATGAGCGCGAACTCAAGCGGATGCAGAAAATTGTCGAGAAGATCAATGCGCTCGAGCCGACCATATCTACCTTAAATGATGCAGACTTATCTGCAAAAACCCAAGAATTCAAACAACGTTATAATAAGGGTGAAACGTTAGATAACCTTCTGCCAGAGGCTTTTGCTGTCTGTCGTGAAGCTGCAAAGCGTGTAATGGGCATGCGTCATTATGATGTGCAGCTGATCGGTGGTATTACCCTGCATGAAGGCAAGATTGCCGAGATGCGTACCGGTGAGGGTAAGACCCTGATGGGAACACTGGCATGTTATCTTAATGCCATCAGCAGTCAGGGCGTGCATGTTATTACTGTCAATGACTATCTGGCGCAGCGTGATGCTGAGTTAAACCGTCCTTTATTCGAGTTTCTCGGCTTGTCGATTGGTGTCATCTATTCGATGCAGAATCCGGTAGAGAAATCTGAAGCTTATAAAGCTGATATTACTTACGGAACCAACAACGAGTTTGGCTTTGACTATCTGCGTGACAACATGGTGTTCTCGCTGCAAGAGAAAAAACAGCGTGGTCTGGTGTATGCCATTATCGATGAAGTTGACTCAATTCTGATTGATGAAGCACGTACACCACTGATTATTTCTGGTCAGAGTGAAGACTCGTCACAGCTTTATGCAGCAATTAATACGATTCCACCAAAACTGCGTCCACAAAAAGAAGAAAAAGTGGCCGATGGCGGTCATTTTTGGATCGATGAAAAACAGCGCTCAGTAGAGATGACTGAAATTGGTTATGAAACGGTAGAGCAGGAACTGATCCAGATGGGCTTGCTGGCAGAAGGTGAAAGCCTTTACTCCGCAGCAAACCTGAACCTGGTACATCATATTACTGCTGCGATCCGTGCACATTACCTGTATCAGCGAAATGTACATTACATCATCAATGATGGTGAAGTAATTATTGTTGATGAAAATACTGGCCGTACCATGCCGGGACGCCGCTGGTCAGAAGGTCTGCATCAGGCAGTAGAAGCTAAAGAAGGTTTGGAGATTCAGCCGGAAAACCAGACACTGGCAACCACGACTTTCCAGAACTATTTCCGTCTGTATCAAAAACTTTCCGGTATGACCGGTACAGCTGATACTGAAGCTGCGGAGATGAAAGAAATTTATGGACTGGATGTGGTGATTATTCCAACTCACCGCCCAATGATCCGTAAAGATCTCAACGATTTAATCTATCTGAATCGTAATGGTAAATATAATGCCATTATCGGAGAGATCCGAAATATTCGTGAAGCTGGTGTAGCACCAATTCTGATTGGTACCGCTACCATTGAAGCCAGTGAAATTCTGTCTGAGAAATTAACGCAGGCAGGTATTCATCACGAAGTTCTAAACGCTAAGCAGCATGAGCGTGAAGCAGATATCATTGCGCAGGCGGGTTCACCAAATGCTGTTACCATTGCTACCAATATGGCAGGCCGTGGTACAGACATTTTGCTTGGTGGTAACTGGAAAGCTAAACTGGCAAAACTTGAAAACCCGACAGCAGAAGATGAAATACGGCTCAAAGCAGAGTGGGACCAGTACCATGAAATGGTACTAAATGCCGGCGGCCTGCATATTATTGGTTCCGAGCGTCACGAATCACGCCGTATTGATAACCAGCTGCGTGGTCGTGCCGGACGTCAGGGTGACCCGGGCGTGTCACGTTTTTATCTGTCACTAGAAGATGATCTGATGCGTATCTTTGCAGGTGACCGTGTAGTGGCAATGATGCGTGCTATGGGGTTGCAGGAAGATGAAGCAATTGAGCATAAAATGGTATCGCGCTCTATTGAAAATGCGCAGCGCAAGGTAGAAGCACGTAACTTTGATATTCGTAAAAATCTGCTCAAATATGATGATGTTAACAATGAGCAGCGTAAGATTATTTATTCTCAGCGTGACGATATTCTCGCAGAGAATAGTCTGCAAGATTATATTGAAGAGATGCATCGCGATGTCATGCAGGGACTGATCGGTAATTTTGTACCCCCTGAATCGATTCATGATCAGTGGGATATTGATGGTCTAGAAAATGCATTGCGTACAGATTTAGGAATTGATCTGCCAATTCAGCAATGGCTGGAAGAAGACCGCCGACTGGATGAAGAAGGTTTGGTTGCACGAATTACGGATGAAGTCATTAACCGTTACCGGGCCCGCCGTGAACAGATGGGTACTGAGTCAGCAGCAATGCTAGAACGTCATTTCCTGCTCAGTTCACTAGACCGTCACTGGAAAGAGCATCTTGCGGCAATGGATTATCTGCGACAAGGTATTCACTTACGTGGCTATGCCCAGAAAAACCCTGAACAGGAATACAAGAAAGAAGCCTTTAACCTGTTTGTAAATATGTTGGGTACCATTAAAGCTGACGTGGTAACAGATCTGTCACGTGTACATGTGCCGACTGCTGAAGAGCTGGCAGAAATGGAAGCACAACAACAGGCACAAGCGGAATCTATGCAGTTAAACTTCGCTCATGATGAAGTAGATGGCCTAACAGGTGAAGTAACTCATGAAGAGACTTCTTCTGTACCAGAGCGTTCACGTCCAGCTCAGGGGAATATTACTCCGCCAGCAAGTCGTAATGCTCCTTGTCCGTGTGGTTCAGGCCTGAAGTATAAACAGTGTCATGGTAAAATCTAAATATTAGCACGTTAAGCTTAAAGCAGAACTTCGGTTCTGCTTTTTTACAAGGTGTTACATATTATGTATTCGATTGCAGATGCTGCATTTAAATGTTATTTACTTGCTCATGATGAGTTGAAAAACTGGAAAAATATGAAAAAAGTACTCAACCTTTTAGTGGCTGCTACGCTCGCTTTACCTGCTCTAGCTTTTGCCGAAACGGGTCAATTAAGTCAAGCTACCCCTGCGCAAGTACAAGCTGCCCAAGGAACAGCTACGGCTCAGGCTGAATTAAAAAATGATACCATTACCCTGATCAGCCCTCGTACTGGTATTCGCTATACCATGAAAGCTACTGAACGCCCGATTATTTTGAGAACAGCGGCTATTGCAGCAGTAAATAACGTTACAGTGAACCGCATTGTAGCGTCAAATCCTGCATTATCGGCTGCCAGTCAGGAACAGGCCAAACAGTCACTTCTAGGTACAGAAACAGCTCTTGCTTCAAATTAATTTTATGATTCACATATTAAAAGCCGGATTCTATTCGGCTTTTTTGTATGTATTTAATAAAGCTTAATATAAAAATCACCAATTCATTTAGAGTCTCTCGATTTTTAGAAAAATTTGCACTAAGCTGTTGTGTTTTCAATAACCATATCACTGGAAATTCAAAAATGACTGTGGGTGACGTATCAATGCCACAAATGCATGTGGTGCAAGGCGTAAAAATTGGTTCAACTGAAGCATATATACGTTATCCGAACCGACGAGATCTGGTTATTTTTGAATTTGCAGAAGGGTCAAATGTTGCGGGCGTATTTACCCAAAATGCTTTTTGTGCTGCGCCAGTGCATATCTCTAAAGCGCATCTTTTAAAAAGTAATGCCCGTTACCTGGTGATTAATACAGGTAATGCCAATGCCGGTACTGGTAAGCTGGGGATGCAAAATGCGCTAGAGACCTGTAACAAGCTTGCCGAATTAGCTGGGGTTCAGACATCTGAAGTGCTGCCCTTTTCTACAGGCGTCATTGGTGAGCAGTTACCAATGCAGCGTTTACTTACAGGCTTGCAGCCTGCACTTGATAGTTTGAAAGCAGATGCGTGGCTGGATGCAGCAAGTGGAATAATGACCACCGATACTACACCTAAAGGTGCATCGGAACAGTTCGAACTTGATGGCATTACCTACAGCATGACTGGTATTTCTAAAGGTGCAGGTATGATTCGGCCCAACATGGCGACTATGCTAGGGTTTATTGCCACTGATGTACCTATTAGTTGTGAGCTGGTACAGCATCTGTTGAAAACTACTGTGGAACAGTCCTTCAACCGCATTACTATTGATGGCGATACATCAACCAATGATTCATGTATTTTGGTGGCTACCGGTCAGGCTGGCGGAGCAGAAATTACCAGTCTGGAAGATGAGCGCTATCAAACTGTACTTGAGGTTTTAACCCGCATCATGAAACGGCTGGCCCAACTCATCATTCGTGATGGAGAAGGGGCAACCAAGTTTATGACTGTGGCGGTCGAAGGCGGGGCAGATACCCAAGAATGTTGTGACGTTGCCTATAGTATTGCTCATTCACCTTTGGTAAAAACGGCTTTCTTTGCATCTGATCCGAACTGGGGACGAATTCTGGCCGCGATTGGCTATGCAGGTGTTAAAAACCTGGAGGTAGAAAAAATTCAGGTTTGGCTGGATGATGTCCAGATTTGTAAGGATGGCGGAGCTGCTGCTGACTATACCGAAGAAGCCGGAGCAGAAGTGATGGCGCAACAGGAAATTACGATTCGTGTTGATTTAGGTCGCGGCGAGGCGAAAGATACGGTTTATACCTGCGATCTGTCTTATGATTATGTCAAGATTAATGCAGATTATCGTTCTTAATATCATGAATAAAAAAAGCCCTCCATGTGGGGGCTTTTTTCTAAAATAAAGGTTTTTATCAACTGTATATTTAATATGGTTGAGATGATGGATCAAATGCCAGCGAAAAGGCTAGCAGCAAAAACAGAGAAGGCATGGTTATGACTGATGCGACATTAATTGCCAATGAAGCAAAAAATATTGTGCAGGCGCATTTGGACCGTTTAGGGGAACCCAAAAGTACTTCCCTGACTGAACAAGTGAAACAGGATAAATTTGAACAGATCAGGGCCGAACTGAACAAGCGTGATGCTGTACTGGTGGCACATTATTATTGCGATCCTGAAGTTCAGGAACTGGCTGAAATGACGGGCGGCTGCGTATCCGATTCACTGGAAATGGCACGTTTTGGTCGTGATCATGCTGCTTCTACCTTGGTAGTAGCCGGTGTAAAATTTATGGGTGAGACAGCTAAAATTCTGTCACCAGAAAAAACTGTGCTCATGCCTACACTGGAAGCTACCTGTTCACTGGATCTAGGTTGCCCTGAAGATGCGTTTACGCGGTTTTGCGATGAACACCCTGACCATACTGTTGTGGTATATGCCAATACTTCAGCTGCGGTCAAAGCACGTGCTGACTGGGTAGTGACTTCAAGCTGTGCAGTTGAAATTATTGAGCATCTAGATAGCTTGGGTGAGAAAATCATCTGGGCACCTGATCAGCATCTTGGTCGTTATATCCAGAAGAAAACCGGTGCAAATATGTTGCTCTGGGATGGGGCTTGTATTGTTCATGAAGAGTTTCGCGCACGTGGTATTGCCACCTTGAAAGCTCTCTATCCAGATGCAGCCGTTCTGGTGCATCCTGAATCCCCTGAATCGGTGATTGAGGTGGCTGATGCAGTAGGAAGTACATCACAATTGATTCAGGCAGCAAGGTCTTTGCCACATACCCATCTGATTGTGGCAACAGATCGTGGTATCTTCTATAAAATGCAACAGGTCGTGCCTGACAAGATCCTGCTTGAGGCACCAACAGCAGGTGAAGGGGCAACCTGCCGTTCATGTGCACATTGTCCTTGGATGGCTATGAATGAACTCGATGGAATTTTGCAGGTTTTACAAAAAGCTGACCAGAAAATAGAGGTTGACCTTGCACTTGCGCAGCGTGCAAAGTTGCCTTTAGACCGTATGTTAGCCTTTAGTGCCAGCTTAAAGCGTTGAAAATGATTAAAAAATGTCTAAAGTGCCTGATAAATATACATTTGAGGTGTTTTTTAATATTTTTTTAAATATAGGTGTTGACGTGACCATGCGTCACGCCTAGAATGCACACCGTACCGCACAAAGTGCGATACAATAAAAGCTGAGATGAATCGGAGTATGGCGCAGCCTGGTAGCGCATCTGGTTTGGGACCAGAGGGTCGTAGGTTCGAATCCTACTGCTCCGACCAATTTAAATCGGCGAAGTATCGCATGATATTTTTATCATCGGTCATGCGCCTGTAGCTCAGTTGGATAGAGCATCCGCCTTCTAAGCGGATGGTCACAGGTTCGAATCCTGTCAGGCGCGCCATTTGGTAGCTTGGTATTTAGAATCAAAGATGTTATGGTGGATGTAGCTCAGTTGGTAGAGCCCTGGATTGTGATTCCAGTTGTCGCGGGTTCGAATCCCGTCATTCACCCCATACTCGGAGTATGGCGCAGCCTGGTAGCGCATCTGGTTTGGGACCAGAGGGTCGTAGGTTCGAATCCTACTGCTCCGACCATTTAAAGAATCCGCGTCAAGCGGTTTTTTTATGCTTGAAATTTAGAAAAATAAATCATAATCTCTAATCTCTAATCTCTAATCTCTAATCTCTAATCTCTAATCTCTAATCTCTAATCTCTAATCTCTAATCTCTAATCTCTAATCTCTAATCTCTAATCTCTAATCTCTAATCTCTAATCTCTAATCTCTAATCTCTAATCTCTAATCTCTAATCTCTAATCTCTAATCTCTAATCTCTAATCTCTAATCTCTAATCTCTAATCTCTAATCTCTAATCTCTAATCTCTAATCTCTAATCTCTAATCTCTAATCTCTAATCTCTAATCTCTAATCTCTAATCTCTAATCTCTAATCTCTAATCTCTAATCTCTAATCTCTAATCTCTAATCTCTAATCTCTAATCTCTAATCTCTAATCTCTAATCTCTAATCTCTAATCTCTAATCTCTAATCTCTAATCTCTAATCTCTAATCTCTAATCTCTAATCTCTAATCTCTAATCTAAGAATTAATTATGAGTTCCTTAATAATGAGCCGTGTATACTTAAGAAATAAAAAAAAGCCGGGTATTTGCCGGATAAATAACCAGCCGATCACTTTTTTATAAAATACCCCTTGCGTTAGGAAATAAATGGCCTATAATGCACATCCATCGGCGGTGATGAAGATTAAAACTTCTGATAAAACAGCAACTTAGTTAAATATAGTTAAGTCGGGTTTTGTTAGATAAGTTTAAAATAATCTGAATTACCAGTTGACTTTCTGAAAAGAAAGCGTAATATAGCCGACCTAGCTTGCTGCTGACGAAGCAGTAAGAAGATCATTAAGAGAATATGAAGAACAACTTGTGTGGATTTTTACTGGTTGATCGATCGAAATAATTTTCATTGATTGAATGGTAGAAATTTCTCGAAGTTTATTTGAGTAAATTTTTAGTCAGAAGATTAATGAGCCAGAATTGGTACCTTGTCTATAAATAAGGTACAAATGATTTTAACTGAAGAGTTTGATCATGGCTCAGATTGAACGCTGGCGGCAGGCTTAACACATGCAAGTCGAGCGGATGAAGGTAGCTTGCTACTGGATTCAGCGGCGGACGGGTGAGTAATGCTTAGGAATCTGCCTATTAGTGGGGGACAACGTTCCGAAAGGAGCGCTAATACCGCATACGTCCTACGGGAGAAAGCAGGGGACCTTTGGGCCTTGCGCTAATAGATGAGCCTAAGTCGGATTAGCTAGTTGGTAGGGTAAAGGCCTACCAAGGCGACGATCTGTAGCGGGTCTGAGAGGATGATCCGCCACACTGGGACTGAGACACGGCCCAGACTCCTACGGGAGGCAGCAGTGGGGAATATTGGACAATGGGGGGAACCCTGATCCAGCCATGCCGCGTGTGTGAAGAAGGCCTTTTGGTTGTAAAGCACTTTAAGCGAGGAGGAGGCTACCTAGATTAATACTTTAGGATAGTGGACGTTACTCGCAGAATAAGCACCGGCTAACTCTGTGCCAGCAGCCGCGGTAATACAGAGGGTGCGAGCGTTAATCGGATTTACTGGGCGTAAAGCGTGCGTAGGCGGCCAATTAAGTCAAATGTGAAATCCCCGAGCTTAACTTGGGAATTGCATTCGATACTGGTTGGCTAGAGTATGGGAGAGGATGGTAGAATTCCAGGTGTAGCGGTGAAATGCGTAGAGATCTGGAGGAATACCGATGGCGAAGGCAGCCATCTGGCCTAATACTGACGCTGAGGTACGAAAGCATGGGGAGCAAACAGGATTAGATACCCTGGTAGTCCATGCCGTAAACGATGTCTACTAGCCGTTGGGGCCCTTGAGGCTTTAGTGGCGCAGCTAACGCGATAAGTAGACCGCCTGGGGAGTACGGTCGCAAGACTAAAACTCAAATGAATTGACGGGGGCCCGCACAAGCGGTGGAGCATGTGGTTTAATTCGATGCAACGCGAAGAACCTTACCTGGCCTTGACATACAGAGAACTTTCCAGAGATGGATTGGTGCCTTCGGGAACTCTGATACAGGTGCTGCATGGCTGTCGTCAGCTCGTGTCGTGAGATGTTGGGTTAAGTCCCGCAACGAGCGCAACCCTTTTCCTTATTTGCCAGCACTTCGGGTGGGAACTTTAAGGATACTGCCAGTGACAAACTGGAGGAAGGCGGGGACGACGTCAAGTCATCATGGCCCTTACGGCCAGGGCTACACACGTGCTACAATGGTCGGTACAAAGGGTTGCTACACAGCGATGTGATGCTAATCTCAAAAAGCCGATCGTAGTCCGGATTGGAGTCTGCAACTCGACTCCATGAAGTCGGAATCGCTAGTAATCGCGGATCAGAATGCCGCGGTGAATACGTTCCCGGGCCTTGTACACACCGCCCGTCACACCATGGGAGTTTGTTGCACCAGAAGTAGGTAGTCTAACCGCAAGGAGGACGCTTACCACGGTGTGGCCGATGACTGGGGTGAAGTCGTAACAAGGTAGCCGTAGGGGAACCTGCGGCTGGATCACCTCCTTAACGAAAGATTGACGATTGGTAAGAATCCACAACAAGTTGTTCTTCATGACGATGTATCTGAGGGTCTGTAGCTCAGTTGGTTAGAGCACACGCTTGATAAGCGTGGGGTCACAAGTTCAAGTCTTGTCAGACCCACCACTACTGACGAAAGCAGTAATGCAGAAAAACAGATATGTTGACTTATTGATAAGCTGGGGACTTAGCTTAGTTGGTAGAGCGCCTGCTTTGCACGCAGGAGGTCAGGAGTTCGACTCTCCTAGTCTCCACCACGAATCAAACATGATTTGATTCGAAGCTAGAGATTACAGAATTTAGTAAATGGAAGGTTCAAGAATCCTGGTTTATTAACTTCTGTGATTTATCACAGTTGACTGCAATCCGACGAGGATGCAGTGAATCATTAACAGATTGGCAAATTTGAGTCTGAAATAAATTGTTCAACTCATTCAATAGACGTTACAGGGCAACCTGTTGACTAACGTAGATTGAACTGAGAACTAGCAAATTAACTGAATCAAGCGTTTTGGTATATGAATTTAGATTGAAGCTGTACAGTGCTTAAATGCACAGTGCTCTAAACTGTAATGTTGAAGTTGCTCCTTGTAGGTAACGTCGACTGTTTGGGGTTGTATAGTCAAGTAATTAAGTGCATGTGGTGGATGCCTTGGCAGTCAGAGGCGATGAAAGACGTGATAGCCTGCGAAAAGCTTCGGGGAGGCGGCAAATATCCTGTGATCCGGAGATGTCTGAATGGGGAAACCCACTTACCATAAGGTAGGTATTGCATGATGAATACATAGTCATGCAAGGCGAACGAGGGGAAGTGAAACATCTCAGTACCCTCAGGAAAAGAAATCAATTGAGATTCCCTCAGTAGCGGCGAGCGAACGGGGATCAGCCCATTAAGTTATGTGTGTTTTAGCGGAATGCTCTGGGAAGTGCAACCGTAGAGGGTGATAGTCCCGTACACGAAAGGGCACACATAATGATGACGAGTAGGGCGAGGCACGTGAAACCTTGTCTGAATATGGGGGGACCATCCTCCAAGGCTAAATACTCCTGACTGACCGATAGTGAACCAGTACCGTGAGGGAAAGGCGAAAAGAACCCCTGTGAGGGGAGTGAAATAGATCCTGAAACCGCATGCATACAAGCAGTGGGAGCACCTTCGTGGTGTGACTGCGTACCTTTTGTATAATGGGTCAGCGACTTATATTCAGTGGCGAGGTTAACCGAATAGGGGAGCCGTAGAGAAATCGAGTCTTAATAGGGCGTCTAGTCGCTGGGTATAGACCCGAAACCGGGTGATCTATCCATGAGCAGGTTGAAGGTTGGGTAACACTAACTGGAGGACCGAACCCACCGTCGTTGAAAAGCCGGGGGATGACTTGTGGATAGGGGTGAAAGGCTAATCAAACTCGGTGATAGCTGGTTCTCCCCGAAAGCTATTTAGGTAGCGCCTCGGACGAATACCATTGGGGGTAGAGCACTGTTTCGGCTAGGGGGTCATCCCGACTTACCAAACCGATGCAAACTCCGAATACCAATGAGTACTATCCGGGAGACAGACTGCGGGTGCTAACGTCCGTAGTCAAGAGGAAAACAATCCAGACCGCCAGCTAAGGCCCCAAAATCATAGTTAAGTGGGAAACGATGTGGGAAGGCATAGACAGCTAGGAGGTTGGCTTAGAAGCAGCCACCCTTTAAAGAAAGCGTAATAGCTCACTAGTCGAGTCGGCCTGCGCGGAAGATGTAACGGGGCTAAAACTATGTGCCGAAGCTGCGGATGCACATTTATGTGCGTGGTAGGGGAGCGTTCTGTAAGCCGATGAAGGTGGATTGAGAAGTCTGCTGGAGGTATCAGAAGTGCGAATGCTGACGTGAGTAACGACAAAACGGGTGAAAAACCCGTTCGCCGAAAGACCAAGGGTTCCAGTCCAACGTTAATCGGGGCTGGGTGAGTCGACCCCTAAGGCGAGGCCGAAAGGCGTAGTCGATGGGAAATTGGTTAATATTCCAATACTTCTGTGTAATGCGATGAGAGGACGGAGAAGGTTAGGTCAGCCTGGCGTTGGTTGTCCAGGTGGAAGACAGTAGGCATGCATCTTAGGCAAATCCGGGGTGCTCTATGCTGAGAGTCGATAGCAAGCCAGTTTACTGGCGAAGTGGCCGATACCATACTTCCAAGAAAAGTCTCTAAGCTTCAGTTACACAGGAATCGTACCCGAAACCGACACAGGTGGTCAGGTCGAGTAGACCAAGGCGCTTGAGAGAACTCTGCTGAAGGAACTAGGCAAAATGGTACCGTAACTTCGGGAGAAGGTACGCTGCTGATGGTGATAGGACTTGCTCCTTGAGCTGTCGGCAGCCGCAGAAACCAGGCCGCTGCAACTGTTTATTAAAAACATAGCACTCTGCAAACACGAAAGTGGACGTATAGGGTGTGATGCCTGCCCGGTGCTGGAAGGTTAATTGATGGGGTTAGCGTAAGCGAAGCTCTTGATCGAAGCCCCAGTAAACGGCGGCCGTAACTATAACGGTCCTAAGGTAGCGAAATTCCTTGTCGGGTAAGTTCCGACCTGCACGAATGGCATAATGATGGCGGCGCTGTCTCCAGCAGAGGCTCAGTGAAATCGAAATCGCTGTGAAGATGCAGTGTACCCGCGGCTAGACGGAAAGACCCCGTGAACCTTTACTGCAGCTTGACACTGAACTTTGACCTTACTTGTGTAGGATAGGTGGGAGGCTTTGAAGTAGGGACG
Organism: Acinetobacter radioresistens DSM 6976 = NBRC 102413 = CIP 103788; assembly: GCF_006757745.1. Taxonomy (NCBI): domain Bacteria; kingdom Pseudomonadati; phylum Pseudomonadota; class Gammaproteobacteria; order Moraxellales; family Moraxellaceae; genus Acinetobacter; species Acinetobacter radioresistens. The sequence continues at coordinate 2,553,991 of NZ_AP019740.1, read as the reverse complement.
CCAGTTCCTATGGAGCCATCCTTGAAATACCACCCTGGTAATGTTGAGGTTCTAACTCTGACCCATAATCTGGGTCGAGGACCGTGTCTGGTGGGTAGTTTGACTGGGGCGGTCTCCTCCTAAAGAGTAACGGAGGAGTACGAAGGTGCGCTCAGCGTGGTCGGAAATCACGCGTAGAGTATAAAGGCAAAAGCGCGCTTAACTGCGAGACCCACAAGTCGAGCAGGTACGAAAGTAGGTCTTAGTGATCCGGTGGTTCTGTATGGAAGGGCCATCGCTCAACGGATAAAAGGTACTCTGGGGATAACAGGCTGATACCGCCCAAGAGTTCATATCGACGGCGGTGTTTGGCACCTCGATGTCGGCTCATCTCATCCTGGGGCTGAAGCAGGTCCCAAGGGTATGGCTGTTCGCCATTTAAAGAGGTACGCGAGCTGGGTTTAGAACGTCGTGAGACAGTTCGGTCCCTATCTACCGTGGGCGCTGGAAATTTGAGAGGATCTGCTCCTAGTACGAGAGGACCAGAGTGGACGAACCTCTGGTGTACCGGTTGTGACGCCAGTCGCATCGCCGGGTAGCTATGTTCGGAAGGGATAACCGCTGAAAGCATCTAAGCGGGAAGCCTACCTCAAGATAAGATTTCCCCGTGACTTTATGTCACCTAAAGAGCCGTTCAAGACCAGGACGTTGATAGGTTGGATGTGGAAGCATAGTGATATGTGAAGCTGACCAATACTAATTGCTCGTGAGGCTTGACTATACAACACCCAAACAGTTGTATACAAAGCATCAATCGATTCATAAATATGCAATATCCCTTGATTCAGCCTAATGCTGGAACATACAATTCAGACCCAGATCTGCCCTCTGTTAATAACTCATTTGGACCAAAGTACGGCACATACTGCACCGCAGTTAAATCAGACCCGAACAAGTCCATCAACAGTTGTGCTGGCGACCATAGCAAGAGTGAACCACCTGATCCCTTCCCGAACTCAGAAGTGAAACCTCTTAGCGCTGATGGTAGTGTGGGGTTACCCATGTGAGAGTAAGTCATCGCCAGCTCATTATTCTAAAAAGCCCCCTCATGTGAGGGGGCTTTTTTTATGCTTTGATTTTGAAATAGAAGGGGAGTTAACCATAGCAATACTGGCAATGGCTGATAGTCCGGTTTAAGCGGCTTAGAAGTTTAAAATTTTTTAATTAGCTAGCTATCTTAAAAAATAAATTGTATGTTTTATAATAAGAATATGCTATAAAAATTAAAAGAGGCATAAAAATTGCATTAATTTTATATGATAAAGTAAGGGTGGGATATTATGAAGTTGTCGGTTGGGCTTAAAGTTGCAAATAGTTTATCCCTTACCCCCCAATTACAACAAGCCATCCGTTTACTTCAGTTATCTAATTTGGAACTCGAACAAGAAATCCAGCTTCAGTTAGAAAGTAATCCTTTACTTGAACAAATAGATGATGAAAATTCAATTTCTACCCTATCAAATTCTAATAATACAGATATTCATGAGCTTGATCAGAGTCTAAATGCAGACCATTTACCTGAAGAGCTACCAGTAGATACTCATTGGGATGAAGTTTATATTCATCAGTCTACCGCACTTGAGACTCCTGAGTTTCAGGAACAAGAGGACAATAATCATAAATCTTTAAATTTAAAACAGCATTTACTTGAGCAAATTAACCTTTTACATTTTTCCCAGATTGATCAGTTAATTGCCTATTGTTTAGTTGATTCTTTAGACCAACGGGGCTTTCTTGAAGCTGAAATTGAAGAAATTACTGCTTCTGTTCAAAATTTACTTGCAGAAATGGGTCATGAAGAAGAAGTAGAGGATGATGAGGTTTATGTGGTACTCAAGCATATTCAGCAGCTTGATCCTTTAGGTGCAGGTTCACGTAATCTGGCAGAATGTCTTAGGATTCAGCTTGAAGCTTTACCCTCTGTGCCAGTTATTCAGGATGCTTTGATATTGCTGGAGCATTATCATTTACTGATTGCTAATGATCTTGGCAAGCTATTAAAACAGACAGGGTTGAATACTGAACGTTTAAAGTCAGCAATTAATATGCTTAAAACTTTAAAAGCTTATCCCGGTATAGAATTTGAGGATGAATCATCTAATTATCAGATTCCTGATGTAATTGTATCTAAGAAGGACCAGATTTGGCATGTTCAGCTAAATACCGATATTTTACCTAAACTGCGTATTAATTCTTTTTATGCTGGTATGATTCGGCGCGCTGATCAAAGTACCGATAATAATTATTTAAAAGATCAGTTATATGAGGCAAAAAATTTTATTAAAAGTATTGATGAGCGGCATAAAACTTTATTAAAAGTAGCCAGCTGTATTGTTGAACATCAGCGGACTTTTTTTGAAATTGGGGCAGAGGGCATGAAACCCCTCATTTTGAGAGAGGTCGCTGAAGAAGTACAGCTGCATGAGTCAACTGTATCCCGGGTCACAAGTAACAAATATATGCTGACTCCACGTGGCCTGTTTGAGCTTAAGTATTTCTTTTCAAGTCACGTAGGCACCACCTCAGGGGGCGAGGCTTCTTCAACTGCAATTCGTGCCATGATTAAAAAACTAGTCTCAAATGAGAATCCCCGTAAACCCTTGTCTGATAATTCCATTACGAATTTACTTAAAGAAGAAGGGATTGATGTAGCACGTAGGACAGTAGCAAAATATCGTGAATCTTTAAATATTCCGTCGTCTTCTGACCGAAAGGTCTTGATCTAGTTTTTAGTCGAGCTATTCTAATAGTTCATTATGACAGCATAGTGAAACTTTCATTTTGATTTAAAGGAGTACAGGAATGGTTTGATATAATTTAACAGAATTCTATTTTCTGTCATTAGACTATCCCTGTTCTGACTTTAAAGCCTGAAACGAGGTGAGGAATAGAATTATGCAAATTACCATTCGTGGCCACCATTTAACGATTACCCCTGCAATAGAACAGGATATCCGTTTCAAGTTTAATCAGCTGACTCAGCATCTTGACCAGGTAAATAGTATGCAGGTCAAGCTTAGTAAAGATCATGAAGTTACCAAGCGTTCAAAAAAAGGTAGTGCTAACCATAAGGCTGAAGCGATTATCCGTTTACCTGGAATTGAGCTATTTGCACAGGCTTGTGCAGATGATATGTATACTTCTATTAAAAAATTATCAGAAAAAATAAAAAGACAGCTTTATAAACATAGAAAGTTGCAGTGTAGTTATCAACCTTTAGCAATTTAACGAAACAGTTTAAAAAAGAGGTTTAATACCTCTTTTTTTTCATGTGTAAATTTTACAGGCCAACTGCATTATTCCTTTAGAGTTATAGTAATATATCTGGTTTTTACACCGTCAGTCTTACAAGAGGTTTTTACAATGAATAGTGAACAGCTCACTGAGATTCTACAAGCTGCTTTTCCAGAGGCAGAAGTTGCTGTGAGCGGACAGGCGGGAAAATTTGATCTTCGTATTGTTGATGATCAGTTTGAAGGTAAACGTACAATTGCTCGTCAGCAGGCAGTATATGCTCCTCTAAATTCCTATATCGCGAGCGGAGAAGTGCACGCGGTCACTATTCGCGCAATGACCAAAGAAGAGTGGCACAAAGCAAGCCTGTTTGGAGCTTAAGACTTAAATGGATAAATTTGTAATTAATGGCGGTATCAAGCTCCAGGGTGAAGTACGTATTTCGGGTGCAAAGAATGCAGCTTTACCTTTACTTGCCGCCACTATTCTTGCCGAAACACCTATTACACTGACCAATGTTCCTAACTTAAAAGATGTAAATACGCTGGTAGAACTGATTGCCGGACTAGGAATTAGCATCAGCTACAGTAGTGATACAGTCAAGGCAGATACCTCTACCTTAAATAATCAGTTTGCACCTTATGAGCTGGTTAAAACGATGCGCGCCTCTATTTTAGTGCTTGGGCCATTGGTAGCCCGTTATGGCAGTGCTCAGGTTTCCCTGCCGGGTGGCTGTGCAATCGGATCGCGTCCGGTTGACCTGCATCTCAAGGCACTCGAAGCATTGGGCGCACATATTGAAGTTGAAAATGGCTATGTTAATGCCAAAGTAGATGGCCGTTTAAAAGGTGCAGATATTACCTTTGATATGGTCACAGTGGGCGGTACAGAAAATATTTTAATGGCAGCAGTACTGGCAGAAGGTGTGACTACACTGCGTAATGCTGCTTGTGAGCCAGAAATTACAGATTTGGCTAATATGCTCATTAAAATGGGAGCCAAGATTGAAGGTGTAGATACAGATACGCTGGTGATTACAGGCGTAGAATCTTTGCAAGGCTGTGAATATGCTGTAGTAGCTGACCGTATTGAAACCGGTTCATATCTGGCTGCTGCCGCGATTACTGGTGGTAAGGTTAAGACGACCCATACAGACCCGACATTACTTGAGGCAGTGCTAGATAAGTTCGAGGAAATGGGTGCAGAAGTTACACGCGGAGATGACTGGATCGAACTGGATATGCAGGATAAACGTCCTAAAGCAGTAAGTTTCCGTACATTACCTCATCCCGACTTCCCGACAGATATGCAAGCACAGCTTATGGCTGTTAATGCGATTGGACATGGTTTTGCAACTATTAGTGAAACAATTTTTGAAAATCGTTTTATGCATGTGCCTGAGCTTTCACGCATGGGAGCCAATATACAGGTGGAAGGTAACGATGCCGTCGTGACAGGAGTTGAAAAATTATCAGCAGCTCCGGTCATGGCTACAGATCTGAGAGCTTCATTCTCTCTGGTACTGGCCGCGCTGGCAGCTGAAGGGGAGTCCATCGTTGACCGTATTTATCATATTGACCGGGGCTATGAGAATGTTGAGGCTAAACTTCAGAGTTTAGGTGCCCAGATTAAGCGAGTAAGTGCATGAGTGAAGTAAGAAACGATGATCCAAATTTTGATGTAATGGGTAATTTTGATCATGGTTTAACCTTGGCTTTGAGTAAGGGACGTATTTTAAAAGAAACATTACCTTTACTTGAAACAGCAGGTATTAATCTGCTGGAAGATCCGGAAAAGTCTCGCAAGCTAATTTTTCCAACTACCCATAAGCAGGTACGTATTCTAATTTTACGTGCTTCAGATGTACCTACCTATGTTGAAAATGGTGCAGCAGATCTGGGCGTTGCTGGTAAAGATGTGTTGATGGAACATGGGGCTCAGCATGTTTATGAGCCACTTGATCTAAAAATTGCTAACTGCAAGTTAATGACAGCAGGCAAAGTCGGTATGAAACGTCCACAAGGACGTTTAAAAATTGCCACTAAATATGTCAACCTGACTCGCCAGTACTATGCAAGTCTGGGGGAACAGGTAGATGTAATTAAACTTTATGGTTCAATGGAGCTTGCTCCCTTGGTCGGCTTGGGGGACTATATTGTTGATGTCGTAGATACCGGCAATACCTTGCGGGCTAATGGTTTGGAGCCACTCGAAGAAATCTGTAAAGTGTCTTCACGTCTCATTGTTAATAAAGCTAGCTTTAAACGTAAGCAGGCATTGCTCAATCCAATTATTGCGCAGCTGGAAAAAGCAGTAGAAGCACGCCAGCAAATGAGCCCATAAAGTATTTGTTATCTAAGACCGTCCTCAAGGACGGTTTTTTTATACCTTAATTGGTTTTACCGCAGATTTGAAACTTCATCAATCTTAGCAAAAGTTATTTTCAATAAAAGTCCTTGAATACAAGAGCGATTCCTACCCACAAGTTCGTAGAAAACAGGTAAACTAAAGTTTTACATAGACCTTGTGGGTAAATTGATGCGACGTTTATCGACTCAAGATCAAAACTTCAAGCAAGCTTTTGCAGACTTGTTAGCTTTTGAGACAGTTAGTGACCCTGAACTTTTAAAAACTGTAGACCAGATCATTGCTGATGTGCGTCAACATGGTGATGCTCACGTTCTTAAACTCACTCAACAGTTCGATCGACATCCAGCGCATCAGTTTTCTGAACTTGAACTGACTCAAGCACAGTTAAAAACAGCATTTGAAAATTTAGAGCCGCAGGTACGTGATGCTTTAGAGATGGCAGCGGATCGGATACGTGCTTTTCATCAGGCACAGAAACAGGATGGCTGGTCTTATATAGATGAATTGGGCAATACCTTAGGCCAGAAAGTGACTCCATTAGATCGGGTCGGTATTTATGTTCCGGGTGGCTTGGCCTCTTATCCTTCCTCTGTTCTGATGAATGCGATCCCTGCACATGTAGCAGGAGTATCCGAAATAATCATGGTAGTACCGGCACCAGATGGTGAATTAAATCCTCTGGTACTTGCTGCTGCATTCCTTGCCGGGGTAAGCCGGGTATTTACTATTGGCGGAGCACAGGCAGTAGCTGCACTTGCTTATGGTACAGAAACTGTTCCGCGTGTTGACAAGATTACCGGACCGGGTAACCGTTTTGTTGCAGCAGCCAAGCGTGCCGTATTTGGGCAAGTGGGTATTGATATGATTGCAGGTCCTTCAGAGATTCTGGTTTATGCTGAGGGACTAAATAATGCTGATTGGCTAGCCATGGATGTGCTGTCTCAGGCAGAACATGATACTGTGGCTCAAGCTATTTTTATTACGCCAGATGAGCAGCTATTACAGGCTGTGGAAGAGGCGATTGAAAAACATTTAAGTCAGCTACCCAAAGCCGAGATTGCCCGTACTTCAATTGCCAATCGTGGTGCTTTAGTTCTGGTAAATAGCCGTAAAGAGGCAATAGAGCTGATTAATCAAGTTGCTCCAGAGCATTTAGAATTATGTCTTGATGAAGCTAAAGAGATGGCTACCTTGATTCGTCATGCAGGAGCTATTTTTATGGGCCGTTATACACCAGAGGCAATTGGTGATTATTGTGCAGGTCCGAACCATGTCTTGCCGACATCAGGCACAGCACGTTTTTCTTCTCCGCTTGGTGTATATGATTTTCAGAAGCGGACCAGTCTCATTATGTGTTCTGAACAGGGCGTACAACCACTGGCACGCACTGCGGATATCCTGGCACAGCAAGAAAATCTGGATGCTCATGCTCGCTCAGCCCGCTATCGCTATTGAGAGGCTTTTATAAAGAATTCAGGGGCTGTCAGGAACAGCCCTTTTTGGAAAATGAATTTGAGAATCTTAAACATGGAACTAACTACCGAACAAATGCGTTTTTGGAGTCCTGAAGTACGTAAACTTGAACCGTATATTCCTGGTGAACAGCCTAAACTTCAAAATCTGTTAAAATTAAATACTAACGAAAATCCTTATCCGCCATCACCTTATGTTGTTGATGCAATACAGGCTGTGCTGGCTAATCAGGCTGATGTATTACGTCTTTATCCGGACCCCGATGCAACTGCATTAAAAGAAGCAATTGCCCAGCAGCAGGGTATTACAGCCAGTCAGGTATTTGTAGGCAACGGGTCTGATGAGGTACTTGCACATATTTTCAAAGCATTTTTTATTCAAGAGCATCCAATTTTATATCCAGATATAACCTACAGCTTTTATCCGGTATATAGCCAGTTTTTTGGAGTTAAAACTAAAATACTGCCACTAAACGCTGACTTCGAAATTGACATTGCTGATTATAGGCAACCCAATGGCGGTATTATTATTACTAATCCAAATGCGCCAACCAGCATTGCATTAGATCTGCTGTCAATTGAAGAAATTCTTCAGAATAATCCTGACTCTGTAGTGGTTATAGATGAAGCCTACGTAGATTTTGGTGCAGAATCTGCAGTAAGTTTGGTAAGTAAGTATGAGAATCTGGTGGTATGCCAGACGACCTCCAAATCACGTTCACTCGCAGGTTTACGCGTTGGTTTTGCAATTGCCCAGCCACATTTAATTGCTGCACTTGAGACTGTTAAAAACAGTTTTAATTCCTATCCAATGGACCGTTTAGCTATTGCTGCTGCGGTAGCTTCATTTCAGGATCAAGACTATTTTCAGGCTATGTGCCAGAAAGTAATTGATAGCCGTGAGCAGCTTGTAAATGGGCTAGAAGCTTTAGATTTCAAGGTATTACCTTCTAAAGCTAATTTTATTTTTGTTTCTTTAGCTCATAAAAATGCTGCTGACTTGGCTGCCGAGCTGCGTCAACATGGCATTATTGTACGTTATTTTAACAAACCCCGTATTAATCAGTATTTACGTATTACTGTCGGTACGGATGAACAAAGTCAAAGACTTATTGATACATTGAGAAATCAGATTCTAGTCTGATTATGATTCACCTGTTCTCTGCCATGTATTGAGTAAGTCCAGCATGGCAGATATTTTATCGAAACATTCCTGATATTCTGCCTCCTGTTCTGAAGCAATAGTAATACCGCCGCCTGCCCAGATAGAAATATCATGATCATATTTTTGGATGGTCCGGATCAGGATATTCCAGCAGCCTGTTCCATCAAAATTAAAATAACCTAATGAACCGCAATAAGCACCCCGAGCAGCTTCTTCAAGTTCTGCAATAATTTCCATGGCACGTATTTTAGGCGCACCCGTAATTGAGCCGCCCGGCAAAGCAGATAACAAGACCTGAAACGGTGAAATATTTTTGTTTAATATAGCTTGTACTTCACTGACCATATGATGGACTTGATTAAAACTTTCAATTTCAAATAATTTTAGTGTTTTAACTGAACCCTTTTGGGCATAGAGACTGAAGTCATTACGCAGTAAATCAACGATCATAACATTCTCTGCCTGATCTTTTTTGGAGTTAATTAAAGTGTTTTTTGCTTTCTGGTCAAGTATCGGATCTGCATAACGCGGCATGGTCCCTTTAATCGGGCGTGTTATAATTTGCTGTTGTTCTTTAAAATCAATAAAAAGCTCAGGAGAGCAACTTAAGATTTCAAGATTATCTATTTTTAGGTAGCCCGCATAAGGCGCATTTGTCATAGCCCAAAATTTCGCTGCACAGTCTAGTAAATGACCATTACCTTGAGCTTTAAACTCTTGAGTTAAATTAATTTGGTAACAGTCACCTGCTGTAATATATTCCTGCACTTGCTTAAAGGCTGAAATATATTGCTGTTTAGTCCAGCGTGGCTGACAGGTCTGAACCAGCTGAAACACCTGAGTATCTGAATCATGATCTAAATGAAGAGCATCATAAATATTTTGATAAATGATTAATGCATCTTGACCTTCACTATAAAATATCCACTCTTCTGCTTCATACTTTAAATAATGATGATATTTGCCTAAATATAAACTTGGCTGTTTTTTATATTCTATATGAATTTTAAGATGTTGTTGGGCAGCAAAATCGTAGCTAATAAATCCAATATATCCACCGTTAAATCCTGCTTGAGAAGAACCCTTAAATTCAGGATCTAAACAAATAAAATCAAGTAAATCTATTTTATGATGAGTAATTGAATAAGAATAATCAGTATTTTTTTTATAAGCTGAAAATAAGCCGGACTGGTATTTAATATATTGATCTGGCAGAAATGCAATAATAGGCCGATGATTATCTTCTAAATAAACTAAACCAAAAAAATCCCTCAATTTATTTAAAATAGAAGCAGGATCATTATGATAAAAATCAAGCTTTTTTCTCAGCTTTGGCATAGTCTATAAGTGCATCTGATAAAACAGTGGCACATATTACTACATAATTAACTATGACCTAAATCCAGATACCGTTTATCGGTTTTGCTTTGATTATGATGGGCAGCAGTTGATCAATTAATCCTCTCAGGCTAACTTAAGCTTGCTAATCTAAAGTAGCTACTCAAGGACAGGATGTTTCTACTGCAGAAAATAAAAAAACAGTAGAAATTAAGAGTAGCTAGACAATCAAAAAAATAAAAACTCTTAGGAGAGTATGGAATGAAAATGTTTACTAAAATTGCTTTAGTTTCTTCTATGGCAATTAGTGCAAATGCAATGGCAATGCAAGCGATGGATGATGCTTCATTAAGTGCAACCACTGGCCAAGATGGTATTAATATCGGGATCGGTATTTCAAAGGTTGAAATTGAAAAATTATTTATTCATGATAATGATGGCCTAACAGGTGGAAGCACTGCTGGAAAGGCTGGTGCCATCGTAATTAAGGGTAACGGTAAAACAGGCGATATTAACGAAAAGCTGGGTGTAGTAGTCAAAGCCAATTATGATGATGCAGGCAAATATCTGCTAACAACTCGTAATCTTGCTGACCTGCGTATTGACTCTGATGCAGGCGACAAAGCAGCTGGTGGTGCATTTATTAATATTGCTGCTGATGTATCGGGTCTAGATATCAATATTGGCGAGATTGGGGTAACCGGTTCTAATGCTGTAGCAGATCCTGCAACTGCAACGAGTATTCGTCGTGGGGGGGATGATACAAACTATAATGCTATTCTCTCTGGCCTTTCATTAAAAACAGGTCCAATGTCAGCAAATATTCAATTAGGTGCAGCTCCACAGGGCGCCATGATTAAGCTAGATGCAAAAATGCTGGGCGGTCTTGAGATCAAGAACCTGGGTATTCTAGATAACTCAACTAAAACAGCTACACGTGCTGCTGGTGAAATTTTTGTCGATAGTATTAAAGTAGCTGATGCTAATGCTCGTGATCTATCAATTGATCAAAAAATTAGTGTGATCGGTAAAGAAGGTACTAATAATGGCTATATTCGTATGGTAAGTAACTCAGGTCCAATTGATAACTATGTTAAGGGTGTTCATTTAGGTAGCCGCGATGCTGCTTCAATTGGGGATGTAGAAATTCAGGGACTACAAACTTATTACAGTCCTGCAATGGGTCAATACAACCAAGGTTCTGTGATTACCATTTCTGGTCGATAATAAATTTCTATTTAAAAGCGCGTGACTTCACGCGCTTTTTTTTACAATAAAATATAATTTTTTTCAAAAATCCTAAAAAAAGCTGTTATTTTTAAAAAAAAAAGGTATCTTGAGTGGTACAAGGAAGTAGAGTTTATACTCTAGAAAAATAACGAATATCAGTATAATTACTGAAAACTAAAAAGTTAAAGATATGTTAGAGATCGCTTTAGGCTCGGCATTAATGTATTACTTTGCCACGGAAGCCTTTGAAATAAAAAAGAAACCGGAAGAAGCAGTTTATTATACAGAAACTTTAGATTCTCGAAATAACTCTTTTGTCCGAATGCATAGAGAACCTGTACTTATTAAACCCGCATTAGAAGACCAGTTCCGAGGTATTGTCCGTCAGGCTTACGATTATAGTTGTGGTTCAGCCGCACTTACTACACTTTTAAATGGGTATGTTGGCACTGATTTATCAGAACAGCAGACCATGAATGGACTTTTAAAGTTTGGTGAAACAGAACGTATTATTGAGCGACGCAGTTTTTCCCTGTTGGACATGAAGCGTTTTGTAGAAGCTTTAGGTTTAGAAAGTGGAGGGTATAAAGGAGAATTTTCAGATTTGGTCAAGCAGGGTCAGCCTGCAATTGTACCAATCAGTTACGCCGGTTTTAAGCATTTTGTGGTTTATAAAGCCTATAAGAATGGGCGCGTTTACGTCGCTGACCCAGCTTTGGGGAATATAAGTTTTGACGAGCAGCGTTTTAAGGAAATTTGGGAAAATAATACACTGTTCTTGATTAACGTAGCGCCTGAACAAAGAAAAAACCTGTTGGCTTTGCAAGATGCTGATATGCGTCATGTAGAAGATGCCACAGTAAACCGTTATGCCTTTGTGGATATTCAATATCCGCAATTCTATATGGAAAAAATTGCCGATAAAGCCTCAACTATACGTCTAGATCGAAATTTGAATAAGGAATCAGAAAGTTATGGGCAACCTACTTATAACTATCTGAGGCTCTATTACAAAAATAAATAGCAGCACAGAAATTTTTTGAAATTAAAAAAATAAAAAGGTGGGATGGAAAATGGACCGTAAGTGGATGAATAGAACAGTCTTGGCTTTAAGTATTCAGATGTTATTCGGGGTGGCTTATGCGGCTGAACAGCCGGGAGCGCTAGAGAAGGAAAAAACAGCAAATCGGCAGGATATTGAAGCCGTATCTCCTGAACAGCCTATTACATCAGAAACAGTGTCAGAGCAGCAAGACGCTTCAATGGCTCTGCAACAGCAGGTAGGTGATGCGACTAAAGAAACCAATTTACAGGAAGTGTTTACATCCAATGAGCGTCAGTATTCTTTAATCAAAAAGGGTGATATCTCTGCATATTATGATGTCGACTATACTTATTACAGAGATACACAACTAGATCTAGAAATGGCTCAAGGGCAGCTATACCAATTACGGGTGCAGGAAAATGCCAGTCATACCCTAACCAATACCTTTACTGCTCAATATGGCGTGCTGGATAATTTAACGTTCACTGCTTCATTACCTTTGGTTGCAAAAACAGATCTGCTCAAAGATGCTTCTACTGCGGGTCTGGGGGATATTTCAGTAGGGGCGCGTTGGGAGCCTTTTCCCCTAAAAGCTGGACGCTTACCGCTGATCTTATTTGGTAATCTTTCCAGTAAAACTGGCGATAGTCCTTATGAGATTAATCCAACAACAGATCTTTCTACCGGTAAAGGATATTATTCGGCAGGTATAGGGGCGAGTACCCGTAAATATATTGATCCTGTTGTACTCTTCGCCTCAGTATCAGCCAACTACGGTTTTAAAGAAACTGGACTGAATCAGCGCCGTGGGTCACGAATCATTGATGAGTTTAATCCAGGTATAAGTGGTGGATTCGCTTTTGGTTTTGCCTATTCATTTAACTATGACGTTTCGATGACCATGTCTTATCAGCAAAGTTTCAATACTGATGCTGAATTCACATATACAAGTGGAGAAAGTTATTCGGTTGCAGATCAAACCAGTTCAACCTTTGCAATATCTCTAGGCGTACGGGTATCACCAGAGACTATTGTAAACGGTACACTGGGTATAGGACTGACAGAAGATGCACCTGATGTGTCTTTGGGTCTTTCTTTCCCACTAGATATTTTAGGTTTTGGTAAAAAATTACGCTAAGAGGCTGGTCGTATGAAAATTAATCGACTTCGCCCGCTAGTGTCTGCAATTTTATTATCGGGCTGTTCCAGTGTTGCATTTGCTCAATTAGGGCAAAATTTATCTGTTGATATTCGGTCATTAACTATGGGAAATGCTGTAACAGCAGACCCTCCCGGGATTAGTGCAATCCATTTTAACCCGGCGGCATTGACCAAAATTGAGGGCTTACAGACCGACCTGCAAGGAATTGTGGCGAATTTTGATATCAAACGTGAGTTTACCGTACCTGCTGGCTACAATGTATTTGGTTATTCTGATGACCCATTAGTATGTAATGACGGGCCAGAAGTTGATTCGGACTTGTGTACTGATTTTAAAGGTCCGGTCAGGGGTGATGTAGAGTACGTCAGCCTGTATGTTCCGATTTTAAAAAAAATGGTCGATTTGGGCGAAGGAATGCCAATGGTCGCACCAACAGCGGGGGTTGCATATAATCCGCCTGGATCTAAAACTACATTTGCTACCGCTATGTATGCACCTCTGGTAGCCGGTTTCGGTGCCGAAAATGGTAATCCTGGTAATTTTATGGGGCAACAGGTTGCCTTGGAGAGGATTACCTATCTATCGCCATCTTTTGCTTATGAAGTGAATGATGAATTATCAATTGGCGCATCTATTGGCATGTCTTATCAAGCCATTGGTCTGAAAACAGATTTACGTTTTCCCAATGAGTTGATTGGAATGTTACGTATGATTGATGAGGTGGTCTGTACACCTTTCAAGGAAAATCAGGACATTATTACTGATATCTTACTATTAGGTATTTGTAATGCTGAAGAAGGTATGAATCCTTTTAGCCGTTTTGGACAGATGCAGGTCGCTTTAGAACAATCTCTTAGTCCAAGTTATAACTTGGGTGTACTGTGGGAGCCAACGGATGACTTTAGCTTAGGCATGGTGTATCAAAGTTCTGCAAAAATGCGGTTAAAAGGTAAATACCATATTGATAATGCCAAAGCTCCACAAGAACTCATCAATGGTCTCATGTCCTCACCGACTGGGCAGATTCTGGCTGCTATTTTAGGCTTTCCCCGTTCTATTCCAGGAAGTGAGTCAGGGCTGGTGGCTATGGATTTTGAATATCCGGCACATTTTCAAGCAGGAATAAAATATAAAATTTTACCTGATTTACAGCTTAACTTCGACGTAGGCTGGACAGACTATAGGGCTTGGGACAAATTTAAATTTGAGTTTGACCGGGAAATTTCTGCGCTAAAAATTGCAAAACTTTTATCTGAGAATATTGGGGATGCCAATCTGGCCTTACCTCTAGAATTTACTTCGCCATGGAATTTTGGAATTGGCCTCGAATATTCAGCTACAGACCGTTTAAAGCTACGGGCAGGCTATGAACCACGGACCAGCGCTATTCCTGACCATAAACGTAATACCATGGTTCCAATCAATAACGCACAACTATTTGGTCTTGGATTAGGCTATCGTTTTGATGCAGACACAGATCTGGATTTATCAATTGGTTTCTTACAAAGCCGCGATAAAATTCCAGCAGGTGCCAGTAATCTAGGGAATTTGCCTGGGGTAAATAATATCTTGCTGAACCCGTTTGCGGGTTTAAATATGAAAACGGATACTAAAATTACAATCTTGGGTCTAAGTTATAGAACAAAGTGGTAGGCTTTGAAAAAAAATGAAAAGGGACATCGTCATTAAAATGATATTCGCATTAGGTTTAATGCCAGTATCGTTTGTATCAGCTGGAGAGTTTCATACTATTATTGGTCCTGATGGGCGGCCTATGGTAGTACAACGCCCAGATAAAAGACCTGAAAAGCTGGTTCAGCCTGAGGCTGAAACTACCAATTTTACTCATAAACTAAAAACATCTAGGGATGACAAAAGTCAGAGAGATGTTGTAATTATATCATCAAAAAATGTTCCATCTTCTTCAAATGGGATGGAGAAGAAAACAGCTCAAGATATAATTAATGCAGATAATCAGCCATTAATTTTCGCCCCTAAAGAAATACAGCCTGTTACATCGATAGTTAAACCAGTAGAAAAGTTGCCAGAACATAGTTCTTCTATAAAGCAGCCGAAACGAGTTGTGACGCCACAAAAAAACATTATTATTCCAGAGACGCAAGCAACCCATCAAAAAGAGCAAAAAACTAATACAACAACCCTCACCGCACAGCAACAGGCTTTAACAGTAATTGACGGTGAACAATATATTAAAAGTGAATATCTGGAAGATAAAGAATTTAATATAGATGGAAAAAAACGTTTCTATACTATGCCAGAAGGGATTATTGATACACGTAATGGCTCCACGCGTTTACAGGTTATTGAAAGGGAAAAAGGGGTAGGCAAGTCCACTTTAGATCATCTGTTCAAAAAGGGTCCGATACAGGCAAATCAGGTAATTGTTTTAGCTCCTACTTACTATCGTATATCTCAGGCCGAAGCAGTAGAAAGTTTAGGACAACAGTGTTTTGAAAATAAAAAGATTAAAAAAGCTAAAAGGATGAATGCAGAGCAAGAAATTAATATCTGGCCGCGCGCTCCTTTAAAGGATCAGTTCGATTTTGAAGTGGTTGAACTATCTGACCAGATACAACATGTCCAGATTAACTCATATGCCTCCCAGCAAAACAGACCGACTTTTTATTGGCCTTTAGCCATATTTCTGGATGCAGAGGGTTGTGTGATTGAGGGGGCTGGAGGCTTTAAAAACCGTGATACTGATGCCTCAATGATTCATTTTAAAAAACTTGAAGGTGTGATCCGTATACCAGTCCATACTCAGTACTTACTAATGACTCCCTTACTTTCAGCCCCGGATACGCCGAATTATGTACTGAGTAATCAGGGACAGTTAAAACTAATTGCACTACGTTAAACCGAAAAAAAAGAGCATGAATAATGAAAAATAAATATCTACTACCATTTACGATGACTGCATTAATGGCTGCATTGAGTGGCTGCGGTGGTGAAAGTGCAAATATTATCCCCGAAAAAGATACGATGACGTATGTCAATGGAACATGTAAAGCAAATGATGAAGGGTGTACTGAATTTATTTTAGATTATCCCGTTGATGGTCTGAATTTTACCTGTAGTAGTGACGCCAATAATACGTTTATAACTTTAATGGATTTTGCCAACTCTGTAGTTACAGGAACTTGCCGTACAGGCGATAAGGCAAAATTCTTTATGATGGGCAGTGATGACAGAAAAATTAGTCTGGGTGAAGTAGACCTCAATAAAATTAGTTCATCCGATACAATTGGTACGGTTCCTCGTTTGACCTTGCTTGATCTTGCTGCTGGAATAACCGGGCAAGATGCTAAAATGCTTCAGCAGAGTGATCCTACCGTGAAAGTTGCCTTAGAGCTGGTTAAAATTATTCAGGCATTGGCACTCAAAGAACAAAGAATTGAAGTGCCTACGGATATCCAGGCACTTTATATTACAGATGCAGTAAGACAAAATCTGGAAAAAATTTCTACCTCAGTGACTGCCGAAGATATTGTCAGTAAAAGATATGTTGAATTGATTCGCCCATGGCTGGATGTTTCACAAATTACAGATCAAGATGCTTTTATTGCGCTAAATAAATTAGTCAATATTGCTAATTCTGCAGTTTACCAACCTGAATTTGCCGTCTTTCCAACGAATTTAATTGATCAAATAGCAAGTAATGCCGGCTCAGAAGGCATGGTAGGGTGTAATAAACCAGTTTGTGACTTAAATGATATTTCTATTAAACGTGCTTTAGGTCATTTTATGCTGATTACTGACCGGCAGGGCTACACTCTTGGGAGTGGCATTCAATGGAAGGGAGGTGTTACTAAAGCTACATCTGCAGTTATCGGTGCTAATCTGGAACTTATTACCTCTACCAGGCCAGTGAGAATCACTGCGGAACCACAGGACCACTGGATTAATCCACTTACTAAGAGAATAGATCAGCCTTTTACATTTAAAGTCAGTGAACAGAACTCTCAGGATTTACTGATTACTCAAGGTAAACTACTTAATAACAGTATTATGGCCGGGCAAGAAAAGTTCTATAAAAAAATTACCAGAAAAACAACGATTACAGAAGCAGATAAAAATGATTTAGGCCACTGGCAGCAGGAGGTAGCCGGTGAGTTATTTCAAGGACCTATGGACCTGTACAAAATCTACCATATTACTTATCTGGATAAAAAAGTCTTCAAGTCTATTAATAATAGCCGTGTAGGCGAAAATTATATTTTTCCACTTTATGCTGATCTGACCTTCAAGTTTAATGATACTTCGGTCAATAATATTAAACTCGGCATTGTAGTAGATGCCAATGGAGATATTCGAACTAATATCCGGCCAAATGCAACTGCATCAGATATGTCTACGGCTTTATGTAATTCAGATAGTATCAGCCCGGAATTAATAGATAATTATGGAGTGCAACAGTATCGTTTAGGAACCACGGCCCGCGTATTTACTAATGATAATTCTATTTCTGTACGCATGATTTTAGCCAATGATACTTTTAATAATATCAATGGTGCATTAGTGGGAATGAATGTCAAATTGCAGCTCGCAGAAAATGGTGAAATACTTTCTGTTGGGGGAGCAAGGATACAGCTTGGTGGACTATTAAACGGTAACAGGTCAATTCGCTTTACGGACTCTGCAGGAGAAGCTGTACAATGGGCCAATACATTAGCAAGCTTCCAGAATACCTTTAATAATGCAAACCAGAAAAAGACTGAAAATGATCCAACTAAAAAAGAAGTCACACAGGCTGATTTAAATCTGGCAAAGCTGGCGGGCGGAAAAATAGAAATGACTTTGCCAGACTGTTATCAGGTTAAAACTAAATAAAATTCTGACATCAAATGATTTGTATTTATATGAATCAAGTTCTATAAAAGACCAGAGTAATATTAATTTGTTCTGGTCTTTTTATTATATTTTATATTAGCCGGTGTGATCTATACGCGTACCAATAGTTTCAAGATGGGTAATAAAAGAATTATTTTTCCGGTCTTCAAAATAATGACGTAAAGTCCGCTCGACACTCGGAAAAGCTAATTCAGTCCAGGGAATTTCATGTTCATCAAAGAGACGACATTCAATACTTTCTTCACCCGCTCCAAATGTACCATCAATTAAGTTAGCTTTAAACAGCACATAGATCTGCCCGATTCGTGGAATATTATACATACAGTATAACTGTTCAATATGAATTTCAGCTTCAGCTTCTTCACGGGTTTCACGTGCTGCACCCTGTTCCATGGTTTCAAATAATTCCATATAGCCAGCTGGCAGTGTCCAGAGTCCGTAACGCGGTTCAATAGCGCGGCGACAAAGCAGGACTTTATCTTCCCAAAGTGCTAAAGCTCCACAAATTACCTTCGGATTCTCATAATGTATATTTCCACATTGAACACAGACACGACGAATTTGATGATCGCCTAAAGGAATTTTTTCAGTTGTCTCATGCCCACAAATGATGCAGAAATTCATATACATTAACGCCAGGAGAGGTGGCATTCAGCATAACCGAAATTTTATGCTTTCGCATCATTTGTATGTCAAGCCCGACAATTTCAGCTATGATGAAAATAGAATAAAAGAGCGAAGATAAGGTAATGGCATGGATGATCATTCACTCATACAACTTCTGCAACAACGCTTGCGGTTTTCAAGACGTATACAGCCTGCCCATGCCGCAGTCCTAATTGCTATTACCAATGAGCCTGATCCGAAAGTGCTGCTAACACGCCGTTCTGCCTATCTGAACAGTCATGCAGGTGAAGTCTCGTTTCCAGGCGGGAAACGGGATGCGACAGATACCAGCAATATTGTGATTGCACTACGGGAAGCTCAGGAAGAAACTGGCCTTAACCCGTTTGAAGTAGAGCTGATAGGCGATTTACCTATGCATCGTGCGCGTAATGGCATGTTGGTTAAACCGGTAGTTGGACTTATTCCGGCCGGGTTGGAGCTCAATCCGCAGCCTTCTGAAATCGACCGGATTTTTTATGTTTCATTAGACGAACTGATGCATGCACCTCCTGTACCTTATGAGGTTCACTATGCGCATCAATCATTATATTTTCCCAGTATGCGGATTAATAATGAAATTATTTGGGGCCTAACTGCCCGAATGTTAATTGTGCTGTTTAAATATGGCTTAAATTATAAAAAAGAATGGCCATTCTTGTTGAACTCGCCTACTTTTCAGGCTAGAAAATACTGACTAAAACAAACAGGGAATAGAAACATGTTATATAAATTTGAAGGGCACGCGCCTAAAGCTTTACAGCAGCCTTGGGATGGATGGGTAGCAGACAACGCCACAGTGATTGGTCAGGTTGAAATGGGGCAGCAGGTCAGCATCTGGTTTGGAGCGGTGATCCGTGCAGATAATTCTAAAATTCACCTTGGTGATTATACCAATGTGCAGGAAAATGCAGTATTACATACTGATGCCGGCATCGAGATGAATGTCGGGCAATATGTTACGATTGGTCATCAAGCCATGCTGCATGGCTGCACCATTGGAGACAATACATTAATTGGAATTAATTCTGTAATTTTAAATAATGCAGTGATTGGTAAAAACTGTATTATTGGTGCTAATGCATTGATTCCAGAAGGTAAAATTATTCCAGACAACTCAGTTGTTATGGGGTCACCTGGAAAAGTCGTGAAACAGGTGGATGAGCAGGTTGCAGCGCATATCCGTTTCAGCGCACTACATTATGCAGAACATTTTAAGCGGTTTACACACCTAGAAGAAGTTAAACTTTAACGGAATCTGAAAGACGAAAATTTAGCCAAGTATAGACTTGGCTTTTTTGTATTTGCTCTGTGAAATCCTCGCCACTGAAACATGAGTGGAGTATGATAGCCAACAATTTTTAACTGATTTTATTTAAGGTTGTGCATGAAATTGCTGGCATTGGAAACTGCCAACGAGCAGTGTTCCGTATCCATAGTAGATGACATTCAGGAGCTGTTCTTTCAGCTGGATGAGCGTACTAAAGCACAGACACAAATGATACTACCTATGATTGAAAAGGGATTGCAGCAAACTTCACTGCAATTGGAGCAGTTATCCGCAATAGCGTTTAGCCGTGGACCAGGTTCATTCAGCGGCGTACGCATTAATGCTGCAGTCACCCAGGCACTGGCTTGGGCCAACGATTTGCCAGTCATTCCCGTATCAACCTTACAGGCACTGGCTCAGGCAGCCTATCGTCTGACGGGCCTCAAAGAGGTGAGTGCCGTACTGGATGCACGGATGCAGGAAGTTTATATAGGCAGTTTTCAGTTAGATGAACAGCATATTATGCGGCCAGTTGCTGAGGAACAGCTACTTGATTATGAGACTGCCAGACAAGCTGTCCAGTTTCCACTGGTGGGTTCTGGTTCAGCCTTAGTTGATACAGCACAGGTAAACTACCAGCAGATTACGGCAACAGCCCAAGATATTGCAGCGATCGCACGAGTACAGGCATTAAAAGCCGAGTGGTTAAGTGCCGAGCAGGCTTTACCAGTCTACTTGCGTGACAATGCGTGGAAAAAAATACCAGAACAAGGTAAAGCATAATTAGGAATACGGTATGGATCTTTTACTGCTATTTAAAGCAGCCATCATGGGTATTGTTGAGGGAATCACTGAATTCCTTCCGATTTCAAGTACTGGACATTTGATTCTGGCCTCAGAGTTAATGGATTTCTGGACTAAAGAAAAAAGTGCAGTCTTTGTAATTGCCATCCAGATGGGGGCAATCGCGGCAGTGATTTATGAATACTGGTCGCGTCTATGGGACGCTGCCACAGGTATGATCACGGGCGAAGAAAAAGGTCGCCGTCTGGGCTTTGGGCTGATTCTGGCCTCGATTCCAATTGTACTGGTGGGTCTGACGTTTGGTCAGCAGGTTAAAGAGCTTCTATTTAATGATGTGGCAGTAGCAATTGGTTTGATTGTTGGTGGCCTGATTATTATATGGATAGAAAAGAATCCACCTAAAGTCAATGCACCTGAAGTTGAGAATATCAGTATCAAACAGGCAATCTGGATTGGCCTGATTCAGATCTTATCACTGATTCCGGGCACTTCGCGCTCAGGCGCAACAATTATTGGCGGCATGATGTTGGGTCTGTCACGTAAATCGGCAACCGAATTCTCTTTCTTTCTCGGTATTCCTGTCATTATCGGAGCCGGTCTTTTAGATCTGTATCAAAGTTATGATGTACTGGAAAGTAATTTTGACTGGTTGGTAATCGGCTGGGGGATTCTAGTTTCCTTTATTTCAGCATTGTTCCTGATTCGTGTTTTAGTCGCTTATGTGGCCAAGCGTGATTTCATGATCTTTGCCTGGTACCGGATCGCATCCGGATTACTGATCCTGTTATTTGCCTTTACTGGCTGGAGATTATGGTAAGCCATGCGCTTATTTTGTGAAGCTGAATATGAGGATCAAGCACAGCACTACGCTGCTGTGCTTGGTTCACGAGGTATAAATTTAGGTATAGAAACAGTTGAGAAAATCAATAGCCGTTTTTTACGCCTGAATCCGGAACTTGCTTTATGTACAAACGCGCAGGGTTTATGGCTATGTGCAAATGGCATGAAAATGCAACCAGACTGGAAAGCTGAAATTCCACGTTTAAAGCGTGCCAGTTTAAAGTCGGAAATGCTTGCCCGCGCCTGCCAACTGGGAGAAAAGCCGCAACTGATTGATGCCACTGCCGGTTTGGGGCATGACAGCTTGCTGATGGCCCATTTGGGTGCAGAAGTCACTTTAGTCGAGCGTCATCCCATTCTATTTACGCTGCTGGAAGAAAGTCTGGCCCAGGCACAAACTGATGCATTCCTGAACTCAGCCGCAGCAAGGATTAAACTGGTTTTTGCCGACTCTGCTGATTATTTGCGTCAGCAAACAGCTCGACAGCACAGGATAGACGTTGTTTATCTTGATCCGATGTTTCCACAGCGTGACCAGAATCAGCAGGACCATAAAAAACAGGCCCAAGTTAAAAAACAGATGCAGCTTTTACATATGCTGTTGCCTGAACAGGGAGAGATGGATTTGGGAGATAGACTTTTATCTCTTGCACAAGCAGTTGCAAAACGGGTCATAGTAAAACGGCCACGTCATGCAGGATTTCTAGCCGAACAAACACCTGATCATCAATGGTTAGGCGACGCCTGCCGCTTCGATGCCTACTTTTATCTGCCTGATTAAAACTATTTGGTAACAGCTTCAATATTAAGCAAAGTTTTGTTATATAGTTAGAAAGTGGCATTGCTAAATTCTATCTCAGGCCTAAACTGTTTAGGCCTTTAAAAAAATATCATTTTCCCAGACATCCTATGATTAACCTCAAACCATCGATTAATTTTTGGCATGATTTTCAAAGCAATCAGATTGCCGGGATGTGGTTATTTTTAGGTTCTCGTCGCGCACTGGCTGCTGTGCGGCCTTCAATCCTTCAGTTTATTGTCTGGGGCGTACTGGGAGGGCTGGCCAATACTTTATTTAGCTGGCTGACTGCTGGTGAAACTGGCGAGTTTAATTCTCAAGGACTGGTGAGTTATGCCTTATGGCCTTTTCTGGCCTTAATTGTCGGCATATTCCTGTCACAGCGTACCAATAATCCACGATTAATGCTGGTACCGACTATCTTATGGCTGATTCTGGATACGCATATTGCGCTATTGCAAAGCCTGATTCAGTATCTGGGGCAACTTGATTATTTACCTTATGCAATTTATGACTATTTGCCCATCCTGTTTATGGTGCTGTTTGTCTGGCAGAGTATGGCTGTGGTCTGGGTATTTGGTCGTGAACTAAAATGGCCGTGGTGGGAATTTGCCCTGATCATGCTGGCGACATTTATTACATTGGTCGTATGGCAGATGTCAGTTAAAGACCAGCCAATCTGGAAAGTAGAAAGTGTCCCGCCATCATTTTCTGAAGAGGCTTTCTATAAGCAGAGTCAAATACTGAATCGTACTCTAGAAGATGTGGAGTATGGTGAGTTTGCTCAAACGCACTGGTATTTCTTGGGTGTCGCTGGCGCCAGCTATCAGGATGTTTTTAAATCTGAAGTAAAACGGATTAGGGAACAGTTTGATACCCGTTTCGGAACATTCGGCCGTTCGGTAATGCTAATTAATAACCCAGAAACCCGTACTGAAATACCTATTGCTTCTAGAACCAGCATTAATCTGGCGCTACGCCGTATCGGGCAGCAAATGAACCGTGAAAGTGATGTGCTATTTTTATATATGACTTCACACGGACTGCAAAATCAGTTTGAAATTGAAAATGCGCCTTTAGAGCTGGATCAGGTTGATCCAAAATGGCTACGTGAAGCATTGGACCGTTCCGGTATCCGCTGGCGTGTAATTGTAATTTCTGCCTGCTATTCTGGCAGTTTTATACCGGCCTTGCAGTCTGCCAACACTTTAATTATCACAGCTTCTGCTGCTGACCGTGCTTCATTTGGCTGCTCCAATGAAGCTGACTATACTTATTTTGGGCGGGCTTTCTTTGATCAGGCTATGCGTGAACAGTCTTCCTTAAAAACGGCGTTTGAACAGGCACGCAGTACGGTAGCGACTTGGGAGAATGCTCAAGGTTTTGATCCTTCTGAGCCTCAGTGGGTCATCGGCAAAAATATGGAACTGATGTTGCCTCAACTGGAACAGCGCCTGTTCCCGGCTACCACAGCAAATCAGCCTAATTTATCATTAGCTGTATCCCAGTCTGCTCAGCTCGAAAGGGCAGGAAAATAAAAGGAATAAGAATATGGAACTATTGCAGACCAATCGTTGCTTTGATGGTGAACAGCGTATTTATCAGTGGACTTCAAAATATCTGAAGGGTGAGAGCCGTTTTAGTATTTTTTTGCCACCTCAGGCGCTGCTGGATGAACCCTGCACCACTTTATTTTATCTGGCAGGCTTAACCTGTACCGAAGAAACCTTTGCAATTAAAGCCCACGCCCAGCGACTTGCTGCCCAGCTCGGACTAATTCTGGTCTCTCCTGATACTTCGCCAAGAGGGGAAAATGTTGCCCAGGGAGACAGTTGGGACTTAGGCCAAGGCGCTGGCTTTTATATTAATGCCTGTGCAGAGCCATGGTCTGAACATTACCAGATGGAAAGTTATGTGACAGATGAGCTTTATCCGGCAATTCTGAAAAACTTTCCAGTGCAGACCGATAAAGTCGGGATATTCGGACATTCTATGGGTGGCCATGGTGCCTTGACGCTAGCATTGAAATATCCGGAAAAGTTTAAATCGGTATCCGCATTTGCACCGATCTGCGCACCGTGTCAGTGTCCGTGGGGAGAAAAAGCATTTCGACATTACTTGGGTGAAGACCACCAGCAGTGGACTAAACACGACGCTGTACAGCTGGTGACACAAAAAGGTACCTTATTTCCTGAAATCCTGATTGATCAGGGGCTGGATGATCAATTCTATGACCAGCTCAATCCTGAACTGTTTGCACAGGCCTGCAAACAGGCAAGCCAGCCACTACGCTTGCGCCAGCATACTGGCTATGATCATGGTTACTATTTTATTCAAAGCTTTATGGATGACCACTTACAGTTTCATGCCATCCAGCTGGAAGAGAAATAAGCTTGAATGATACAGAGCATACTTCTAGTATGCTCGCCATTGTGCCTGAAATTCCTGTTGTGCCATGCGATTCAGATGATCAATAACGACTTTTTCCAGACGTTGATGCTCATCTTCGGCACGTTGACTTTCTACCTGAACAGCTAACTGTTCAGTTTCAGGGGTTAAAATGACTTTTGCATCTGGCATAACAATTGTAAAAGCTGTCCCATGCTCTTCAATTTCAAACTTGTGTTTCCAGTGATTTACCAGACGTTTAGCTATACGACCAGCATCTTGAGTATCAATTTCTGTGCGACTATTCATGTTGCTTCTCATTCTCAATAACAAGCATACTGTAGCAGAGTTTTACTCAAAGTACTTCCTCAAAATTTTAATACCTGTCTCAACAGGGATTGCATTTATGCTTTAGTGCCCAGTAATCAGGAGCTTTTTGCTATAATAATACAATAGTCAATTTCTCAAGCCAGGTCCTCCGATGTCCAAGCCCTATCTAATTGCACCTTCAATTTTATCTGCAGATTTTGCCCGTCTCGGTGAAGATGTGGAAAAAGTATTGGCAGCCGGTGCTGATGTAGTTCATTTCGATGTAATGGATAATCATTATGTGCCTAATCTTACTTTTGGGGCGGGTGTATGCAAGGCGCTCAAAAAATATGGTATTCAGGCACCCATTGATGTACATCTGATGGTTTCACCAGTTGATCGCACAATCGGTGACTTTCTGGACGCAGGGGCGGACATTATTACCTTTCATCCAGAAGCATCTGACCATATTGACCGCTCTTTACAACTGATCAAATCTGGCGGAGCGCAAGCTGGGCTGGTGTTTAACCCAGCAACTCCATTGCATTATCTGGACTATGTACTGGATAAGGTAGACCAGATTCTGTTAATGAGTGTAAACCCAGGGTTCGGCGGCCAGAAATTTATTCCAATGACTTTAGAAAAACTACGTCAGGTACGCAAGATTATTGACGCAAGTGGCCGTGATATCCGTTTAGAGGTAGATGGTGGCGTAGGACCTGCCAATATTCGTGAAATTGCTGAAGCAGGTGCAGATATGTTTGTAGCAGGTTCAGCCATTTTTGGAAAACCAGATTATAAAAATGTCATTGATGAGATGCGGGCTGAACTGAATAAAGTAGGCAGTGTAGAAGTTTAAGCTATTTTAAATAACTCGATAAGGTCTGTGGATAACTTTGTTTATAACTCTATGGATATCCTTGTTGATAACGCTAGGGATAACTTGGGTGAAATATAAACAATTAACTATCAATTGCTTATTAATTAGACAAAAAAAGTATAAAAAGGATTCAACTGAATCCTTTTTTATTGACTTAATCACTCCAAAAGCAAGTATTTTTATTAGCCAGTGTCTAAAATTTGAACTGTCTAATTTATAGCTACAGCCTGTAGAACAAGGCTTTTTTAAAGCTATATACTTATCTGGAAGTGAAGTTTGGCTTTTGTGCATAACTTTGATAAATTTTTCCCCATCTGCTGTAACACTATTTTTAGGGTTTACTTAAAGCTCAAGAGATTTTAAATTTAAATGAATGGAATCTGAGCAAAAGATACCTTTGTATTGAGCTACTGTTTATCTGGAAAAGCTCAGTTAAAATAATCAAAGTTTCAGGAGGAACGGCCTCCCCATAGTGGAAAAATTGTCAGGACGGCCTGACGAGAAAGGAAAAGACCGGATGGCATGGTTACTATTACTCTTAGCAGGTCTTTTTGAAGTAGTTTGGGCTTACTCAATGAAGCTTTCAGAAGGCTTTACTCGCTTAGGCCCAAGCGTAATTACGATTGTTTTTATGATACTGAGTGTAGTGCTGCTCTCTATTTCGATGCGGACTTTACCTCTAGGTACAGCTTATACTGTCTGGACAGGAATAGGCGCAATCGGTTCTTTTTTACTGGGGATTTTTATTTTAAATGAACCGGCAGGAGCAATGCGAATGCTGGCAGCAGTACTGATTGTATCTGGATTGGTTCTGATGAAATTATCTTCAAGCAATTAGAGGCAGGTAAAAAAATATGAAACTTGCAATGCAGTATATGGATTCTCCAGTGGGCCGTTTAAGGCTGATCGCAAACGAGAAAGCACTGGTAGCCGTTCTTTGGGAAAATGAGCAACCTAAACGTATTCAGCTGGCAGAACTGGTGGTTGAGCCGGAGCATCCGGTTTTGCTTCAGGTACGCCAGCAGCTTGAAGAATACTTTGAGGGAAACCGGCAGCGATTTGACATACCGCTAGACTTTGCCGGAACAGAGTTTCAGAAACTGGTCTGGACCGAACTGTTAAAAATTCCTTATGGACAGACCCGTAGTTATGGGCAGATTGCTCAAGCGATTGGTCGACCTAAGGCGATGCGCGCCGTAGGTGCTGCAAATGGTCGTAATCCGATTTCAATAATTGCACCTTGTCATCGGGTAATAGGAGCTAGTGGTGCATTAACTGGTTTTGCGGGTGGACTGGATAATAAAACAATTCTGCTGAACCTAGAAAAGAATATCCAGCTTTAAGGCGTTGATTTGCTGAGTTAGCCAAGCGGACGGTTCATCTTTAACTGCTGACCCCGTATTAGCCTAAACAGCTCTGCCTGATATAAAGCATCATCTAGAGCATTGTGATTTTTACTTAGCTTTGGATGTAATAGTCGGTCCATATGCCGTGAACTGGTTTCTGACCATTTACAGTGCTGGGCAGCCATAAAATAAGACTTAATATCCAGCGCGCTGATTCCAAATGGGTTATGCCCTAAAAATGCCCAGAAATAATAGTTAATAAACGACCAGTCAAATCCGGCATTTAAACCTACAAAGACCAGTCGTTGATCTCTTACAAGTGAGCTAAGCCACTGATCAAACATTTGCATAGCCTGAACTGGTTCCAGACCGGTTTGCTGTAAGCTCTCTAATGAAAGTCCACAGACATTTAATGCTTCCGGTATTGCATTACTATTTAATGGCTTGATTTCACATTGAAAGTTCTGTTCAGGATGATCAATATTACATGCGCCAATGGAAAGCAGGCTATAAATACCAGGTATAGGGCCAGACGCTTCAATGTCGACTGAAATATAAAGTTCTGATTTCTGAGCCAATATAATTTATTTCCTTGAACACTGCATATTAAATCATAATAGCGCTGAATGAGTTTGAAAAGCTTGATAGAACCTTAAATTCTACTTCATAACATATTTATAGCTAAACAACTGGGGTAAGGAAAATGTTATTTAATTTTATAATTATAGTGGCTGTAATCGGCCTGATTGCTTGGATTTCTTCTCCTAAATTTAAAGGTAAACTGGGCGAATTCACAGTGAAGGTACATGCTAAAAAATACTTGAGTGAAGAGTATATTATGCTAAATGATTGCACGCTACCTGATGAACAGACTGGTACTACTCAAATTGATCATATTCTGTTAAGTCCTTATGGTATATTTATTATAGAAACTAAAAATTATCAAGGATGGATCTTTGGCGGAGAACGCCAGAAACACTGGACACAGAAAATATATAAAAAATCTTTTAGGTTTCAAAATCCGTTATATCAGAACTACAAGCACATTAAGGTATTGGAGTCAGTGCTTAAAGATGTAGTTGAGCCTGAGTATTTGCATTCAATTATAGTTTTTACCCCCCAGAGTACTTTCAAAACACCCATGCCAGCTAATGTATTACAGGGAAAAGCATGGACAGATTACGTCAAACAATTCCAGCAGACTGTGATTCCGGCAATGAAACTCAAACGCATTAAATACCATCTAGAAAAAGAAATACTAGAAAAGGGCTGGAAAACTGACCGGCTGCATATCGAAAATCTTAAGCAAAAACAGGAAGAGCAGAACTGAACCTGTGCAAAAATAAATAACTGATAAAAATAGTCAAACACTGGATTGAGTAAAATTATAGAAATTAAAATCTGATGAATCTTTTATAAATTTGTACCGCTTTCTAATAGGAAAAAGAGAAGCTAATAATTTGTTTAAATTAAATTTTTAGAAATGATTTTAATATCTGAACAATTATATTTAAAATCTAAAAATAAGATAATGATGATAAAAATGATAATTAGTATCATTAAGGTATGCTTCATGTTAAGATTCTGCCGCGATTGAATTGATATACCTTGCTTTAAAAAATTGACTTTAGTGGACTTTGAAAGAAGAACCGTACTATGCAAGGCTAAGGCGAGTTGCAGCCAGTGCCCTATAAAAGTCTAACCTTAATAAAAAGATGAGGGAGACTATATCAATTCATTAAGGGAATTATTGACGACAACTATTTTTGGCTTAACTCGTATGTCTAGACCATTAAACTCTACGCCTAAACCTTTATTTTTGGCAGTACGGACTATTCTGTTTGCTTCCACTGCTTTACTGATACAAACTACCTTTGCAGCAGAAACGGATCAGAAAAATGAAACAAGTCATTCTGATAATGTACAGCAGCTTCAAACCATTACTTTAACAGCAGAGCAGCCACAGGCAGTCACAGAAAACTCCGGAAGCTATACGGTTAAAAGTGCAAGTACAGCGACCAAGCTGGATCTATCTTTACGAGACACGCCACAGACAGTTAAGGTCTATACACGGGCCTATCTGGATGACCGGAATATTGAGTCTTTTCAGGAACTCATGAGCCATATTACGGGAGTAACAGCTTCACGTACCGATGAACGCCAGAGTTATTATGCACGTGGTTTCCAGGTCGATTATTATCTGGTCGATGGCTTGCCAAGTACCTTAACACTGGCTGAAGGTGATCCGGATTTAAGTATTTATGACCGGGTAGAGGTAGTTAAAGGGGCAAATGGTTTAATGACGGGAGCTGGAAATCCGGCAATCGGCCTTAATCTGATCCGCAAACATGCTAATGCAAAAGAACTGACAGGTAACCTGACTGCATCAGCCGGTTCATGGGATAGCTACTCTAGCTCGGCAGATTTTTCAAATGCTTTAAATGAAGACGGTTCATTACGCGGTCGGGTCTTTGTGAAACATTTACAAGAAAATTCCTTTATGGATTTTTATTCCAAAGAGCGCAATATTGCTTATGGAGCACTGGACTACGACCTGTCCGATCGGACCACTTTATCGTTTGCCGCCATGTACCAGCAATTAGAACGTGATGGAATTCGCTGGGGAGGGCTACCGGCCTTTTATAATGATGGTACACGAACCAAATTTGACCGCTCCCTAACCGTTAGCTCAGACTGGACCTATTGGGATGTCGACTCAAAGGCCATATTTGCTTCACTCCAACATAACCTGTTTAATGATGTCGATTTACATATAGGTTATTCTTATCGTCGGGATGACAAAGATACAGCTCTGCTTTATGTCGATGGTAATGTAGATAAAAACACCCAAAAAAGTTTGGGGGCTATTTCTGTTTATTCCTCTGAACAGAGAAATGATGAAAATAATGTCGATATTTATATTACTGCGCCGTTTACCTGGGCTGGACGCCAGCAGGAAATTGTAACTGGTGCTTCATGGAACCAGAATGAGCTTCTTACCAATAAATATGGAACGATTCAGGGAAAAAAAGAAGGTACAAATGATCTGGACATCAATACCCCTAATGAGCTGGATTTTTCCAATATGAATACGGAGTTGCTGACTCCGATTACTAACCCGAAAAGACTGGCATTAAACAAGACTACTCAAAGCGGTGTTTATATTGCTGGTAAATTTCATGTGCTTGACCCTCTTAAAGTTGTGACAGGGGTACGGCTGTCAAACTGGGAATTTGAATCAAGTGATGGCAAGGGAACGCGTAAATTCGACAATCAGGTTACTCCTTATGTCGGAGTCATATATGACTTTGCAGCAGATCATTCGTGGTATGCCAGTTATACCGATATTTTTAAATCGGAAAACCGTCGTGATATAGATGGTGGTTATTTAGACCCGGCTATTGGTAAAAACTATGAAACGGGTATTAAAAGTGAATTTTTTGATGGCCGTTTAAATACAGCTTTATCTGTCTTTAGAATAGAGCAAGATAACTTTGCCGAGAAAATTACAGATGGATATGTAATTGTTAATGGCGTTAAGACCTCTGAACAGGCTTACCGAAGTATTGATGGAGTCGTCAGTAAAGGGGTAGAGCTAGAGGTTGATGGCGAAATTAATGATCAATGGAGTCTTAACTTTGGTATCGCCAACTTTGAAGCACGAGATGCTAAAGGTGAGAAGGTAAATCCCAATAATTCCCGTACTACCTCAAATCTGTTTGTTAAATATAGCCAAGATAAATGGAGTGCTGGAGCAGGAGTGGATTATCGAAGTAAAACTTATTCATTAATAAAAAAGGATAACTGGCGAATTGACCAAGGTAATATCTGGTTGGCGAGTCTTATGCTGGGTTATCAGGTTGACCCGAATATCAAGGTTCAGCTCAATATCGATAACTTATTTGATAAAGTTTATTATGAAGGGATTGGTGAAAGCAGTATGAATTATGGTGCACCACGTAATGCAACACTAAGCTTGCGTTATAAATTCTAACCAGACTTTTGTCTGAAGATTATAAATATTCAAAAGACAAGTAAAAAGGGGTAAATAGCCCTTTTTTATTGTATATAATAGATATATATTTAATGCTCATAAATAAGAATTTTCTTTTAAAGTAAAATATTAGAAGAACTAAATATATTTAAATTTTTATTAATTTTAAATTGTGGTGTAGAGGCGTTTTAAAAAAATAATAGAATAAATGAAATTTTACCCTAATATAAAGGTTTTAACTTAGTTTTTAATAATTAGTCAAAAGTAAGATTTTAATAAAAATAAGTTTAATTTAAATATAATTCAGTATTGAATTAAATGTTAAAATTTGAAGGGTTATTAAATAAAATAATTTATTAATATAATATAAAGATTAATCGGTTAATAAATCTATAGTCTCTAAAGCTGATTTGGAAATGTTTTTAGTGTAGTTATCATAAGATTGGGCTGCTAGACATATAGCTATTATAGTCATAAATAAGATAATTTTTTTATTAATAATCATGTTGAATTAACCCTATTCAATTCTGTTAAAGAAAAGATATATTAATTTAATGATCTAATCTAATATAGAAATATTACTCATCTATCTGTTTTTGAGATATGTTAACTTTTAAACAATGTAATTATCTGATCAGTATTGTTGAAGAAGGCAGCTTTAATGCTGCTTCCGAAAAACTTTTTATTGCTCAGTCAGCTTTAAGCAGACAAATAAAAAATCTGGAAGATGAAATAGGTTTTTGTGTTTTTAATAGATCCGAAAAAAAAATTAAATTGACCCCTGCTGGATTGGTTCTTTATAAAAGTTTAAAGAATCATCTTGAGAATTTTAACAATTCAATTGAACTGGCAAAGAGAATTAGCGAGGGAGAAGACAGAAATATAAAAATCAGCCACTCTAGCAGCATTATCTTTGATCAAAAAAAGTTGCAGATTTTAGATGAGTTATGCGGAAAATATAAAATTAATATAGAAATTAATACTATTTCATCTGAGGATCAAATTGAAGCAATTCTTAGCGGTAATATTGATATCGGTTTTATTCGACCGCCTGTTCATCACAATTTAGATGAAATAGCTTCTATAAGTTTATATGAAGCCCCTTTATATGTAGCAGTTTCTGCTTCTAATCAGAATTTTAGTGACAAGACCAAGGTTTATATCAGAGATTTAAAGGACTTAGAATTTGTTTCTACCCCCCATTCTGAACGAGGAGGACTGAGCTACTTAGCTTCTAATCTTTGCTTAAGCAATGGTTTTTCTCAAAAAAAATCAAGAATAACTTCACGAAAGTTGTCCCAACTGGATTTAGTTGCAAAGGATTTTGGGATTTGTATTGTTCCTGAGGAATTTGTTAGTATTCTTCCACAGAATGTAAAGTTGCTTTCTATAAACGATAAGAATAATCAATCTGAAGTTAAATTAATTTGGAAAAAGGGGAATGATATTATTATTAAAAACTGTGTAGAAGCTATTCAGGATTCTTATATATCGGATTTTAAATTATCTGAAAATTGATAAATAAAGTTTATATTAAGTATTAGAAATATTTAAAAAATAAGGTTTTAAACTAATTTAATAACTTTTATAAAATATAATTTTTATTTATAAGCTGGTTGCTTTTAATACTTAAGCTAAGTTAGATATTAATTTTTCAAATATAAATAATCTTTAAGATATTAAATAAATTTTTATTACTAATTTGATAGAATTGATATAAAGATAGAGCCCTAAAGCTCTATCTTTACTAGTAAAATATATATAATGAAAATAACATCTGATATGTTGTTTTATATTAAGCTACTTTTACCAGCTTAATGCGCCACCCGTCTGATAATCAGTTACGCGTGTTTCAAAGAAGTTCTTTTCTTTACGCAAGTCCATCATCTCAGACATCCACTGGAATGGATTATTTACACCAGCAAACTGCTCAGGCAAGCCCAACTGGTTTAAACGACGATTACAAATAAATTTGAGATACTCTTCCATCATAGCTGCATTCATACCAAGTACTCCACGTGGCATGGTATCCCGTGCATACTCAATCTCAAGCATGGTGCCTTCTAAAATCATCTGAATGATTTCTTGCTGGAACTCTGCAGTCCATAGATGCGGATTTTCAATTTTGATCTGGTTGATCATATCGATCCCGAAATTCAAATGCATTGACTCATCACGCAAGATGTACTGGAACTGTTCAGCTACACCATTCATTTTATTACGGCGGCCCATTGATAAAATCTGGGTAAAGCCACAGTAAAAGAAAATACCTTCAAGAACACAATAAAAGGCAATCAGGTTACGTAGCAGAATCTGGTCATTTTCCGGGGTGCCCGTTTTAAAAGTCGGATCACTTAAAGACTGGGTATACTTCAGTCCCCACGCTGCCTTACGTGCTACTGACGGTACTTCACGGTACATATTGAAGACTTCGCCTTCATCCATTCCCAACGACTCGATACAATACTGGTAAGCATGGGTATGAATTGCCTCTTCAAATGCCTGACGCAGAATATATTGACGGCATTCCGGGTTGGTAATATGACGGTAAATTGCCAGTACCAGGTTATTTGCGACCAGTGAATCTGCAGTCGAGAAGAAACCGAGTGAACGCATGACAATAGTACGCTCATCTTCAGTCAAGCCGTTTTCAGACTTCCAGAGCGCAATATCATGATTCATGTTAACTTCTTGCGGCATCCAGTGGTTGGCACAACCATCCAGATACTTTTGCCATGCCCACTCATATTTGAATGGAACAAGCTGGTTTAAATCAGCACGACAGTTGATCATGGCTTTATCATCAACCTGTACACGCTGCGCACCCATTTCCAGCTCTTCAAGCCCGGGCGCAACATCCAAATGATTTAAGGATTCAGATGCTCGAGCCAGCGTATCGGTTGAATCTGCTGGTCGCAGCTGACCGGTTCCAGCGGATTGTCCATAAGCCGCATTCTGCGGTGATGGCTTTGCATCAGATACCACTTGCGTATGAGCCGCTTTTTGCGGTTCGACGGGCGCAGGCTGCTGTGCTGGAGCAGCCGGTTTTTGCGAATCATCTTCGAAATCGTCCCAACTTAGGATAGACATAATAGTTCTCTCTTCGTTGCTTATATCTTTATCTGACATCTCACATACGAAGATGTCACTACTATACGCTCATTCTGTGTAAGCAAAATTAAGTTTTACCAATTGCTGCTCTATTTTTAGTCATTAGGCTGCATTGATCTTACTTATTTTGGTTACGCTGTTGTGCCCGGATTTTAATAAAGGCATATACCATCGGTACGTAGAAAAAAATAAAGGAAAAAACCAGAACCGCGAGTCCTAACACATAGTTATGAGTCATATGAGGCATTGAGGTTTCCTTTTATTTAAATTGAGAGGCCTTTCAGCCTCTCAAACCATCTCAATCACTTGGGATGACTACGATAGTGTGTACATACAGTTTCAAATCGATTAAATCGACGTCGAACGTATGAACGCACATGTACACTCTTATTTTGAGTTAACATGTCGTTTGCTCCATACAAATCAAGATGACTTGTACTGGCTCGATAGCTAATTCGATGATAGAATCACTATCGCATTCACATATGCCAGCCTCGTCGTGACCATCTTGATATCACTTCGAGATTGAAAGCCTTCTAGTTAGTTTTGACGGACGCTAGAGGGCTTTTTTATTGCCTGAATTTCGTAATCCCCCTAAGTCCCCTTTTTAAAAGGGAGTGTTCTCCCTCCTTTATTAAAGGAGGGCCGGGGAGGATTTAAAACCTGTCAGATTACTGACAAGCTTCACAGTCAGGATTATCAATCGAACATGCCATAGGCACCGGCGCAGCTTGAGCAAAACCGTCTTCTTCAGCTACAGTTTCCGGTTTGGTTTCTACCACAGGAGCTGCAGCTACTGGGGCCGCTGCTGTGGCTTTAACAGCATTTAATGCACCAGTGTTGATAGTTGATTTCTCGGCTGAAGTAGCACCAAGCGCTCGCAGATAATAGGTTGTTTTCAGGCCACGCAACCATGCCATTTTATAGGTTAGATCAAGTTTCTTGCCATTGGCACCTGCAATATACAGGTTCAGGGACTGGGCCTGATCGATCCATTTCTGGCGTCGTGAAGCAGCATCTACAATCCAGCGTGGCTCAACTTCAAATGCTGTAGCAAAAATAGCTTTTAACTCATCTGGAATACGGGCAATCTTCTGTACAGAACCTTCAAAGTGTTTCAGGTCATTTACCATTACCGAATCCCACAGGCCGCGTTCTTTCAGGGCACGTACCAGATACGGGTTTATCACTGTAAACTCACCAGACAGGTTTGATTTCACATACAGGTTCTGGAAGGTTGGCTCAATTGATTGCGAAACACCACAAATATTAGAAATGGTTGCAGTCGGTGCAATCGCCATTACATTCGAGTTGCGCATACCGTCTTTCTGGACTTTAGTACGTAGAGTATTCCAGTCCAGACGTTGGGTACGGTCCACTTCAAACATACGGTCCGGGCGGGATTTTGCTACAATTTCCAGAGAGTCAATTGGTAAGATTCCTTGATCCCATAGCGACCCTTTGAAGGTTGAATAAGCACCACGCTCAACTGCAAGATCACTTGAAGTCTCAATGGCGTAGTAACTGATCACTTCCATAGATTCATCAGCAAATTCAACTGCTGCATCTGAACCGTAAGCCATACCAAGTTCATACAGTGCATCCTGGAAGCCCATGATACCCATACCAACCGGACGGTGTTTCAGGTTAGAGTTTTTGGCTTGTGGTACAGCATAGTAGTTAATATCGATAACGTTATCGAGCATACGTACAGCTGTTTTTACGGTACGTGCTAGTTTCTCGCGGTCAAGCTTGCCGCCTTGTACATGCTGTACCAAGTTAATAGAACCGAGGTTACATACTGCAATTTCATCCTGATTGGTATTCAGGGTAATTTCAGTACACAGGTTGGAAGAGTGAACCACACCCACATGCTGCTGAGGTGAGCGCAGGTTACATACATCTTTGAAAGTAATCCAAGGATGACCTGTTTCAAACAGCATAGACAGCATTTTACGCCATAAGTCTTTTGCACGGATTTTCTTGTGCAACATGTTCTGTTCTTTGGCAACAGACTCATAATAAGCATAACGCTCTGCAAATGCTGAACCTGTCAGGTCATGCAGATCAGGCGTTTCAGAAGGGGTAAACAGGGTCCATTCACCATCTTCGAAGACACGCTGCATAAACAGGTCAGGTACCCAGTTAGCCGTGTTCATGTCATGGGTACGACGACGGTCATCACCTGTATTTTTACGTAGTTCCAGAAACTCCTCAATATCAAGATGCCAGGTTTCAAGATAGGCACATACTGCACCTTTACGCTTGCCACCCTGGTTAACTGCAACTGCAGTGTCATTTGCAACTTTAAGGAATGGAACTACACCTTGAGATTTGCCATTAGTCCCTTTGATATATGAGTTCAGCGCACGGACCGGGGTCCAGTCATTGCCCAGGCCACCAGCCCATTTTGACAGCATGGCATTATCACGCATTGCGCCATAGATATTATAAAGATCATCTGAAATGGTGGTCAGGTAGCAGCTGGAAAGCTGTGGACGCAGGGTGCCTGAATTAAATAGTGTTGGCGTAGATGCCATATAGTCAAAACTGGACAGCAGATTATAAAATTCGATTGCACGGGCTTCTCGATCATCTTCCTGAACAGCAAGTCCCATAGAAACGCGCATAAAGAATAGTTGGGGCAGTTCGAAGCGTATCCCATTAGAATGGATGAAATAACGGTCAAATAAGGTTTGCAGGCCTAAATAGGTAAACTGGTTTGAACGTTCTGGCTGAATTGCTGCTGCCAGCTTTTTCAGGTCAAATTTCAGCAACTCGGCATCAAGCAGTTCAAGCTCGACCCCTTTTTTCAAGAAACCTTCAAGCGCTTCACTTTCCGGTGTATCTTCAGACAGTCCCAAAAATGCCAGACCGGTTGCCACCAGTTCATCACGTAACAGACGGGCCGTAACATAAGTATAGTTAGGTTCCTGTTCGATACGGGTACGTGTTGCCATCATCATGGTGGTGGCAATATCAGATGCTTTAACGCCGTTATAGAGGTTTTTTACAGTTTCATCAATAATTGCCTGTACATCAATGCCTTCCAGACCTTCACTAGCTTTTTCCAGTGTGGTTTGAAGTTTGCTCATGTCCAGTGGCTGAAGCTGTCCTTTACTGTCAGTAATCTGCAGTGTTGGATGGTGATGAGCGCCAGTTTGCTGGCGAGCTTGGTTACGCTGTTCACGATAAATAACATAAGCACGGGCAACTTTCTGCTCGCCAGTGCGCATAAGTGCCAGTTCAACCTGATCCTGAATTTCTTCAATATGAATCGTCCCGCCAGAAGGTAAACGACGCTTGAAGGTATTCATGACCATTTCAGTTAATTGGGTAATCCGGTCATGGACGCGACTAGAGTCAGCACTTTGCTGGCCTTCTACCGCCAAAAATGCTTTACCAATCGCAACAGAGATTTTTTCTGCATCGAAAGCGGCAACCTCACCGGTGCGTTTAATCACCTGAAGTTGACCTGGGGTTGAAGTGATTGCGCTCATCTCAGTCGCTCTCCATTGTCATCTATTGTTATGTTTAATAAGCCTGATTCATCTGTTTGCAAAACAGGACAGCTGATCAGGATAAACACAAGACTTAGTGGTTTATATTTGAATTGGACACAAGATACGGGAATTTTTAGGGTATATCAATATTGACATTTTAGTAAAAATTTTTCTTGGAAAAGGCCTTTGCTTCGCAGCAAATTTTCCCATTTTCTGTCATTCAGCTATAAGCCTTATTGGCTAAGGCATAGCATAACAAAGCTGGTTCAGCATGCTTATAGATAACTATGTGGATAACTAAAAAAGCGACGAATCAATTACTCAGTTTCTGAACAATGCAATCTTTTGTATATAAAAATACATTTTATCGGTTAAAAAAAAGCTAAAATCCAGGACAAATACTAGAATTTATATAAAAGCCTAGTGATATCAAGCATTAAAAGAATATTACAAAACAATGCTGACATGTATCAGTTTGGTGAACAGCTACTTGTTTACAATGTAAACGTGTGTATATTGCGAATTATTAATGACGTATCACTGAGTTTCGATTCATTAAAGATACCAACAAACATATACATAGAGGCATATTTCATGAGCCAAGAAGAAAAGTTACCAAAAATTTTAATCGTTGAAGATGATGAGCGTCTTGCTCGTCTGACCCAGGAATACTTAATCCGTAACGGGTTGGAAGTGGGGGTGGAAACGGATGGTAACCGTGCAATCCGCCGTATCATCAGTGAACAGCCAGATATGGTCGTACTTGATGTAATGTTGCCAGGAGCAGACGGATTAACCGTTTGTCGTGAAGTGCGTCCACATTACCATCAACCGATTCTGATGCTTACAGCACGTACTGAAGACATGGATCAGGTACTGGGTCTGGAAATGGGCGCTGATGATTACGTGCCGAAACCAGTTCAGCCACGAGTACTATTGGCGCGTATCCGTGCACTGCTGCGTCGTACAGATAAAACTGTAGAAGATGAAGTAGCACAGCGTATTGAGTTTGATGATCTGGTTATTGACAATGGCGGTCGCTCGGTCACTCTCAATGGTGAGCTGGTTGATTTCACCAGTGCTGAGTATGATTTGCTGTGGTTACTGGCTTCGAACGCGGGCCGTATCTTATCACGTGAAGATATCTTTGAGCGTCTGCGCGGTATTGAATATGATGGTCAGGACCGTTCAATCGATGTACGTATCTCACGTATTCGTCCAAAAATCGGTGATGATCCAGAAAATCCAAAACGTATTAAAACTGTACGAAGCAAGGGATATCTGTTTGTCAAAGAAACCAATGGTCTATAAGATATAGCGGTTTTTTTGCTTCTAAACAAATTCATCTCCTTACAAGGTTGGTCGAGTGTTCAAACACAGTATATTCCTGCGTATATACGCAGGACTTGTAGTTCTGGTTGCTTTAGTTGCTGTATTTGGTTACCTGCTGGTCCAAATCATTAACTATCAACGGGCGCAGGAATATCGGGAATCACTCACAGATGGTATTTCTTATGTGATCAGTGAGGGGGTTTCCCGGCAGCCAAGTGAACAGCAAAAGCTGGACTGGATTGCGGATGCCTCTGATCTTCTGGAACTTTCAATCTATTATGTTGATGCCAGTAAAGTAGAGCTGTCACGTGCGGAACGCAAACGAATCAATAATTTGCAGGCAGTAGTACGTTATGATGCCAAGAATACAACTGCGTATATTATTCTTGGGCTAAAAGATGATCCTAAACATTATCTCTATGTCAAAGTAGACAAGATTGGCGAGCGTCAAATGAAGGCCTTGCCAATTTTTATTTTAGATTATCTGATTTACTATCCGGGTCAGGAGCGCGAGTATCTGGCCAAGATTCAAAAATACTTTACTTATCCAATTTCTATTCAAAACCTGCATGAGCTCCAGCTCGATTCTGAACAGATCGGTCAGCTGCGTCAGGATCAGAGCATTATGCTCTATAAAGACAGCGCGACCATGCGTGGTACCAATATTACGATTATTTCACCAATGCCAAGCAATCCGTCTGAAGTGCTGGTGATTGGTCCTGTGCCGGTCTTTAACTGGATGCCATTCCAGCTGGCTGGTGGCATTACCTTGCTGAGCCTATTTTTATTGAGCTTGGGAGTTTACGGTTTAATTGTACCGCTAGAGCGCAAGATCCGTCAGGTACGTTATGCTTTAAACCGTATGAAATCTGGTGATCTGTCATTACGTGTACCTATTGAAGGTAATGATGAAATGGCTAATCTGGCAGCCAGTTACAACAATATGTCAGATCATATCCAGCGCCTTATTGAAGCACAACGTGAGTTGATGCGCGCCGTTTCACATGAGCTAAGAACACCAGTGGCCCGGATTCGCTTCGGTATGGAAATGCTGGCAGAAGAAGATGATTATGAATATCGTCTGCAACAGATTGAAATGATCGATAAGGATATTGAAGCACTGAATACCCTGATTGATGAAATTATGACTTATGCCAAACTGGAGCAGGGGACACCTTCGCTTGAGTTTGAAGAACTTCCGCTGGTAGAAGTGCTGAGTCAGGTAGCAACCGAAACAGAAGCTTTAAAGACCCAAAAGGAAATTGAATTGTTAGCACCAGCCCCTGATCTCCGGGTAGATGCTGAACGCCGCTACCTTCATCGTGTAGTACAAAATCTGGTGGGTAATGCAGTACGTTATTGTGACCATAAGGTGCGAATTTCGGGTGGTATCGATAAAGATGGGAAAGCTTATGTCAGTGTTGAAGATGATGGAGCAGGTATTCCTGAAATAGACCGTGCCCGTATTTTTGAAGCCTTTGCTCGTCTAGATGACAGCAGAACCCGTGCTTCAGGTGGTTATGGACTGGGCCTTTCTATTGTCAGTCGTATTGCATACTGGTTTGGTGGAACCATACAGGTTGATCAGAGCCCGGACTTGGGAGGGGCGCGTTTCATTATGACTTGGCCTGCTCAGCGTTTTAAACATGAAGCCAGAAAAAATCGTATCGATAAAAAAAGCACCTGACAGGTGCTTTTTTATATTAGCCTTATTGCTGGATGGTGGGGTCAGGTGCAATCAGTGGATTGCCTTGGCGTAAACCTTCTAAAGCTGCCTGATTAAAATCAACCAGAAGTTTATGATTTTCGACATCGATACGATGGTTAAGAATTACTTTACAGTCCCCATTGATAGTTTCAACTGTATATTCGTCCGCAATATTTAAAATGCCAGCCAGATTAACGGTAGTAGAAGCATAATCTTCAGTGAAAAGCTTATAAATATCGTTTAAGTCAAAAATGGCATTATTAACTTCTGGATATTTACGTACATACCCCTGTATATATTTAATCAGTAAATCTGCATATAAAAAATAATTAGGTTTATGGGTAAATTTTAAACTCATGTTATTGCTCCTTATTCTTTGATTTTAAGCATAACCTGTAGTGAAAATTAGCAGTGTATTAAGTTCATTAAAGCATGTAACTGAAT
This sequence comes from Acinetobacter radioresistens DSM 6976 = NBRC 102413 = CIP 103788, assembly GCF_006757745.1. Taxonomy (NCBI): domain Bacteria; kingdom Pseudomonadati; phylum Pseudomonadota; class Gammaproteobacteria; order Moraxellales; family Moraxellaceae; genus Acinetobacter; species Acinetobacter radioresistens. The sequence continues at coordinate 2,512,673 of NZ_AP019740.1, read as the reverse complement.
TATCAAAAAATTATTGAGTGATCACAACACGGTCCCGTCCTGAGCGTTTAGCTTCGTAGAGAGCTAAATCAGCTTTATGCAGTAGTACTTCTATATTGTGTGGGACTGCCGGATTAAATAAAGTCAGGCCAATACTGATCTGGATAGAAAATTGAGTCTCTGCATCTAGCTGGATGATATGTGTTTTTAAAGTTTCTCTTATTCTTTCAGCAATTTCAAATGCCTCAGCAGGACCAACATCAAGCAGCACTATAGCAAACTCTTCACCACCTAACCGGCCAAAAAGATCATAGCCGCGCAAGCTGCGCCGAATAACTGCAGCACAGACCCTTAATGCCTCATCTCCAGCCTGATGCCCATATTTGTCATTGATCAGTTTAAAATGATCAATATCAAGCATAAGTACCGCAAGTGACTGACTTTCCTGAGTGCGCTGTCTAAGAAGTAAATGGGCAGAGCGCATAAATTGGCGCCGGGTTAAGCTGGCAGTCAGCTCATCATGTGCTACATGGTGTTGAAGTTCCCGGATCAGTTGGGAACGGATGCGGTTAATACTTGAAACAGTTAAGGGGGCAATTGCCATGGTAATAATACCAAAGCGGAGTGAAATCATTTCCAGATAGTACTGTTCAGGATAAAGTGTCAGGTATTTATCTGACATGAAAAAAGCAATATAGAAGCAGCTAATTGATGTAATCAGTGCCACAGTAAAATGCCGGTAATTCAGGGCACACCAGATTAATGCTGCAATCGGATAAAGAATGGCGCCTGGGCCTGAATCGTAGTAACTGAGTGATAACGAAAATAACAGTACAAAAATGGGTAAGATATGCAGAAAGCTATATGGTCCATCTGCTGGGCGAAAGATCTGATGAATTCCTTTTTGATAAGGCAAGTTTAAAATAAGAGGCAAAATTAAAATCGCATTCTGTAACTCGGCACTAAACCAGTAGCCAAAAATAGTCCAGAATGAGCCGTGAATAAGTTTGGTATCTAATTGAGGAAATAGACTGGCAATAAAGAGTGAGCTAACCAAACTGCCTATGCAGCAGAATAAAAGCAGAAACAAATAAAAATAGCCTTGGTGCAGTAGACGAAAATAAGGGCGAAATTTTATATAAAAGGCAAAAGCAATAATTACATAGAGCAAATTGGCAGTAGTAAAACCAAGGGCAATACTCCATGAGTGAAATGACAGAAGATCTGAAACTACATAACCAGTAAAAGCACCTGCTAAAGTATAGGCATTTCGGGTAACCGGAAAGCGTGCCAAGCAACCCAAGAGAATGGAGTTAGCTGGCCAGAAAGCTGCCAGATGGTTAAAAGGACGGGTTGCAATACCCCACATGCAGCAAGCGAAAATCATTATTGCGAAGATGAAGAAGTATTGCCATGCCTGAACCTTTAGTATTCTTCCTTGAAAATAGGGCATGAGCTAAGCCTTGCAAGATATATAATTACAGTCTCATAAAAAGTTAATAAAGCATTGTTGTTTAAATGTTGATCATAGTTGAGTAATATTTATAAATACAGTCATGTTTTAAAGCAAGATCAAGAAAAATGTAAACTGAAAGAATAGGGATATTAGAAAAGAATATTAATATGAAAAAACAATAGAGCTTGAAAATATTATTTTTTTAACCGATTTTATGGCTGTAAAAGTACAAGACTTGTCTATATAGGTTTAAAAACGAATAAAAAATCATCCAAAAGACTAAGTGCCTTTAACTAGCAAGTCAAATCATAAATCAGGTACAATTGGCGGGATTAATTTTATGTTTGGTATATTTAAACGGCCAATACATACATTCTTTGTTAATATAGGCCTGCCAGGAGTTATCCCCGCATGAGTGCCATTACTCCATACGATTGGGCAATTATTGCTTTCGTGATCGGCGTTACATTTCTTTGTGTTTTTATGCTGACAGTTCCCTTACTCCTTGGGGGTAAATCATGGGGGCGTGCCAAGCAGGAACAGTTTGAATCAGGTGTAGTGAGTGCCGGTGGTGCACGTATTCGCTTGTCTGCAAAGTTCTATCTTGTTGCTATTTTCTTCGTGGTATTTGACCTTGAAGCTCTCTATCTTTATGCATGGGCATCTTCTGTGCGCGAAGTGGGCTGGATCGGTTTTGCAACAGCCGCTGTATTTATTTTAGTTTTACTCGTTGGTTTGATTTACGAAATGTCGACAGGTGCACTGAACTGGGCACCTTCAGACAAGCGTAAAGCAGCAGGGATTAAACCTAAAGTAGGCTCACCTAATATGGATCTTGCAGAAATTACCCGCTTCAACTCTATCGACGAGCTGGTGATGGACCCAACGGGTCAGATTCCAGCTCAATCCTCAGGTCGTATGAAACAAAAAACATCGACTGTTTTGACATCTGAACAGGAGTAACTCGGGATGAAATATACCTTAACCCGTGCGAATCCAGATGCTGAGCAATATCCGCTTCAAGAGCGTCAAATCGTAACTGATCCGCTTGAGAGTGAAGTGAATAAAAATGTGTTCATGACCCGTTTAGAGGACGTGCTGCACACAGCTGTAAACTGGGGCCGTAAAAATTCTATCTGGCCTTTTAACTTTGGTACGTCTTGCTGTTATGTAGAGTATGCAACGACCTTAACAGGCGTTCATGATATGTCACGCTTTGGTGCCGAGGTTATCCGTGCTTCACCGCGTCAGGCTGACCTGATGATCGTTGCCGGAACCTGTTTTACCAAAATGGCACCGGTGATTCAGCGTCTGTATGAACAGATGCTTGAGCCAAAATGGGTTATTTCCATGGGTGCCTGCGCCAACTCGGGCGGTATGTATGACATTTACTCTGTAGTCCAGGGTGTAGATAAAATTATTCCTGTAGATGTATATGTACCAGGCTGTCCGCCGCGTCCTGAAGCTCTGCTCCAGGCATTGATGCTGTTACAAGACCAGATTCAATTAGAGCGCCGTCCGCTTTCTACAATAATCGGTGATGATCTTCAGCCAGTATATAAGCCAAAGATGATGCCGGAACGGGACCGTAAACAGGCTCAGCGTATTGCTGTGACTAATTTGCGCTCTATGGATGAAATTGAATAATTTTAGCGACTGAATTTTTAAATGCACCCGTATGGGTGTAATTGTCGTTAGGGTTGACCAAATTTGTATTGAATAGGAAGCCAAGCCAATGGCTGAAACTGACATTGCTATGCCAGAATCAACGCCAGTTGATTCACGCCCAGCATTTGCAATTGTAGAAGAACTCAAAACCAAGTTTGGTGAGAACTTCTACGTGCAACCGACTTGTGAAAATTTTCCGACGGTCTGGGTCGAACGCGCACGTGTACAAGAAGTGCTGATGTTCTTGCGTACGGTAAGTAAGCCGTATGTGATGCTATTTGACTTGTCTGCGATGGATGAGCGTTTACGCCAGCATCGTGATGGTTTGCCTGCATCAGACTTTACTGTGTTCTATCATTTGTTATCGCTTGAGCGCAATACCGATATCCGGATTAAAGTGGCGCTGAATGAGCATGACTTGAACCTGGGTACCATTACCAATATCTGGCCAAATGCCAACTGGTATGAACGCGAAGCTTATGACATGTTCGGGATTAACTTCGAAGGTCATCCGATGCTTCGTCGTATTCTCTTGCCAACTTACTGGGAAGGTCATCCGCTTCGTAAAGAGTACTCTGCGCGTGCAACTGAATATACGCCATATATGCAGGACAAGGCCAAGCAGGACTATGAACAGGAGCATCTGCGTTTTGTACCAGAAGACTGGGGTCTAAAACGCGGCAATGCCGATGAAGACTTTATGTTCCTGAACCTGGGTCCTAACCACCCGTCTGCGCATGGTGCATTCCGTGTCATCTTGCAGCTAGATGGTGAAGAGATTAAGGACTGTGTACCGGACATTGGTTATCACCATCGTGGTGCCGAAAAGATGGGTGAACGCCAGACTTGGCATTCATACATTCCTTATACTGACCGCGTAGACTATCTGGGCGGCTGTTCTCAGAACATGCCTTATCTGATGTCGATTGAACAGTTGGCTGGTATTACTGTGCCAGATCGTGCACAGTGTATTCGTGTCATGATGTCAGAGCTGTTTCGTATCAATAACCATCTGTTATATATCGGTACTGCGATTCAGGATGCCGGCGGTATGACTCCGGTGTTCTACATGTTTGCTGACCGCCAGAAAATTTATGATGCAATTGAAGCTATTACCGGTTTCCGTATGCATCCGGCCTGGTTCCGTATTGGTGGTACTGCACATGATCTGCCAAATAACTGGCAGAAACTTATCCGTGAAATCCTTGAGTGGATGCCGAAACGGATGAATGAATACTATACGGCTGCACTTCGCAACTCGGTGTTTATGGGCCGTACCAAAAACGTAGCACAGTATGATGCTAAAGCAGCATTGGCTTGGGGCGTAACGGGTACAGGTTTGCGTGCGACAGGTATTGATTTTGATGTGCGTAAATACCGTCCATATAGCGGTTATGAAAACTACGACTTTGAAGTGCCAGTAGAGTATGAAGGTGATGCTTACGCGCGTGTCATGGTTCACTTCCATGAAATTAACGAAGCACTGAAAATTATCAAGCAATGCTTGGATAATATGCCTTCTGGTGCTTATAAGGCAGACCATCCACTGGCTGTACCACCACCAAAAGATAAAACTTTAAAAGATATTGAAACCCTGATTACCCACTTCTTGAGTGTGTCTTGGGGACCTGTGATGCCAGCAGGTGAATCCGCAGTGATGGCAGAGGTGGTTAAAGGCGCGTCAACTTATTATTTGACTTCAGACAAGTCAACGATGAGTTATCGTACCCGTATCCGTACACCGACCTTCACGCACTTGCAGCAAATTCCTTCTGTGATTAATGGCAGCCTTGTGTCTGACTTGATCATTTATTTAGCGACTATTGATGTCGTAATGGCAGACGTGGATCGCTAAGGGGTAACGCATTATGATGATTTTGACTGACAAAAAACCACGTGTGAATGTCGAAGGGATTTTAACTTCTGAAGAAATCCATGAAATTCAGCATCACATTGGTCATTATCCCTATGCACGTGCGGCTTCACTGGACGCACTAAAATGTGTGCAGCGCCGTAACGGCTGGGTAGATGATGCCCAGCTTAATGCGATTGCCCAGCTGCTTTCAATCAGTACTGCTGATCTGGAAGGTGTTGCAACATTTTACAACCGTATTTATCGCCAGCCTGTAGGGCGTCATGTGATCCTGTTGTGTGATTCGATTGCATGCTTCCTGATGGGTGCAGAAACTTTGGCAGAAGCATTTCAGCGTGAACTTGGCATCCAGTTTGGTCAAACGACTGCTGATGGCCGTTTTACTTTGCTACCAATCTGCTGCCTGGGTAACTGTGACAAAGGCCCAACGTTAATGATTGATGGAGATACTCACGGTCTAGTTGAAGTGACCTCTATCCAACAGTTATTGGAGAAGTATGTATGAATACCGAACCAAAACCAATTTACGGCGACGGTAACCCGGAAACTCATCCATTAACTTGGCGTCTAAGTAAACAAGAGCATGTACGTAGTGCTGATGACTATGAAACGCTTGAAGGTTATGAAGGCTTTAAAAAAGCGCTAGGCATGCCGCCAAAAGATGTACTGGAAATTGTCAAAGCTGCAACCGTTAAAGGGCGTGGTGGTGCAGGCTTTCCGGCGGGTATCAAATGGTCGCTGATGGCGCCAAATGATAATTCAGGTCCACGTTACCTGATCTGTAACGCCGATGAGATGGAGCCAGGTACGTTCAAAGACCGTTTGCTGATGGAGCGTTTACCGCATCAGCTGATCGAAGGTATGCTGATTGCAGGTTATACCTTGGAAGCGACTCACGGTTATATCTTCATCCGTGGCGAGTATATCGAAGCTGCACAGTATTTAAATGAAGCTTTGGAACAGATCCGTGCCAAAGGTTATTTGGGTGAAAATATCCTGGATACTGGCTGGAACTTTGAAATGTACGTGCACACTGGTGCAGGACGTTATATCTGTGGCGAAGAAACTGCACTGATCAACTCGCTGGAAGGTCGCCGTGCCAATCCGCGTACCAAACCGCCATTTCCACAGGTCGCAGGTGCTTGGGGACGTCCTACAATTGTCAACAACGTAGAGACTTACAACAATCTGCCAGCGATTATGCTGCGTGGTCCGGAATGGTATATCGGTCTGTCTGCAGGCAAGTCTAAAGATCCAGGTACCAAAATTTATGGTGCATCAGGCAAAGTGAAATTTCCTGGGCTATGGGAGCTGCCATTTGGTACTACGGCACGTGAAGTCATTGAAGAGCATGCCGGTGGTATGCGTGATGGACTGAAACTAAAAGCCTGGCTGCCAGGTGGTGCATCAACAGACTTTCTGACCGCCGATCATATTGATCTGCCAATGGACTCTGACAGTATCATGAAAGCTGGCTCTCGTCTGGGAACCTGCTTGCTAATGGTGTTTGATGAGAACCAGTGCATGGTTTCAGCGACCCGTAATTTAGAAGAATTCTTTGCGCGTGAATCTTGTGGCTGGTGTACACCGTGCCGTGATGGGTTGCCATGGAGTGTGAAAGCACTGCGTTCAATTGAAAATGGTGAAGGCAAGATGGAGGATATCCAGCATCTTCAGGAACTCACCAAGAAATTGTGGATTGGCAAAACATTCTGTGCCCACGCACCAGGTGCGATGGAACCGCTACAGAGCGCATTAAAATATTGGCGTCATGAGTTCGAAGCGAAGATCAAAGATCATGCTCCAGCTCGTGAAGCAGAACAAGCTTAAGGAATTCGACTATGGCTACAATTCATGTCGATGGAAAATCATACGAAGTTGACGGCTCAGAAAACCTGCTACAGGCCTGTCTGTCACTGGGTATCGATATTCCGTATTTTTGTTGGCATCCATCCTTAGGCTCTGTAGGTTCCTGCCGTCAATGTGCAGTAACCCAGTATGCAAATCCTGAGGATACACGCGGTCGTCTGGTTATGTCATGTATGACCCCCGCGGCTGACAATACCTATATTTCGATTGAAGATAAGGAAGCGGTAGATTTTCGTGAGTCTGTCATTGAATTTTTGATGACAAACCACCCGCATGACTGTCCGGTATGCGAAGAGGGTGGCCACTGTCACTTGCAGGATATGACTGTGATGACCGGTCATGACCGCCGTCGTTACCGGTTTACCAAGCGGACACATTACAATCAGGAACTGGGTTCATTTATTGCGCATGAAATGAACCGCTGTATCGCATGTTACCGCTGTGTACGTTATTACAATGACTATGCCGGCGGTACTGACCTGGGCGTATATGCCAACGCGTCACGTGTGTATTTCGGTCGTCCAGAATCAGGTGCTTTGGAATCTGAATTCTCTGGAAATCTGACAGAAATCTGTCCAACTGGCGTGTTCACTGATAAAACCCACTCAGAGCGTTATAACCGTAAATGGGACATGCAGTATGCGCCGAGCGTATGCCAAGGCTGTTCTTCAGGTTGTAATATCTCTCCGGGCGAGCGTTATGGTGAGCTGCGCCGTGTTGAAAACCGGTTTAACGGAGAAGTAAACCAGTACTTCCTGTGTGACAAGGGTCGTTTTGGTACCGGTTATGTCAACCGTGCCGACCGTCCACGTCAACCGCAGTTCCGTTCAGGTACCACAGTGACTACCGCAACTGTAGATGAAGCGCTGGATCAAACTATTGCCAAGTTAAAAGGTAAAAAAGTTCTGGGAATTGGTTCGCCACGTGCCAGCCTTGAGTCTAACTTTGCACTACGCGAACTGGTTGGGCAGGAAAACTACTCAACAGGTATGAACCAGAAAGAGCAGTCACTGGTCGAGCTAGCCGCAGCTATCATGCAGACTGAGGGAATTTATAACCCGAGCATGCGTGAAATTGAAAGCTATGATGCCGTTCTGATTTTAGGTGAAGATCTGACCCAGACCGCACCACGTATGGCCTTGTCTGTACGTCAGGCTGCAAAAAATAAAGCCAAAGAAATGGCTGCAGAGCGCCGTACTCAAGAATGGCTGGCTGAACCGGTCAAGCGTATTGCTCAAGATGCAAAATCTCCGATCTATATCTTGGCTGCAACCCAGACCCGACTGGCAGATGTCGCTACAGGTGAAGTGGTTGCTTCTCCAAACGATATCGCGCGTTTAGGCTTTGCGGTCGCACAAGCAGTGGCGGGTGAAACCATTACTGGTCTGGATGACAGTGCATCTGCATTTGCACAGACTATTGCTGATACCCTGAAAGCTGCGAAAAAGCCTTTGATCATTTCAGGCACCAGCTTGCAAGATGCTGCCATCATGGAAGCTGCTGCACAGGTCGCACAAAATCTGGGTGGTCATGCCGGTTTAAGTCTGACTGTTCCTGAAGTGAACTCAATGGGGCTGGCTCTGTTTGGTGGCTTAAGTCTCGAACAGGCTTTTGCACAGGATTATGATGCAGTAATTGTGGTTGAAAACGATTTGTATCGTCGTCTGCCAGCTACCCGTATTGATGCAGCACTGGCTAAAGCAGCTGAGGTTATTGTATTGGATCATTCTGATACAGCGACTGTTGCTCAAGCATCGATTGTATTGTCTGCTGCAAGCTTTGCTGAAGGAGATGGTACGGTAGTTAGTCAGGAAGGTCGCGCACAGCGTTACTATCAGGTTTATGATCCGTCATACTATAACCCGGCTTATGCGATCAAGGAGTCTTGGCGCTGGCTGCATGCTTTACAGACCGGTCTTGAAGACAAGAACATTAGCTGGACTGTACTGGATGATGTCATTGAAAGTGTCGCTAAAAATGTACCTGTACTTGAAGCGATCCAAGACGTTGCTCCGGACGCGGGCTATCGTATCCATGGTCTGAAAATTGCGCGTGAACCACGTCGCTATTCTGGTCGTACTGCAATGCGTGCGCCGCTTTCTGTACATGAGCCAAAACAGCCAACAGATATTGACTCTGCATTAACCTTTTCTATGGAAGGTTATGTGGGTCCGCAAAAAGCATCATCTCTGGTACCATTTGCCTGGGCTGCGGGTTGGAACTCGCCACAAGCCTGGAATAAATATCAAGATGAAGTCGGTGGCCATTTAAAAGGTGGAGACTCCGGCGTGCGTCTGTTTGACCGTCTGGCTAAACGCCCGGCACGTAGCTATGTTGCACCTGCTGCAGTTCTTGCAAATGCAGAAAGCTTCCGCCTGGTTCCAATGCATCACATCTTTGCTTCTGGTGAGTTCACTGTTAAAACACCAGCGATGGAAACCCGTATTCCTGAAGCGATGTTTGCTGTAGGTGAACAGGATGCCAGCCGCCTTAATGTACAAGATGGTCAGCGTATGACTGTTAAAACGGGGGATACCACCATCAGCCTTCCTGTACAAGTGATTGAATATTTACCGACAGGTTATATCGGTTATCCGGTAGGACTGGCACCTACGGTATCCTTGGCTGAGCCTGTATCAGTTGCGGTAGGAGTGTAATCATGAACGAAACCTTACGCGTACTACCGCAATGGGCAGCCGGTTGGGAAACTACCTTTATGGTAGTACAGGCCATTATCGTACTGCTGGTGGTGGTATTAATGGCAGCGCTGATGTCTTTTATTGAGCGTCGCCTGCTGGCTGTCTGGCAGGACCGTTATGGTCCGAACCGTGTAGGTCCAGGCGGCATGTTCCAGATTGTAGCTGACATGCTTAAAATCATGTTCAAGGAAGACTGGACACCAAAATTCTCTGACAAACTGACATTCCGTCTGGCACCTGCGGTTGCGATGGCAACTGCAGTACTCTCATTTATGGTGATACCTGTATCACCATCTCTGGGCGTAGCCGATATGAGTATCGGCCTGCTGTTCTTTATGGCGATGGCTGGTATTGCAGTTTATGCCGTATTATTTGGCGGCTGGTCTTCAAACAACAAGTACGCATTACTGGGCGGCCTGCGTTCTGCAGCCCAAACAATTTCTTATGAAGTCTTTCTGGGTATTTCACTGATGGGTGTAGTTGCAATTGCAGGTTCTTTCAACCTGCGTGAAATTGTAGAAGCCCAGCGTGACATGTGGTTTATCATTCCGCAGTTCCTTGGTTTTATGATCTTCGTAGTCGCAGGCGTAGCGGTGACTCACCGTCATCCATTTGATCAGCCGGAAGCCGAACAGGAACTTGCAGAAGGTTACCATGTTGAATATGGTGGTATGAAATGGGGGATGTTTTTCGTTGCTGAATACGTCAATATCATCCTGATTTCTGCCCTGATTGTAACTCTATTCTTTGGTGGATGGCTTGCACCATTCAATCTTGAAATTCCGTTCTTGCCACCAGCATTCTGGTTCATTATTAAAACTGCTTTCTTTGTCATGATGTTTGTATTGGCTCGTGGTTCACTTATGCGTCCACGATATGACCAAGTGATGAATTTTGGCTGGAAAGTGTGTCTGCCATTGGCGTTAGTAAACCTATTGGTAACTGGCGCTGTTATTCTGATGAATGCGGCCTAGGACAGCAGGGAGTTAAAAATGTATAAAATTCTAGCTGGAGTTGGGTCAATTGTTCGTACGCTATGGATGGTCTTCACCCATGTCGGACGTAAACGTGACACCATTTTATATCCGGAAGTACCTGCTGAGCAGATCGTACCGCCACGTTATCGTGGACGGATTATTCTGACACGTGATCCGGATGGTGAAGAGCGTTGTGTTGCCTGCAACCTATGTGCTGTCGCCTGTCCGGTAGGCTGTATTTCACTGCAAAAAGCAGAGAAAGAAGATGGTCGCTGGTATCCGGAATTTTTCCGTATCAACTTTTCACGTTGTATCTTCTGCGGTATGTGTGAAGAAGCATGCCCAACCACAGCCATTCAGCTGACACCTGACTTTGAACTTGGTGAATATGTTCGTCAGGATCTGGTTTATGAAAAAGAACATCTGCTAATTTCTGGTCCTGGCAAATATCCTGACTACAATTTCTATCGTGTAGCAGGTATGGCAATCGAAGGCAAAGACAAAGGTCAGGCACAAAAAGAAAGTGCACCTATTGATGTACGGAGTCTATTACCATGATGTGGCCATTTTATCTAATGGCTCTTGTGGCCATTATCTCGACGATTCGTGTGGTAACCAACACCAATCCGGTACACGCTTTACTCAGCCTGATTGTTTCACTTCTGGCAGTAGCAGGTATTTTTCTGATCGTAGGTGCGCCGTTTGCTGGTGCACTTGAAGTGATCGTTTATGCAGGCGCTATTATGGTGCTGTTCGTGTTCGTGGTTATGATGCTGAATCTGGGGCAGCAAACCATGGAGCAGGAGCGTAAATGGTTAAACTCATCTGCCTGGGCCTACCCGGCACTGATGTCATTCCTGATGGGGCTGATTTTAGTGTGGATGCTCGGTGGTGAATACACTACTGCAGGTGCTACGCTCGGCCGTGAAGTTATCGGACCCAAGGCTGTAGGTCAGTCACTCTTTACACATTATTTATTATTGGTTGAGGTTGCCGCAATGCTGCTTCTGGCTTCGCTGGTTGCTGCATTCCATATTGGTCGACGTGAACCGGGTGCAGAAGAGGAAAACAATAATGGGTAACATCCCTCTAGAACATGGTTTGATTGTCGCAACCATTCTTTTTGCACTGGGCTTTTATGGTGTAATGGTACGACGTAACCTTTTGTTTATGTTAATGAGCCTTGAAGTCATGATGAATGCAGCAGCATTGGCATTTGTATTGGCGGGTAGTGCCTGGGCACAGCCGGATGGACAGATTATGTTTATCCTGATTTTGACCTTGGCAGCAGCAGAGGCTTGTATCGGTCTCGCGATCGTCCTTCAGTTTTATCATCGCTTCCATCATCTGGATGTGGATGCTGCTAGTGAGATGCGCGGATGAGCTATTTATATTTGACAGTATTATTCCCGCTAATCGGTTTTCTCTTGTTGGCGGCGGGACGCGATAAGCTTTCTGAAAATATCTCTGCAGTAATCGGTGCAGGCTCAGTAGGCCTGTCTGCTCTGATCGCACTGATTGCTGGTATAGAGTTTGTAGGTAATGGTTCAGTGGCTCAGGCTCAGCATTTGTGGACCTGGTTCAGTGTTGGTACATTTGCTCCTGGCATTAGTCTACATCTGGATGGTCTATCTTTACTGATGACCGGTATGATTACTGGGGTAGGTTTTCTGATCCATATCTTTGCTTCGTGGTATATGCGTGGTGAAGAAGGTTATGCACGCTTTTTCTCTTACTTCAACCTGTTTGTAGCAAGCATGTTGTTGTTAGTACTTGGCGATAACCTGGCACTTTTATTCTTGGGCTGGGAAGGCGTGGGCCTGTGTTCATATCTGCTGATCGGTTTTTATTATTCGAATCCTGCTAATGGCTGGGCGGCAATTAAAGCCTTTACCGTGACTCGTGTAGGTGACGTATTCCTGCTGATTGCATTATTCCTGCTTTATCAACAGTTCGGAACATTAAATATCCAGTATATCGTGGCAAATGCAGCTCAGGTCATGACTCTAAGCTCGTCACTATCTATCTGGACTGCGTTAATGTTATTCCTTGGAGCAGCCGGTAAATCTGCACAGATACCACTGCAAACCTGGCTTGCAGATGCAATGGCAGGTCCAACACCTGTTTCTGCACTGATCCATGCCGCTACTATGGTAACCGCAGGTGTCTACCTAACCTGCCGTATGTTTGCTGTAATGGAAATGGCACCAGAAGTGATGCAGTTTATCTCCATTACTGGTGCGGTTACTTTGCTGGTTGCTGGTTTTGCTGCCTTGGTACAGACCGATATCAAACGTATTCTGGCTTACTCAACTATGAGTCAGTTGGGTTATATGTTTATGGCGGTTGGTGCAGAAGCTTATCAAGCAGGGCTGTTCCACATGCTGGCACATGCTTTCTTTAAAGCATTACTGTTCCTGTCTTCAGGTGCAGTGATTCTGGCTTGTCATCATGAACAGAATATTTTCAAAATGGGTGGCTTACGCAAGAAAATTCCATTTGTGTTCTGGTGCTTTGTTATTGGTGGTGGTGCACTGGCAGCGTTACCAATTGTGACCGTGGGCTTCTTCTCTAAAGATGCGATCCTTGGTGCAGTTTATGCACAGTCAGCCATGTCCAACCTGCCACTTTATAATACATTGTACTGGGTAGGGGTAGTGGGTGCTTTCCTCACTTCAATTTATACATTCCGCTTGATCTGGGTAGTATTCTTTGGTGAAGAGAAGACTCATGCGCATGAAATCAAGGGAGTGACCTATTGGGGTCCGCTGGCAATCCTTGCAGCGTTGTCAACCGGTTTGGGTTACTTCTTGCAAGGTCCAGTAAATAAGCTTCTGGCTACAGCTATTCCTGCATTTAGTATTCCTGAAACACTGGAAGATGCGGTTGCACATGCCGAGCATCTAGCAAGCGGTGTTGCAATTGCTGGTCTGATCGTGGGAATTATCCTGTTTGCTTTTGCTTACAATGTCGTAAAAAGCATTGCCCATACATCGTTTGGTACAGGTATTGCCAATATCTGGCGTAATGCTTTTGGCTTCGATGCCCTTTATCATCTTGTTTTTGTAAAACCATATTTGCTCATCGCGAAGATCATGGGTCGTGATCCGATTGACAGTCTGTGGCTGGTTCTGCCTGCGCTAGTTAAAAGCGGCAACAGCTTTACAAGTTCTCGTCAAACCGGTTTGCTACGTGAATACGCATCTAGCATGTCACTCGGGGTAGTGGTGTTGCTGATGATCCTGATCGTGATTCAGGTAGTGGGGAAATAAAATGGAAAACAATTTAATTTTACCCGCGCTGATCCTTGTTCCGTTCATTGCAGGTTTTATTTGCTGGCTGGTCGACAAGCTCGACCAACATCTACCACGCTGGATTGCTTTAATTGGCATGCTCGTTACTTTGGGCCTGACCATTGCTCTTTGGCAGACTGGTACTTATGACTATAGCTTGGGCCAGAAGGTTCCAACCTGGTCTGCAGAGTTTGCACTACCTTGGATTCAAACCCTGGGTATCAATATTCATTTGGCAGTAGATGGACTTTCTTTACTCATGGTCGGCCTGACAGCACTTCTTGGTGTGCTGGCAGTAGGCTGTTCATGGGGTGAAATCCAGAAAAATGTTGGTTTCTTCCACCTGAACTTATTATGGTCTCTAGGTGGAGTCATCGGGGTATTTCTGGCTATCGACATGTTCCTGTTCTTCTTCTTCTGGGAGATGATGCTGGTGCCGATCTACTTCCTGATCGCACTTTGGGGACATAAAGGTTCAAATGGACGTTCGCGTGTTTATGCGGCAACCAAGTTCTTTATTTATACGCAGGTTGCAGGCCTGATCATGCTGATCGGTATTCTGGGGCTGGTGATTTACGGTTATATGATGACCGGTACCATCAACTTCAGCTATAACTATCTGCTGGGCGTTGCCAATGCACTGGACACTCAGCTGCCTTCAGTTGCATACGCATTTATGATCTGTATGTTTATCGGGTTTGCGGTCAAGTTGCCAGTATTCCCGTTACATGGCTGGTTACCAGATGCCCATGCTCAGGCGCCTACAGCAGGTTCGGTTGACCTTGCAGGGATCCTGATTAAGACTGCTGCTTATGGTTTGCTCCGTTTTGTTATTCCGTTCTTTCCGGCAGCATCTGCAGATTTTGCCAATATCGCTATTATCTTTGGTTTGATCGGTATTTTTTACGGCGCATGGTGTGCTTTCCAGCAAACAGACATGAAGCGTCTGCTGGCTTACACTTCCATTTCGCACATGGGTTTTGTGTTATTGGCGCTATATGCCGGTAATATCCTGACCTTCCAGGGTCTGATGATCATGATGCTGGCTCATGGTTTGTCGTCTGCTGCATTGTTTATTATGTGTGGCCAGATTTATGAGCGTCTGCATACACGTGATATGCGTCTGATGGGCGGTATTCGCGGTCAGTTCCAGTATCTGCCATTCTTCCTGATGTTCTTCGTGGCAGCGTTAGTCGGTATTCCTGGTTTGGGTAACTTCATCGGTGAGTTCCTGATCCTGATGGGTTCTTATGCAAAATTCCCAGTATTTACAATTCTTGCAGCAGTCAGTCTGGTATTTGCCGGTCTGTACGGTTTAATCCTGATTCACAAAGCTTTATTTGGTGTGCCAAATGAAGAACAAAAGCAGCATTATTCACATCCATTAAAAGATCTGAATGCTCGTGAAATGGTAATTCTGTTGATCTGTGCGCTAGGTCTAGTCTGGCTTGGTCTCTATCCACAAACTTTCCTTGATGTGTCCAACTCAAGTATGGCGTGGTTAGCAAATAGCTACATTCCTGTTCAAGAAGTCGTTGATGTCACCCAGCAGGTGTCGACTCAACTCGAAAATGTGGAGATCCAATAAGCCATGAACTTCACAATGTCATTTTCCGAGCTTATGCCATTAGCTCCTGTGATGATCGTGGCCTTAACTGCGATCGTGGTAATGATCCTCACGGCAATCAAACGTAACCATAACTTGATTGCTACTGCCACAGTAGTGGGTTTAAACCTGTCCGTCATCTATATCCTGATGGAAATGTTCGGTGGTCATTTTGTACCGGCGAATGTTATGGGCATGTTTATGGTTGATCCATTTACCATGCTGTACCAGTTACTGATCTTGATCGCTGCACTGGCCTGTTCAACACTGTCTCATGCTTATATCGAGACCTATAAGAGTAACCGTGAAGAGCTGTATATTCTGCTACTGACTTCAGTGGTTGGTGCAATGCTGATGGTTTCAAGCAGTCACTATGCATCTTTCTTTATCAGCCTCGAACTGATGTCAATTCCGGTTTACGGTTTGCTGGCCTATACACATCAGCGCGCCCGTTCTCTTGAATCTGGTGTGAAGTACCTGGTGCTGTCAGCTACTGCTTCAGCTATGCTACTGATGGGTATGGCATATATCTATGCTTATACTGGCTCACTGTCATTCTATGACTCTGTACAGGCACTCATGCAGGCAATCCAGCAACCAATGGTAATTATTGGTCTGGGACTGATTATCTTTGCTATTGCATTTAAACTATCGCTGGCGCCATTTCATAAATGGACGCCTGATGTTTATGCAGGTGCACCAGCACCGATGGCAACCTTCCTTGCTACCGCAGCAAAAGTAGCAACTATTGGCCTGTTTGTGCGCTATATACTCACTTCAGGTGCGATCCTGATTGAGTCACTAGTGACTATTATTACCATTATTGCAGTTTTATCGATTCTGGTCGGTAACCTGCTGGCAGTTCGTCAAGTAAACTTAAAGCGCATTCTAGGTTATTCATCGATTTCGCATTTCGGTTATCTGCTGATTGCACTGGTCAGCATGACCTATGTAAGTCTGGGCAGTGTAAGCGTTTATGTGATTACTTATGTATTAACTACGATCGGCGCTTTCGGTGCTGTTGCCCTGATGTCGAGTCCATATAATAATCTGGATGAAGCTGAATCACTGGCAGATTACCGAGGTCTGTTCTGGCGCCGTCCGGTTCTGACTGCAACCTTAACTGTCATGATGCTGTCTTTAGCCGGTATTCCGTTGACTGCAGGCTTTATTGGTAAGTTTCTTGTAGTTATGGCAGCAGTTACTACCCAGCACTGGTTCTTGGCTGCAATGGTGATTGTAGGTTCAGGTATTGGTCTATATTACTACCTGCGTGTAATGGTGGTTATGTATATGACGCCGCCTGAGACACCGCGTATCGATGCAGATAAGCACTGGGGCCAGAAAGTCGGCGGTTTAATGGTTCTTGGTGCAGCTGTGCTGGTATTGTTCCTGGGTATCTATCCAGATCCGATGATCAAGCTTGCGCTCCAAGCCGAGATTTTATCTCCAATCCACTTCATGTTAAGTCAGCAATAATTCTTAAAAATTATTGGATTTAACAAAAAAAGCCCCCAGACATTGGGGGCTTTGCTTATTTCAGATATAAAAAACATTTATAATGCCCCCAACTAAAACTTATTCTTTAGGTGTTCTCCCGTGCCCATTCAAGAAATCCGACATCCATTAATCCGTCATAAAATTGGTCTTTTGCGTCGTGCCGATATCAGCACCAAGAATTTCCGTGAACTGGCTCAGGAAGTTACTATGCTGCTGACTTATGAAGCAACACAGGATCTGCCAGTAGTTGACCATGAAATCGCAGGATGGGCAGGACCAGTTACAACTCAACGTATTGCCGGTAAAAAAATTACCGTAGTACCAATTTTACGTGCCGGCATTGGTATGCTGGATGGTTTTTTAAACCTGATTCCGAGCGCCAAAGTTTCTGTATTGGGGCTTGAACGTGATGAAGAAACATTAGAAGCGCGGACTTACTATAAGAAACTGGTTCCAGATGTACAAAATCGTATCGCCATGATTATTGATCCAATGCTGGCCACAGGTGCTTCGCTAGTGGCTGCAATTGATGTCCTTAAAGCCAGTGGCTGTAAAGATATCCGGGTGATGGTCCTAGTTGCAGCGCCTGAAGGAATCAAGAAAGTAGAAGATGCTCATCCAGATGTGCGTATTTTTACTGCTTCAATTGATGAAGGACTAAATGCACAGGGGTACATTGTGCCGGGTTTAGGGGACGCAGGCGACAAGATTTTTGGTTCAGTACAAAAAGACTAAAATATTTGCTGTCGAGGTAAGAAAGAGGCGAAAGCCTCTTTTTTTATTAGAATATTTTAAATTTGAAATACTGCAAATTATGCTGTTAAGGTTAAGAGTGTAACATTATAGCAAAGGCCTGTACCCGCTTAATCTGGCTAGAATGAGCGTGATATTAGCCAGATGAATTCCTGCTAAAAAATGAGATTTTTTCAAAAATAGCTCCAAAATAAGAAAGACAGTAAGAATATAGCTAATGAAAATGATGTAGACTGATCAAAAAAAGCGCCTTAAGGCGCTTTTTTTTATCTCTCTTCACAAAATCGCATAAATGCTTTTAAACCCGGACCCTGATATTTCTGGCGGTGAACCAGCATAAAAAGAGGGCGCGTTAACTGCCAGAAGGGTGTATCTAGTATGACTAACTGACCTTTTTCACGAAGAGGCTCAATAGCTAGTCTGGAAATACAGGAAACCCCCATACCACCAGCAACTATTTTTAAAATGGCTTCATTATGCCCAAGCGTTAAACGGATGTTTGCATCAGGTAGATCCTGCAAAATACTATTATCAAATACTTCACGGGTACCTGAACCTTCTTCACGCAAAATCCACTCAGCATTTAAAAAATCTTTCTGACTCAGCGGTTGTTTATGCTGTGCCAATGGATGATCAGGTGCACAGCAGACAGCAAGCTCATCATCACGCCAATGGATACATTGCAGTTGGGGTAAATGGCATGAGCCTTCAATGAGTGCCAAATCCAGCTGAAACTGATTTACAGCTTCAATCATCTGGCGGGTATTACCTACCTGAAGCTGTAGATGAGCTTGGGGCTGAAGCTGCAAGAAGCCAGCCATCAGATCAGGCATTAAATAATCACTGATCGTTAAGGTCGCACCCAGACGCAAATCAATACTTTGTAGTTCACCTTTAGCAGCCTGTTCAAAAGACTCACAACGACCTAGTATTTCTAAAGCTTGCGGAAGCAAGAAACGTCCCAGATCATTCAGTTGTAGACGTTTACCTAAGCGGTCAAACAGGGGGGCACCCAAACCATCTTCCAGATCTGCCAGTGCCATACTGGCTGCACTTTGAGTCAGTTTTACGGCATCGCTTGCCCGGGTGACGGTACCCTCTTGAGCAACTGCTACAAAAACCGCCAGCTGGCGTAATGTCATACGCATGAATGAAGCCTTAACGTTTAAAAAATATAAAATAAATAGATGGTCATGCTACCATGAGCACAGTCTCTCATGCCATGTAGAAATCATGTCAATTGAAAAATTTACTCAGGAAAAAGTTTTATCAGTACAGCGCTGGACCTCTAACCTGTTCAGTTTTACGCTGACACGACCTGCACATTTCAAGTTTACTGCCGGCCAGTTTGCGCGTATAGGCTTAAAAGTTGGAGATGAGCTGATCGTACGCGCTTATTCAATTGTTTCTTCACCTTTTGATGAAACTCTGGAATTTTTCTCGATTGTTGTGCCTGACGGGGCTTTTACTTCTCAGCTACAGTACCTGAAAGTAAATGACGAGCTGTATCTGGAAAAGATTCCTTATGGATATCTGACTTTGGCACGTTATCAGTTGCCACTGCCTAAAGATCTATGGCTGCTTGCCACAGGAACTGGTCTGGCGCCGTTTCTATCAATGCTACAGGATTTTGAAACTTGGACTAAATATCAGTCAATTCAGCTGGTCTACAGTGTACGTACAGAGGCCGAGTTAGCTTATCTAGACCGCATTCAGGAAATGGCCAAAATATTTGGGGAAGGGCATCAAGGCTTTCATTTTATACCAGTTATCACCCGTGACCCAAATGCCCGATTACATGAACGTTTGCCCGTACTTATTGAAAATGGTGCACTGGAAGCTGCGGCAGGGCTGCAATTTAACCCTGAGACCAGTCATGTAATGCTTTGTGGTAATCCGCAAATGGTAGAAGATACCAAGGAGGCACTGAAACGGCGTGGGCTCAGTATGAATCGTCGGGGTGAGGGAAATATTGCGGTGGAAAATTACTGGTAAGGGATAATAAGTATAGATAGATATGTTTAATGTACAAACATATCTACAAACTCACGGATCTCCTGAATTGCACTGTCAACATCTGAACTGAGCCAAGTCGGTTCAAATATCCCTGAATAATGTTCAATACGGTCTTGTGGGACCACCAGCCGGATTGGACAGTCTTCTTCAAGCAGGCGCCAAGGAATAATAGGCACTTCCTGATCCAGAAATGCACTGATATTACGAATATCAATGATCATCGCATTTACACAATCGGGAAATGGCATTACTGAAAATTCTTCAGTACGACGCCGAAAGTATTCTAGATCGCCCCACTTTAATACATAGCTAGGCTTGCTAAACTCAATAATCCCGATCAGGTGCAGGTCACGCGTATGATGTAAATAGCACTGATGCGTAACATCGGTGTCTAGATCCAGTGAGGTACGCTGTAGACGATATGCCATAAATAAACAGAATGCATAAAACTTGGCCCAATAGTATAGCGCATTTTTAACTACAACTTAGAAACATTGCACACGTTCCCACTATGCTTTTTCACACAATACAACATAAGTGCTTGTTATGATGAAAATCCAAGCCATAAGAATAAGAGAATGACTATGCAACACGATTTTAATAAACCGCCTCATACTAATGGCCCACAGGATACGGTAAAAAAAAACCGTTTACCTATTTATATTCTTATTGCGGTAGGTATTTTTCTGGCGGCTTTAGTGGTTTATATGATTGGCGACCGTGATCCGGATTCTTCTGAGGCTCCGCCACAGCATCCTAATGCAGAAATGGAACAAGCTTCCATGAACAATACAACCCCAGCAGTAGCCGGTAATACCGAAGCGACGGCAGTAGACAGTACGGCAACAGATACTGGCGGTACAGCAGCAGCTCATGATACCGGTACTGGCTCTGCCCATGGTCAATAAGGCTAGCTAGACGAGGATCAGACTATAGTGGCGGCTGTTTAAATATTGCTATCCACTTAAGTCACCTCAGCCTATAGCCTTAATGTGTATACATTAGGGCTTTTTTGCAATCTTTTACTGACGATTTGTTGTATTTATGCTCACTGTAGTTGAATAAACATTGTCCACAAAATATGTTGAAAAGGAATATAAGCCTAGCTTTCTAAACATTCTTAACAACTTAAAACGCTTTAAAACAAGCAAATTGAAGCATAACAAGAGGGCATAACAAAATGAATGATTACTATGCTGGAGGAGCCCGAGGTCCGGGTTTTGATGCAATGTACTATTGGGATCAATTCCATCCCATTATTGCGGCGGTTGTGATATTAATTCTGGGCTGGATTATTGCATTGGTCATTGCTGCCGGAGTTAAAAAGCTTCTGCAAAAAATGAATACCAATCATAAATTATCTAATGCAGCAGGGCACACTACAACTACAGGAACGTCTCCGAATTATGAGGGACTTTTCTCACGTATTGTATTCTGGTTTATTTTAATTATTGCCATTATTGCTGCTTTAAATGTTCTGAATATCAATAGCGTCAGCGGTCCGTTTAGTAATATGATCAGTCAAGTGCTGGTATTTATTCCTAATCTGATTGCAGCAATCGCGGTAGGCTTTATTGGCTGGCTGGTAGCACGTCTGGTGCGTACCGGTTTAACCAAAGTACTGGCCCGTACACAACTTGATGAAAAGTTGAGTAATGATGTCGGTGTAAGTCCTATCAGTAAAAATATTGCTGATATCATTTACTGGTTAATCCTTTTACTGTTCCTGCCAATTGTCCTTTCTATTCTGGGACTGGATGGCCTCTTGGTGCCAGTTCAAAACCTGGTTAATAAAGCTGCGCTATATATTCCTAATATATTCATGGCAGCTATCATCCTGTTTGCAGGCTACATTCTGGCCAAAATTGTTCGTGGTATTGTAGAAGGTCTGGTTAACAGCCTTGACTTGCAGACTCAGGTACAAAAAGTAGGTTTATTTAAAAATTCTAATTTACCTGGATTCCTTGGTTCATTCGTGTTTGCAATCATTATGATTACAGCACTGATTGTAGCTTTTGAAGCATTAGGTATACAAAGTATTTCTCAACCTGCAACTGCGATGCTCTATGAAATCATGAACGCAATTCCGCATATTATTGCTGCGGGCCTGATTCTGATTCTGGCATACATTGTGTCACGCTTTGTCGGTCGTCTGGTTGCTGAACTGATTGCCGGTACAGGTGCAGATGAACTACCAGCTAAGGTTGGTGTTCAGCGTTTCATGGGTAATGCCAAAGTATCCAGTATTGTTGGTTACCTAATTGTATTCTTCACTATGCTGTTTGCTCTGTCTGAAGCAGCAAACCGTCTTGGTTTTGAGCAGGTCAGCGCGCTGATTGCCATGTTCATTTACTTTGGTGCCAATATCCTGCTAGGTGCAGTAATTTTGGTAGTAGGTTTCTGGCTGGCCAATATAGTAGCGAATGTTGTTGAACGTGGTGAATACAATAGTTCACGTTGGTTAGGTTGCCTGGTTCGTGTATTAATCATGGGTCTGGTAATTGCTATGGGTCTACGTGCAATGGGCATTGCCGACTCTATTGTAAACCTTGCCTTCGGTCTGACTCTGGGTGCTGTGGCAGTAGCATTTGCTCTAGCCTTTGGTTTAGGTGGACGCCAACCGGCTGAACGTGTTTTGACTGACTTGATTGATAAAGCGAAACGTGAGGCGAACCATCCAAATCCTTTACGTAATAATGACTCCGGTACTACCAGTTCAACAATGACTTCAACCACTGGTTCATTTGCAGCTGCTCACACCCCTGCAACTAGCCCGTCAATGACTTCATCTCAAGGTACAGATACTTCAGCTGCTAAATCATCTGAATTATCTATGGACGGGGCTTCGTCCCAGGTAACTGACAGCACAAC
This sequence comes from Acinetobacter radioresistens DSM 6976 = NBRC 102413 = CIP 103788, assembly GCF_006757745.1. Lineage (NCBI taxonomy): Bacteria > Pseudomonadati > Pseudomonadota > Gammaproteobacteria > Moraxellales > Moraxellaceae > Acinetobacter > Acinetobacter radioresistens. The sequence goes on along the minus strand of NZ_AP019740.1, from coordinate 2,490,113 downwards.
TAAAACTGCGGAGAATGGAACTTTTATGCCAGATACCGATAATGATACCAATGCGCCAATGCGTACTGATTTGTCAAATACTACTCCGGCGACATTAACGACTGCACCATATGGTGATAATGAAGCCTCTGGCATTGATCAGGTTACGCCTGATTCAGTAGGGGTTAATCCAGTAAATCCGCCTACTAATAATCCATTTGGCTCTACAGGTGAAGCTGAGCCGAATGTAGATGCTAACAAAAATCCAGAAAAGAAAGATGATCAAAAATAAGCTTTGATCTGAATAAAAGATGGGTCACCTGAGCGTGGCCTTTCTTTTTAAGTTCATAACAGGAGAGGTATAAAAATAATGCAAAACTATCCGGAGCGACGTCCACCCAACAAGGTTCTTGCACCATTAATTATTGCCGGTATTACTACAGGTTTTTTAAGTGCGGCTTATAAGTTTATCTTTAAGAAAAATTCTGAGTTAAGTCATAAACAGAATATAACCGAAAATAAGTCCGAACATAATTCAAAGGTAAAATGTCCAGAACAGAAGCATGAGGAGTTCTGAAAAATCTTTAGGACCAAATATCGTCATGAAAATATGGCAAATTTTATAGGGTCTCAATTGTACTGAGGAAACAGTTTATATATGATGAAGACTTAAAGAAAAATATTACTCAGCTATTCAATAAAAATCTAAACAAGGAACTGTTATGTCAATTAAAAATCTTTTAAATACAATGTTTAAAATAGAAAAATCAAGTTCAATGAGGCTTGCTGTAAACAAGATGGAAACAGCCATTAGCCGTTTACAGCAGGCGCGCCAGATCATTTTATTACGTACAGATTATCTCGAATAACTTATACATATTGACTGGCAGCATGGGCAGAAGCCCATGCCCATTGAAAGTTGTATCCCCCTAAGTGACCAGTGACATCCAACACTTCACCAATAAAATAAATCCCTTTCTGTTTTTTGCTTTCCATGGTTTTGGATGAAACTTCAGTCGTGTCTATCCCACCCAAAGTTACTTCAGCGGTACGGTAACCTTCTGTGCCAGAAGGCTTAACACTAAAATTTTGCAGATTCTCACCGATTTCTTCTAGTCTCTGGTCACTTAAATTACCAATTCCAATTTCAGATTCTTCAGGCCAAATCAAGTTCTGTAGCTCTACTACAATACTTTTAGCCATATATTCATTAAGTAATGTACGGAGCAGAACTTTAGGCTGCGACTGCTTTTTTTGTTTTAACCATATCGCTATATCTGTTCCCGGCAGAAAATTAATCTGAAAGCTTTCACCATTACACCAATAATTAGACAGTTGTAGGGCACTTGGGCCACTTAGACCGCGATGGGTAAATAACAGGGCCTCAGTAAAAGTATTTAAGGAATTACTTAGAGTTGCCTCCAGTGCATTACCACTTAAACGGGTAGTCACTTCCTTGAACTGATCACTAAAGGTGAAAGGAACTAAGCCTGCACGGGTAGAGTAAACATAATGACCAAACTGTTTTGCCAGTTCATAGCCGAAACCTGAACCACCCAGTGTAGGAATGGACAAACCACCAGAAGCTACAACAACAGATTCACAATTAAACTGACCTTGTGCTGTGATAACTTCAAAGCTGTTTTCACAAAGTGGATTTACCGCTTTGACTTCACAGCTGCTTCGAATTTCAACATTCCCTGTTTTTTTACATTCGCTGAGCAGCATGTTTAAAATATCTTTGGCGCCGTTTAAGGTAAAGAGCTGTCCATGCTTGCGCTCTTCATACTCAATACCATAATCACACACCAGTCCAATAAAATCCCAGTTGCTATAGCGGGATAGAGCAGAGATAACAAAATGCGGATTATGGGAAATGTAGTGTTCAGGCTCGACATATAAATTGGTAAAGTTACATTTACCGCCACCAGACATAAGAATTTTTTTGCCGACTTTATTGGTTTTCTCTACAACCAGAACCTTACGCCCCCGTCTGGCAGCCAAAGCTGCGAGCATTAGTCCAGATGCGCCGGCACCTATAACAATCACATCATAATATGCTGCAGCCATCAGTAATTCCCAGTCATAAAAAAGCTCGGCATTATAGTCGATTTTCAGAAAAAGATTCAGGAGGTAGAGGGAAACCTTGTAATCCTCCACTGTGAATGGCGAGAATACGGGTATGAGGTTGAAAATAATTTTTTTGAATCAGATCTATTAGTCCAAATAGCATTTTTGCCGTATAGATTGGTTCAAGAGGAATACTATAAGCTTTCTTAAAGTGTTGTATAAAGTCGAGCAGCGCAGGCGTAATTTTAGCATAACCACCAAAGTGATAATCCTGTAGCAGCTGCCAGTGGGTTTTGTTAGTCCATTGAGTGATTTCTGCTTGTAAAAAATCTCCCTTTAGCACTGGAAAACCTAAGACCTGATGCTGTTCTGAACTGGCTTCAATCAAGCCACTCATAGTTCCGCCAGTACCCACCGCACAGCAGAAAACATCATAGTTTTCCAGATCTTGTGAAGAAAGGATTTCCTTGCACCCAGTTACAGCGAGTGAATTGGTACCGCCTTCTGGAATGATATAAGCCTGAGGAAAACGTTGCTGTAACGTCTGCAGGTAGGCCTGATCAGCCCGGTATTTGTATTCATGACGACTTATAAAATAGAGCTGCATGCCATTTGCTTGGGCCTGCATAAGGGTTGGATTAAACGGACGCTGAGCCAGTTCTTCTCCCCGGATAATACCTATAGTAGATAAACCGGCAAGTTTGCCTGCGGCGGCGGTAGCAGCAATATGATTCGAAAAAGCGCCTCCAAAAGTCAGAAGTTGTTTGAATCCTTCTGCCAGAGCAAAATGGATATTGTTTTTAAGTTTATAAAATTTATTGCCAGAAATTTCTGGATGAACCAGATCTAGCCGCTTGACAGTTAAGCTCAGTTGAGCGTGCTGAATAATAGTCTGGTAAGGTACAGGCTGAGCTAAAAGGTCAAGCATAAAAACTGGCAATATAGACTAGACTAAGATAAAACAATCATAAACTGTTGTAGCTAAAAAGGCAGTTCACTGCTGTTACATGGTAGTTATTTAAACAGCTCATTATGAGCTGGTATCAACTGAACTGATTACGGACATACCCGGACGCAAATCCTTAATTCCTGGCTGATTTGGATCAATTGCAATCCGTACCGATATACGCTGTACCACCTTGGTAAAATTGCCTGTAGCATTATCAGCCTTAATTACACTAAATTCTGAACCGGCTGCTGGAGCGATCCGTTCTACGCGACCAGTAAACTGACGATCATTCAAAGCATCTACTGTAAAACTTGCTTTCTGACCAACTTTCATATTGGCAATCTGGGTTTCTTTAAAGTTGGCAATAACCCAAGTCTGTTTTGGAATCAGAAATAACAGCTGTGAACCTGCAGCAACGTATTGCCCCACACGCGGGTTTACCTCCCCAAGCTGGCCGTCCATTGGAGCACTGATCAGACTATAATTTTGGGTGGTCTGAGCCTGTGCTTGTTGTGCCTGTGCATTTTTGACCTGTGCTTTCAGACCAATCTGGGCCACTTGAGCAGTTTTCAATGCTTCACGTGCGACCTCAACATTTGCCTCAGCCTGTCTAAGCTGTGCTTGTGCATTTTTTACATCAGCTGCGGCTCTATCCTGTTCTGTTTTAGAGGCAGCACCACTATTACCAAGCTGCTGATAGCGCTGTAGCTGGCTACGCGCTAGTTCATACTGTGCTTTGACCTGTTCTACCTGCGCCTGAGCTGCTGCAATATCGGCGCGGTGCTGGGCAATTGCCTGTTCTTGGTTAGCCAGATTGTTTTCTGCCTGTTCTACCGCAGCTTCTGCCTGGACAACTTGTTCCCCATAAGTTTTCGCATCAATTCTCAGTAAAGGTTGCCCTTTTTTGACATAGTCAAAGTCTTTGACCATAACCTGCTGAATATAGCCATTAATTTGAGAAGACAAAATAGTTGTTTGCCCTTTAACATAGCTGTTATCAGTACGTTCGATTGCTGTATGAAACGGACCTAAATGCCAGGCCCATAAGATAATTGTAATACCAATAATTAAAACAAGCAGCATCCAGAATAAAGTGGAATGTCTGGTTGGAATCAGCTTGCTGGAAGGTTGAGGTGTAGCAGGAGCTTCAGTCTTTTCATGCTCAACCTGTTCAGATTGTGCTACCGGTTCTGTCTGTTGATCAGTTTTATTTTGGTCTTCTGGCATGGATATAACTCAAATTCTGTTTTTATATCAAATTTTCATTTAACTTGCAGATTGTGTCTATGTCTGCATGCGTCTTGCAACAATCTTCATCCGGACAATAATAAACAGACCCCAGATTAGCAGTACTACAGCAAACAGCCCGTTCAGGGCAATAACATCATTATAGGCCCGGACTTGTGCTTCGCGGGTTACAACTTGATTCAAGTTTCGTAATGCTTGAGTTTGTGCGAGTACCGTATCAGGTGACTGGGCAGCTGTGGCTACTTGGTATTGATGTAAACGCTGGCTAATCAGTGGATCGGTTCTGTCCATTTCTAAAGTAATTTCAGCTTTGTAGTTTTGGGTACGATGCTGTTGGTAGGTATTGAAAAATGAAGAACCGACCAGTCCGCCAAAAGTCTGAGTTGCAGAGAACAGCACAATGAAGGTAACGACATGCGATGGCCCTTGTGCTAGTGTTTTGGCAAAACCGGCCAGTAGCAGGGGGCCAATAAAAACACCACCTGCAAATCCAACCAGAAACTGACTGGTAAAGAAATTGGAAGGCCGTACATCACTGGTCAGATGATAATCTAGACCACATGCCACCAGGATCAAAAACTCAGCCAGTACCAGATGTATAATAATTCGCTCTCTAGAAAAGGTTAGAGCACTAAAAAGTGTACCAGACAGAATACCCGCTCCAATAACGATATACAGTGGCACAAACTGGTCTGGCCCCATACCTATCGTTTTTAAAAAACTGACAGCGGCATAACTTTGTTCCGACATGAGCAGACGAATGGCAAAAGCGCCCAGAATAAAATGTAAAATTGCCCCTGTACTCAACCAGCGCGTCATAATAAGCGGGTTGACCCGGTAGTGTTCATAAAGTAATCCGGCGACTAACAGGGTAAGACCAGCAATAAGCACATATGCCAGCCATTCACTATTAAACCACCACAAGATTGGTCCCTGAGTAAGTACTATACACAGGGAGGCAAAACCTGGAGCAAGTAATAAAAAAGTAAAAAAGTCCTGTTTTTCAAAAACATAAATTCTTAGACTGCGTGGTAATTTTAATGAAACTACCATTGCCAGACAGCAGATGGCTAACCCTAGTTCAAAAGTGTAAAGTACCATCCAGCTATGAGTATCGACCAGGTAAGGTGAAATAATCCAGGCTAGAGGCAAGCCAAGCTGCTGAAAACCAAAAGCAATATAAATACCTTTGGCCATATCTTCTTTCTTGAAAGCTTGCATAACATAATACATACCTAGAGAACTGAGCGGCGCGGCAGCCAGACCGGCAATAAAACGGGCAAAGAGAGCCATTTCATAGGTATGTACTAAAATATGCAGAATCAGAACTGCAATAAAAGCAATCAGCCCGACTTCTGAAAACAGACGTAAACCATATTGTTGTCGGGCTTTAAATAAAATCAGGTTTGAGCTGACATTAGCCATAACATAGGCTGCTGGTAGCCATGCCGCTTCTGATAGGGTTAAACCATATTCTCCCTGAATGATAGGTAAATTGGCAGTGATAAAGCCATTACTCAAGCTGGCCGCAATGGCTACAAATAATCCAATAAACAGATAAAGAAAACGCTTTGGGCGTGAGTGGGCGATTGCTGCTGGAGAACCAGGTAAGGTCGGGCGTTCATCCGGTGTCCAGTCCGGTGGAGTTTCTATAAAACGTGGTGTTTTATCCATACAGCTTCCCAGTTTTAGAACCCAAGGTTATAAACCTTAAGTTCCACTCATATTTCCCTATATTAAGGCGACCGCCAACTCTATAAATAAAGCTTCAAACAAAGAGTGAGCTTATTACAAGTCATAGCTTTCTCGCTAATTGAATTTTTAAGTATTAAAAATGATGGAGAGTTCGACTAGGCATATATTGAAAGCTATATACTGATATGTAAGTAAGTTTTTTGTTGAAACTTTAAAGCTTTAGTTAAATATAAGACACCATAGTATAAAAAGAAAACTGCATTTATACTTTTCAAAGGGGCAGTTTTGAGCATGCTCCTTATGGTTTTCTGCAAGTTTAAGGAAGGCTAAAGTAAATATAAGTTTTATATAAAAGTTTACTTATTCAGGCTGTTTGCTGAGCGATGACTGTTGTATTATTTTCAGTATGAAACAATAACAACAACAAAAAAGGAGTGCCAGTATGGAAAAGCAGTCCCCAATTTTTTATCTATTTGTATTAATGCTGCTGAGCGGATGCGGTCAAGATCAGTTGAATAAACCGGTAACTCAGACACCGCTCAGTATTGCAGGTACGCCTGTATATGAGCAGCATTACCGTTTGACAGATACACAAACAGCTAGGCCATAAGACAAATTATATCCTTACAAGAGAGTTAGCTGAAAAAGAAAGGAAGGTGGGCATATTGTCAGTACGCGGTAGTGCCAACTAAAGAGTAAGAGATAAAAGATGAAAAGTGCTACGTCAGACTAATGAAGTATTGAAGTAGACGTCTTACCTCTATGCAAGGGTTTGTCTTATTTAAAACCTTACAAACCGGATAAAAAGGTCTTGTACTCGCCCAATATGCCCGAACTTTGAATATTGTCCTGTTTTTAAAAACAGATCAATAAAATAATCAAATGAGATCTACTTGCCAGTTTGATGCTTGAATTTCCAGATTGTTCTGACGCAATTTCTGACTGATCTGGTCGGCCTGTTTTTGTAGATCGCTGACAGAGACTACTTTTATCCAGCGAATTTCACTGGAACTGTATCTTGCAGATTCACGCCGTGTACTGTCAATTGCCTGTTGAAGAATACGATGCTGACTAATCAGGAAATCCCGTTCATTTAAAACATCCAGTAAAGCTTTACCCTGAACGGTTTGGGCCTGGGCATTAGTCATGTGAATCCGTTTAATCAAATCATGCAGCTCGGTGTTGACTGCAAATGCTTCTTTTAGCAATTGCTCGGGGTCTTCACTGGGCTGGTCGCCTTCTTGTATCAGTACATTGTTATTAATACGTTGCTGCAAAGATGCAAGCTTGGTCTGTAAGTCACTTCGCAGTATCAACGCTTCAGCAAGTTTCATGAGATAAAGTTATACTCTGCTATTTTCTTAATATAAAAATATTCTGAGTCTTTATTTAATACTATACAATTTCAGTTTGTATCTTGGCTGCTGTATGTTTTCTAATAAATTGATAGACTAAATCTATGCACTTCGCTATAAAGACCACGATTAAAGATTTCTCTCTAATGATTTGAGGACACGCTTGTGGAATCGTTATTTATTATAGGTTCAATTGCACTAGCTCTGATGCTGGGCGCAATAAGTCCGGGCCCAACATTTATTTATGTGGCAAAAAATTCAATTGCGATTTCACGTAAGCATGGCCTGTTTACTGCACTGGGCACAGGGACTGGCGCAGCATTGTTTGGTTTTCTTGCCGTCATGGGGTTACAAGCCATATTGCTGGCTGTGCCTTCGGCCTATTTTATTTTGAAAGTCTGTGGCGGTTTATATTTACTTTGGCTGGCTTATAAAATTATTAAGCATGCTAAAGAACCAATGGGTAGTACCTATGGATCAGTTCAACCGATGAGCTATGCCCAAGCTTATCGTTTAGGCCTGATTACACAGTTAAGTAATCCTAAAATTTCTATTATTTTAGCCAGTATTTTTACTGCACTCTTACCTAAAGAAATACCTCCCTATTTTTATGTGGTCTTACCTCTGCTGTGTTTCTTTATTGATGCTGGCTGGTATTCTCTGGTAGCTGTTGCACTATCTGCCGAGAAGCCACGTCAGGTTTATTTGAAGTTTAAAGCTATTTTTGACCGGATTGCTGGTGGTGTAATGACATTATTAGGTCTTAAATTAATTTTTGGGATGAAGTAATAATTTCTTTTTTTTATGAAATAATAAGGCTTGTTTAAAAAGCCCCTCACTTGAGGGGCTTTTATCTTATTTTCTACAGTTTGGTTGAGAAAGGTCAATCACTTGAGAGCCTTCTACACGGTAACCAATTTGACCAACAAGAAAAGCCTGATTTAATTGAGTAATAACTACATCAGAAAGCGCTACAGAGCATGGATTTTTTTCAATGGCACGATCAATAGCAGTTTTAAAGTTTGGTATGCCTAGTGGAAACAATATAACAGGTACTTTATCTTCACCTGTAACGCGTTCACCTTTAATAAACTGATTAGAGTTTAAGTTATAGTTTTTGGTTGAAGCAACCGTCATATCTGCAATACGCATCGTACAACCTGTAATTGCAATAGTTGATGCAGCTAGTGCAATTACTAATAGATTTTTCATATATTCCCCGAATAATTGTAATAAATAAAAAAGCGCAGGTATTTTTTAATAATTTAGAATAAATTTCAATAAATTAATTATACTTTTAAATAAAAAGGCCTCTATAGTTGCTATAAAGACCTTATGCAGTTTAAGTGTTGAGTGTTAAGACACTTTATCACCCGGTTTAGCACCATTCTCAGGTGAAATTACCCACACACCTTCGCCATTACCTGCCGCCAGAACCATCCCGTTAGAAATACCAAAACGCATTTTACGTGGGGCCAGGTTTGCCACCATAACAACTAATTTACCTTTAAGATCTTCAGGTTGGTAAAACTCACGAATTCCACTAAATACATTTCGCGGTTCAGTTTCGCCAACATTTAAGGTAAGTTGAAGAAGCTTATCAGACCCTTCTACATGCGCAGCTTCTAAAACTTCTGCTACACGCAGGTCAACTTTTATAAAGTCTTCAATACCAATAATGTCTGCTTCACCGACTTGAGCTTCAGCTTTTTTCTCTTTGGCTTTTTCTTTTTTCTTCTCTACTTTAGCAGGCTCTGCCACAGGTGCTCCTAATGACTCTTTAGATGCATCAACTATTGCTGTAACTGCTTTTGGATCAACGCGTTGCATCAGCGGCTGGAATAGTCCAATTTCATGATTTACCAGTATCTGCTTACGGGATTCAAAGTTAAAACTGTCAAGCTTCAAAAAGTCTTGAACCTGTTGAGCTAATACTGGAAGTACGGGCGCCAAGTAAATTGCCAGTTGGCGGAACAGGTTAATACCGACAGAACATACATTATGAACTTGAAGCTCTTCACCTTCAATTTTCGCAAGCGCCCAAGGTTTTTTCTCATCAATATACTGATTTGCACGGTCAGCCAAGGCCATGATTTCACGAATAGCAGTCGAGAATTCACGGGCTTCATAAGCCTTCGCAATCGAATCGCCAGCTTCAATAAAACTCTGTACCAGCTCAGGTTCAGCACATTCAGCAGATAGTTTATGATCAAATTTAGTATTAATAAACTTGGCACAGCGGCTGGCAATATTAACCACTTTTCCAACTAGGTCAGAATTTACCTTCTGAATAAAGTCGTCCAAGTTAAGGTCGGAATCTTCTACTTTGTCTGAAAGCTTTGAAGCAAAATAATACCGCAGGTATTCAGGATTTAAATGTTCCAGATACGTTTCTGCTTTAATAAAGGTCCCACGAGATTTTGACATTTTCTGTCCATTAACAGTCAGAAAGCCGTTTACAAATAAACCTGTAGGGGTACGATAATTAGCACCTTCAAGCATGGCAGGCCAAAACAGGGCATGGAAATAAACGATATCTTTTCCAATGAAGTGATACACCTCATTTTCAGAATCTTTTTTCCAGAAATCATCAAAATTTAAATCTGGGCGTTTGGTCTGGATATAGTTTTCAAAACTCGACATATAGCCAATCGGTGCATCTACCCAAACGTAGAAGTATTTATTCGGTGCATCTGGAATTTCGAAACCAAAATAAGGCGCATCACGGGAAATATCCCAGTCTGAAAGCCCTGCATCAAACCATTCATCTAACTTGTTGGCAATTGAAACCGGTAAACGTCCTGAATCACGAGTCCATGTCTGCAGATATTCTGAAAAGTTAGGTAATTTAAAAAAGTAGTGATCTGAAGATTTCTCTACTGGTGTCGCGCCGCTTAAAGTTGATTTTGGATTAATCAGCTCAGTTGCATTATAGGTCGTTCCACATGCTTCACACGAGTCACCGTATTGGTCTTCCGTTTTACATTTTGGGCAGGTACCTTTAATGAAACGGTCTGAGAGGAACATGCCTTTTTCAGGGTCAAATAGCTGAGTAACCGGGCGAACCGCAATATTTCCAGCTTCACGGTTTTTAATATAGATTTCTTGAGAGCGTGCTTTATTCGTGTCGCTATTGGTAGAGTCATAATGATCAAAGTGAACCCCAAAGCCATTAAAGTCACGAATGTGTTCTTTTTGCACATTGGCAATCTGTTCTTCCGGTGTAATGCCATTTGCCTCGGCACGTAACATAATTGCTGTACCGTGAGCATCATCTGCGCAGACATAAGTCACGTCATGGCCCATTGCACGCATAGCACGAACCCAGATATCCGCCTGGATATAACCAAGTAAGTGTCCCATATGGATGGGGCCATTAGCGTAGGGAAGGGCGTTAGTGACTAAGATATTACGCACAGATTGACTCTCTCATTCGTATTCATTATTTAAGACGGTCAATTTTACCTGATGAGCGAAGGAAAACAAAGCGAGGCTTTATTTAACAGTAAGTCTCACGCTGTAGTTAAGTAAAGAAAGAAAAATGAGTTTTCAAAGAAAATAAGACCAAATTTTTATTTGATAAATAAAGGCAGAGATAATTAAAAAGAATTGAATAGAACTAGATTTAGAAAAGAAATTAGAAACCAACAGCTATAAAGCTGACTAAATTACTTGAAAATTAGAGGCTTTTGTCTGTCTGGCACAGAACAGCTATTAACCTTCACGACACTTACAGGTAAACTAACCCTATTCAGCAGAAATGGTCCGGTTTGGAGTCAAAGTTATGTCATGGTTTTCTTCATTAAAATCAGTATTTTCACCAGCTAAAGGCGTGAAAGAAGAAGAAATCCAGCAGGTACTGCAAAATTATGTGCTGCCGCATTCTAATAACCGTTTGCAGGACCGTATTACCCAGTTGCAATTGCATGAGGCAACCCTGCAACTGACCATTAAAACATATCCTGAAGAAAAGCCTTATCTACAGCAATTACATGATGAATTGGCTGACCAGTTAGAAAAATGCGGATTGCAAGAACTGAACCTGCATGTAATTCAACAAAAAAATAATCTCGCAGCTGCGACCCCTGCTCAAGATAGCCAGAGTGAGAAAAGTTCTTTACCGCCGGTAGTGGATGCTTCAGCTCAAGTCAGTCCTAATACTGCGCCTGACAATGACCCGAATAATCCACCTATTGAAAAAGCTGCGCCCCAGCAACGCGATGTACCAAAACATTCACGTATTCAGAATATTATTCTGGTCTCTTCTGGAAAAGGTGGGGTAGGCAAGTCTACAACAACTGTTAATCTGGCGTTAGCATTACAGAAACTGGGCTTAAAAGTTGGCGTACTGGACGCCGATATTTATGGGCCGAGTATTCCGACTATGCTTGGCAATGCTGGACATACGCCTCTTATTGAAGCAGAAAATTTTGTTCCTCTTGAAGCATATGGCATGGCCGTACTTTCAATCGGCCATTTAACCGGAGATCACAATACACCTGTAGCGTGGCGTGGTCCCAAAGCTACAGGCGCGCTGATGCAGCTATTTAACCAGACTTTATGGCCTGAACTGGATGTGCTGGTAATTGATATGCCACCTGGAACAGGGGATATACAGCTTACATTGGCTCAGCGTATTCCAGTAACAGGTGCTGTAATTGTAACTACACCTCAGAATGTAGCATTAATGGATGCCACTAAGGGAATCGAACTGTTCAATAAGGTAAAAATTCCGGTGTTAGGTGTAATCGAAAATATGTCTACACATATCTGCTCAAATTGTGGTTATGAGGAGCAGATTTTTGGCACAGGCGGAGGTGACCAGTTGGCAGATCAGTACCAGATTCCGCTGCTTGGCCGTCTTCCACTCAATGTTCAGATCCGTGAAAATACCGATGCCGGTAAACCTTCCGTAATTGCAGAGGATGAGGCAGCTGAAAGTTATATTGAAATTGCCAGAAAAATTGCTGAAAAACTGCCTCAGCATAGTCGAGATGAGAAGCGCATCTTCTAATTTCGATATTCTGAAAGCAAAGCCTTCTTGATACGGCAGGGTGAAGTTCAAGAAGGTTTTTTTGTTTGATATTTTAAAATAACTAAAATTAATTAAGTATTTACTCTAGAATGACTGCCAAGTCAATTTGAAAATTTTCGCCGTTTTTATCATTTTTTCTTTACCGGCTCCCCGCTAAGCTCTCAGCTGTTTTTTAACTGTTATTTTTAGAGCTAACCTTATGAAAACTCTCCTGAAAGTTTTACCTCTCTCTTTAGGTATGCTGGTCGCGGCTGCTCCTGTGATCAGTTCTGCTACAGTGGTTTATACTCCTTCATTTCCTGCTGCGAAAAAAACCGTGCCTGTTCAGGCAGCTGAGGTACAAAATGCAGGAGTTACTACAGAAGCAGCTGCTTAATATTTCAACTACCTAGCTATAAATAAAAAAGGATCAGCTCTGATCCTTTTTTATTTATAGTCTTTCGAACAGAAGAAGTGACTCAAGCGTTCTATTTGTATTTTTTCTTACAAATTATTGTATTTAATATATTTATATAAATAACACTCGGTGGTAAATTCTATTTTATAAAGGCTCCTAAAATTATATTTTGCGAGAGTTTATAAACTCCTTTAATCTTCGCTCACTCAATAGTGAGGTGACTCTATGATTTCATGGCTTTTTATTGGCCTAGTGGCAAGCGTGCTGCTTACACCAGGACCGACAAATACTCTATTAGCCTCTTCTGGAATCCGGCTTGGGGTGCGACGTTCTGCACGTTTAATTCCAGCAGAAGTTTTAGGTTATATTATTGCCATTACTGTCTGGGGCACCTTGATTGATACAGTATCAGCTACCCTGCCGATCCTACCAACTTTATTAAAGCTTTTAAGTGCGTTTTATATTATTTTTCTGGCAGTTAAACTATGGAAAACTGCAAATGTACAGCTTGATCTGAACCAGCCCGCGATTCGTCCTCGTGAGCTATTTGTAGCGACTCTACTCAATCCTAAAGCTTTATTGTTTGCTTCAGCTATTTTTCCGGTTGCTGCATGGGTCAACTGGTCTATCTATGCTGTGCATATGGGAGTTTTTCTGGCTCTTATTGTGCCGATTGCATTATTCTGGACTTTTATTGGCTCAAGTTTGAATACTCCAAAAGTCCGGTGGTTAAATCAGCGTAATCTACAGCGAACGGCTTCCTTGATTTTGGTCAGCTTTTCTATTCCACTAAGCTACTCGGCTTTACTGAGTCTGTAATAATATTCAACATGCATACGTCTCAAGGCTTGTAGCTGATCTTGTTTTCATTGTGACAGATTTAAGTTAAAGTACAGCGCAATAATTGATTTTCAGTATTTTTGGATAGAAACAACATGGCTATTAAGTCTGATCGTTGGATTCGCGAAATGAGCGAAAAACACGGCATGATTGAACCGTATGCAGAAAACCAGGTCCGCCTCGATGAAAATGGTCAAAAACTGATTTCTTATGGTGTGTCCAGCTATGGCTATGATGTTCGCTGTGCACGTGAGTTTAAAGTTTTTACAAATGTCCATTCTGCAATTGTTGATCCAAAAAATTTCGATGATAAAAGTTTCATCGATATTGAATCAGATGTCTGTATTATTCCACCTAACTCATTTGCTTTGGCCCGTACGGTAGAGTATTTCCGTATTCCACGCAATGTACTAACAATTTGTCTGGGTAAATCCACCTATGCACGCTGCGGTATTATTGTTAATGTCACGCCGCTGGAGCCAGAGTGGGAAGGCCATGTTACGTTAGAATTTTCAAATACTACCAATTTGCCAGCGCGTATTTATGCAGGTGAGGGTGTTGCTCAGATGCTGTTTTTTGAAAGTGATGAAGTGTGTGAAACTTCTTATAAGGATCGTGGCGGGAAATATCAGGGACAACGAGGTGTGACTTTGCCAAAAGCATAATTCAGGTTTCATTTATAAATAGGCGGATCATTTGAATCCGCCTATTTTTTTACAATTCATTCATCGGAAACCATGTCTTTCAAGGCTATTTTTTTTGCAATTACATTTATATTCAGCATAATTAACTTTAAAAGATCTAGGTATAAGTACTGCTATAGCAATAATTGAATAAAGCTAGAAATACCAAGATATCGAGGAATAAAAATAAATGATGCGGAGCATCAGATAAAAAGGAAGACCGAGATGATTCATCATTGGAAGACTACAGGATTTCGTATGTCCTGTTTGGCCGCTATGGCCGGCTTATGCTTGACCCAAACTGGTTATGCACTTGAATCCTTGTCTGATGACCGTTTAGCTGAAACAACAGGAGAGGGAATAGCACTTCTTCCCGAGAATTTTAAAATGGTCTTTCAGGGACCCAATGATCAGTCGGCAGCTTCAAGTTATAACCGTTCAAATATTACCGATGCAGCTAAGTATGATACAGGTTTCATCCGAATTATTCCGACGGGTGAGAACTATGAACAACTTAAACTGACCGCCGCCCAAGCCGCAGCAATGCATAATAAAGCAGACATTTTTATCTACGGTCTGGCCTTATCAAAATCCAATTCAGACTTGAACCAGAGGTTCAGTAATCAGGGGTTTAACTGGGGAGATGCTGCAAATCCATGGTTATTCCGTGCCGGAACAGCGACCAATATTAAACAGTTCGCTGCAAAAAATCCTTCTGGTGATATCAGCTATCTGGCTCTAGAAGCTCCCCTGGTTAAAGTTGATGCCGATGAATCAGATAATAATATCAAGCTGGGTTTCTGGCTGGATGCTTTTTCACGCTCTTGGGATTCCTCTAATACATTAAATCCCATTACGGGAGCACCGATTCCCAAGCCAACTTCTGATGGAAATGATCAGGATCTTGATAGAAATCAAAGACTGCGGATGCAATTCGTAGCAAATGGCCTGAGCCTAAATGGATCTCAAGTCCGTTTATTTCAGACTCAAGCTTCAGACAATACCCAGCATAACCAGTCACTTGGTATGGCTAATATTATCCGGTTGAATACCAATGATAACCCATCCACTCTCAAGATAAGTGACTCAGCAACCAGCCGCAATGCTAAAGCTATACGTTTGAGTACAGCAGCTATTCAGGAGGGTACGGCAGCTACACCAGCTTTGGATAAATCTTTCGCGCCAATTTTTAATGATCAGGAAGGTTTATATCTGTACAGTCCAAACCTTAATCTGGTCTTGGGTAATATGTATCAGCCTTTTGTTCTAGGTTCTGAAGGAAACAATATTATTCTTGAGGTCACCCGCATTCCGAATGTGCCGGAAATCTATAGCCAGATTTATACTTTTTATAATGATACAGATAAAGATACCAAGCTTGAGGGTGCTTTAACCGCAGCTTCTTTTAAGGGCTCAACCTGTAATGTGGCTTATTGCGGTTCGAATTTATCTGATGTCAAAGCTGGTACCTCAACTATTAAATATCAGGGCACAAATGCTACTCATAGCAGTATCTCGATTGGTAGCGTAACACGTGATCCAACTACAAATTTACTTAAAGCAAATACTGATAGTAATGCTACAGGTGTGGTATTCAGAGGACCATCTAATACGATGACTAATTTAGGCTCTGCGGTGATTGACGGGGTCATGATACAGCATCTTAAATTCAAGACGACCGGGCTATAGGAGAAGTATATGTTAAATAAATTTAATTTATTATGTGCTTTAGTCCTTTCATCTACAGCGCAAGCAGAACTTATAAATCTCGATAATGAGGCATTGTTGAATATCACAGGTCAGGGGGGAGCTGATTTAAGCTGGACACTGTCGTTAAACCATCAGTATGCCAATAATATGAGTCTTAAAAATATTTCTGAATATGATCCACAGGGAACTGTAACTCAGGCTTTTTATTCTTATCAATGTGTTTCAGATATTTTATGTCGATTCGCTTTTTCACCCAACAACCATACCGAAAATGGCAGTCAAAAATGGCTGGTATTTAAACAGTTACAGGGTACTCTTCAAATAGATAAATTCTCTTTAGATGGTTCTACAATTCTAAACCGGGAGGGTGAACCGCAAACTGCACTGCAACTTACTTTTTATGATGACCATCCGTTAAAAGTCCGTAATTTGGGCTTTAAAAGTCTTGCGGTAGAAAGCGGAAGTGAAGGGTATTTAAATGATAAAAAGTATACAACTTACGATGGCGGCAAGCTGGTTCCGAGATTTGATCAAGGAGGGGAACAAGGCTTTATGGGAGTGAACATGCATGGGAACCTGCATATGTCAGGTAATCTGAAGATTTTCAGTTATAACTGTGCGGGCACAACGACAAGTCGCTGTTAAAAGAAAAGAGAGCTCATCAATAAGGATGTTGAAATGAGAAAAATAACAAAATTAAAGTGGCTCAGTGTCTGTATATTTATGGCACAGCATTCTTATGCATTGCAGCAACTTTCTGATACGTCATTAAGTACAGTCACCGGTCAGGATGGTATTTCTATTACTCATGAAGTATCTAAAGTGGTTGTTGATCAAGCGAACTGGGTAGATTATTCCAACACTGGAAAAATGAAACTAGGTTTACATAATGTCAGAGTAGAGGGAACCCATCAGCAGAATATCAAAAGTACTTTAGATATTGATGTTGGAAAAACTGAGCGGGGCGTAGGAATAAAGATACAGGGCAGTATTTCACCTTTTCAGGCGACTATCGAAAAACTGATGCTGATCTGTGATACTAGTTGCACGAACACCGTGGCTCAACAAAACCTGGGTTCCTTGAGCCTCGCGACTATCTCGCCACTTATTTTTAATCTGGAAACAACAGCGGGCTTGTTTAACCGTGACGAGAAAGCTCATCTGGATTTCAGACTACAAAATGCCAGTATTGGTTATGGCTTGAATGGCCATAATCTGACCTTGAAAGATTTAAATTTTAATATTTCAGCGGATGGATATATGTATATCGACCCGACAGAAGGAATTGTACTGGCCACAAAAAGTAAAAATGGAGCCACAGATCATATAATTGAACTGGGCCGGGTTTCTGATCTAACTGATGTTCATTCAAGCCGGAGTGATGCTACTAATCCTGGAGTAAACCTGGATTTACGTTACGGTTCTGACCCCGCTAACCAGAAAAACCTGATCCGTATGGGAGCATCAGGTGCTTTAACCAATGGCAAGATTTTTCTAAATGCTGACCAGACAGGACTGGCAAATTTTAATACAGTTAATGCTACAGATTTGAAAGAAACAACACGTAAGGCACAAGGGTACGATACCAAAGGTGGCTTACACTTAGGACTGGCAGCAGAGTTTACCCGTCAGGGAAATCCATTACTTACGGCTAATCATCAGGCTACAACTCTTGAGCTAGGTCATACGGGTAAAGGCAGTTATGCGATCGAATTTTCTAACTTGTCTCCCTTGGCCATTCGCAATGCAAATAGTATAACTGCTTACAACACCCAAAATGCTTATATAGACTTGGGTGATATCTATATTAATGCTGCCCAGACACCTACATTAAGTTTTATCATTAATGAAAATATGAGAAAGGTATTGGGTGAAACAGCAGCTGAACTGGTCTATAACATAGTGCCATCCGGTACTACACAAAATATTGCCTTACTGGCTATGCGTGGTATGGACTTTCAGGCGATTGCCCGTAAAGCAAGATTCATTTCTGATAATTCTATGGCAGCATTAACCAATCAAAGTGCGGAATGGGGTATTGGTATTCCTATTTTTAACTTAAATACCAATCTTGCCCTATTTTCTAAGAATTATAGTTACCACGGAAGCAGCAAAGCCGGATTAGGCTATAACTTGGCTTTGTCTACAGAAGGTTATGGTATTGACCAGAAAACTAATACGCCTAGTACTACCTCGCTTATTATTGTTGATGGTGCAAGAGGTTCGCATGGTGAAGAAGTAAATTATTATGCAGGTTTTAGAAATATAGATGCGTATTTAAAATCTGATGGTGTCATCGGATTTGAAGATGAGGGAATCTATATTAAGGCTGACCACTTGTTACTCGCTGCTAAAGCAGAAATCGCAATTGGCCAGTTACCTGGCTCTTTATATAACTGTCCGGCTGGGGTAACAAGCTGTGATAAAAAGGTAGTACCCATTGATAACTTTGCTCGCAAAAATGATGTTTTAACCTCGTTGGCATTTAAACTGGATGGTAATGGTGAGTTGTTTATTATTCCGGGTGTTAACCCGACTGAAGGGAATCTGGATAGCAATTTTTTAACTCTAAAGGCAAATTTCGATTTTAGCGAGTTAAATACTTCACAAAAGCAAGATCCTTCAGTGTTAGGAAGTTATGTAAGTCTGATTAATGAAGACATAAGGCCAGACGGTACGTCTAAAACTTCAAGCATAAATATCAATAAAATGCAGGGTAGTGTCGGTCTTGAATCTAGAGTCTATGTAAAGCAGGATACCGTGAAGGTAGACAGTCAAATACAGTTTAACCGGGCTTCTACATTAATGAGTCCTGGACAAGTTAATACATTGAATACGGGTAAGATTTTTAAAGCAGAGATGGCGATGTCCCCTTCAGGTAGCATGCAAAAGATTGCAGACCTTGCAATTACGGGTGGCACCATGCGTAGTACTTTAGGTATTACACCACGCTAGATTATAAAAAGAACAGATAAGGAAAGATAATGAAAAAGACTGGTTTAGGTATTTTGTTTGTCTCTATATTAAGCAGTTCAACCCTATATGCGATGACAGAGTTAGATGACAATGCCCTCTCACAAGTTGAAGGGCAGGCTTTATTAAATTTAACATATAATCAAGGCATAAACTCTGGCTCTATGCAGCAAAGCAATATGGGATTTTATCGTTTAGGACTGGCTGCTGAATTATCTCTGAATGCCAATATTAAGAAATTACAGTTAGGATGCGGGGGAAGTAAGGGAGCAGGCTGTGATATTGATATTGATAATATTGCTCTGACTGGAATAAATCCTGTAGATGGTTCATATGTAAACTCAGATTTTGTCTTAAATAATCCTTTCATTGAATTTGCTATTGATAATCCTAATTCAGCAGCCACACGTCAAGTGGCTGGTTTCCGTCTGGGTGCACTTTCAGCTTTAGGTATGATGAGTATAGGTGGAAATTCAGATTTAAGTAAACTTAATGATGATAAGGGGATTAATAGTTTAAGTGGTGATATTGGAGTGAGAGTTACAAATGCTAATATTAAAGGCATCCAAGTCACCCTATTGGGACTACCAATATCGACGGCAGATGCGAAAGTTACAGATTATGCTACTACTCTAGTGGTAAATCGTTCCTCTACATTTGATCTATTAGGTATGGACGCGAATAGTACTTTAAATATTGCAGGCTATCCATTATTAAAGAATCTTCATTTAGATACCAATATGAAAGATATTCCATTTAGTACCGTCCATCGCTTAGTAATTGCAGATAGCAATGGGGGGGCAACAAGTAATGCTTCTCTATCTTTACAGAATAAGGATATTTTTTGGCAAAATGTAACTGATAACTCTTGGAAAGCAAATGCAGCTCAAAAAGGCTGGTGGATGTCTATTCCTGATACGCAGTTTGCAAATTTAAATATGGACGGATCAAATGTTAAACTTCCTATTTCAAGTGCGGTTGGAGGTTTATTAGGAGCAACAGTTAATATTGATCCTATGGACTTAGGTCAGCTGCCTATTTCCAACTGTTACGGTGGCCTTAAATTCTGCTAATAAAAAAATCCCGCATTGAGCGGGATTTTTTATGGAAACCTATTTAGCAAGTTTTGCCAGTAATTCATCTTTGTTAATGTTAACTGATTCTATATCAGTACGGCCTTTATATTCAAAAGTACCCGCATCCAAGCCTTTTTCACCAATCACAATTCGATGTGGAATACCAGTGAGCTCCAGGTCAGAGAACTTAACGCCTGGGCGCTCATTACGGTCATCTAGCAGTACATCAAAACCTTGAGCTTGTAGTTCGATGTACAGTGCTTCAGCGGCCTCCAGAGTGCGTGGCGACTTATGGGCATTCATTGGTACAATCGCTACTTCAAAAGGAGCAATGGCAGCAGGCCAAATGATACCTTTTTCATCATAGTTTTGTTCAATTGCTGAAGCAATTACACGAGTTACCCCAATACCATAACAACCCATAGTAACGGTAAGTGGCTTGCCATCTTCTCCCAAAACTTTACAGCCTAGCGCTTCAGAATATTTTTTACCAAGCTGGAAAATATGTCCGACTTCAATACCACGCTTAATTTGTAAAGTACCTTTGCCATCTGGAGATGGATCGCCCTCGACCACATTACGCAAATCATAAACTTCAGTAAATGATGCATCACGTTCCCAGTTCACTCCAGTTGCATGTTTGTCAGCTTCATTCGCTCCAGCAACAAAATCTGAAAGTACTGAAGCAGCACGGTCAACAATTACGGTAAGCCCTTTCTCGACCAGCCCTTGGGGACCAATGAAGCCAGCAGTCAAGCCCAGTGCGGCAATTTGTTCTTCAGTCGCGAAAGTGAGCGGTGCAGCAATCAGTGGATGCTTCTCTGCTTTAATTTCATTAAGCTCATGGTCACCACGCAAAAATAATGCAATTACAGGTGAGTGACCTTTTTCATCGGCGATACCCTGCACGAGGAGTGCCTTAACAGAATGGGCAGGATCAGTGTTCAAGAAAGTTGAAACATCTGCAATGGTTTTTTGATTTGGCGTGTCTACAATTTCGAGTGCTTGAGTAGGCGCTGCACGTTCTCCCACTAAAATAGCCTCTGCCATTTCAATATTGGCTGCATAGTCCGACTCTGTCGAGAAAGCGATATCATCTTCACCACTTGAAGCCAGTACATGAAACTCATGTGAACCTGAGCCACCAATAGAACCTGTATCTGCTTGTACCGGACGGAAATCGAGTCCTAATCGACTGAAGATACGGCAGTAAGTTTCATACATCACATCATAGGTTTCTTGTAGGGATGCCTGGTCAACATGAAAAGAATAGGCATCTTTCATGATAAATTCACGTGAGCGCATAACACCAAAGCGCGGTCGAACTTCGTCACGAAACTTGGTCTGGATCTGGTAAAAATTGATTGGCAACTGCTTGTAGCTTTTAAGCTCATTACGCGCCAGGTCAGTGATTACTTCTTCATGAGTCGGACCGAGTACGAACGGGTTAGTATGACGGTCATTGAAACGCAGTAATTCTGGACCATATTGTACATATCGGCCAGATTCTTCCCAGAGACTGGCAGGCTGGGTCACGGGCATAAAGGTTTCCAGAGCACCGGCCCGGTTCATTTCTTCACGTACAATCGCCTCTACTTTATTCAGCACACGTACGCCCATCGGCAACCAGGTATACAGCCCTGAAGCCAATTTACGAATCATCCCCGCTCTTAACATGAGCTGATGCGAAATAACTTCTGCATCATTTGGGGTTTCTCTTAACGTTGCAAATAGAAAGCGGCTTGCGCGCATGGAAACAGTCCTAAAAGTGAGCATTGTAAAAATAAGATTATACGACAAAAAATGAGATGAATATTTCATCTCATTTTTTTCATGGCCTGATTATGACATTAATTTACGGAATTGACGTATCATCAGGTTCTTTAGATCATCCAGATAAGTAAAAATGACTGGAACCACAACCAGTGTCAACAATGTAGAGGTAATTACGCCACCAATTACAGCATGGGCCATGGGGGAACTCTGTTCACCACTTTCACCTAAGCCCAGTGCCAGCGGTACCATCCCCATGACCATAGCGCTAGTTGTCATCAGAATGGGTCTCAAGCGTGTTGTACCCGCAGCAATAATGGCATCGTAGCGGTCCATTCCACTTTCAATTCCTTTTTTAATAAAATCAATCAGCAAAATGGCATTTTTGGTCACCAGACCCATTAACATGATGATACCGATAATCGAGAACAGGTTCATGGTCGAGTTAAATAGATAAAGGGCCAAGAATACCCCAATCAGTGAAAGGGGGAGAGAAGCCATAATAGCAGCCGGATGAATAAAGCTATTAAACTGTGAACCTAAAACAATATAGATAAATACAATGGATAAGGTAATTGCAGTGATTGCATATCCTAAAGATTCAGCCATATCTGCATTAGCGCCTTCTGTGTCGAAACTATAGCCGGGCGGCAGTTTGAACTGGGCTTGCATGGCATCAATATCCCGGCCAATATCGCCAGCAGGGCGGCCTGAAGTATTCGCTTCAATCAGCACTTCACGGGACAGTTCACGGCGGTTAATCTGGGACGCACCTGAAGTTTCCTTGAAGCTTGCGACCGTTGCTAGCGGAACCAGAATATTCTGGTTGTTATTATCCAGTTTTTCTGAAGTAATATACATATTCTGGATATCACTTGGCAGAGTGCGCGCATTTTCACTCAAGCGTAAATTAACGTCATAGTTCTCACCACGTTCATCTTCCCAAGTTGTGACGTTATCACCTGCAATTAGTGGACGTACGACATTTGCAATCTGGTTCACTGATAGTCCTAAATCACTCGCCAAGATACGATTAATACTGACAGAGAGTGTGGGTTTTGGCTCTTTAAGAGAAGTTTCAAGATCAACTACACCATTAATTTTTTTCATTTCTGCCATAAAACGGTCGGATATTCTCTGGAGTTCATCCAGATCGGGTCCTTTGATTGAAATCTGGATAGGTTTACGTCCACCAGAAACGACCTCATCTGCCGATGCCACTGAAGTAATAGTAATACCACCGACCCGTTGTAACCGGTTACGCAGGTCATTGTTCAGATCATTTAAGGTTTGTTCACGTTCGTGTCTTGGCGTAACAGTCACCCGGATGCTGCCGTGGTTTTTTCCGCGGTCAGTCATACCGTTAATTACGCCATATGTGGTCTGTACTTCCGGGTGCTGCCGAATAATATTTTCGACCTGTTGCAGTTTTGCCTGGGTATATTGCAAAGAGGCATCAACCGGAGTTTCAAACTTTACCCGGATAGAACCTTTGTCAGGTGTAGGTACAAATTCAGTACCAATCAGTTTTGACAAGGCAAACGCCCCAAATAAAGAAAGTACAGCAATCAATACTGTTAACAGGCGAAAGCGTAAGGCTAACCTGAGCAACTTTTCATAAACTGCTGTCAGGTCATCCAGCTTTTTAGAAGTCCATGCAAAAAAACGAGTTAAAGCATTCTGTTTTTTAGGCCTGTCTTTGCGTTCAGCCCAGTGTGCAGAGAGCATCGGGTCAAGAGTAAAGCTGACAAACATGGAGATCAGAACAGCGGTACTAACAGTAACGCCAAACTGATAGAAGAAACGGCCAATAATGCCACCCATGAAAGCGACAGGCAAAAATACAGCCACAATGGTAAGGGTAGTTGCCAGCACTGCCAGTCCAATTTCTTTGGTACCATCAAGTGCTGCGGTCACATGATCTTTACCCATATCACTGTGCCGGACAATATTTTCCCGAACTACAATCGCATCATCAATTAGTAAGCCGATACTTAAAGAGAGTGCCAGTAGAGTCATCATATTGATAGTAAAACCAAATGCCCAGATAAAGGTTAGTGTTCCGAGCAAGGAAATCGGCAGAGTTAAACCGGTAATGACAGTAGAGCGGAAAGAGCCTAAAAACAACAGTACAATAATAATTGCCAGTACCGCCCCCTCTACAATGGTGCGGGCAACGTCCTTAATGGTGGATTGAATTGATTCTGAGTTATCAACTACTACTTTTAGCGTAGTACCTGCCGGTAACTGTTGCTCGATCCGGTCAATGACTTGATAGGCATTTTTGACCACATCTACAATATTGGCGTCCGCACTACGTAAAATATCAATGGCAACTGCTGACTTGCCATTTAAATAGGCCGCGGTTTCCATTTCAGCCTGAGAGTCGGTAATCGTGGCAACCTGTTTTAGGTAAACTGGAGTACCTTGTTTATTGGCTATAATAAGCTCGCCGAACTGATACGGATTGAGAACCTTGGCCTGAATTTCAACCACCAGTTCCGAGTCAGGTTGCTGCAACGCTCCACCTGGAATCTGTACATTTTCATTTTTTAAAGTATTAATTACCTGGTCAATACCGACTCCAAAGCTTCGGAGCTTTTTTGGATCGACTGCAATACGGATTTGTCGCTGTGCATCGCCGAGCAGATTAACATTACCGACTCCTTCTACAGTCCTTAACTGCGGTAAAATCCGCTGATCCAGATAAGAGCTCAGGTCTTTTAATGACATGTTATTAGATTCGAATACCAGCGACATGATGGCACTTGAGGTCGGATCATACCGCTCTACTACCGGATCTTCAATTTCATCCCTGAACTGTGCTGTTACTGATGCAATTTTATCGCGAACGTCTTGTGCGGCTACAGAGGATGAAATATCCAAGTCAAATTCTGCCACAATGGTTGAAAGCCCTTCGCTTGAGGTCGAGGTAAGCTTTTTCAGGCCTGAAATGGTGTTAATCTGATCTTCCATTTTTTTTGTAATTTCAGACTCAACCGTTTCCGGGGATGCGCCTGGGTAACTGGTATACACCACTACAAAGGGAAAATCTACGTCGGGATATTCTTCTACACCCATTCGTTGCCATGAGGCAAGTCCCAGCACCATCAAACATAACATCATCATGATAGTAAAGACCGGGTACTTCACACTGATCCGCGTAAACCACATATGTCTAGATCCTTATGATGCAGGCTTGCTGATACTGACCGGCTGGTTAACCTGATCATTGGAAAGCTGGACCCGGCTGACCACATCCGTATTTTGCAGTCCTTTTACCACAGCCGTATTATTGCTGAAGTCTTGACGCAGAAGAGTAAGGGGAACCTTGGTAATACGATTATTGCGGATAGCCCAGACATATGGGCTCTGGTCTATGCTCTGAATCACATCTAGAGGTATAAGCTGACCCTGAAGCTGGTTACTGCTAATGATATAACCTTCAACAAAAGCACCAATACTTAGGGACTGAATGGCTTCATTTGGTCTTGCAAAGAACTCAATCTGGCGGCTGACCTGATTAGCAATTGGTGAAATCCGGCTTAAGGTTGCAGTGAGCTGCGCCGAGTTACCCTGAATCTGGTATTCGATTTTCTGGCCGACTTTCAAGGCCTGCTGCTGATCAGCTGGTAAGGATGCCTGTATTTCCAGCTGGCTAGGATCAACAATTTCAAATAAGGTCTGACCGGCGCTCACTGTCTGGCCCGGCTCCACTTGGCGTGCAGTAATTACACCTGAAATCGGACTGCGTAAAATACCGTCTCGGTCAGCTTTTTGTGCAATATCTACATTCGCCTGTTGAGCTCTGACGTTTTCCTGCTGACCTTTATAGTCAACCTGGGCTTCCTCATACTCTACCTTGGAGATAAATCCTTGATTAAACAGGCGACGTTTACGTTCTACCATTAAACGGCTCTGTTCAGCCTGAGCACGGGTAGAGGCTAAATTAGCTTGTGCTTGAGCCAGTCTGGCAGCATTATCCTGATTATTAAGCCGCACTAGCACTTGGCCTTTATGAACAGACTGACCTACGGATGCATTCACTTGAGTGGCAGTTGCTGTAATTTGCGCCTGAATTGAGCTTTGATTTACAGCTTTAATTGTTCCGGTAAAAGCCGTTCTATTAAATAAAGTACCACTTTTAACCGGAATCAGATCTTGAGGAATCAGTTCAATTTTAGTGGCTTCGGTCGGTGTTGCAACAGGTTCTGACCTGTCACAGGCTATTAAGGCCAGACAGAGACATAACAGGCTTATTCTGGGAATAAGGTCAAGAGTAGGCAGAGTCAATATACGCGTTGCTACTCGCATGCATATTCATCCTTATGTTCAGCATAATGCTTTTAAATTATTTTTCTCTAAAAAGCTTACATTATTCAATGGCTTTTAAACGTGAGATAATTCTGTCGTATTGGGCTTGGGTATTGCGATAGTTCGTTTGTAAAGAAGTAATATTATTTTTAATGAGAACAAGATTCTGATAATTGCTGTTCAGACTATTTTTCAAGACAGCAGGTACAGGTTGGCCTTTCCTTAAATAATCCATTTCCTGCCGTTTAAAATAGATCCGGTCACTCTGTAATTGTCGAAGCTGGTCTTGTTGAAAACTAAGCTGTTTTTTGAGGTTAGCTAAATGTTCATCACGTTTAGCCTGAGCTACTCGGCTGTTGGTATATGCTCTTTTAAGTTTTAGGTCCTGTTCACGCTCTCGGGCCTGAACAGCGCGCTGTGGAGCCTGCTTTATGTCTTTATCTACATTGTAGGGCCGACTGCGTTGAATAACCTGCATATTCTGATCTAGTGCTTCATATCCATAACGAATATGGGTCGGTGTCACCGAGGTACTAATATTGGCAATACCATTATTATCATAATAACGGTACCACACCGCTTTAGGTGTTTCAGTGACATTTGCAATGACTGGAATAGTCAGGCAGCTCAGGCTGCAAACCATCAAAAACTCACGGGTTATATTTTTCGTTCGTATCCAGCAACTTTTAGCTATAGCATGTAACACCATAAAATTCCCCAACACACTGGACCGAAGCACTTATCTTTCAGTAATAAAATTGTTATATTAGAGCTGATTTTTGCAGTTAAAAATACGGTATAGGCAAAAAAAACCAGTTTCTGATAAAAACATAAATTATCTTATTGATTTAAATGACACTCTGTAAAGCTATACTTAAAATGTTCATTGGAAATACAAGTAAATTTATGTTAAAAAAGTTGAATAACTGTAAAAATTAATCCGTCAAATATTATGTTGAATAAGCGGGAAGGCCGATTAGATGGAAGACAAATTTCAAAACCTTAAGGTTATGGTAATCGATGATTCAAAAACTATTCGCCGTACAGCAGAAACTTTGCTGCAACGTGAGGGCTGTGAGGTAATTACTGCAGTTGATGGTTTTGAAGCATTGTCCAAGATTGCCGAAGCCAATCCTGATATTGTCTTTGTCGATATCATGATGCCGCGTCTAGATGGTTACCAGACCTGTGCACTGATTAAAAACTCACAAAATTATCAGAATATACCGGTCATTATGCTGTCTAGTAAAGATGGGCTATTTGATCAGGCTAAAGGTCGTGTAGTGGGTTCGGATGAATATCTGACCAAACCGTTTAGTAAAGACGAATTGCTCAATGCAATACGTAATCATGTCAGTGTCTAGAAAAAGAACTTGGGGAAGAAAATGGCTCGTATCTTGATTGTTGATGACTCACCTACCGAAACTTTCCGTTTTAAAGAGATCTTGACCAAGCATGGTTATGAGGTTCTTGAAGCGACTAATGGTGCAGATGGGGTAACTATTGCCCAGGCAGAATTACCGGACCTGGTATTGATGGATGTGGTGATGCCGGGTGTTAACGGTTTTCAGGCAACTCGTCAGATTGCTCGTGGTGAAACAACTAAAGATATCCCGGTGGTCATTGTCAGTACAAAAGACCAGGCAACTGACCGGGTTTGGGGCAAGCGTCAAGGCGCCCGTGACTATCTAACCAAACCTGTTGATGAAAATAAACTAATCGAAGTAATCCAACAATACCTCAACGCAGGATAGTGCTATGGCAGCAAATGGATTTATCGAATTACTTCGGCTGGCAAAGCGTGGCAACCGTAGCTATGCTGCCAGCAATAATGAAGTAAACCGGTGGTCAGGTATTGCTTTTGAAATGCTGGGGCAATATTTTGTTGCTCCACTTGGGGAGGTTTCTGAGGTTATTTATCCTCCAAAGTATACCGCAGTCCCTAATACTCAGCCTTGGGTCCGTGGACTGGCTAATATTCGGGGAAGACTACTTTGTGTGGCTGACTTGGCACAGTTTATATCTGGACAACGCAGCAATTTCTCACCTACTCAAAAAGTACTCTGCATTAGTCATAATGAACAATATGTGGGTGTGGTGGTCGATCGGGTTTTGGGGATTCAGCATTTTAACAAACAAAGTTTTTTTTCAAAGAATGACGGGCTGGAGGATCAGTTAAATCCATATTGTCAGGGTTATTTTTATCAGCATAACCAGCATTGGCATGTGTTTTTATTCAGCCGTTTATTGAAAGACTCACAGTACATGAACGCATCTACAAAATTTATAAACTAATTTGACGCGCCTACTCAATAAAAGCGTTTTCAGGGGAGAGGCTGTATGGGCTTTAAACTCAAAAAGAAAAATACGGGAGAAAGCGGTGCTGCTCACAGCAGTAATGCGTTTTTAACCAAAATACAGACACAAGTCGAAGACTTTGCACGGTTATTTGGAGATAGTTCCAAATCTAAACCGTTTATTTATGGGGCAGCATTATCTTTAATTCTATCCGTTATTCTTTTACTGTTTTTATTCTATAGCGTACCTCGTCATAATGAGTTAACTCGTAGTTTGGGTGAATTGCGTCTACTGTCGCAAACTATTTCCCGTCAAGCAACCGAGGCGACTGCTTCTGGAACGCCTGAGTCCATTAAAACCCTGTCACAGTCACAGGCGCGCTTTGCTGAAAACCTAGAAACTGTACAGGATATTCATGGCTCAACTGATGCCGAGGTTCGGCAGGTTGAACAGACCTGGAATGCGGTATCTCGAAATATTGACCAGATTACCAGCCAGCAGAAAATTATTAACAAACTCTACGATACCAATATTGCTATTTCTGAAACCATTCCAGGTATTCAGGCAGAATATAACCTGCTAGTCGACCAGATGGCACGACAAAATATGAGTAGTAGCCAGGTAGTTATTGCTAAAAACCAGGTATTTATTGCAGAACGTATCTTGCGTTCGATCAGTTCCGTACTTGTAGGTAATGACAGCTCACGTGAATCTGCAGACGACTTCAATGCTGATACTGAAACTTTCGGTACTTATCTCAATGCACAGCTGAACGGCAGTAGTGAGCTAGGTGTAGAGCGTATTAATGACCCTGCATTACGTGAATCTCTAACCAATATTCAAGATGAGTATAATGCGGTCTTAAAATCTGCTGCAGCGACAGTTCTAAATAACTCCAACCAGATTGTTCAGGTCCGTCAGGCATCAGCACAAATTTTCTCTCAATCTGACGAACTGCTGGCAGCTCTAAACAAACTGACTGAGTCGGCAAGTAGTAACTGGGCAGAAGTGGCTCTTGCAATTCTGCTGCTGGCGTCAATTGCTGCCTTGATCTTCTCTGTAATTAAACTTCTGGCACTGCGGGGAGCGACGGATAAACAGCGTGTGACCCGCCTACAGGACGAATACGACCGTAACCAGAATGCAATTTTACGTCTGCTGGATGAAATTGCAGATCTTGCAGATGGTGACTTGCGTTCTTATGCAACCGTATCTGAAGACTTTACTGGTGCGATTGCGGATTCGATTAACTTTGCGATCGACCAGCTACGTGATCTGGTATCACGTATCAATGAAACCTCGCAAGAAGTATCACGTTATACCCAAAATACGCAGAATATTACTAACCAGCTGGCTGAGGCTTCAGAACATCAGGCTCAGGAAATTGCCGGCGCTTCCAGTGCAATCAGTGAAATGGCAACCTCAATTGACCAGGTATCTGCCAATGCTTCTGAATCTGCCGAGGTTGCACAGCGCTCAGTACAGATTGCTTCTAATGGTGCAGATGTTGTAAACCGTTCTATTGAAGGGATGGATACCATCCGTGAACAGATTCAGGAAACATCAAAGCGTATTAAGCGTCTGGGTGAGTCTTCTCAGGAAATTGGTAATATCGTTTCCCTCATCAATGATATTGCAGACCAGACAAACATTCTGGCATTGAATGCGGCTATTCAGGCATCGATGGCTGGTGAAGCAGGCCGTGGCTTTGCTGTGGTTGCCGATGAAGTACAGCGTCTTGCAGAGCGCTCAACCTCTGCAACGAAACAGATCGAGACACTGGTAAAAACCATTCAGGCCGATACCAATGAAGCAGTAATCTCGATGGAGCAGACCACAGCCGAGGTAGTACGCGGTGCCAATCTGGCAAAAGATGCGGGTATTGCACTGGATGAAATTCAGAAAGTATCAGGCGATCTGGCAAAACTGATTGCGAGCATTTCTGATGCTGCAAAGTTACAGGCTGCTTCAGCAGGTCATATTTCTAGTACCATGAGTATCGTACAGGAAATTACCTCGCAGACCACCAGCGCTACTTTCGATACTGCACGTTCAGTATCAGAGCTGGCCAGTATGGCAGAGTCACTACGTGAATCTGTAACTGACTTTAAACTGCCTGAATAATCTCAATAAAAATAGAAAACCAGACAGCAGCCCCTGAAGCAGGTTGCTGTCACAGGCACTAAGCGCATCGACAAGATGAATTCGTGTTCGAAAGTAACGTCTTGCATGATGGTTACAAAATAGTTTTCTGCCGGTCTTGGTAGAAGAAACGAAGAAGTTTTAGCTATGAAACAAATACTAAAAGACTTGATTGGAACAACGACTCTTCCTGAAGATAGCTATCTTGACCAAGATGCAGAGATTCTTGAAATTTTTGTTGAAGAACTAGAAGAAATCTTTACTGATTTGGATATTTTGATACAGCAGCCTGAGCAGCAGGACAAGCTGACCAGTATTCGCCGTTATTTTCATACCTTAAAAGGCTCCGGCCGGATGGTAGGAGCTAAAAGTTCCGGCGAGTTGGCTTGGACGGTTGAAGATCTCTTGAATCGAATAATTGCTAAAACACAGGCTTTTACCCTGGCGATCAGTCGTTATGTAGAATTAGTCTTTAAGATTTACAAATACAAGTTATTTTATAACTTTAAAAATAGTCAGCCTCATGCGATTGATTTGCGTCCCCTCGTATTGATCGGGCAACAACTGCAACAGCATGGCAGTCTTGAACCGGCACTTGAGGAATTGCTGGAGCTTAGCTGGACCTTATGTTCGCCTGAGACAGTCACCGGGCTTGAGCTGGTGGAACATACAGCAGAGACTCTACCACCACTAGGTGTAGAGAAGCTTGAAATTCACGAGGAATTTGATTCACTAACTGCCGAGACACTGGCGATCTTTCTTGAAGAGTCGGAAGAACATCTGGCAACTATTGATGAGTTCTTGAATAATAATGAACAGGGCAGTAATTATAATGCTCTAATCCGCGCTTTACATACTTTGCGTGGCAGCTCGGCCATGGCTCAGGTAGAACACATATTTGAAGCAAGTAGTAAAATTGAAAATCTGTTTAAAACCATGCTGCAAGATGAGCTGGTATCTACTTCAAATGAAACCGCTTTACTTACTCATTATGCTGAATTTGTAAGGGATTATCTCTACATTCTAAAACAGGAATGTAATATAGAACAGTTGGAACGGGTTTATCAGACCTTTAATCATGCTTGGGAAAACTACGGATTTCATCAAGAACCTGTGGATGATCTCGTGAACCCTCAAGGTCTGGTTTCAAGGCTCCTCGAGCTTGAGATCAACCAGTTACTAGATGCCGAGTTCGAGTTTGATCAGCGTACCCGTACCGAATATCCAGAATATTTACAGCTTTTGGTACAGCAGGCACAGGAACTGGTTGAACATACACGAAACCGTGCCTCCCAAGGTGTATATGATTTTACGTTAGAACTACTTCAGAGCTATCAGCAGCTCTTGGCAAAGCCACAGCTATTAAATCTTGATTATGCATATGAACTTTATACTCAAGCTCATCAGCAGCTGATTTATCTGTTTGATACGCTTGCAGCGGGACAGCGTGTCAGCCTGAGCCCGGCTCATCAAAGTCTGCTTGAAGAATTATCTGCATTTGTACAGCAAGAAATACAACAGGTAGATGAGTTGTCCACTGTTACTGAGCCTTTTGAGGCTCCGGTTGACGTAGCAGTTTTGCAACATACTTTCAACCTGGGAGCGCTTTCAGCACGTATAGCGGCTGATAAAGCGCTGATGCATTCTGAACATAGTAATCAGGTTGCTGATGCTGATCTGCGCGATATCTTCTTGGAAGAGGCCGAAGAATTACTGGCTGGTATGGATAGTGACCTGAACAGTTGGACAAAAGAATCAGGCCAAGTTACTGCTCTGAACAATCTAATGCGTTATTTGCATACCTTAAAAGGTGGTGCAAACATGGTGCAGGCCACCCATATGGGATTAATTGCACATGAGCTGGAAAGCATTTATCAGAGAATTATTAACGGGCAGGTTCAGGTCTCTACTGTACTGATGAGTATTATCCGGCTGGTACAGGATGAGCTGGCAGAACGCATCCAGATACTACGTGAACAGCAGATTGACTACCCGGCGCCAGCAACTATTGAAATCCTCAAAAATATTGAGTCGATCAGCACTGGTGTATTAGTGACTACGGCTGAGCCAAAAGTAGCAGAAGAGAAGCTGTCCGAGTCGAGTCAAAATATTGAATCAGATATAACTGATTGTACACTTGCGGATGCGGAAATCGCTGAGCATTCCGAAGAGTTACAAACAAATGAACAGGTAAGATCAATTGTTGAAGAAGTTTTTCTCGAGGAAGCCGAAGAGCTGTTACAGACCGCTCATAAATTACTAGATCAATGGGTAGAAGAGCGCAGTAACCGGAGTCTGTTACTACAGCTGCAACGGAATGCTCATAGTCTTAAGGGCGGCGCACGGATGGCCGAGCTTGAGCCGGTAGCCGTGATTGCTTATGCGCTGGAAAATACTTTTGAACAATTTGGTCTGCACAATCTTACCACTAGTGTTTATGACCCGCTTTTACATACTGCTTTACGCTGGTTGGAAAATGCTATCTTCAAAGAGCAGTATGAAAACTTTGACAGTTTGAAGCACAGCTTGGACTCGATCCAGTTTACTGAAATTCCTGCTCAGCTCATCAATCAGATTCCTGCAGATAATATCGTAGCTGATGGCAGTCTGTTTGAATTCGTGCATGGTGATGGTACTGAACCGCCTTCCATGATGGGTGAATGGGACAATACAGAGCGGACTGAAAATAATGAAATGATCCGGATTTCAGCCGATCTGGTTGAGAAAATGATTGATCTTGCAGGTGAAAACTCCATCAACCGTTCCCGTATTGAAATGGATGTGGGACAGGTCGGTTCTATTCTTTCCGACATGGAACTGGCTATTCAACGACTGGCTGACCAGTTACGCCGTATGGAGGGTGAGCTTGAGAGTCAGATTATTGCTAAGCATGGTACAGAGAATTCACGTTATAGTGATTTTGATCCTTTAGAAATGGATCAGTATTCTTCGCTAAATCAGTTATCCAAATCACTGGCTGAGTCAGCATCTGACTTACTTGACTTTAAAACCACATTATCTGAAAAAATACGTGATACTGAAGGTCTGCTATTACAGCAGTCAAGGATTCAGGCAGAGATTCAGGAAAACCTGATGCGGACCCGTCTGGTACCCTTTTCTCGATTATTACCGCGTTTACAGCGCATAGCACGGCAGACCTCTTCAGCACTAAACCGTCCTGCAGAACTCGTTGTTCAAAACACTGAAGGAGAGCTGGACCGCAATATTTTAGAGCGACTGGTCAC
The DNA here is from genome assembly GCF_006757745.1 of Acinetobacter radioresistens DSM 6976 = NBRC 102413 = CIP 103788. Taxonomy (NCBI): domain Bacteria; kingdom Pseudomonadati; phylum Pseudomonadota; class Gammaproteobacteria; order Moraxellales; family Moraxellaceae; genus Acinetobacter; species Acinetobacter radioresistens. Next base: position 2,456,331 of record NZ_AP019740.1, on the reverse strand, counting down.
CCCGCTTGAACATATGCTGCGAAATGCAATTGATCATGGTATTGAAACCATTGAGCAGCGTCTCAAGCAAGGGAAACCTGAAAGTGGCCGTATTGAGCTAAATATTAATCGCCAAGGTACAGATGTCATCATTACTTTTACAGATGATGGCCAAGGTATTAATCTTGACAAGCTGAAAAATAAAGCACTAGAGCGAGGCCTGATTGGAGCGGAACAAAAACTGGAAGCTGAAGAGCTGGCCCAGTTGATTTTCCATCCAGGTTTAAGCACTGCAGCAGAAATTACCCAGATTTCTGGTCGTGGTGTAGGGCTGGATGTGGTACAGAGCAGTATCAAGGCGATGGGTGGTCACGTGACGGTCGAGTCTGTACAGGGGCAGGGTACAACATTTACGATTCGTGTACCAACTACAGTAGCAATCAGTGATGCCCTGATGGTTAAAGCAGGTGACCAGCAATATGCTGTACCATTGGCGCAGATTGAACGTATTGTGCGTATCTCTCCTTCTATGCTGGAAGACTATTTTGCTGGCAAAGAAGATACTTTCCGTATCGACAATATGTATTATAAGCTGCGTTATCTTTCAGAGTTTGTAGCAAATCAGTCTCTGCCTCGTCTTACCGGTATAGCCCACTCTCTGCCGGTACTGCTGATTAAAGGGAGCAGTGGCCAGACAGTAGCGTTACTAGTTGACCAGCTGGTCGGATCTCGTGCACAAATTGTGGTGAAACCAGTGGGTCAACAGCTGGCTAGCGTAGGTGCAGTAGCTGGTGCAACAATTTTGGGTGATGGACAGGTTTGTCTCATTCTGGATGGGCAGTATATTGCTCGTCAGGTACAGTCTTCATTACGTGTCAAGGAAGTAAAAGAATCTCGTGAGTTGCATCGCTTTAATGATGAACGACGTCTGATTATGATCGTTGATGACTCAGTCACTGTACGCAAAGTCACCAGCCGATTGCTTGAGCGTCAAGGTTATGATGTAGTGACCGCTAAAGATGGTGTTGAAGCGATTGAACAGCTGGAAAGTATTAAGCCTGATTTAATGCTGCTCGATATTGAAATGCCGCGTATGGATGGTTTTGAAGTAACTAATCTGGTACGTCATCATGATGTACATCGTAATATGCCAATTATTATGATTACTTCACGTACAGGTGAGAAACATCGTGAGCGCGCTTTTGCACTCGGAGCAACGCAATATATGGGCAAACCTTTCCAGGAAGCAGACCTGTTGGCCAATATTGAAGCGTTACTTGAGGTTATGGTCTAACGCGGGAGAAAAAAGATGAGTCAAACCAAAGCGAATTCAACTCTGGCAAAGATTGATCAACAAGAGTTACAGCACCTGATTACAGTATCGACCGGTTTTATCGATGCTTATATTATTCAATGCTATGCTCAGGTACCGATGTTGCTACCCCAGAATATTGTATTGTCTGCTCTTGATAGTTCGATTAACGTCGATCATATTGATTGGCATGATTTTAAGCTTCCGGTCTATAAGGTAAATAGCCCTACGGCTAAAACAGCAGTTGCACTGGTAATAGAAGGAGAGCAGGTAGATCAGCGCTTTGCCTTGATCTGTGATGAAATGCCTCAGACTATCAGACTGCGGATTTCAGAGGTGGTCGATGAAGAACAGCCTTTTGATGATTCAAATATTTATCAGTATGTACGTATGGGAGACCAGATTTTTCAGGTTCCCAACCTGAACGAGATTCAAAACCAGTTAAGTCATAAGACATTCTAAAAATTCATTTGAAACAAAAGAGGAACCGACAGGGTTCCTTTTTTGTTTATCTTATATTCATCAGCTCAGGAGCTGTATCAGGATTTTTTCATAAATCTCTGCTAGCGGTTCCAGATCGTCTACATTTACGTGTTCATCAATTTGGTGGATACTGGCATTCAATACCCCAAGCTCCAGTACCTGTGCACCAGTTGGAGCAATAAAACGTCCATCTGAAGTACCACCGCTGGTTGAAAGCTTGGCTTCTACACCATTAACCTCATGTATCGCTTGTACAGCAGCGTTTACGAGCTCCCCCACGGGTGTCAGGAAAGGTAAGCCAGATAAGGTCCACTTAATATCAAAATCAACCTGATGATACTGTAAAATAGCAATTACTCGTGCTTTAAGCTCATCTGCGGTCACTTCAGTAGAATAACGAAAATTAAATGTAACTGTCATTGTGCCAGGCACTACATTGGTTGCACCGGTACCAGCTTGGATATTGGAAATCTGGAAAGAGGTTGCTGGAAAATACTCATTCCCGCTGTCCCATACGGTCTCACATAGCTCTGCAAGCGCTGCAGAAGCTGTATGAATCGGGTTAATCGCCAGATGTGGATATGCTACATGTCCCTGTTTACCCTTAACAGTTAAAACACCATTTAGAGAGCCCCTACGACCATTCTTAATGATATCACCCAGCTGATGAGTACTAGACGGCTCGCCCACCAGACACCAGGTCATTTTTTCATTACGGGACTCAAGTGTTTCTACTACCTTTACGGTCCCATTTATTGAAGGACCTTCTTCATCAGAAGTAATTAAAAAAGCAATTGAGCCTTTATGATCAGGATACTTGGCAACAAAACGTTCTGAAGCGATTACCATCGCTGCCAGAGCTGTTTTCATATCGGCACTACCACGACCATATAGCTTACCATCACGTATTTCAGGAATAAACGGATCAGAATTCCAGGCATCCAGGCTTCCAGTGGGCACCACATCAGTGTGTCCTGCAAAACAGAAAACTGGGTCTTTAGTACCACGACGGGCCCATAAATTATCTACGTCTTCAAAGCGCATGTTTTCTATATGAAAACCGACCTTTGATAAACGTTCAGCCATAATATTCTGGCAGTTATGGTCTACAGGAGTAACTGAGGGCTGGCGCAAAAGTTGCAGGCTAAGGTCGAGAGTGTCTGATGATGAAGTCATACCGGAGATCAATGTCTTTAAAACTTGCCGATATAATAGGGGAATATGTAATTGAAAGGGAGTTTAATTAGAACAAACCTAGTCTGTATAAAATTAGGAAACCCTATCCGTAGATAAGGTTTTTTGAAAAACTGATAGCAAAATTAAAGTTTTTGTTTAGTATCTTCTGCAGTATTTGATACAGCACTTCCTGCACTAGAAACATCCTCGCCCAAGCCTTTTACTGTGTTACAACCAGTCAGTACAATTGCCAAAAACATTGAAGCAGCTAAAATTTTTTTCATCATCATCTCCAAGTTAGATTTATTTTGATGTTCACTCAGGCTAAAAAATATGCTTAATAAATAACATTATGTTTTGATAGTAGAAACGTTATGAAATGTTTCAGAAAAAGATAAATCACTTATTTATATTGCATTTTTTAAACATTATTAGAGGTTTTGAGTAAGGGAGGTAGACGGTACATAAAGAACTGCGGAGATGCATGATCAGAATAATATAAACCTTGAGTCCACCATAAAGCCCTGTCCGAACTTTGCACCTGATCCGGACATAACCACTCCTGTCGCTGTAGACGATAGTAGTCTTGCTGGGGAATATAATCAGCCCATCCTCCAAATCTACGAGATAAATTAATCCAGGTTGAAAAGGGCTCAGAAGAGTCAGGCCAGTTTTTTAAGGGGAAGTAAAGTTGTCCCTTGAGAATAGCGTAGCGCTCTTGAATGAGATGTCCTGATACCTCTTCAAACTGGAACTGTTTCTGCGTAAAGTGATTTAGTTTGCGTAATAAGGTATCACTACGGTTAAGACCAAACCACGATGCCAAAGAAGGTTCTCTTTCAGCCAGATAATATTTTAAAGCCACTTCCCAATGTTCTGTTTTTCCCGTTTCGGTATTTAGAATTAAAAAATCCAGCTCACCAATTGTTTTTGGTCCATCAATAATCTGGATGCTATGTCCAAGTAAACGATATGGATGATATGCATGATCAAGTAGCCAGAACCAGATCAGCATTTCAAAACGTAGTCCTAGGCGCGTACTTTTAAGCTGTCGAAGGAAGTGCTCAAGTGGTTCAGGTTGCTGGTCAAGCTGTTTTAAACGGGGTAAATAGGCTTGGAAATATTTTTGCCAGATATGGTCACTATGCAAATTAAAATGATGCTTAATTATGAGTTCTTGTGGCAGGCTTTTAAGAATATTCGGACTGGCTAGACTAAAAGCCAGCTGACGTATGGCAGGATGCTTAAATTGTAACCATGGTTCAAAATAAGCCTGCTGATCACCAAACATATACATAGTCCGCCCATAAATATCATAAGAAAACGCGCAGAATAAAAATATAGTGCGCATATAAAACACTTTATACTAGCGCAATTGCGGGATTAGGAAAGAGATATGAGAACATTGTTTTGGCGAAGTCTGGTACTGATTTTTATTGTACTTGGACTGATAGGGGCAATTTTACCCGGCATGCCAACGACAGTGTTTTTAATACTTGCTGCATGGGCTGCGTCTAAAGGCTGGCCACAAATGGATAACTGGTTACTGAATCATCCAAAATATGGGTCAACGCTCAGAGCTTGGAGAGCTAATGGCACTGTTCCGCGTAAAGCAAAATGGCTGGCCAGTATCATGATGTTAATAAGCGGTATTATGATGCTATTTACTAATGCACCACTGCTTGTCAAAATCTTTACAGATGGCATTATGCTGGTTGTGGCCATCTGGTTATGGATGCGTCCTGAGCCTCAAGATCGACCTTTACAGTCCATCGAAAAAAAAGTACCGGGAGAAATTGAGTAAAAAATGTCTAGCTATACCTTGGATCAGGCAGATCTGTTAATTGATCTGGCACAGCAGAAGCTTCATCTTCCTAAACTAAAAAAGTGTTATGCCATTTCTTCTGGTAAAAATGGAGTAGGTGAGCAGGAAAATACAGGCCAGACTCCACGAGGTTGGCATCGTATAGAAAAAAAAATTGGGGCGGAACATCCTAAAAATTCAGTGTTTATTGCACGTCAGTTTACTGATGAGATTTATAGTCCTGAACTGGCTGCCCAGTTCCCACAAAGAGACTGGATTCTAACACGCATACTCTGGTTACATGGGCTTGAGCCAGGTTTTAATCAGGGAGAAGGGCGGGATACCTTCCAGCGCTATATTTATATTCATGGTACACCAGATACTGAGCCGATGGGTATTCCGATGTCACATGGCTGTATTCGTATGCGTAATGAAGAAATCATTGAGCTTTTTGATTTAATCCCCGAGCAGGCTTTAGTTTTTCTCTCAGAAACACCACTTGAATTGATTTAAACAATACATAAGTCACATTATGTTTATCAGATACAAATAAAAAATAGTCTGTATAAACACCTCTAATTTTTTAGAGACATGTTTAAATAAAATACAAAAAACATTGTTTTTCCTTTAATTTACCTATTTTTTAATCATTCGAAAGTATTTTTATGAAAACAGATAGAAAAGCGTTTGACACCAGATGAGGATTCTCTATAATGCACCTCACAAACGATGAAGACCTAAAGGGCGCTTAGCTCAGTTGGTAGAGCGTCTGCCTTACAAGCAGAATGTCGGCGGTTCGATCCCGTCAGCGCCCACCAAGCCTTTATGTTGTGATCTTTCGTGCAGCGGTAGTTCAGTTGGTTAGAATACCGGCCTGTCACGCCGGGGGTCGCGGGTTCGAGCCCCGTCCGCTGCGCCACTTAAGATTTCAGAGTTTGTACCACAATAGCGACATTGTGCAAATGCAGCGGTAGTTCAGTTGGTTAGAATACCGGCCTGTCACGCCGGGGGTCGCGGGTTCGAGCCCCGTCCGCTGCGCCATTTTATAAAATTTGGTATCCTAATTTCCTGAGATTAAGATATTAATCAGTGTATATGCATAACTGCTTATGCTACTATCTCTAATAGCTATGCTATTTCTCAGGGCGCTTAGCTCAGTTGGTAGAGCGTCTGCCTTACAAGCAGAATGTCGGCGGTTCGATCCCGTCAGCGCCCACCATATATCCTCTTCAGTTGCAAAACATTATTTGTTCCCCTAAGATTATCTAAAAATATTCTTAATATAACTAATAATTATGAAAAACCCTTATCAGCGTAAAACTGTATCAAAAAATCAGCAGAAACCTTATTCGGTGCTCGAGAACTATCAGCAATTTATTCAAAATATTATTGCGCAACGTATGATTATTGCGCTTTATCATGAAGGATGGGCACTCTGCGCAACGCCTTCAGGTCAGCAGGCATTTCCCGCCTGGCAAAGTAGAAGTCTGGCAAGATTGTTAATAAAAGATCAGTGGGAAAACTATAAGATTCATGAAATTACATTAAAAGATTTAATTGGAAAAGTTCTGCCTTATTTGAGGGCACATGAAACACATCTGTCTTTAGATCTGACACCAGAGGGACAAAATATTCTGGTTCGACCAGAAAAATTTTTACTTGATCTTAAAAACTATTTATATCAGCTGTATTTACAGCAACCCGAAGTATTTAGAGAAATGCAATTACCTGCTCCTCGAAGTATTCGTCTTCATTAAAAGTTTATTTTTCTAAATAAAAAATCCCGCAATAGCGGGATTTTTTATTTGATTATTTTTAAAGAATTTCAATTGCCACAGCTGTAGCCTCACCGCCACCAATACATAACGCAGCTATGCCTTTATGTCCACCTGTACGTTTCAGGGCATGAATAAGTGTCAGAATAATACGTGAGCCGGTAGAACCTACAGGATGACCAAGAGCACATGCACCACCATGAATATTTACTTTTTCTGGATCAAGGCCAAACTCATCGATTGGGCACATGGTAACCATTGCGAATGCCTCATTAATTTCCCATAAATCGACATCAGCCGCGGTCCAGCCTGCCTTGTCTAGAACTTTTTTTACTGCACCTACCGGCGCAATGGTAAATTCAGAAGGGTGCTGGGAGTTTGAAGCGCTCGCAATAATCTTTGCTAAAGGTTGTAAACCACGTTGCTTAGCAGTTTCATCCGAGCAGAGAACAAGCGCAGATGCTCCGTCCGAAATTGAGCTGGCATTGGCTGCTGTAATTGTTCCATCTTTTGCAAAAGCCGGACGCAAAGACGGGATTTTATCAATATTGGCATTAAATGGCTGCTCATCCTGATCTACTACTGCCTCACCTTTACGGCTAGAAATAGTTACAGGGACGATTTCATCTTTAAAATAACCTTCAGTAATCGCAGTTTGAGCACGTTTTAAAGAGCGGATGGCAAAATCATCCATTTGTTCACGTGTATAACCGCGCTCATTGGCCATATCCTGAGCAAAAGATCCCATCAGGCGTCCAGTTTCTGCATCTTCCAGGCCGTCAAGAAACATGTGGTCTTTGATTTCGCCATGACCCATGCGAAAACCTTCACGGGCTTTTGGCAGAAGGTAAGGCGCATTCGTCATGGACTCCATACCGCCTGCAACTACAATGTCTGCTGAACCGGCTTTGATCATATCTGCGGCCTGCATTACAGCTTTCATCCCTGACCCACAGAGTTTATTAATAGTAACAGCGCCTGTACTATCTGGAATGCCAGCTAAACGCATTGCCTGGCGAGCAGGGCCCTGTTTTAAACCTGCTGGAAGCACGCAGCCCATAATGACTTCTTCAACGTCGTGTGCCTGCAGCCCAGCACGGGAAACTGCTTCTTTAATTACTGCTGCACCCAATTCTGGTGCAGTCTTTGTAGCGAGTGAACCTTGGAAACCACCCATCGCAGTACGCGCACCGTTAAGAATCACGATGTTTACCATTGTTCTAATCTCCACTATTTCATTATAAAAATAACTGATCTTGAGCAGTATATTTAGAAAAAATTAATGAATAAAGAATAAACACTAGTGAACATTAGACTGAACAGTTCTTAGCAAGTACTTGCTAACGATTCTACTCGTAAGTGGCCCATAGGACTAAGTACTAAACGTTTATTTAGGCTGGCAGATGAGCTGGCACAATAGAAAAAACTACCATTCGAACCACGCGGTAGCCCGGTATCTGCTTTAAAAAACAAACGCGGTTTATTAAGAGCCCCTCGCCAATCTAGTCGACCATACTCAAGATCAAGCATTACTGTAGACAGTATTTTTTCATTAGAATTAAGCTCCTTATCATTATTGGTATCTATAAAGATGAGTAAACCTTTATTCCATTGCTCATCTTCACACTGCTCTAGGTTCTGGCTTGAACAGATAACTATCTGATTACGATAAGTTAATGCATAATTTTTAGCTTGAATAATCTGCATGTTTAATAAGTGTGGAAGTGATTTGGCTTCCTGCTGTGCTCGGTACTCTTGGTAAGCAGGAATAGCAAAAGAAGCTAAAATTGCCACAATCGCTATACAAACTACGAGTTCCAGTAAAGAAACTCCATTGTTATTTTTCTTCATGGTTAAAAAATTACCTGTTTATTATAGTTTTTTGTTTTTTTAACAGTAAATTAGTGTGTAGTTATTGCATTCAAAACCAGAACAAATGATCATTAGCTTAGCTTTTGAATACTGTTAAAATAAACAGAAGCGAAAAAGATAAGCTATTCATTAGAATAAATTGAGTGAAAATTTACCGAATTACAACGGAAATTGTAAGTAATTTTGTCAATAATTTACTTGATTAAAATTATCAAGCACTTGGAAAAAAAACAAAGTGTTTGTATGATTCAAAGTGAGTAGCTTAAAAATAATACTGGGGTATATATAAGCTTATCTCAGGAGCCAAAAAGTTAATTTTAGGCTGAGCTTGAACAACAATGTTATCTCTGGAGGATAATCCATGAAATTGAGTCGTATTGCACTTGCTATGCTTGTTGCTGCTCCTCTTGCTGCTGCAAATGCTGGCGTAACTATTACCCCATTAATGCTTGGTTACACAATGTTTGATACCCAGCACAACAATGGCGGTAACGATGGCGACCTGACTGATAGCGTAGAACTTGATGATGACCTGTTTGTTGGTGCAGCACTTGGTGTTGAACTTACTCCATGGTTAGGTTTTGAAGCTGAATATAGCCAGATCAAAGGTGATACCAGCGTTGCAGGCAATGAATATAAAGGCGAAAATATCGCTGGTAACTTCTATGTTACTTCTGACCTGTTCACTAAAAACTATGACAGTAAAATCAAGCCTTATGCATTGTTAGGTGCTGGTCACTATAAATATGAGTTTGACACTGATGCTGGTCGTGCTGGTCGTGGCTTAGATGAAGAAGGTACTCTAGGTAACGCAGGTCTTGGTGCATTCTGGCGTATTAATGATGCCCTGTCTCTACGTACAGAAGCACGTGGTACTTACCATTTTGACGAGCAGTTCTGGAACTATACAGCTTTAGCTGGTCTGAACGTTGTTTTAGGTGGTCACCTGAAACCTGCTGCTCCTGTGGTAGAAGTTGTTCCTGTTGAGCCAACACCAATTGTTGAGCCACAACCACAAGAACTGACTGAAGATCTGAATATGGAACTTCGTGTGTTCTTTGATACTAACAAATCAAATATCAAAGATCAGTACAAGCCAGAAATCGCTAAAGTTGCTGAGAAGTTAGTAGAATATCCAAATGCTACTGCTCGCATCGATGGTCACACTGATAACACTGGTCCACGTGCTCTGAACGAACGTCTGTCACTGGCTCGTGCTAACTCTGTGAAATCTTCACTGGTGAACGAGTACAATATTGATCCATCTCGCTTGACTGCTCAAGGTTTTGCCTGGGATCAACCAATTGCTGACAACAGCACTAAAGAAGGTCGTGCTATGAACCGTCGTGTATTCGCGACAATTACTGGTAGCCGTACTGTTGTTGCTCAACCAGGTCAAGCTCAATAATCTGAGTTTAACTAAAAAAAGCAGTTCTTCGGAACTGCTTTTTTTTATACTAATTTTATTCTAATAAGCCATCTTTCAGTATCTATCTTTACTTTTAATTACTCACTGTTTATCTCTGGTCAGTTCAAAATTTTTACCTTAATTTTTATTCTTAACTTATAGGCTACTTATTTATCTGAATTTTTTAAGAAGAGCAGGCGCGATATAGTAGAATAATTTTTATTTCCTAATTTAGAAGGCAATAATTGCTTTTCATAGTTACATCTTATGTCATATGAAAATAACCAAGAGCGCTACAAGTATAAAGAAATATAGAAATAAAAATACCCAGCACAATCATATATAGAGTGAGCTGGGTATATTCATATTTAGAAAGAGGGTTAAGTTCTTGAAGGTAGGGACTAGTCAAGGTTTCCCGGTTTAACATCCATTTCTTTGTAAGAAACTAACTTGGTTTTATGTTTAAGCTTATAACCAAACCAGATGACTAAAAACAAGGGAATACTGATATAGGTTGATAGCAGTCCAATCCAATCAATTTTTCCTCCTGTCACAGCTTCATAATTTTGCCCAAGAATAATAATGGAACATAAAATAAATGCGAACCATGGAGCGAAAGGAAAGAATTTTGCTCGATAAGCCAGGTCTTCAAGCTTGTAGCCTTGCGCGATATAACCTTTACGGAAACGATAATGTGAGATCGCAATACCCAACCAGACAATGAAACCGCACATGCCCGACATATTCAGTAACCAGTTAAAGACTTCCTGCTCACCGACAAATGTCGTCAAGAAGCACAGCGCGGCAATCGCAGTGGTGGCGTATAATGCGTTCATTGGAACGCCACGTAAATCCAGCTTAGAAAATATTTTTGGCGCCCGGCCTTCACGTGCCATATCAAATAACATACGAATGGCAGTCAAAATTACAGCATTCATCAGGCTGGCAGCAAAGGCAAAGCCGGCCTGTTCATAAAGTAAAGTAAAGGGTGAAAGTGCTATATCTTCACTGGCAGCTGCTTGTAGCAATCTTGGATCATCATAGCTCACTAACGTGCCAATGATAAAAATACATACGATATAAAACAGCAGGATACGCCAGAAAATCTGTTTAATAGCAAGCGGAATAGTGCGTTTTGGATCTTTGGATTCCCCTGCAGCTACTCCGACCATCTCAGTGCCCTGAAATGAAAAACCAGCAATCATGGCTACACCGATCATTGCCTGTAAGCCACCAACGAATGGTGCTTCGCCTTTGGTCCAGTTGCTAAAAGTAATCATTCCCGGCGTTAACATGATTTTTATAATCATGGCGATACCAATAATGATAAAGGCAATAATGGCTACTACTTTGACCATGGAAAACCAGAATTCGCTTTCTCCAAATCCTTTAACGGTCAGTGCATTGATGCCGAAAATGATGGCCAGAAAGATTGCACTCCAGTAAAAACCAGGAATATCTGGAAACCAGAATTTCATAATGAACTGAACTGCCACCAGTTCAAATGCGACAGTAATAGCCCAGTTGTACCAGTAGTTCCAGCCCAAGGCAAAACCAAACCCATCTTCTACATATTTGCTGCCATAGGTAAAAAAAGCACCAGAGGTTGGATTATGGGTGGCCAGTTCACCAAGGCTGGTCATCAGAAAATAGATCATGATACCGATTAGGCCATAAGCCAGCAGCGCACCACCAGGACCGGCATTGGCAATAGTTGATCCTGACGCAAGGAACAGTCCTGTGCCAATAGAACCACCGATCGCAATCATATTTAAGTGGCGAGCTCCCAGCTTGCGCTTGAGTTTCGCGGGCTGATTTATTTCGCTCATCGAGATTCCTTTATTACATTAACGCGCACAGGCATACAAAACTTTAAAGCCTTGTTGATCAGCCTTAAGAGTGCATTGACCAAAACGCTGTTCAATCAAATGGGGATAATTTAAAAAACGGTTTGCAACAATCCATAGCTCGCCACCATTCTTTAAATGCTGAGGCGCAGTCTTACAGAGTTCTTCGCTGGCCTCATAATGGGTATGAATACCCTGATGAAAAGGCGGATTACTGACAATTGCATCAAGCTCAAAAGGTGCATCTGCAATACTGCTCACAGGTTGCAGACGCAATTGGGATGCTGGAACCTGATTACGCTGAAAAGTAAGTTCTGTTGAACGTAAAGCAAAAGCATCGACATCAAGGGCATATACAGTATTTGCCGGATTGGATTTTGCCAAATAGCAGGCAATAACACCAGCCCCGCATCCAAAGTCGGCAAGTGTACCTGATTTTACTTGGTCCAGATAAGGAATTAATACAGCGGTGCCAACGTCCAGATGACTCTGGCTAAAAACGCCCGGAAGGGCACAAATCTCGATTTGCTGGTCTTTTAACTGGACAGTATAGGTTTTTAACCAGCTCTCAAGCGGTTTTTGCTGTTCTATATGTTCCAGTTTTACTTGCCAGAACTGGCAATGACGTGCACTGTCGAGCTTGACCGGATGCCCAAAAGTATGTAACTGCTTGGCTGCACGTTCAACACCTCCTTTTTTCTCTCCGACCAAAAATACAGACTGACCGATTTCTAAATGGCTGACAACATTATGTAGTACATAGTTAAGTAGTTCCTTGGACTTAGGAACAAATATGACCACCTGATTAAACTGTTGTAGCGGAAAATCTACACCAAAATGTGCTTTAAAACCTGCTGCCTGAAATCCCTGATAATCACTAAAATTCCAGGTCCAGATAGAAGCATCTATCCGCGGTCCCAACTGGTTCATGAGCTGATCATTGGGTGCATGAATAAAAAGCACCTGCCCAGAGAGCTGGTCAATCTGCCGCAGCACAACTTCACTTCTTGGATCCATGGCATTTCTCATCAAAAACAATGCCCAGGCTGGGCTGGGCAATATCACTATAACAAGTATTATTTCTTGGTTTCAGGTAATACGATATTGAGAATTAATGCTGCAATACCACCTGTCGCTACACCAGAACTAAAAATATTTTTAAATAATTCAGGCAAATGTTCTAGAATTTGAGGCACCTGCGCCACACCTAAGCCCAGTGCCAGAGAAATTGCAATAATCAGCAGGGCACGACGGTCAAGCTGAATACCTGACAGGATATTTACCCCGGATGCAGCAACTGCACCGAACATCACCATCACTGCACCACCGAGTACCGCTTGTGGTACTGCTTGAATAATCCCGGCAACGGCAGGGAACAGACCCAGGATAATCAGCATAATTGCAATCCACAAACCTACATAACGGCTAGCCACACCAGTCAGCTGAATGACACCATTATTTTGTGCAAAGACTGAACTCGGGAAAGTATTAAATAAACCTGCCAGCAAAGAGTTGGCACCATTTACCAGAACGCCACCTTTAATACGTTGCATCCAGCTATCGCCATCTACTGGCTGATTTGACAGTTTACTGGTTGCAGTAATATCACCAATTGCTTCTAATGAAGTGACCAGATAGATGAAAGCCATCGGAATAAATAAACTCCATGAGAAGCTTAAGCCAAAGTGCATTGGTGTCGGTATCTGGATTAAAGGTGCCTCTTCAAGCGTAGAGAAATCTAAATAACCCATAAATCCGGCCAGAATATAACCGGCAACTAAAGCAATTAAAATGGCGGAGCTTTTGATCCAGACTGCTCGCATACGGTTTAGCAAAATAATAATTGCCAGGACAGTACAAGACATAATCAGGTTATCGGCACTGGCAAAAGTTTTACTTTCCATTGCCTGATAGCCACCACCCATAGAGATCAGGCCTTCTTTAATTAAGGTTAACCCGATGAGCAGTACAACAATACCAGTTACTAAAGGCGTAATCAGTTTTTTTACCCAAGGTAAAATACGGGACACCCCCATTTCAATGAATGAGCCTGCAATCACTACACCGAAAATAGCAGCCATAACCGCTTCTACCGGCGTGCCTGACGCTACCATGGCTGAGCCAATCCCAATGATAGGGCCAATAAAATTAAAACTGGTGCCCTGTACAATCAGTAGTCCAGCACCAAATGGTCCGACTTTCTTACACTGCAAGAATGTCGCAATACCTGAAATGACCAGAGACATTGATAAAATCATGTTGGTATCTTCACGAGACACCCCCAGCGCCAGACAGATCAGCAGGCCTGGAGTAACAATAGGTACAATGATGGCGAGCAAATGCTGTAATGCAGCCAGAAATGCAATTAATGGACGAGGCCTGTCATTAAGGCCGTAGACTAGATCTAGACGCTCATTTTGATCAGATGAAGTGTTTAAGTCAGACATGAGACAAACAGGGGAGTGGCAAGGTGGCGCTATTCTAATCGAGTTGTTACACTTTAAAAACCTTAAAGTACACCGCTTGTCAAAATATATTGTAGTTGTCAATCAACTGTCACTACTAATGCGTAGCATTTTTTTGTATAATTTGCCCTCAAAATTGTAGGCGTATCGAATTTCATGTCAGATATCAAAACTCTCCGCAACATCGCAATTATTGCGCACGTTGACCACGGGAAAACCACTCTTGTCGATAAACTTCTTCAACAATCAGGTGCACTCGGTGATCGTGCCGGCGAGATTGAGCGTGTCATGGACTCGAATGCGCTTGAATCAGAGCGTGGTATTACTATTCTCGCTAAAAATACAGCGATTACATGGTTAGATAAGCGTACTGATACCACTTACCGTATCAACATCGTAGATACTCCGGGACACGCAGACTTTGGTGGTGAAGTTGAACGTGTTATGTCGATGGTAGACTGTGTACTTCTTCTGGTTGACTCTCAAGAAGGCCCAATGCCACAAACCCGTTTTGTAACACAAAAAGCGTTTGCACGTGGTCTGAAACCAATCGTCATTATTAACAAAGTAGACAAGCCAAGTGCCCGTCCAGACTGGGTTATCGACCAGGTATTTGACTTGTTCGACAACTTGGGTGCAACTGATGAACAGTTAGACTTCCCGATTGTATATGCCTCAGGCTTACGCGGTGTTGCTGGTCCTTCACCAGAAGAACTGGCTGAAGACATGACACCACTGTTTGAAACTATTGTTGACATCGTTGAACCACCAGCAGTTGATGTTGATGGCCCATTCCAAATGCAGATTTCATCACTTGACTATAACAGTTTTGTTGGTGTAATCGGTGTTGGCCGTATTCAGCGCGGTTCAGTTAAAACCAATACACCAGTAACTGTGATTGATAAAGAAGGCAAGACCCGTAATGGTCGTATTCTGAAAATCATGGGTTACCATGGCCTCGAGCGTATCGATGTTGATTCTGCAAATGCAGGTGACATTGTATGTATTACCGGTATTGATGCACTAAACATCTCTGACACTATTTGTGATCCGAAAAAT
Organism: Acinetobacter radioresistens DSM 6976 = NBRC 102413 = CIP 103788; assembly: GCF_006757745.1. Taxonomy (NCBI): domain Bacteria; kingdom Pseudomonadati; phylum Pseudomonadota; class Gammaproteobacteria; order Moraxellales; family Moraxellaceae; genus Acinetobacter; species Acinetobacter radioresistens. The sequence goes on along the minus strand of NZ_AP019740.1, from coordinate 2,441,151 downwards.
GTTGAAGCATTACCGCCACTGTCTGTAGATGAACCAACCGTATCTATGACTTTCCAGGTAAATAACTCACCATTTGCCGGCCGTGAAGGCAAGTTCGTGACTTCACGTAATATCCGTGAACGTCTGGACCGCGAATTGATCCATAACGTTGCTTTGCGTGTTGAAGATACAGACAGCCCGGACCGTTTCAAAGTTTCAGGCCGTGGCGAACTTCATCTGTCTGTACTGATTGAAAACATGCGTCGTGAAGGCTTCGAGATGGGTGTATCCCGTCCTCAAGTGATCATGAAAGAAGTTGACGGTCAAATGCAGGAACCGTATGAAAATGTGACCTTTGATGTTGAAGAACAGCATCAGGGTTCAATCATGGAACAGATGGGTAACCGTAAGGGCGAGCTGACCAATATGGAAGTTGACGGTAAAGGCCGTATCCGTATTGAGGCAACTGTACCTTCACGTGGTCTGATCGGCTTCCGTTCTGAATTCCTGACCATCACTTCTGGTACAGGTATCATGACTTCTAGCTTCTCGCACTATGGCCCAGCCAAAGCAGGTGCTGTAGCTAAACGTCAAAACGGTGTGCTGATCTCTATGGTAAATGGTACCTGCCTGGCATTTGCTTTGTTCTCGCTGCAAGACCGTGGCCGTCTTTTTGCTGAACCACAGCTTGAAGTTTATGAAGGTATGATTGTTGGTATGAACTCACGTTCAGACGACATGGTGGTCAACCCGACTAAAGCAAAACAGTTAACTAACATGCGCGCATCTGGTACAGATGAAGCATTAACACTGACTCCAGCTATTAAATTTACGCTGGAACAGGCGCTTGAATTTATTGAAGATGATGAACTGGTTGAAGTTACACCTAAATCAATCCGTATTCGTAAAAAATTCCTGACAGAAAACGAACGTAAACGTGCTTCACGCAGTTAATTCTCGTTTAAGTTGAAAAAACCGCCAGTAATCTGGCGGTTTTTTTATATAAATAACAAAAAGAAATTGGAATCTTTAAAGAAATCGCTAAATTATCCTAAAGGTTAATGCCCTTTAAATAGGATTAAGAATGTGAAAAAGATTAGGGCATGGGTAAATTGAGTCTGGAGATAAAATGAGTATTATTCAAGAATTTAAAGAATTTGCTATTAAAGGCAATATGATTGATCTTGCAATTGGTGTCATTATTGGTGGGGCGTTTAATAAAATTATTGACTCTCTGGTTAAAGATATTTTTATGCCCCTGATTTCTTTTATTCTAGGTGGAGAAGTTGATTACTCTAACTGGTTTCTGGTGCTAGGCGATAATCCAAATAATGTTAGTAATCTTGCAGCGGCTAAGGAAGCAGGTCTGAATGTCTTTGCCTATGGCAATTTTCTTACCATCTTAATTAATTTTCTGTTACTGGCTTGGGTTGTCTTTTTAATGGTTAAAATGATTAACCGTTTACGCCGTAAACACGAGGAAGCGCCACCTAAAGAAGAGGCAGCACCTACACCAGAAGATATCCAGTTACTGCGCGAAATCCGTGATGAGCTTAAAAATCGCTCGGCACCTTAAAATATAAATGGAAAAACGGCACAACAAATGCCGTTTTTTATTTTGACCGAACGCATCACTTTAAGTCTTAAAAAAATAAAGCTGAATAAAACCGCTAGAAATTCATACGGAACTTGATTTCCAGCAAGTGGAAGCCAAACTGGCTTTTTACCGGACCATGGATTACACGTTCAGCACCACTAAAAACCAGTTTATCGATTACCGGCACCAGTTGACCTTTTTTGACTTCACCCAATTCACCTCCGCGTCTAGCTGAGTTACAGGTCGAGTATTGCTGTGCAAGTTTATTAAAGTCTGCACCACTCTGGAGCTTCTTTTTCAACTGTTCAGCCAGTGTTTTTTCTTTAACCAAAATATGACGGACGATTGCTGTTTTCATATAGTTTCTCCTACAGCTGAACCGGTTTATTTTACTGTTCGTAGCGGCTGGCATTCAGGGCAAAAAACACTTGCACGCTGTCCTAAACGGATATTCTGCAAAGGCGTTTCACAATTAATGCACATTTCACCTTCACGGCCATATGCCAGCAGAGTCTGTTGAAAATAGCCATTTTCTCCTGCGGCATTACTGTAATCACGCAAGGTCGAACCCCCCAGTTCAATTGCAAATTTTAAAATCCTTTTAATTTCAATCACCAACTGATCAATTTTTTCATAGCTTAAGCTTGAAGCAGGTTGAGCTGGATGGATTCTGGTATTGAAGAGACTCTCGGTTGCATAAATATTGCCGACACCGACCACTACATGATTATCCATGAGTGCAACTTTTATGCCGACCTGCTTGTTTTTGAGTTTATTTACCAGGTATTCAGTATTAAATGTCTCAGATAGTGGCTCTGGTCCTAATGGATCAATTAATTTATGTTGTGTTTCATGGTTCAGCCATAAAATACAGCCAAAACGACGCGGATCATGATAACGCAGCTGTATATTTTCGAAACTAATAATTAAATGATCATGTTTACGTAATTCGGTCGCAGGCTCACACAAGCGAAACGAACCTGACATGCCTAAGTGCCATAACATGGTATCGTGTTCAAACTGCGCAAGAATATATTTAGAGCGGCGATTTAACCTGATGAGCTTCTGGCCTTGTAGCTTTTGAATATCTTGAGGAATGGCCCAGCGAAGCCGCGGCTCACGGACCTCAACAGACATAACTTTTTGCTGTAATAAGGGTTCAAGGCTCTTTTTGGTGGTTTCAACTTCGGGTAATTCAGGCATTGATCGACTCATTCTTATGCAATAGCAATAATATCGGGTTGCATGAATAATTTACAAGCTGGCATTGATATGAAAAGGAGGGAACACATGGCAGAGATTCTACCTTTAACCTGGTTTCAGCGCGATACTTCAGACGTTGCGCATGATCTGGTTGGGTGTAGGTTATGTGTGCGCCAAGATAGTGGAGAAATCAGGCGCTGTATCATTACAGAAACAGAAGCTTATCTGGGCTGTCAGGATAAAGCCTGTCATACCTATAATAACCGTAAAACACCACGTACCGAAGTTATGTACCAAGCAGGTGGAACTATTTATGTATACCTGATCTATGGTATGTATGAAATGCTTAATATTATTACCCAGACTGAAGGTGTGCCAGAAGGTGTGATGTTGCGGGCCGGCTATTTTGAGGATGCCGAGACACGGCAGGAATTCAAGTTAATGGCTGGTCCAGGGAAACTGACCCGGCATATGGGAATTAATCGTACTTTTAAAGGACAGAAAGTCGGACTGGAAAGTGGGCTATGGATAGAACAGAAAACTCAGCAGCCTGAAATTGTACAGACACCGCGTATTGGGATCGACTATGCTGAAGAGGCCAAAGACTGGCTGGAGCGTTACTGCTGGAAAGCACATCCGAGTTTGAGCCGTTAAGGTTTGGTTCATATTAACTCCTGTACAGAGTATGTTGTATTAAAGGCTGTCTTACTCATGATTTTGTATGGTTTTTTTAGGCTGGACTATAAAAATAAAGCTGGTTCAGTGTAGGCTAGTGAGCGTCTAGGCACTCTGCCCACTTAATAATAAAACCGGAGAAATATATGGCCAAGCTGTTTGAGAAAATTAATTTTGGTAGCTTTGAACTTGCCAATCGCATTATTATTGCACCTATGTGCCAATATTCAGCCACTGATCAGGGTGAGGTGACTTACTGGCATGAACAGCAGTGGGCCAATTATGCTCTGTCTGGTGCCGGTTTATGCATTGTAGAGGCAACGGCGGTACAGGCTGAAGGTCGAATCAGCTATGCTGATCTGGGCTTATGGAATGATCAGCAACGCGATCAGATGTGGGCTTTGCTTAGTAAAGTCCGCCAGATATCTCCCATGCCTTTTGCGATTCAGTTAGCTCATGCCGGGCGTAAGGCATCAACCGATAAGCCATGGCTAGGCAAAGGCCAGATTGCACCAGATCATGAACATGGCTGGAATACGGTGGCACCCAGTGAATTAAGTTTTGCCGCAGCTGACCTGAAACCACATGTCTTAACACTTGATCAGATTCATCAGGTACAGGCAGATTTTGCGGCAGCTGCGCGTCGTGCAGTCGAAGCAGGTTTTGACCTGATTGAACTCCATGCAGCCCATGGATATCTGTTGCATCAGTTTTTATCGCCCTTATCCAATCAGCGTACAGATGAATATGGCGGCTCACTTGAAAACCGTATGCGGATGGTACTGGAAGTATTTCAGGCGATCCGTGATGCAGTACCAGCAGGCTTCCCGGTCGGGGTGCGTCTTTCGGCTACTGACTGGATGGATGAGCAGGGAGGCTGGAATGTAGAATGTAGTGCCGGCCTATCAAAAGCCCTACAGATGCTGGGAGCGGTTTACATCCATGTTTCATCAGGCGGACTGCATGAAATGCAGCGTATTGAAGTCGGGCCAAATTATCAGGTGCCTTTCGCAGAGAAAATTAAACAGGGTGTAAGCATTCCTGTTATCGCAGTCGGACTGATTACCGAGCCCGAACAGGCCGAAGAAATCCTCCAAAAAGGTCAGGCAGATGCAATTGGTTTAGCCCGTGCTATGCTATATGACCCACGCTGGCCTTGGCATGCAGCTGCAAAACTTGGTGAAAATATTTCGATCGCACCGCAGTATCTACGGAGTCAACCGCATGGTTTAAAAGAGTTGTTCCATCCTTTTAAAGCAGAAAAATAAATTATAAAAAACCCCGTCATCTGGCGGGGTTTTATATTCAATCTTTAGCTTTTCTTGGCTTTATTCTGATCAGTCATCATTTTATTAACGGTATCCAGTGATTCTTTAGCGCGTGGAACATTCTGCTGGGCCAGTGCACTAAAAATTTTCTGTGCCTCAGGCAGATTCTGCTGCACAATGGTTCCATTGGCAAGCATATTACCCACTGCCATCAAGGCTGGTATATAACCTTTTTTGGCCAGATTCTGAATACTTTGGAGCCCCTGATTAACCTTGGTTTCCTGCTTGTTCTTGATCCCCGTACTAATGTCATAAAGTGCCTTGGTATGAATTGCCGGCATACTGTTTTTCTTGATAAGCGGATCAAGTCGCTTTAATGCCTGTTGGTCAGATGCTGGCTTATTTTCTGAAAATAGCGCCACTGCAAGCTGGACAGTTGCATCATCAAAGCCCGCATTTGAGGCTTTTTCCAGATACTCTCTGGCTTTCTTCTCATCTTTAGGCAGGCCCAGTCCACCAGTCACGTAGTTATTGGCAAGTACATAATCGGCCACTACATAGCCTTTCTCTGAGGCCTGCTGGTAGTATTTTAAGGCCTGCTGCTCATTTTTAGTTACGCCTTTTCCCACCTGGGTCAGGTAACCCAGATTATACAACGCTTGCGGATTACCTTCTTGAGCCAGCTTTTGCAACTGTTGATAAGCGGTGGTGTAATCATTTGCTTTAATTAGCTGTTCAATTTGTTCAAAAGCCGGATTTTTATCACTACTTGGTGCAGCCATGCTAAACGTGCTGGTGACTGCAATCAGGCTGGCGAGCAGAATTTTTTTCATTTTTTTCCTCTTCTTTCTACACATAATTCCATTTATGTGGAATAACTGTGATTCATTCAACATAAATCATAAGCTGAATTATATGAATGTAAATATGGAACACCAAAAATCTTGCAAGATTAATCAGGCTACAGCTATGACTATGCCGGTCTTTCTTTAAATTCTGATTAAAAAATAAAAGAATGTATTAGGTAATAATTTTTAATGAAAGCTCTAAAACTATTGAAATAGTTTTTATATCTTAACCTGCTTCAGAGATAAAAAATATTTATAGTTGTTTGATTTTTATATTAAAAATTTGGTTAAACCTGGTTTTTTCCAGAACAATAGGGTTGAAAGAATGAGTTTTAAAAAATATAGACTGATTGATAAAAAACCTCCAGATTTACTGGAGGTCATATTTACTACCCATAATTTCAAACACAGCTTTATTTTGGCCGTGCCACATCGCCTCTAAGCGATTCTGGCAATTCCAATAAGGTTAATCCAAGCGTATCAAGTGCTACCGGTTTAGCGACTACTAATGCCTTATAGCCATTTTCAACAGCGATACTATTAACCACTTCTACATCATCATGCAGTAGAGTCGCCGGAGCAGGGGCAGTACCTGAACCTTGTACCAAATGTAGCCAGTGCTTCGGTTTTGCCTTGAACCATAGCCGAGCGACGATTTCCTGACCCAGATAACACCCCTTGTCATAATGCACACCACCACGCTGATGCAGGCGTAGTTCCTGAGGCTGGAATTCATGCTCAGTCAAGCTGGTGATCCAGGCTTGGCCCTGTTCAATTGCCTGCAATTGCCAGGCATTTAAATCCGTATCTTCACTACTAAATCTGGTGAGAGCATTATCCATGCTTGGAGAAACGGCACCACTCTCTTCAAATGCCATTTTAGAGAATGCACCATATTTGCGGATATGCTTGGCAAATTCTTCAGACTGGTCCTGAGTCACCACAATACTGAAATTTTCAGCATCTTGCCGACTTAACCATAAGCCAAAATGAATACGGCCTTTTAAGTCACAAATAGCAGTATAACGGTAGTTACTGTCCAGTCGCTCTACATCTGCCGTGACTTGGCCCTGCAAGAATTTTTGTGCATCGACACCTTTTAAGCTAAAACAGAGAAAAGCCAAACTAGTCATGTTATCAGTCTCAATCTTGCAATTTAATACTAAAGAATGAGTTGTATTTTCCCTGATTTTTAATAAAAAAGCAGCTTTTTGCTAGAAAAGCCCATTTAAAGGTAACCAAATATTTCAAAAACCGGTATTTTTATATATAGGTATTTGAAATATATAAGATTTGGGAAATGGGTTTTGAACAGCGTACAATGCCAATGCACGGAAAGTGAAATCAACACAAAAAGATGAAATAAAGCAAAAAGATGCAGAGGCAAGTACGTATGAATAACCAATACCGCAAAACGTTGCCAGATACCCAGCTTGAATACTTTGATGTGCGTCAAGCCGTCGAAGATATTCAGCCAGGCGCTTATGACCAGCTTCCCTATACTTCCAAAGTACTTGCTGAACAACTGGTGCGCCGCTGTGAACCAGAAATATTAACCGAATCTTTACAGCAACTGATTGAGCGCCGCCAGACTCGTGACTTTCCATGGTATCCGGCACGTGTGGTTTGTCATGACATTTTAGGCCAGACTGCCTTGGTTGATCTGGCAGGCCTGCGTGATGCAATTGCTGAACAGGGCGGTGATCCGGCCAAAGTTAATCCGGTGGTACCGACCCAGCTGATTGTTGATCATTCGCTGGCTGTAGAATATGGCGGTTTTGACCCGGATGCTTTTGAAAAAAATCGCGCTATTGAAGACCGCCGTAATGAAGACCGGTTTCATTTTATTAACTGGACTAAAACTGCATTTAAAAACGTTGATGTCATTCCTGCCGGAAACGGCATTATGCACCAGATTAATCTTGAAAAAATGTCACCAGTGGTTCAGGTCAGAGATGGTGTTGCATTTCCAGATACCTGCGTCGGAACAGATTCGCATACCCCCCATACCGATGCGCTGGGCGTAATTTCGATTGGGGTGGGTGGCTTGGAAGCTGAAAACGTGATGCTTGGCCGTGCCTCATGGATGCGTCTGCCGGATATCATTGGTGTAGAACTGGTTGGACAGCGTCAGCCTGGCATTACTGCGACTGATATTGTGCTGGCTTTAACTGAATTTCTGCGTAAGGAGCGTGTAGTAGGTGCCTATCTGGAGTTTTTTGGAGAAGGTGCTGATAGCATGTCAGTCGGTGACCGTGCCACGATTTCCAATATGACGCCGGAATATGGCGCCACTGCAGCAATGTTCTATATTGACCAGAATACTATCGACTATCTGCGCCTCACAGGTCGTGAACCGGAGCAGGTACAACTGGTTGAGCAGTATGCCAGACAGATCGGGCTCTGGGCCGAGCAGATGAAAGAAGCAGTTTATCCAAAAGTATTACGTTTTGATCTGTCTCAGGTAACCCGTAACATCGCCGGGCCGTCTAATCCGCATGCGCGGGTTTCTACCAGTGACTTAAAAGCAAAAGGAATTGCCGGGGTAGTTGAACAGCGTGATGACGGTTTAATGCCGGATGGGGCGGTTATTATTGCTGCCATTACTTCATGCACCAACACGTCGAACCCGCGAAATACAGTAGCTGCCGGTTTGCTGGCACGTAAAGCCAATGAATTGGGTCTAACCCGTAAGCCTTGGGTGAAATCTTCATTTGCCCCCGGCTCAAAGGCGGCAGCATTATATCTTGAAGAAGCAGGGGTGCTTGAAGATCTGGAAAAACTCGGTTTTGGTATCGTAGCTTATGCCTGTACCACCTGTAACGGTATGTCAGGCGCGTTAGATCCAGCAATCCAGCAGGAAATTATTGACCGTGACCTGTATGCCACAGCTGTACTTTCTGGTAACCGTAATTTCGATGGCCGGATTCACCCTTATGCTAAACAGGCATTTCTGGCTTCACCGCCATTAGTCATTGCCTATGCAATTGCTGGGACTATCCGCTTTGATATTGAAAATGATGTGCTGGGTCATGATCAGGCAGGAAACCTGATTTATCTGAAAGATATCTGGCCTTCTGATGAGGAAATTGATGAACTGGTGGCACGTAGTGTAAAACCGGAGCAGTTTCAGCAGGTTTATATCCCTATGTTCAATCTGGACCGATCCGAGCAGGCAATAAGCCCGCTATATAACTGGCGGCCGCAAAGTACCTATATTCGCCGTCCACCATATTGGGAAGGAGCGTTGGCTGCACCGCGTACCCTTGCAAATATGCGTCCTTTAGCAATCCTTGGCGATAACATCACTACCGATCATTTATCTCCATCAAATGCGATTGTACGTGATTCGGCAGCGGGTGAATACCTGGCAAAAATGGGTGTGCCCGAGGAAGACTTTAACTCTTACGCGACGCATCGTGGGGATCACCTGACTGCACAGCGTGCCACCCTGGCGAATCCGAAACTGTATAACGAAATGGTGGTACGTTCTGACGGTACCATTAAGCAGGGTTCAAAAGCGCGTGTGGAGCCTGAAGGTGAGGTGATGCGCATGTGGGAGGCGATTGAAACCTACATGAACCGCAAGCAGCCGCTGATCATTATTGCGGGTAAGGATTATGGCCAGGGTTCAAGTCGTGACTGGGCTGCCAAAGGTGTACGTCTGGCGGGAGTTGAAGCAATTGTGGCTGAAGGTTTTGAGCGTATTCACCGGACCAATCTGGTTGGTATGGGCGTGTTGCCGCTTGAATTTAAGCCGGGTACAGATCGTAAAACATTAAAACTGGATGGTACTGAGCTGTATAGTGTGATTGGGAATATTGCACCACGTTCGACTTTGATGCTTGTGATTGAACGTGCCACAGATGATGGTAAAGAACAGACGATTGAAGTGCCTGTGACCTGCCGTCTGGATACCGAAGAAGAAGTACATGTGTATGAAGCGGGTGGGGTGTTACAGCGCTTTGCACAGGATTTTTTGGAAGGGAATGTGGCTTAATTTAAAATCCTCCCCAACCCTCCTTTGAAAAAGGAGGGAGTTCCCCTCTTTTTAAAGAGGGGTTAGGGGAGATTTTATTTTATTGAAATTGGTTAAATAATAATCTAAATTGTCGTTAAATAATTTAAAAACTAAGTTTTATAAAATTCAAGGATCGAAATTTACGCGCACTAGCTGAATGTATTATTGGTGATAAAAACTATTTTAAATACAAGAGTAGTATGTTTATTACTGAATTTTTTGAGGAATGTGATTTACCATTTAAGCATGATGGTTCTACTCGATGGTATTGGACAGCTGAACGATTGAATGAGCTATTACAAGAACCATGCCTGCAAAACTGCTTACCTGAAAAATTTATAAATGTTTTAAGGGTATTAATGCATAAATCTGAGGCTACAGAAGATGATCCATATAGGATTAATGCATTGATTGAACTTAATAAGCCTTTAAGTCGAGAAGGTTATGAAGCTTATTATGGAGAAGATAATAATCTTTATATTAAAAATATAATTACGAATCAAACAATAAAACCTAATGAAAATCCAAATAGAGTATTTTCAGAAGCAGAAATAAAAAAAAGAGAGCACCTAGCAGATTACTTAAATAAATGTTCCGAAGACCAGCTTATTGAAAATATTTTACTCCCCTTATTTAGAACTATAGGATTCCAACGGATCACTGTTGCAGGTCATAAGGATAAAGCTTTGGAGTACGGTAAAGACATATGGATGAAATATACTTTACCTACGCAACATATAATTTATTTTGGAATACAAGTTAAAAAAGGGAAGCTAGATTCATCTGGAGTTTCTAAATCAGGTAACCATAATATTGCTGAAATTTATAACCAAACCACAATGATGTTAGGACATGAGATCTTTGATCCTGAGACTAATAAAAGAGTCTTGGTTGATCATGCTTATATAATTGCTGGTGGCGAAATTACTAAAGCAGCAAGAAATTGGTTAGGTAACAAATTAGACGCTAATCGTAGAAGTCAGATCATTTTTATGGACAGAGATGATATTTTAAATCTGTTCACAGTAAATAGTATTGAAGTGCCTAAATTAGAGTCTAATTTTGCGAATACATTTTAGAAATACTACTTCGCCCATCTGCCATCATCATTTACAAAAATGGACAATAGACATTCATCACAACAGGGTTATACTGCTTAGACCATTTTCTAAACACTCATGGAGAACAAAGATGGTAACAGCTGGCTCAAAACCGGGAACAGGTTTCTATTTTTGTGTTCAATGCGGACATCGCGTTTACTTAGAAATTGGTACAGACCGTTTACCCCCGTGTACCAAATGCTACGGCACCCAATATAACGATAAGGTGGCTTAAGCAATAAATAAAACAGATACCCCTGTTTTTTAGAAAAGCCCTATTACTCTATAGGGCTTTTTGCTTTTTAAACACTCCTCTATTTTACAGACAGTCGAGTTCATACTGTAAAAAGCTATTACCTTGGAAGTATCATTCTGATGATTCCTTATATTTTTATATTCTTCATGGTTGTTACGTTTCCAACATTAATATGGGCTGAAAATAAAAGTCCTGAAGAAATCCGGCTGAAAGAAGACAGTAGTCGCTACAAATCTTATATTCCGAGAAGTTATAGACTTACTGAAGTTATAACAGGAGATTTGAATAAAGACCGGAAAACAGATGTGGTGCTGATAGTTAAGGCAACTGATCCTGCAAAATGGGTAAATGATGAGTATCAGGGAAAGCTAGACCGAAATCGTCGTGGCATAATTGTGCTTGTAAATGAAAATGGTCAATATAAAAAGATCATACAGAATCTGTCATGCTTCTCGTCGGAGTATGAAGATGGGGGCGTATATTATGCGCCGGAATTACTATTATCTGTCGAACAAGGGTTGCTGAATGTGCATTATGCCCATGGCCGTTATGGTTACTGGCGCTACCGCTTTCAACTAAAAGAATATGATCTGCAATTGGTGGGCTATGACAATTCAGATAATTTCGGTCCTTATATTAATAGTCAAACCAGTATTAACTACTTAACTCAGCGGAAATTAGTAAGAGAAAATATAAATAAGAACCGGGATGACGATACACCAAAATTTAAAGAAACTTGGTATAAGATGAATCAGGCATCTGTGTATTTATCTAAAATTAAAGATTTTGATCGTTTAAATTAATTAAAATAAGCAGACTGAACTATAAAAAAGGATATAAGGATGAATGATAAAAACGAATTACATAAATGTCTGGTTTGTAAAAGAAATTTTAATGAAAAGAGTCTGATTCCTTTAGATACGGTACGGCAAGATATTACACAGGAAATAGCAAAAGATTTTCCAGCATGGTCTGTTCATGATTATATTTGTCAGGTTGATTTAACCCATTATCGTATGCAGTACGTGCAAGGGTTATTAAAGTCTGAACAGGGGGAAGTTTCTAGTCTTCAGTATGAAGTTATTCAAAGCTTGCAAGAACATGAGCTTATTACAAAAGACACAGAATCAGAATTTGACCAGAACTGGACACTGGGTGAACGGATGGCCGATAAAATAGCAACTTTTGGTGGTAGCTGGGCATTTCTGATCTGTTTTACACTTTTTCTGGCAGGCTGGATATTAGTCAATACCGTTATAATGATAAACCGTCCGGCAGATCCTTATCCATTTATCTTGCTAAACCTGATTTTATCATGTCTGGCTGCAGTGCAGGCGCCTATTATTATGATGAGTCAGAACCGGCAGGAAGCCAAAGACCGGTTACGTTCGCAAAATGATTATCAGGTCAACCTGAAAGCAGAGCTTGAAATCCGGCATTTACATGAAAAGCTTGATCATCTGCTGATGCACCAGTGGGACCGGTTAGCTAAAATTCAGGAAATTCAGCTAGATCTATTAACTGAGCTCAACAAACGAAACTTAAAGTAATAAAATAAAATTATTTAATGACGAGATAAATATAGAGTTAGAAGTTTTCTGATTTTAAAAGAAAATAATTCTGTAAAAATAAACTTTACTGCAATAAAAATATTAAAAAATGAGAGATAAAAGAAAAAATCCTTAAAACTTTACTTTTAGTAGAAAATTTTTCTAAAAAATATAAAAATTAACTGAACTTCGAAAATTAATTCCGTCCAGCATTAGTTAAAGTAGATCTCAAGGTGTAGTAGGGATCGAAAAGAGTAGCATGCTGTGAGCGGCGCAAAACGCGAGTGCAGTACTTACCCAAAAGGTCTCGATTCGGCTTAGGACGCTATAAACCAGAAGTTTATAGGCTATAAGATCATCACTTACAAAGTTATGATAGTTGAAGTAAACCGTAAAGTTTTCCCTGACACCTGAAATATTCTGTTATTACAATAAATCTTTAGATAGTAGAACTATCAAAATAATACTTTCAAAAATATAAAGCTGCCCTTTCAGTTTGAATTCTAGACCAGAAAATCAACTGATTAACCTGTTATAAATCAAGAATTGACAGCTGTATAATCCCTTGTTATTTTTCGGGCTAATTCATTCTTCATATAACCGCATGGCTTTGAATCAACCCTTTATCTATGCACCGCCGCAACAGCCATTATCTATTATATATGAAGATGATGATTTAATTATTATAGATAAACCAGCAGGATTACTTTCTGTACCCGGACGTCTGCCTGAGCATCAGGACAGCGCATATCTACGTCTGTTGGAAAAATATCCGCATGCTAAGATCACCCATCGGCTGGATATGGCAACTTCAGGTATCCTGATGTTTGCCAAACATCGTGATGCAGAAGTCGCGATCAGCAAAATGTTTCAGGCACGTACCGTAACCAAGCGCTATGTTGCGCTGATACAGGGCCAGCTTAACGATCAGGGCAGTATTGATGTGCCATTAATTACCGATTGGGAAAACCGTCCGCGGCAAATTGTACATTTTGAACTGGGAAAATCGGCTAAAACCTTATTTCAGGTGCTTCAATATCATGAGGAGCATGACATGAGCCGGGTATTGCTGACACCTATAACTGGTCGTTCGCACCAGTTAAGAGTACATATGCAATATATTGGACATCCTATTATGGGAGATAAGCTATATCACCCTGAACCTGGTGGTTTTTACTTAAAGCGAATGGCATTGCATGCCAGTTACCTGGCTTTCCAGCAACCGCTAAGCAAAGATTTGATTGAAATTAATATGGCTATCCCGTTTTAATCGCAGGTGATCTTTAAACTGGTATATTAGCTATATAAATTAATTTAAATATAAAACAGGCTAGTTCTTAAACCAGATGCCTGGTTATAAACTTTATATTTAAAATCATCATGAATTAATTAGAAACAGAATTAAGCTGGTCATGTGAAATTAAAATAGATTAATCTTTGTGCTGATATTGAATAATGATGATTTATTTATAATGACCACAAGCATAACAAGGATAATCTCATGACTCGTGACTATCAGCAATTTCCTGACGATGAAAATGGCGATGTACTTTGGCAAATGTATGAAGATGGCAATGACTTGAGCGACCTGCATGAGGTCGAATTTTCTATTGTTTTTAAAACTCAGGAACTGGCAGAAAAGTGCGCGCTACATTTACTGCAGCAGGAACAAAAAGTTTCCATGTTTCAGGAAGACGAGCAGACTGACGGGGCAAACTTATGGATAGTAAATATTCATATTAATATGATTCCTGAACATGAAGATATTGTGGACCTAGAAGAATGGTTTACTAAAATTGCTGGAGAATTTGACGGCGAATATGATGGTTGGGGTTGCATGTCTTATATCTATGAAGATGAAGAAGAAAGTCCTAATATTTCATCCTGATAAAATTTTGATCTGACCTCAAGATTGTAAATAAAAGTATTTTGTTCCTGATATTAAGTACGCTATTTTGGCCGATAAATTTTCTAGATTTAATCGGTCATGATTCGTACTTTATTTTTAAGCCTGCTGTTGGCTAGCCCTTTGATTTATGCAGCCAACTGGAGCTGCAAAAATCATGATTTCGAAATCTATTGTGGTGCGCGTGGCTGTGAAATAAATCAGGAAAATTTTACGCCGATGTATATCCAGCTGCAGCAAGCTGGTGAGTTAAAGGTTTGTGCCTATAGCGCTTGTTGGTCAGGACAAGCAAAAATTTTATATGACCGGCAGCATCTTTTAGCCTCAGCGAATGAATTGGCAATGGAGGGACAAAAAGATATTGCAGCCAATTTTATTCTGGCAATAAATGAAAATAACCAGACTGGATTTATTCAGGGTGAGGGTTTCGCAATGCCGGTACAATGTGAGCCTGAAAAATAATTATAAGTATCTTTTATCATGGGAAGCCTAATTTTATGGCAGCTGAACTTATTAGCCATTATTTAAATACATGAAGTATTCAGGTTGCTTTTCAGCGTTTGCCCGTTGATCAAAATTATACAAAGCGGTAGGGCTGAAAGATTAAACTAATACAACGTAAATTAAAAAATCAGTTGCTCACCTTGCAGGATAGAATAGGGCGACTGTGTTAAGAGACAGGTGGGCCTGATCTTGGAAGCATATAAAGACGTTAGCGGTAAATCCCATATTGAATTTTATTATATTGGTTCGGACTATATCATGGTGCAGTTTAAAGGATCAGCCAAACAATATGTCTATACCTATATTAGTGCGGGCGAACATCATGTCGAAAAGATGAAGCAGCTTGCAGTCAGTGGTAAAGGACTCACAGCTTATATTAATCAGCATGTGCGTGATGCCTTTGCTACTATAATGTATGCTCAATAAAAAGTAAGAATTAACTAAGGCACAGAGATTTTAAGATAAAAACTGAATAGCTGAAAGAAGACTAAAACTGAAACCAATGATGCAATAAATAAACATCACCAGTTTAGATAAAATGGTATAAAGGTTATATGAAAATTCTGAAAGTATTCAGTGGATTATTGGTATTATTGATTGCCGGTTGGTGGTTTGCATCACCTTATTGGGTACTTTATCAGGTTAAGCAGGCAGTTGAGGAGAATCAGCCTGGCAAACTTTCAGCCTATATCTATTATCCCGCTGTGCGGCAAAGCTTAAAAAGTCAGCTAAGCCAATACTTAGAGCAAAAAATGGGTTTTGAGCAACGCTCTAATCCGTTTGAGCAATTTGGTGCGCAGCTTACAATCAGCTTAACTGGCTACCTGGTAGAAACTCTGGTTAATCCATATGGTGTCGCACTGTTACTACAAGGGAAAGAGTTCTCAGAAGTAATCCGGCTCACCCGGTATGAACGCTCATCAGTTGTTTATCATCTGCCTGAACCTAAAAAAGCTGCTGCCTCATTCTTATCTGGGGCATCTGTTGCTTCAGCATCTTCTTCACAAACAGCTTTAAATTACAAGGCTGGGTATTTGAGCATAAACAGGTTTAGAGTTCAGGTACCTGCAGCTAATAGGTATACCAGCTTTATCTTGAGTCGTAGTGGGTGGAGCTGGAAAATTACGGCCATTAAACTGCCTCAGTAAATAAAAAACTTTAAAAAAACTATAATTATTTCTTTTTATTTACAATTTCAAACTAGGCATCTGGGCAGATGCAATTCAATATCAGGGACAATAAAATAAGTACAGGAAGCCAGTATGAAAACAGTATTTGGTCTCGGCGCTATTTTAATGTGGCCTACATTATGTCTGGCCGGTACCTCTGCCAGTTTGGCCTTTGAATATAAAGACTGGTCACTCGCCTGTGAAAATACAGGTACCTGTCGTGCTGCCGGTTATCAGACTGAAGAAAACATCTCCCATCCGGTATCTGTTTTGTTGACACGTAAGGCTGGGCCAGATACCGCAGTGCTGGCTCAGGTCCAGATTAGTCATGAAGACGAAAATTTCTGGAACAGATTAAAGGTACTCCTTATCTTAGTTTATATATTAATGGTCGCCCGCTGGGCAGTATTATACTAAAAAGAGACAATGCGCGTGGTACGCTCTCTAAACAGCAGACCCAGCATCTTTTAACCGCTTTAAAGGGCAGTAGCCAGATTGTCTTTAGTTTGGGTAAGGAGCAGTGGCAACTGTCTGATCAGGGCGCAACCGCAGTATTACTTAAAATGGATGCCTTTCAGAACCGGGTAGATACTGCATCTGCTCTGATTCGTTTTGGAAATGTCAGCCAAGATAAAGTAATCAAGGCCCAGTCTATGCCAGTACTTACTAAAACCTACCGGCCGGGCACAGCACGACATTTCGCCTTAAATAGCCCGCAAGCCAAGGCACTAATTACTAAATTTAAAAAAACAGCAGACCGGGAAGGCTGTCCAATTTTATTTGAAGCAAATTATCCTGATCATGACCAGATAACGGTCTATCCATTAGACAAGCAGAATGTTGTAGTTGAAAGTCCGTGCTGGCGTGGTGCCTATAATGCCGGTTCAGGTTACTGGGTGATGGACCCTCAACTTAAACAGGTCAAGCATCTGGCAACTACACAGGGTTCAAGTTTTAGTGAGGGTGAAATTTTTGCCCATCATAAAGGGCGTGGCTTGGGAGACTGCTGGAGCCGGCAGGAGTGGGTCTGGACCAGTAACGGTTTTGTAGAAAGTTACAATGCAACCACTGGTCAATGCAAAGGTTTTGCAGGTGGAGCCTGGCAGTTACCTACTTTTGTTTCACAAGTTAAGTAACGGTATGGCCAGTCTATCATATTTTAATTTTACGGACTGGCCAACTGTATTGTGATCTTTTCATTAATTTCGTCAATTTTTTTCAGACGTTTGATTTCATTCCACAGCATTTTTGCTTCTGGATAATGTTTTGACATCATGCCTAACCACTGTTTATAACGGCCAACCATACCGATTTCAGTTTTGGATGGACCATTGATAAAGCGTATCTGTAAAGCTAACAGGTCTTGCCAGCAAAGCAGAGGTTCATCTGAGTTATTGCGGATGCATTGGGTTAAATCAGGGGTGGTAACGGCACCACGTCCAATCATCAAATCTTCACAGCCAGATTCTAGCTGGCATTGACGTGCATCAGTGTTGTTCCAGATTTCGCCATTAGCAATTACATTAATCTTCAGGGCTTCACGAATGGGTTGCAGCTGGTCCCAGAACGCAGGCGGAGTATAACCATCAGCTTTGGTACGGGCATGAACTGTCACCCAAGATGCGCCTGCATCTTCAATAGCATGCGCATTGTCCAACATAAAGTTACGGTCCATATAGCCTAAGCGCATTTTAGCCGAAACTGGAATATGGGCCGGGACTGCATCACGTACAGCTTTTACTAGCTCGTATACAACTTCTGGTTCATCTAGGAGTACAGAACCACCACGATGGCGGTTTACAGTTTTTGCCGGGCAGCCAAAATTCATATCGATTGCGGGAGCACCTAGTGTAGCAGCGCGTACCGCATTTGCCGCCAGCATTTCAGGATTATTGCCTAAAAACTGGACATGAACCGGAGTACCTGCGGCTGTTTTACCTTCAGTTTTTAATTCAGGACAATAACTGTAATAGATATGGTCGGGCAGAACAGAGTCCGTAACACGAATAAACTCGGTCACACACCAGTCAAAGCTCCCCACATGTGTGAGTACATCCCGCATAATCGGATCAGTTAAGCCTTCCATAGGCGCAAGAACAAGTTTCACAGTGTCTTACCTGGACAATGAAAAAACAGCGTTATACGCATTTTTAAGTGGGATGTCCAGAATCGAGATAAAATAAGCTTTAATAGAATTAAACTAAGTTATGAGGATCAATTAATCTACCAAACTACTTTGTATTTTAACTATTTTAATAGATAGCAACAGGATAGGCTTTGCATTGTACAAGGTTTTATTCAAATTCAGGCAGGATGGGTTCCCATGGAAAACCGACAGTTTAAGGACCATTTTTCAAAAGACTCAAGACAGTATGCATTGTACCGGCCGAATTACCCCCATATATTAGCCAAAATGCTGGCCGAGCTTGCTCCATCTTGTGCGCGTGCATTGGATTGTGGCTGCGGTACAGGCCAACTTTCGGTCTTGCTTGCCGAGTATTTTGATGAGGTGGTTGCGACAGATGCCAGTACAGAGCAGATTGCCAAGGCTCAGCCACATCAACGGATAAACTATAAAACTGCCTTGGCAGATAATAGTGGACTACCCGGAGAAAGTGTAGATCTGATCACGGTCGCGCAAGCCGCGCACTGGCTTAAACTGGAAAGTTTTTATGAAGAGGTGAGACGGGTTGCACGTCCAGATGCCATAATCGCTCTGATAAGTTATGGTGTGTTACATGTAGACGGAGAGGTAAATGCACCTATTCAACATTTTTACTACGACACCATCATGCCTTATTGGCCTCCTGAACGGCGCCATGTAGAAGATGAATACCAGAACTTGGCTTTTCCATTTCAACCAGTTGAAACACCTGCTCTGAACATGCACATGATGTGGAATCTGGAACAGCTTCTCGGGTATATCAGTACATGGTCTGCATTAAAACAAGCCAGACAGAGCTTGGGTATTGATCCCTTAAAGTCACTTCAAGCCGAATTAGTGGCAATGTGGGGCAATCCTCAACAGACCAAACTGGTTAAATGGCCATTAGCCTTGCGTATTGGTCGTGTACATCCAGTATTAAAATAAGAAGCTGACGTAAAACTGAGATTCAAAAAATACTCAATTTTATTTAACGGCCTAATATCATTTCTAAAATAAATTTACTGCCAATGAAGCCAATAGCCAGCAAAAGAAAACCGACTAATGTAAAGCGAATCGCCTTTTGACCACGCCAGCCGAATTTGTAATGCCCAAGTAAAAGGGCACCATAAATAAACCAGGAAATGATACTAAAAGCCGTTTTATGAGCCAGATGCTGGGCGAAGAAGTTATCAACAGTAAAGAAACCCAGACCCAAGGCAATCGTAAGTAAAATAAAGCCGGTAATAATCAGGTCAAATAGCAGGGATTCCATTGCCTGAACAGAAGGCAATAAATTCACCCAAATCCGGCGTTTCTGTTTGTTTTTAAGTTCACGGTTCTGGAACCAGAGCAGCACCGCATGAATAGTTGCCATCAGCAGAACCGCGTATGCAGATAATGATAAGATAATGTGCAGGTCTAAACCTAAATCCCGCTGCTCAATAATCTGGGTCGGACGGCTAAAAGCGAATCCCATGACCAGACCGGTCGCCGCTACAGGTATACCTAACAGGTTTAAGGCCAATACCGGTCGGTAAGTACTAAACAGCAGGCTCAACAGCAGCATCAGTCCTGAGGTGAAAGACATCAGGTTGAAAACATCATAATTAATGCCCGCTGGTGTAAGCATATCGCTATACAATACTGCTGCATGCAGAAAAAGTCCTAAGCCCAGCATAATGCCGATGAGCCCATGGTTTGGTTGATGTTTAGACATTAAATTAACAAACAAATACCAGAATGATGTGGTATAAGCGATTAATGCTAAGATCGTAAAAACCAAGGGGAGACTGAGCATGTCAAACCTTTTCTCGGACTATGAATATTGAAGTTATAAGATATAAATTCTACGCGAACTACAGTATCCTATAGCATTCTATGCATAAATTTTCTATTTTTAGGAAAGATTTTTTGCAACTGGCCATTTTAAGCGGATTTTGCAATGTTTGATACCTTAACAGAACGACTCACGCAGAGTTTAAGAAATGTTACTGGCTCAGGGCAACTGACCGAAGACAATATTAAAGATACGTTACGCGAAGTACGTATGGCGCTTCTTGAAGCCGATGTTGCGTTACCTGTAACTCGTGAATTTATTGCGAAAGTTAAGGAACAGGCATTGGGTCAGGAAGTTATGAGCCAACTTTCTCCTGGGCAGGCTTTTGTCAAGATCGTCTATGACGAACTGACCAAAATGATGGGAGAGGCTAATGAAAGTCTTGACTTAGCTGCAAAGCCTCCGGTTATAGTACTACTTGCAGGTTTGCAGGGCGCTGGTAAAACGACAACTGCTGCAAAATTGGCTCGCTTTTTAAAAGAACGTCAAAAGAAAAAAGTAGCAATGGTTTCTGCCGATATTTACCGCCCGGCAGCCATTAAACAGCTTCAGACCGTTGCGAATGAAGTCGGTGCGGAATTCATTGAGTCAAGTGCTGATGAAGATCCGATTGTTATTGCGAATCGTGCCATAGAACAGGCCAAGATCAAGTTTGCTGATGTGCTGATTGTCGATACTGCAGGCCGTCTGCATATTGATGATGACATGATGGGTGAAATTAAAGCACTCCATGCTGCCATTCAGCCAACTGAAACCCTGTTCGTGGTAGATGCCATGACTGGTCAGGATGCTGCAAATACTGCCAAGGCGTTCAATGATGCCTTGCCTTTGACTGGCGTGATCCTGACCAAAACTGATGGTGATGCACGCGGTGGTGCGGCATTGTCAGTGCGTGCTATTACCGGCAAGCCAATCAAATTTCTGGGGATGGGTGAGAAACTTGATGCCCTGGAACCTTTCCATCCGGAACGTGTTGCACAGCGTATTCTGGGTATGGGTGATGTTCTGTCACTGGTCGAAGAAGTTGAACGTAAGATCGACAAAGAAAAAGCCGAAAAAATGGCGAAGAAACTGCAAAAAGGTGGCAGTTTTAACTTTGAAGATATGCTGATGCAATTCGAACAGATGAGCAAAATGGGCGGCATGATGGGTTTTCTGGACAAGTTGCCAGGTATGAGCAACTCAGGAATTCAGCAGGCGCTAGAGCAGGCTAATCCTGAAAAGCAGGTCAAGAAAATGGAAGCTATCATTCAGTCTATGACTGTAAAAGAGCGCCGTAATCCTGACCTGATTAATCCGAGCCGTAAAAAACGTATTGCTGCTGGTTGTGGTATGGACGTCGCCGAAGTCAATAAACTGATTAAACAGCATGCTCAGATGGCAAAAATGATGAAAAAGTTCTCCAATCCCGCAGGTATGAGCAAGATGATGCGTTCACTTGGCAATCTGCAAAAACAGTTTGGTGGCGGTGGTGGCGCAGGCCCGCTTTTTGGCGGAAACGACCCGCAGAAAAAGCCTTAATCGTATTTAAAAACAGAGCGCACTAAGCGCTCTTTTTTATTTTCAAGCTTAAGAATTTAGATATTTTAAGGTTAAGAAAACCCAACATTTGCTTACCCGAATCAGTCATAGTTTACGGCACACTCAAGGCATTCATCGTCAAAAGTGAGAAGAAAAATGACACAGGTTATTGTAGTTCATGGTTATACCGCTGGCCCTGAACAGAACTGGTTCCCCTGGATTCAACAATATGCCAAACAGCAAAATGTCAGTTTGCAGGTACTACGTCTGGACCCTTCAACAACTCCTAAACTGCAAGACTGGGATCAGCAAATGGCTGAGCAAATTAAAGAGATTAATGAAAACAGTATCTTTATTGGTCACAGTCTGGGCTGTATTGCCACCTTGCATTACTTATCACATCAATTAAAGAACCAGAAGATCAAACAATTGGTACTGGTGGCAGGCTTTAACGGTCGTTTAGGGCGTCTTGAAGAGGTTGACCCTTTTATTGATGCCTGCAAAATTGACCTGGAACTATTAAAGCAGCAGATAGAGCATCGGGTTGTGATCTATTCAGAGGGTGATGACCGTGTACCACCAAAATTTAGCTTGGAACAGGCTAAAAGCCTGGATGCTGAAGTTATCCAGGCTAAGCATCAAGGGCACTTTATTGACTCTGAAGGCTGTACCGAGCTGCCGGAGGTGTGGCAGGCGATTGAACCTTATGTGCTGACTGAATAATAATGAATATAACGTTGTAGCCCCTTGAGCAGTAAATCAGTTTCAACTTCAGGTTCATACTGCTCAAGGAAGCGGGCAAACAGTGGTGCATCGCCTCCAGTCAGAATTAACTGACGGGGGGACTGTAGCAAGACATGCTTGATAGTACTGAGGAGGCCTAATAATATTCCATGGTGTACTGCATCGAGTGTATTACGGCCAGGGCTCAAGTCATCAAAAGCTGCTTCAGGAATACGAATTCCTTTAGTGTGCTGAATCAATGCATCACGTTGCAGATAGAGGTTCGGCAAAATATATCCACCTAAATGCTGATGACCGTGTGTCAGATCAATAGTCAGTGCTGTTCCACAGCTGATGATACATAAGTCCTGTTTTGGCCGGGCTACGGCAAGAACCTGCAGCCAGCGGTCAATACCGAGCTGCGTGACATCATAGGCACATTCAAGGCCAGCATATTCAGCATGAACTTTGGCAAAAGTTACAGGAATATTCAGGAACCTTAAAATTTTATAAATACGATCATTATTTTTTTTATCCTGAACCGAAGATACGCCAACCCGGGATAAATCTAAACTTTTAAAGTGCTGAATCAGACCTAACAGCAAGTCAGACGGTGACTGTAAATGCAACTCGGCTGCATGTTCAATCACCTGTTGATCTTCAGTAATCCAGTATTTCAGGCGTGTATTGCCAATATCTAACCATAACTCTCTCATAGCACAACCCTGATTTTTTACTGCTGACGGCGTAAGCGGCCCTGATAAAAAGTATGGCTTTCATCAGCGATTTGTAACGTAACTGCGCCATCATTTTGAATTCCGATGAATTTTCCTTCAGCAATACCTTGATGATGCTCGAAGTAAACCATATCGTTTAAAAAAGCGGCATGATGATTAAAGCGGTTTGCCAGCTGATGGCTACCATGACTAAACCATTCTCCTGCCTGCTGGATGGCATGATAAAGTTCAGCGATAAGTTGCATTAAATCTATTTGAGCCAAACCCAGTTGTGTCAACGAAGTTACCGACTGGTCGAGTACATCATGTATCTGGTAAATGTTGATCCCTACGCCAATAATAGCTTGCTGTGCAGTAATTGGTTCCACCAGAATGCCGCCCCATTTCCCCTGATGGCTGTAAAGGTCGTTTGGCCACTTGACCTGAAGTTTAAGGGGTTGTAAAGAAGGGCATTGCAAGATATTCAGGGCTATTTCAAGAGCCAGCCGGCCGTCTATTGCTGTTCCTGTCTGCAACAATGTGCTTAAATAAATGTTTCCTTCAGGCGATACCCAAGGCCTCTGATGCTGGCCACGCCCTTGAGTTTGTCTGGCACTACAGACCAGTGCAGACTTTATTCCTTTCTGTGCAATTTCACGGACATCATCATTGGTTGAGGTGGTCTCTGCTTTAAGTACTACTGCCTCAGGGCAATGGTGTGTTTGCGCCAGTAGTTGCTGGAGCCGGCGGGAATCTAAATCCATATTGAAATAAAGAGAAATGAGAAATTAATGATGGAGTTAATCATATATTTGCTGATTGGTGCAATTGCAGGTTTTGCTGCCGGTCTGTTTGGAGTAGGCGGCGGCCTGATTATTGTACCTATTCTTTATATCGTTTTTACCCAGTTAAATTATGATCCGAATGTGCTGATGCATATGGCGGTTGGTACTTCTTTAGCCACCATCATTGTTACTTCAATCAGTTCGGTAATGGCACATCATAAACGCGGTGCCGTATTATGGGCAGTGTTTAAAAACTTGGCTCCTGGCTTGGTTCTTGGTTCTTTTCTGGGAGCGGGTGTGGCAGATCTGCTGTCTGGACAGCATCTGCAGCTGGCTATTGGGCTGTTTGCCATATGGGTTGCATACAAGATGTTCAGGGGTGCACATGTTCAGGTAAATCCGGACCGCACATTACCTTCTGCACCGGTACAAATGCTGGCCGGAGGAGGTATTGGTATAGCTTCTGCCATTTTTGGCATTGGTGGAGGCAGTCTGACAGTGCCTTATTTAAACCGGCATGGTGTGATCATGCAAAAGGCTGTAGCTACCTCTGCGGCCTGTGGCTTACCAATTGCCATTGCAGGTGCCTTGGGCTTTATCTGGTTTGGACACCAGGCAAATGTAGAAGTGCCAAATGCGATTGGCTATGTTCATATCTATGCATTTATTGGTATCAGTACAATGAGTTTCATTACTGCCAAGCTGGGTGCCAGAGTCGCCCATATGCTTTCTCCCGTTATGCTCAAAAAGTGCTTTGCCGGAATGTTGAGTGTCGTAGGTGTATATTTTATTTATCAGGCAGTCAGTATTTATTTCTAAAGCTTTCTCTTTCATGATGTGAGAATTGACCTAAAATACCTGAAAATTGTCCGACAATGACATAGTTTTAAAGTTTAAAGCTGTCAACAATTCATTTACCAATAAAAAACTGCATTCAGTGCAGTTTATATAAATAAAAGTAGGTGAGTCATGACAGTTAAAGCAACAGACAGTCTCTCTGAACAAATTGCTAAAAGCATTGCTGAACAGATTATCAGCGGAGAACTGGTTGAGGGTGAACGGATACAGGAATTGAGAATTGCCAAGGAGCTGGATGTCAGCCGTGGGTCAGTCCGTGAAGCACTGCTTTTATTAGAGCGTACTCATCTAATTGAGATTTATCCGCGTCGGGGGGCAATTGTAGCTGAAATGTCGCCTCAACAGGTTCGAGCGCTATTTGATACCAGTTGCTTGCTGCTCGGGCAGGTGGTCCAGCAAATCAGTCAGGGCTGGCGTGGTACAGATGCCCAGATTCTACAGCAACTTCTGGTTTATTTGCAGGAGCAGGTAAAACATGGCCATACGGAAAAATTTTATGATCAGATTTTCGAATATCTGATGGAGCAGCAAGGATTAGTTGTCAATCTCTATTTGATGAAATTTCTGAATGAGCTGTTACCTTCTTTGAGACGCAGTTATTTTCTGACCTTAAATACTTCACGTCGTGAGCTGCAGGAGTCATTTGAACTGTTTAAATTAGTGATTGATGCTATTTTGAACCGAAATTCACAACAAGCCACTTTATTTATGGAAGATTTTTGTCGACACTTGCGCAACCTTGTGTTGGAATCGCTGACACGAATGAAACAGATCGAATTAGCTTGGGCCCGTCGCTCGCGTCGCTAATCAGGACACTATGCGTTTAAGCAGTTTAAAACTTTCCGGCTTCAAATCGTTTGCCGATTCAACCACCTTGAATTTCAGAGATAGCCGCAGTGCAGTGGTAGGCCCAAATGGCTGTGGCAAATCTAATGTGATTGACGCTATTCGCTGGGTAATGGGCGAGTCTAGTGCTCGTCAGCTGAGAGGTGGCAGCATGCAGGATGTTATTTTTACCGGTACAGCAAAACGAAAACCTGTGGGTATGGCCAGTGTCGAACTCCGCTTTGACAATACCTATGGAAAACTGGGCGGCGCCTACAATGCATATAACGAACTGGCTGTACGTCGACAGGTTAACCGTGAAGGTAAGTCTGAATATTTTCTTAATGGTACGCGCTGCCGCCGCCGCGATATAACCGATATCTTTTTGGGAACCGGTTTGGGCCCACGTTCCTATGCCATTATTGAACAGGGCATGATTAACCGGCTGGTAGATGCCAAACCTGATGAAATGCGGGTTTTCATTGAGGAGGCCGCCGGTATTTCACGTTATCAGGCCCGTCGCCGAGAAACGCTGCTACATCTTGAACATACCACTCAAAACCTATCCCGTCTGGAAGATATTGCGCTAGAGCTTAAAAGTCAGCTAAAAAGTTTAAAAAAACAGGCCGAAACTGCAGTTCAGTACAAGGAACTGGAAAACCGGATTCGTACCCTTAAAATCGAAATTCTCTCTGTGCAATGTGAACGAAGCCAGCATTTGCAGCAGGAATATACCTTGCAGATGAATGAACTGGGAGAGTCTTTTAAACTGGTGCGTTCTGAGCTACATACTCTAGAGCATAATCTGACCTCGACCAGCGAGCTGTTTCAGCGGTTATTGCAGCAATCTGCCCCTTTACAGAGTGAGTGGCAGCAAGCTGAAAAAAAAATGGCTGAACTCAAAATGACGCTGGAACAGAAGCAGTCACTATTTCAGCAAAACACCACGATGCTTAACCAGCTTGAGCAGCAGAAAGTTCAGACTAAAGAACGGCTGAAGTTGATTGAGCTTCAGCTGGAAAATCTGTATCAGCAACAGGAACAGCTGGATGAGCAGACACAGCAACAGGAACAGCAGCACCAAGGTCGGACTCAGGATATACAACTTTTAAAAGCCCAGCAGCAACAGGTAGGGCAACAGTTTGAGCAGCTCAAACAACAGGTCGAAAAACAGCAACAGCAGAAAATGCAGATGTTGGCGCAGACCGAGCAGCTCTTAAAAAATATTGGTCGGATTGAACAGCAACGTGAAACCTTACATACCCAGATTGCCCAGCTTCAACAGCAGTATGAATCAGATGAGCTTGAACAGCGACATACTGAAAAACAGCAGTTGCAACAGCAGATTGAAGTTTTAGAACTGCAGATTAATACAAGAAAGCAGAAAATTATCGGGCTTGAATCAGTCTATACACAAAAGAGCAGTAAACTGGGAGAGCTGAAATCATCAATTCAGATACTATATTCTGAACAGAAAAACCTGAAACAGTTGATGACTCAATATGGCCCGGTAATCCAGAAAGACCAGGTACAGTTAGTACAAATACTTAAACTGAACAAGCAGGCCAAACCATATGCAAGCCTCATTGAAAAGTTTCTGTCTAAATGGCTGACTGCACATGTGCTAGAGACCGGGCAAAGCTTCAGCGAGAACATTTCAAGACAACTTAAAGGCCATTCAGATGAACTCATTCAACTGGACCACTTACCCTGTTTAGCCAACTGGATTGAAACACCACATTATTCTTTATGGACTCAGGTTGCGGTCGCTACAACTTTATCTGAAGCGCTATATTTAAAGGATAAACTGCATACTGGTCAGTCCATCCTGACACTCGATGGTTATCATGTAGGTGCAGATTGGGCCATTGCACTTTATTATGATGATGACAGCCAAGCCGGACAAGGTATGTTAAGCCACCGTATCCGTCTGGAAGAAATCGAAGCATTATTAATGCAGTCTGGTGAGCAGCTGGAACAGCAAGAAGCTCAGCTGTTAACGGTCAAGCAGCAAGTCCAGACTGAGCAGCATCAACAGCAATTACAGCTTGATCTGCTTAAGCAGCAGCAAACAGTATTACAGCAGCTTGATATCAGCATTGCTAAAATACAAAGTACCGCACAGGCACTGAAATTACAGCAGCAGCAATTACATATCCAGCTGCAACAGTTTGATCTTCAGCTGCAAGAAGATGCCATGCAAAAGGATGATCTGGAAATTGATCTGCATGCCCTAGATTTAAAGCTCGAGCAGATACTGCCAAACTATAAAGCCCAGCAGTTCCAATTTGAAGAACTGACTGAGCAGCTGGAAAGTACCCAGCAAAATCTGCAACATGCCCAACAGGAGCTGGATTTAATACGCCGGCAGGCAATGCAAACCAAGCAACAGATTGAATTGCTGGAAAAAGATGCTTCATTTTTAAAAGTCCAGTATCAGCAGATTATAACGCAAATAGAGCAGTCTAAAAAATTTGTTGACCCTATTCAGCTGGAGTTACCTAATCTGGAGTCGCAATTTTCACAGCAGCAGCAACTTACTGAAAATTTAGAAAAAAGCTGGCATAAATGGCAAGTTGAACTGAATCAGATTCAGGAAAAACAACAGCAACTGACGGAACAGCGTTATCGTTTTCAGCAGCAGGATGAGTCTTTGCGTACCGAGCTGGAAGAAAAGCGTCTAGCCTGGCAGGCGGCCAAATCAGACTTTTTGCATTATACTGAACAGCTTAAAGAATTAAATAGCGAGCCGGTTCTAGGGCTAAAGATTGATTTGTCTGGTCATCAGCAACAGCTCGAAAAAATACAGCAAAAATTTGAAAAAATTGGTGCAGTAAACCTGGCTGCTTCACAGGAATATGATGAGGTAAGCCAGCGTTTTGAAGAGCTGATTCATCAGATGCGGGACTTGGAAAATACTGTAGAGCAGCTAAAAAATGCCATGAAAAGTATCGATCAGGAAACCCGTAAGCTGTTTATGAGTACTTTTGATCAGGTAAATGCCGAGCTACAGGTACTATTTCCTAAAGTCTTTAATGGCGGTGAGGCCAGTCTGAGCTTGGAAGATGACTGGCAATCTGGTATTAAATTAATGGCACGGCCACCTGGGAAACGTAACAGTTCTCTGGCTTTATTGTCAGGTGGAGAGAAAGCACTGACTGCATTGGCCTTGGTATTTGCAATTTTCAGGCTAAATCCGGCTCCTTTTTGTGTACTGGATGAAGTTGATGCGCCTTTAGATGATGCCAATGTTCAACGGTTTTGTAATTTGGTAAAAGAACTTTCTGAACAGGTACAATTCATTTACATTACACATAATAAAATTGCAATGACCATGGCAACAGACTTACTCGGTGTAACCATGCCTGAGCCAGGAACATCAAAATTAGTCACAGTCAATTTAGAACAAGCAAAAGAATACGGTTTAGTCGCGGAGGCATAAGTATGGAAGTCACTACCCTGATAGGGATTATTGTTGCTGTTATTATTATTCTGGTCGGGCTGCGTATGATGCTGAAAAAGCCAAATACGGCACCCTCACTCGAATCTGAACTTTATATAGACCCGCAAAGCAACAAGCCGGTGATTCCCCGTCATGTCCGTGACCAGCTACAGGCCAGCGAGAGTGCAGCTACACCAACAGTGCGTAAAGAACCACAGCTTGATCAGAGCTCGGCCACTCAACAGTCTGTACCAATAGCCGGACAACATTCTAAACAAGCTTCAGAACCTGAAGTATCTGCTTCTCAGTCTGTCTCTACAGATAAGGCTGAAACTCGGGCTCAGCCAGAAGCACCTGCAGAAGCTATTGCTTTGAGTGAAACTCAGGCGCAAGTAAAGAAAGTAGAAAAGACAACTTCAGAATCAACTGAAGTGGCTGATGGGTCTGAGCCAAAAGAGCCTGAATTTAGCTTGAATCCCACTATTGAAACTGCCGAGATTGCCGAGTTTGATGGTGAAAGCAATATCCTTGATGTACATTTACATGAACAGCAGCGCTGTGATGATGAAAGTGCTCTAGCAACTGCGCAGCAAATTATTGCACTGAATGTTTATCCGAATCCGCGCCGTGCTCTATCAGGTGATAAGGCCCTGAAGGTATTGTTAAAATATGGTCTGCGTTATGGTGAGATGTCCTGCTTCCACCGCTATGAAAAAACAGAAGAACAAAGTCCACTGATGTTCTCTGTACTGCGTATTACTGATGAAGGTCCAGCAGGTTTTGACCTTGAAAGTCTGTCTACCGAGCAAGTACAGGGTTTGGCTTTCTTTCTGGCATTGCCAAATCCGAATGCTATTACCGGTTTTGATATGATGACCAGTATTGCCGGCCTGATTGCGCGGGAAATTGATGGTAAAGTATATGATGAACAGAATCTTGAGTTTACGCCACAGCTTAAAGAGCACTGGCGTCATCAGGTGATTGATTACCGGCCGGATCATGTCAGTGTCTGATCGGATATTTAATTAAAAAACAGATTGAAAGCAGCATCAGGGCGGGAGTATCCGCCCTTTTATATGGTGAATCTTATGGAATCTACAGCAGGCATTGTGACGCAGATGCGTCAACTTATACAGCTGATCGCACAGCATAATCACGCTTATTATGTAATGGATCAGCCCAGTATTTCCGATAATGAATATGATTCCCTGTTTCATCAGTTAAAAGCACTCGAAGAGCAGTATCCGGATCTTGTTCAAAATGATACGCCGACTCGTCGTGTAGGTGGACAAGCTCTGAGCAAGTTTATGACAGTCAGACATGCAGTGCCGATGCTGTCGCTCGGAAACGTGTTTAATAAGGAAGACCTGTTCGCGTTTGCCCGTCGGGTAGAGGAGCGTCTTCCGGGACAACAGGTCAAGTATGAGGTTGAGTTAAAACTCGATGGGCTGGCTATTTCACTCTGGTACGAAAATGGTGAGCTGGTACGTGGGGTAACGCGGGGCGATGGAGAAACTGGAGAAGATATTACCCAGAATGTTAAAACTATCCGTAATTTGCCAAAGTACCTTTATTCTGATCAGGCTGCTATACCTAAATTGCTGGAAGTACGAGGGGAAGTTCTAATTCCTAAAACCGGTTTTTTAAAATTAAATGCTGAAAATGAAGCCAAAGGTGAAAAAATATTTGCCAATCCGCGCAATGCTGCTGCTGGAAGCCTTCGCCAGTTAGATCCGGGTATTGCCGCTGCACGTCCATTGGCCTTTTATGCTTATGGAATTGCCCAGTGTGAACCAGAGCATCACTTAAATTCCATGACCGAAAGTCTGCACTGGTTACGTGATCTGGGCTTTGAAATTGCCGAACGGCAATTTTTATGTGATTCGATTGAAGAAGTACAGCGCCGCTATGAAAAAATTATGGAAGAGCGCGCTGACCTGGGTGTAGAAATTGATGGCATGGTGGTTAAGGTAGATAGCCTTAAACAGCAAAAACAGTTGGGCTTTCTAAGCCGGGAACCACGCTGGGCAACTGCCTATAAGTTCCCTGCAATTGCAGCCCTCACTACAGTAGAGAATATAGACTGGCAGGTAGGACGAACAGGTATCCTGACGCCTGTTGCCCGGTTAAATCCGGTATTTGTCGGAGGTGTAACAGTATCCAATGTAACACTGCATAATATTGGCGAGATTCACCGTCTGGATGTAAGAATTGGCGATACAGTGAGCGTTTACCGAACCGGAGACGTGATTCCTAAAGTGGAAAAAGTCTGGCCTGAGTTTCGTCCGGACACTGCCGAAGTCATAAACCTACCGGAAACCTGTCCTGTGTGTGCCTCACCTGTAGTGATGCCGGAAGGTGAGGCTTTGGCCCGCTGTTCGGGAGAGTTATATTGTGCAGCACAGCGAATTGAATCAATTCGCCATTTTGTGTCCCGCAAGGCTATGGATATTGAAGGTTTGGGGGACCGCTGGGTAGAGTCACTGCTGCATCTTGAACTGTTGAAAGATGTCTCAGACATTTATCATCTGCACCAGCATCGGAATACGTTGCTTGGCATTGAAAAAATGGGTGAAAAATCAGTTCAGAACCTGATCAATGCAATTGAACAAAGTAAAAAAACTACACTGGCCCGTTTTATTTATGCCCTGGGGATACGAGGTGTCGGTGAAACAACGGCACGGATGCTGGCCAACAGCTTTCAAACCCTAGAAGCCTTGCAACAGGCAGATGTAGATAGCTTGAAAAAAGTGCCTGATGTAGGCGATATAACAGCCGAATGGATTTATGACTTTTTCCGTGCAGAACATAACCTGGAAGTAATTGATCGATTGCTGGCCGCAGGCATCCATTGGGATGCACCAATTGCCTCAACGCGTCAGCCATTGAATGGTGAAAGCTGGGTTTTAACAGGCACACTTGAGCACCTTACACGCGAACAGGCTACCCAGATGTTACAAGCTTTAGGCGCACGTGTAAGTGGCAGTGTATCTGCCAAAACTAAATGTGTGGTTGCCGGGGAAAAGGCTGGGTCAAAACTGGAAAAAGCACAAAAGCTTAATATTCAGACACTAAATGAAAGGCAGTTTATTGAGCTAATGGAGACCTATGGTCAAGTAATTTAATGTAAATTAAATTACATGGTTTATCCACATTCATGCTGTTTTTTAGTGCATTGAAAATGTTTTCAAAGCCTTACGTAGTAAGACTTTTACAGTTACAAAAAAGACTGAAAAAATATTTTGAAATGGATGTATTGTTCTTGTAAGTGTGTATAATTTCGCCATCAAAAGCCCTTGCCAATAAGTAGATATATCTACAAACCGGTAGGGGTTTTTCTATTGGAATTCTCTGGAATGGAATACCAAGGTCTTTTTTAATGGTGGTGGCACACTGTGATACTTTTCTCCAGAACAGCAGTTTTAGATAGCGCAGCTCAACTGAGTGCACAACGTCTATCTACACGTTTGAACTTTTTTAGCTTGGGCTTTGGAACGGCGGCCTGGGCGCCCTTGATTCCATTTGCACAGCAGCGTCTAAATTTAAATCATGCTGATTTTGGTTTGTTATTGCTCTGTATGGGTGTAGGGTCAATGATTGCTATGCCTGCGACTGGGGCTCTGGTACAACGAATCGGTTGCCGTGCAATTATTGGCTTTGCGGCGCTGTTGATACTGTTAGTATTGCCGGGGCTTGCTGTCTGGAATACATCAGTAATGATGGCGGTTTCTCTGTTCCTGTTCGGTACAGCTGCAGGAAGTTTTGGTGTCGCCCTCAATTTACAGGCAGTTATTGTAGAGAAGAACAGTCTGCGTGCCATGATGTCGAGTTTTCATGGTATGTGCAGCTTAGGTGGCTTGGCTGGTGTAATGACTGTAACGGCGCTTTTAGCGGCTGGCGTATCGCCACTGATTAGTGCGCTGGCAGTAAGTATTATGCTATTCGTCATTAGCATTATTGCGGTTCCAGCTTCATTAAGTGAAATTGAACGCGATGAACAGATTGAAGCAGACACGGCAGAGCATAAAAAAAGTCATAAAAAACTGCCTGCGCCTATTATCTTGCTAATTGGACTAATGTGCTTTATCGCATTTTTATCGGAAGGTGCGGCCATGGACTGGAGTGGCATTTACCTGACCAGCAAATATGGTGTTAATCCAGCCTTTGCAGGGCTGGCTTACACTTTCTTTGCGATTGCCATGACATTGGGCCGTTTCTCGGGGCGTTACCTGTTGAAAATACTGGGTGAAAAAAATATTGTAACTTATAGTGCTATCTGTGCTGCTACAGGTTTAGCAGTAGTGGTACTGGCTCCACATTGGTTTATTGTATTGTTAGGTTATGCACTGGTTGGTCTAGGTTGTTCAAATATCGTACCTGTCATGTTTTCACGTGTTGGACGTCAGAACTTTATGCCTAAAGCGGCAGCCCTATCTTGTGTATCGACTATGGCTTATACAGGATCTCTGTCTGGCCCGGCATTGATCGGTGTAATTGGTGAGATGACCGGCTTAACCATCATGTTTGCGAGTGTGGCAGTATTATTGGCTACTGTAGCTATTTTAAATCGGTTTACTCGAGTAGGCCCCGC
The DNA here is from genome assembly GCF_006757745.1 of Acinetobacter radioresistens DSM 6976 = NBRC 102413 = CIP 103788. Lineage (NCBI taxonomy): Bacteria > Pseudomonadati > Pseudomonadota > Gammaproteobacteria > Moraxellales > Moraxellaceae > Acinetobacter > Acinetobacter radioresistens. The sequence goes on along the minus strand of NZ_AP019740.1, from coordinate 2,407,631 downwards.
CTAAAGTCAGCTTATTTAAACGCCACTACATAAAAACCGGTAAGCTGGAAGTTTACCGGTTTTTTTATGGACAATACTTCTATATAAACTGAGGGCACTACAGCAATTGATAAACTGGATTGGCTGTATCACGGCCAGGCCGTTTAAAGTTCTGCAATTCATTATTTTGACGCAGATCAACCAGAAATGCATTACGCCAGTCATTAATATCAAAAGCTTTAAGCCCCGCAATCAGTTTTTGATAACGGCGGATACGTTCCTCTTGAGGCATATCTAGCGCAAGTTTTAATGCCTGAACCATTGCTTTAGGATCTTCTGGATCAACAATAATAGCTTCTGGCATCTGCTCAGCAGCCCCTGTATATTTTGAAAGGATCAATACACCAGGATTTGCAGGGTCCTGAGCTGCAATGTATTCTTTTGCTACCAGGTTCATACCATCACGGATTGAACTGATCCAGCAGATACTTGATTTGCGGTAGATGCCCATTAATGCCTCATGAGCGACGACATCATGACTGCATTCAATTGGCAGCCAGTCATCTTGAGCAAATTGTGCATTAATAGTTTTAACCTTCTCTTTTAGACGTTTAAATAATTCCTGGTAAGCCACAATATCCAGACGGCATGGGCAGGCAATCTGTAAATCTGTTACTTGACGGTGATATTCCGGATAAGTAGCTAAAAAGTCGGAATATGCATTAAAACGTTCAAGTAATCCTTTGGAATAATCAATTCGGTCCACCCCAATAATGGTCTGCTGTTTACCTAAGGCATCAAAGTCAAAAACAGACTGTGAGTCATCGGCATACTGACGGGCTACTTTCTGAATATGATCCGGATTGACCCCAATCGGATAACATTTAATAGTGGTAATGCGTTTCTGGTAACTAAGCAGGTATTGCTGAATCTTTTGTGCCTGAAGTAGGGTGGTGCAGGCCTGCATACACAGGTTCTGATCATGTTCAGTTTGTAAACCCACCACATCATACTGACATAGGTCTTGAATGAGGCGGTTTGCCATAGGTATCTGGCGCCATATGGCTAAACGTGCAAATGGAATATGCAAGAAGAAGCCGATTTTGTTTTGCATGCCTAATTCACGGCAATAGCGTGCTACGCTAAAAAAATGATAGTCATGAACCCAGATCACATCATCTGGCTGGGCAATATCTTTTAGTTTTTCAGCAAATAAGCGGTTTACCTGCTGATAGGTTTCATATTCTTCTGCATTACATTCAATCAGGTCTGCGCGCTCATGCATCGCAGGCCATAGCGTATTATTGGCAAAACCGCAGTAGTACTGTTCATATTGCTGGTGAGTCAATGGACAGGTCAGATATTCTACATTTTTATTATTAATGCGACCAAACTCGGTTTGTTGATCATTATTGATTTGCTCGCCATTCCAGCCTAACCATATCCCGCCGGTTTCATCAAGTGCATCCTGTAACGCCACTGCCAAGCCTCCCGCAGCGGGCTTGTCGGGATTTGGCAGACTAACACGATTCGATAATACGATTAGTTTAGACATGCTTTTTCTCCATTTGGTGTTTGATTCTGTGTCAAAACACGCGTTTTTAAGAATTCTGAAAATAGTGCAAGAAAATCAGCTACTGTTTTAATATCTTTGAGCCGATAATGAGCCTGGGTTTCTCCTGGGCCGACTTTTATACTTATACCGTTATGGTTATTTATTGTTCTAAAACCAGATTCATCGGTTTTATCATCACCTATAAAAATCGGTAAAACTTGAGTAAGTTCCAAATGCTTTAATATGGTGTTTATTGCTTCTCCTTTATCGGCTTGTCGAGGAAGTAACTCAATAACACATTTACCTTCATTGATTTTAAGTGCCGTATGAGACTGATGCAGTACCTGCATGATTTGCTTTGCTGTGTCTGCCAGTTCAGGACACTGCCGGTAATGCAAAGCAACCGAGTACTGTTTATCCTCAATTAACAGCTGGGGATAAGATGCACAAGCTGCTTTTAAATCCTGCCTCAAGCGGACAAAATCAATCTGACTCAGATCAGGTTTGAAATGCGTATGAGCATCAATTTGGGTATCTAGCCCATGCAGTCCAGCAACCGGAATGCATAAGGGGGCAAAAAGAGACTGGGCAACCTGTACATGTCGGCCGGTTACCGCAATAACAGGCACATCAAGCTTTAAAATGGTCTGAAGAATATTTAATGTGTTTTCAGGAATAAAACTATCTTCGGGATCATCCTGAAAATCAGAAAGTGTGCCGTCAATATCGAGAAACAAACAATAATGAGTATTTTCCTTATGACCATCTGCAATCATCTTCTGTAATAAAACAGCAGAGAACTGTACTGTGGCAGGGGAAAATGCAGATTCGTTCATTGCTCAAATAGCCTGATTATTCTGATAAATGGTCTATCTTATTTATCATTAAAAGTTGACTTTTGGCCGGAATTTATTATTAAACCTACATAAGGTTAACAACCTTTACATACTTTATTCACATTAACAATATAGTAAAAATAAGCCAATTTGATATGTTGCGTGAGTGCTGTCTAAAAAATTGAAAGACCTAGCTTTTTCTATATTACTTATAAAAAGTAGGATCCAGCTGCTTTATATAGTTCACTCAAATCATATTAAAACCTGTTTTTAAGAGGTATTTAGTTATAGCTCAGCAGTTAATAAGATTACTTTTTTAATTTTTTGTAAATAAATTAAATGACTTTAAAAAATCGCCAATCTCAAAATAAGAAAAATCTATTATGAAAACAACCAATTAATTGATGATATAAAATGCAAATGCGTATGCTTCTCATTTTTAATTTATATAAATCATAAACTTACATAATTTTAGTTTTGCATTCTAAATACCAATCACCCATAATAACTTTAAAATGATGAGGAGTAAAAATATGCGCGGCAATCCAGAAGTCATAGACTACTTAAATATGTTGATTGGTGGCGAACTGGCAGCTCGCGATCAATACCTGATTCATTCTCGCATGTATGAAGATTGGGGCCTGAATAAAATCTACGAAAGAATTGACCATGAAATGCAGGAAGAAGCAGCTCATGCTGATGCAATTATCCGTCGTGTCCTGTTTTTAGGCGGTACACCTAATATGGAACGTGACAGTATTGATGTTGGTTCAGATGTTTGCACCTGCTTAAAAGCTGATCTTGCACTTGAATATCATGTGCGTGAAAAACTGGCCCGTGGTATTCAATTATGTGAAGAAAAAGGGGATTATATCAGCCGTGACATGTTACGCCAGCAGTTGTCTGATACTGAAGAAGACCATACATATTGGCTGGAAAAACAGTTAGGTTTGATTGAATTGATTGGCCTGCAAAATTATATTCAGTCTCAAATTTAAAATTTGTATGATTCAAGCAAGCCCAGTCAGAAGATTGGGCTTTTTAATGACTGTATTCTATTGAGCAGTATTTTATAGTAGAACCGATCAATTAAATTAGATTAAGCATGCAAAAGATTTTACTTATTAGTGGCTGGGGCTTGGGCTGTCAGCCTCTAGCGGGACTTAAAACTGCTCTTGAAAACCTGCATTTTCAGGTTGAACTGATTGATATATTCGACAGTTCTAACCCGGCAGTTTTGGAGGAGGTGCTTCAAAAAGCGGTTAAAGCTGATATTTTAATGGGCTGGTCGCTAGGAGGTCAGCTTGCCACTATTCTGGCTCAGAAGATTTTTGAACAGACCGGTCAGGCTAAAATTCTGGTTACATTGGCTTCCAATCCGTGCTTTGTTGCTACAGTAGAGTGGCCAAATGCAATGTCTCGTGTAACTTTTGAGGCATTTAAAGGTGCTTTTCTGAATGACAGGGAGGCTACTCTAAAGCGTTTTTGTCATCTGGTCGGTGCAGGGGGAGTTACAGCTCGTAACGATATAAGATATCTACAAAGTTTTATTAAAACTGATGATCCTATAAATCTGATTTCTGGTTTACAGCAACTTGAGCAATTAAATTTAGTTTCAATCTTACAAAAATATCCAGGTCGACAGTATCATCTCGTCTCTGAACAGGATCAGCTCATACCCTGCCAGATTATCGCTGATTTTCATTTTTTAAAGGCAAATTTACTTAAAATCGAACTGTTGCCTAATGTTGGACATGGTTTTCCTTATAGTGAAATTACATTAACTAGCAAAAAAATTTGTAGTTTTTTAAATATGACTTAGGGAAATATAAACTTTGTTGTTTCTCGCAATTTATTTTATTGCTTTACGCTATTAAGATGGATGAGTTATATAAATAATAGTTTTAATGTGAAGGATGGGTGTTGGATGGCTGACTTATTTGATCTTGAGCATCTTTGGCATCCTTATACTTCTATGACTCAGCCTTTACCAGCTTTCAAAGTAAAACGGGCCTATGGCTCAACTATCGAACTGCAGAATGGTCACAAGCTTGTTGATGGTATGTCATCTTGGTGGTGTACTATTCATGGTTATAATCATCCTGAATTAAATCAGGCTGTTCAAGATCAGTTACAAGATATGGCACATGTCATGTTTGGTGGACTGACCCATAATCCTGCGATTGAGCTGGGCAAGCTTCTTCTGAATATTACGCCACCAGGTCTCGATAAGATTTTCTATGCTGATTCCGGTTCGGTTGCAGTTGAAGTCGCTTTAAAAATGGCCGTGCAGTATTGGAGCGCGCAGGGCCAGCTGAAGAAGACTAATTTTGTTACGCCTCGCTCCGGGTATCATGGTGATACTTGGAATGCAATGTCGGTATGTGATCCAGTAACCGGCATGCACCAGATTTTTGGTAGCAGTCTGCCCAACCGTTTTTTTGTTCCGGCTCCACAAACTGCTTTTGATGAAAAGTGGAATCCACAAGATATTGCAGAGCTAGAGCAAACTTTAGTACAGCATCATACCTGTATTGCCGCGCTGATTCTGGAACCCATTGTACAGGGTGCAGGAGGTATGCGTTTTTATCATCCTGAATACTTGCGTCAAGCCAAGCTACTTTGTGAAAAGTATCAGATCCTGCTTATATTTGATGAGATTGCTACCGGTTTTGGACGCACTGGTAAACTGTTTGCTTGGGAACACGCGGGCGTTGAGCCGGATATCATGTGTATAGGAAAAGCCTTAACTGGCGGATACATGACTTTGTCAGCAACTTTAACCAGTAAAGCGATTGCTGAAAAAATCAGTCAGGGAGAGGCAGGGGTATTTATGCATGGGCCTACTTTTATGGCCAATCCACTTGCCTGTGCAGTTGCCCTTAAAAGTACACAGTTATTACTGGCTCAAGACTGGCAAGCCAACATCTGCCGTATTGAACAGCAACTCAAACAGTACTTACCTGCACTATCTCAACTGGAGTATGTTGAGGATGTTCGAATATTAGGTGCTATCGGTGTTGTTGAACTGACTGTGCCGGTAAATATGCAGATTCTACAGCAGGAATTTGTCCGTCGTGGAATTTGGGTACGCCCGTTTGGAAGGCTGGTATATGTGATGCCTCCTTATATCATCACTTGTAATGAACTGGATTATTTACTTCAGCAGTTGGTAGAAGTAGTGCAACAGCTACAGGAGCTTCAGCATGAAACTACTTGAGCATTTTACCAAGCAGCTGGAGCAGTTAAGACAGCAGGGGAATTTTCGCCAGTTTACGGCCAACCGGCAACAAGGACGGATCATTGAAATTGCAGGCCAGCATATGCTGAATCTGTCTTCTAATGATTACCTGGGTCTAGCTGCTGATCTCGGATTAAGACAAGTCTTTTTTGATCAGTGCCCTCTGGAACAGCGCTGGCTCAGTTCCTCTTCATCACGTCTGCTTACTGGTAATTTTCCAGAATATGAACAGCTGGAAGCCTGTATGAGCCAGGCTTTTGACGGGCGTGCAGTGCTGCTGTTCAATAGTGGCTATCATATGAATATAGGGATTTTACCGGCATTAAGTGATGGTAAGACTCTGATTCTGGCCGATAAACTGGTTCATGCCAGCATGATTGATGGAATTCGCCTGTCCTCAGCCAAATATCTGCGGTACCGTCACAATGATTTAAACCATTTACAGCAGCTCTTGCAAAAGTATCATGCAGATGAAACTTATGAACGCATCATTGTGGTCACCGAATCTATTTTTAGTATGGATGGCGATGAAACAGACCTGAACCAACTGGTGTCACTAAAACGGCAGTTTGTAAAAGTTATGTTGTATGTCGATGAAGCTCACGCTATTGGCGTCCGCGGAGCGCGGGGATTAGGCTGTGCGGAGCAATATGCAGTGATTGACCAGATTGATTTTCTGGTAGGCACCTTTGGTAAGGCGATTGCTTCAGTGGGAGGATATCTGGTCTGTGAACCTGTAATTCGTGAATATCTGATTAACAGCATGCGTCCACTTATTTTCAGTACCGCATTACCTCCGATTTCGATAGCCTGGACTCGGTTTGTTTTCGAGCATATGCAAAAAATGCAGAAGCAGCGCGATCACCTGGCAAATTTAAGCCATCATTTACAGCAGAAGGTTCAGAGTCTTGGTTTTTGCTGTCCCTCAAGTAGTCATATTGTTCCAGTTATTATCGGAGATAGTCAGCCGGCGGTAGACAAAGCCAACTATTTACAGGCACAAGGTTTTTATATCATGCCAGTACGCCCACCTACTGTACCGGCCAATAGTGCACGACTGAGAATTTCACTGACATCACAAATTCAGCCAGAAGAAATTGAACAATTGGTAGCATTACTGTGAGTCAAAATTTTCATATAGATACCGGGCTGATTGCCCAGCGCTTTGCTAAAGCTGCCTCCAGTTATTCTGAACATGCAGTCGCGCAAAAGATAATTTGCCAGCGATTAATTGAAATGATGCGCCGGCATATAGCCATACAAATTCCTCGAGTACTGGAACTGGGCTGTGGCTCAGGTCACTTAACAATATTACTGCAACAGAACTTTCAGATTGAACAGCTCATACTCAATGATCTGTATCCTGAGGTCAGACAGCATTTTTCTGCTGCTGAACAGCTGGACTGGTGTATTGGAGATATTGAACGGCTTGACTTTCCGGGACAACTTGATGCTATTATGTCCAGTTCAGTCTTGCAATGGATGCATGACCTGGAGCAGGTATTTAAGAAATGCAGCGAGGCATTAAAATCACAGGGCTGGTTTTGTTTTTCAAGCTTTGGTTCAGAAAACTTGCGTGAGATTAAAACTTTAACGGGTCAGGGGTTAAACTACCTCAGTCTGGAAGAGCTAAAAGAAAAAATGTGCAAATCAGGGTTTGAAGTCCTTGAAATACAGGAAGAGCAGGAAACCTTATATTTTGAGCATCCAAAACAGGTTCTCCAGCATTTAAAACTGACCGGCGTAACGGCAACCAGTAGTCAGCATCGCTGGACTAAGCAGTCACTATACAAGTTTTATGATCAGTATCAGCAGTTTGTAAAGAGTCCAGCTTATGAGGGAATACAGCAATATCCATTAACTTACCACCCAATTTATTGTATAGCTCGGAGAGTTCGATGACAGGCTCAATTTATTTCGTGAGCGGAATTGATACTGGTATAGGAAAGACCTTTGCCACTGGTTATCTGGCCAAAATCTGGAATGAACATGGTACCCGTACTATTACACAGAAACTGGT